>NZ_JBIAOR010000001.1:0-998529 GCF_042878995.1 Brevibacillus sp. NPDC003359
AGTCTCGCTTACGTGATCTACACCTCTGGTTCTACCGGGTTGCCAAAAGGAACGCTTGTCATCCATCGAGGCATTGTCCGTCTCGTCAAAGGAACTGACTACGTGACAATCACCGAGCAGGACGTTTTCCTGCAAGCATCGACAGTATCGTTCGATGCGGCGACCTTTGAGATTTGGGGCAGCTTGCTGAATGGGGCAAAGCTGGTGCTGATGCCGCCTGATCTGCCTTCCTTAGAAGAACTGGGACAAGCCATTCAGACTCACCAGGTTACGACGCTTTGGCTGACGGCGGGACTGTTCACACTGATGGCTGATCATCACAAAGAGTACCTGACAGGGGTTCGGCAACTGCTCGTTGGTGGAGATGTCGTCTCAGTTCCTCACGTAAGAAAAGCTTTGGAAATCGAAGGAGTCACGATTATCAACGGGTACGGTCCAACGGAAAATACGACATTCACCTGCTGCTATCCGGTCACAGAGCTGCCAGAGACGATCAGTTCTTTCCCGATTGGCCGCCCCATCAAGAATACGACTGTGTACGTGCTGGATGGCAAAATGCAGCCCGTCCCGATTGGTGTAACAGGTGAACTGTACATTGGCGGAGATGGTCTGGCGAAAGGATATTGGAATCGACCTGATTTGACGGAAGAACGCTTTGTACCCAACCCGTTCTCAACCGATCCACAGGCACGACTCTATCGGACTGGTGACTTGGTTCGTTACCTGCCAGATGGTCTTATCGAATTCATCGGCCGAATCGATAATCAGGTAAAAATCCGCGGATTCCGCATCGAGCTGAGTGAAGTTGAGTCAGTTTTAGCCAAACACCCTGCGCTTGCCGCATCCGTAGTCATTGTCCGCGAAGATGAACCGGGCAAGAAACAGCTCGTCGCTTATGCGGTCAAAGAAGCGGAGAAAGAAATAGACACAGCCGAACTGCGCCAACACTTCAAAGCACATGTTCCGGATTATATGGTGCCATCTGCTTTCGTCATGCTGGATGAATTGCCGCTTACGCCAAACGGGAAAGTAGACAGAAAAGCACTTCCAGTCCCTGTCTATGATCGCAGCCAAGCTGTTGATTCGTTTACACAGGCTACCAACCTAATCGAACAAAGACTGACGGAAATCTGGTGCGCCGTTCTGCGAATGGATCGCATCGGCATTCACGATAACTTTTTTGAGCTTGGGGGCGACTCCATCCTCAGCATTCAAATCGTCGCGCGTGCAAACAATGCTGGCATCCATCTAACTCCGAAGAATCTTTTTGACCATCAAACGATTGCAGATTTGGCAAAGGTTGCAGGCCAAAGCACGAAAATAGAAGCAGAGCAAGGAATGGTAACAGGTGAAGCTCCACTATTGCCGATCCAAAAATGGTTCTTCGAGCAAGAGCAGCCAACACCACATCACTGGAACCAATCGATGCTCCTGCAAGTGAACGAACAATTGGACGAAGAGCATCTGGAGCAAGCGATTACCCACCTGCTCAATCACCACGACGCCCTCCGCCTGCGTTATACCTACACAGATGGACAGTGGAAGCAGACACACGCAGAAGTCGAATCGGAAGTTTTGCTCATCGTGGAGGATCTTAGTATGATCTCGCCAGCTCAGCACATGAGAAGAATCGAAAAACTTTCACACCAGGCACAAGCGAGCCTAGATTTGGAAAACGGACCGCTCATGAAGATCGTGTACTTCGATCTCGGGTATGATCGACCGGGCCGTTTGCTGATTGTCATTCACCATTTGGCGGTAGACGGCGTATCGTGGCGAGTGCTGATCGAAGACTTGCAAACGGCATACATGCAGGCTGTGAAGGGAACAGAGATTCAATTGCCAGCAAAGACAAGCTCCTACAAGGCATGGGCAGTAAAAATGAATGAGTACGCATCTTCTGAACGTATTGTCGCTGAAAAGGAGTACTGGATAGCTGCAGCAGACGAGATGGTGTCCTTTACACCACCAATCCATGACGGTGAGTTGAACATAGAAGGAAACTGCCGGACGATTACGATTTCAATGGAGGAAGAAGAGACAGAAACCCTGCTACAGAAAGTACCGTCCCGTTACCGCGCGCAAATCAATGATGTTCTATTGACCGCGTTAGCACTGGCATACGCCAAATGGACTGGAGAACAATCCCTACTAGTCGCCCTAGAAGGTCACGGTCGTGAAGAATTGTTCTCCGAGGTTGATCTCTCCCGCACGGTCGGCTGGTTTACGTCAATGTATCCACTCCTGATTCGTCTGGATCAGAACATGTCTCAGGAAAATGTGCTGGTAAGAGTCAAAGAGAAGCTTCAACAAATTCCGAACAAAGGCCTTGGATACGGCATCCTGCGCTACTTGACAAAAGATAGCGAGGTGTCCGAAAAGCTAGCGGCTATTCCGCAACCACCGATTAGCTTCAACTATCTGGGACAGTTCAATCAGGCGGGAGAAGGAGATTCCCTGTTTGGATTTGCGACAGGAGAAAGAGGCTCCAATATCAGTCCGGACAACAGACGGGCTCATCTGATTGATGTGGTAGGGGCAGTCACAGGAGGCAAGCTGAACCTAAGCTTCCTCTACAACGAGACATTGCATAGCGAAGCGAGCGTCGAGACTTTCGCCCGTCATTTCACGGAAATCCTGCGTTCACTGATACAAGCGGAGAAACAAAGCTATAGAACCGAAGACTTCGAGGATGCAGACTTGAGTCAGACGGCGTTAAACAAGGTTCTCTCCAAGCTGAAGAAAAGAAAGGGGAATTAATCCAATGGGGGATTTTACTGATCTATACACCTTATCCCCGCTGCAAGAAGGGATGTTGTTCCATTCGCTGTACTCTGAGGGTTCAGCCTATATGGTGCAGAACATTGCCATTCTTACAGGCGAGCTTGACATCGTCAACTTTGAAAAAGCCTGGAACAAAGTGGTGCAAAGACATTCCATTTTGCGTACTGGATTCCTTTGGGAAGAGGTAGAGAAGCCGCTTCAGGTGGTCTTCGAAAGTGTTCCTTTTTCCATACAACAGGAAGACTGGTCACATCACACCGATGAAGAGCAGAAAACCATGCTGACATCGTTTTTGCAAAAAGAAAAAGAGGCAGGCTTCGACTTGAGCGAAGCCCCTCTCATGCGAGTGACGGTCATTAAAAAGGCCAAAGATGTGCACCAGTTCATCTGGAGCTTCCACCATTTGCTCTTGGATGGATGGAGCAGCCCCATTCTTTTTCAGGAAGTCCTCGATTTCTATGAGGCGTACTGCCAAGGCAAGGACTTGAGACTTCCACAGCCAAAGCCATTCAAAGATTATATCTCCTGGCTTCGCCGTCAGGACAAGACAGAGTCTGAAAAGTTCTGGCGCGAGTTCCTAGCGTCCGTCGAGAGTCCCACACCTCTTCCCTTTGAATCTTATCCCTTGAGAGGTTCAGAGCAGGAAAAAGGGATTCATGAATCGACTCGAACCTTGACTAATGAAGTCTCGAAAGCTCTCTTAAAATTAGCTCGAACTTATAAGGTAACGATCAACACCATCGTGCAAGGGGCATGGGCCATTCTCCTCAGCCGTTTGAGCGGAGAAGAAAGCGTGGTATACGGCGTAACCGGTTCCGGGCGCCCGAGCGATCTGCCAGGTGTAGAGCAGATGGTTGGTATGTTTATCAACACATTGCCGATGAAAACGAAAGTCGAGCCTGAGCAAACGTTGGATCAGTGGTTCAAAGAGTTACAGGATCAGCAATCTAGAGTCCGACAGTATGAATACTCTCCATTGGTGGATATCCAGGGCTGGACGGATGTACCGCGTGGACTACCACTGTTTGAAAGTATTTTCGTATTTGAGAACTATCCGCTGGGAGAAGGGGAAGAGAGGGAATTCGGTTTTTTCATCTCTAGTGTACAGCACTTCCAAGAAGTAGATAATCCGCTCACGATTGTCGGGATTCCGGGCGAGCAGTTTAGCATCAAAATGATGTACAGGACAGACCGCTTTGAGCAGGTGGCAATCGAACGGACACTTGACCAAATGGCATCCATTCTAGTAGCAATCGTCGAGAATCCGAAACAATGCCTGTCCTCTATCTCTTTTCTCAGTCAAGAAGAAAGACAGCATCTACTGGTCGGGCAAAACGATACCGCGAGCGACTACCCTCGGGATAAAACCGTTCAACAACTGTTTGCCGAAACAGCAGCCCAATACCCAGATCGTATCGCCGTCGTGTCGGGGGAAGAGCAGTTGACCTATGCCGAGCTGGAGGCAAAAGCCAATCAGCTTGCCAACTACTTGCAAAAGCAAGGAGTAGTAACGGGTACTTTTGTCGGACTTTGCGTAGAGCGCTCGTTAGAGATGCTCGTTGGTATGCTCGGGATTCTCAAAGCAGGTGGAGCGTATGTGCCACTCGACCCTGCGTATCCGCAAGAACGTCTTGCTTTCATGATGGCAGATGCCCAGATTTCAATTTTATTGACACAGGAGCATTTGTCTTCCAAGTGGCAAGAACAAGAGCTTACCATTTTCTATCTCGATCATGCTGGGGAAAAATGGGCAGAAGAAAGTACACTTGCTCCTCAAGCAGATATGACCGCGGACAGTCTCGCTTACGTCATTTACACATCTGGTTCAACAGGTACACCAAAAGGAGTGCTGGTCGTCCATCGCGGAATTGTTCGCCTGATCAAAAACACGAACTACGTGGCCATTACGGAAGAGGACGTGTTCCTGCAAGCCTCTACCATATCGTTTGATGCTGCTACCTTTGAAATTTGGGGTGCGTTGTTAAACGGAGCGAAGCTGGTGTTGATGCCGCCACATCAGCCTTCACTCGATGAACTGGGAGAGGCGATTCAGAATCACAAGGTGACTACACTTTGGCTGACGGCTGGTCTGTTTACGGTCATGGTTGACCACAAGGTGGAGTACTTGCGCGGCGTGCGCCAACTACTTGTCGGTGGAGATGTTGTCTCCGCATCACATGTACGCAAGGTACTTTCACTTGACGGTATCACGGTGATTAACGGCTATGGCCCGACGGAAAACACGACTTTTACTTGCTGCAATCCCGTCATGGAGCTTCCAGAAGGCGTCAACTCCTTCCCGATCGGCCGACCGATCAGCAATACCACGGTGTACGTATTGGACAAACATCAACAACCTGTCCCTCTGGGTGCAGCAGGCGAATTATTTATAGGCGGGGAGGGCCTCGCTCTTGGTTATTTGAACAATCCGGAGTTAACCGCAGAACGGTTTGTGGAGAATCCGTTTGACCCACAAGGAAATTCTCGCTTGTACCGTACGGGTGACTTGGTTCGTTATTTGCCTGATGGCACGATTGAGTTTATCGGGCGTATCGACAATCAGGTAAAAATCCGCGGCTTCCGCATCGAATTAGGTGAGGTGGAAGCAGCACTCAGCTTGCATCCGTCCGTGAACGAAGTTGTGGTCATGGTCCGTGAGATTAAGCCGGGCGAGAAGCATTTAACTGCGTATCTTACCGTTTCAGGAGACATCACGCTCGAAACTACTGATTTGCGTGCATGGACAAAAACGAAGTTGCCAGAATTCATGAGGCCATCATTTTATATTTTCCTTGATGCGATGCCTTTGACGGCAAATGGTAAAATCGACCGCAAACAACTGCCGGAACCGGAATGGACAAATCCAGCTTCCGCCAAAGGCTACATAGAGCCGCGCAATCAGGTAGAAGAGCTGATTGCCAACATATGGTCGCAGGTGCTCCGAGTCGAAAAAGTGGGGATTCACGATAACTTTTTCGAGCTTGGTGGACATTCACTTTTGGCGACACGAGTCATTTCACGTCTACGAGAGGCGTTTGGAATAGAGCAGACGGTTCGCTCCATTTTTGAACATCCGACCATTGCAGCATGGAGTGAACAGGGAGCAGCACTTCTTTTGGGAGATAAAGAAGCGATTGGTGGATCGATTCAGCCTGTGTCAAGACAGAGCAATCTGCCGTTGTCTTTTGCCCAACAGCGATTGTGGTTCTTTGATCAATTCATGCCAGAAAGTCCGATGTACAACATCCCATCTGCGCTTCGCATGCAAGGTGAACTCGACGTAGTGGCATGGGAGAAGAGTTTACAGGCGATTATTTTGCGTCACGAAAGCTTGCGTACCACGTTCCACGAAATAGACGGACAATCCATACAAGTGATTCATCTGCATATGGACTGGAAAATGGACATTCTGGACTTACGCGACCTATCAGCTGAAAAGCAAGAACAAAGGATAGAGCAGTTGGCTGAAGCCGAAACTGCCCGAGCATTTGCCCTTGGACAAGGACCGCTGATACGCGCGACGATGATCCAAACAGATGATCACGCATATGTCTTCTTGATCAACATGCACCACATCATCTCTGATGGTTGGTCGATGGGCATATTCTATCGCGAATTGCTTGCCAATTACGAAGCTTTCAGTAAACAAGAAACACCAGAGCTAGCAGAGCTACCGATTCAATATGCGGATTTTGCCACATGGCAGCGTGAGTGGATGGATGGCGAAATCTTAGAGCAACAGGTTACTTATTGGAAAGAAAAACTGAGTGGAGCAGAACCGCTTCTAGCACTGCCGACAGACCGTTCGCGCCCTGCTGTGCAATCCTATAAAGGAGCCATTTACACCAAGACCTTTTCTGCGGACTTGCTCGCCAAAATGAAAGTACTTAGCCAAGAGTCCAATTCTACCTTGTTTATGACGTTGCTGGCTGCATTCCAAACCCTTCTATACCGCTATAGTGGTCAAGAAGACATAGTTGTGGGAAGTCCGGTAGCTGGGCGCAATCGTCAAGAAACCGAGAATTTGATTGGATTCTTCGTCAACACTTTGGCACTCCGAACCAACGTAACAGGAGATGTAGCATTTACAGAATTACTGGCACGAGTTCGCGAAACAGCGTTGGAGGCATATGCACATCAAGATTTACCTTTTGAAAAATTGGTCGATGAGTTACAGCTAGAGCGTAGCCTCAGCTACTCGCAGTTGTTCCAGGTCATGTTTGTCCTGCAAAACTTCCCGCTGGAGGAAGCAGTAACGTCCGGCATTCAGCTCACACCATTGGATTCTGAGCGACATTTGACGACCTCCAAGTTTGACCTCACATTGACAATGAGAGAGCAGGCAGACGGACTTGTGGCCTCCTTTGAGTACAGCACAGATTTGTTCGACAGATCGACGATAGAGCGAATGACTGGACATTTGCAAAATCTGCTTGAGGCTATCATCGCCCAACCAGAGGAGTCGATTGAAAAACTTGATCTTCTAAGGGAGAGCGAACGAAATAAACAGGTGGTAGAGCTTAACAACACAGGGAGCGACTACCCTCGGGATAAAACTGTTCAACAACTGTTTGCCGAAACAGTAGCCCAATACCCAGATCGTATCGCCGTCGTTGCTGGGGAAGAACAGTTGACTTACGCCGAGCTGGAGGCAAAAGCCAATCAGCTTGCCAACTACTTGCAAAAGCAAGGAGTAGAAACGGGTACTTTTGTCGGACTTTGCGTAGAGCGCTCGTTAGAGATGCTCGTTGGTATGCTCGGGATTCTCAAAGCAGGTGGAGCGTATGTGCCACTCGACCCTGCGTATCCGCAAGAACGTCTTGCTTTCATGATGGCAGATGCCCAGATTTCAATTTTATTGACACAGGAGCATTTGTCTTCCAAGTGGCAAGAACAAGAGCTTACCATTTTCTCTCTCGATCATGCTGGGGAAAAATGGGCAGAAGAAAGTACACTTGCTCCTCAAGTAGATATGACCGCGGACAGTCTCGCTTACGTCATTTACACATCTGGTTCAACAGGTACACCAAAAGGAGTGCTGGTCGTCCATCGCGGAATTGTTCGCCTGATCAAAAACACGAACTACGTGACCATTACGGAAGAGGACGTGTTCCTGCAAGCCTCTACCGTATCGTTTGATGCTGCTACCTTTGAAATTTGGGGTGCGTTGTTAAACGGAGCGAAGCTGGTGTTGATACCGCCACATCAGCCCTCACTCGATGAACTGGGAGAGGCGATTCAGAATCACAAGGTGACTACACTTTGGCTGACGGCTGGACTGTTCACGGTCATGGTTGACCACAAGGTGGAGTACTTGCGCGGCGTGCACCAACTACTTGTCGGTGGAGATGTGGTCTCCGCATCACATGTACGCAAGGTACTTTCGCTTGGCGGTATCACGGTGATTAACGGTTATGGCCCGACGGAAAACACGACTTTTACTTGCTGCAATCCCGTCACGGAGCTTCCAGAAGGCGTCAGCTCCTTCCCGATCGGCCGACCGATCAGCAATACCACAGTGTACGTATTGGATAAACATCAACAGCCTGTCCCTCTGGGTGCAGCAGGAGAATTATATATAGGCGGGGAGGGCCTCGCTCTTGGTTATTTGAACAATCCGGAATTAACCGCAGAACGGTTTGTGGAGAATCCGTTTGACCCACAAGGAAATTCTCGCCTGTACCGTACGGGTGACTTGGTTCGTTATTTGCCTGATGGCACGATTGAGTTTATCGGGCGTATCGATAATCAGGTAAAAATCCGCGGCTTCCGCATTGAACTAGGCGAAATCGAGACGGTGTTGCAGAGCCACCCGGCTGTAAAAGAAACATTACTCATGGTGAGAGAGGAAACTCCTGGAGACAAGCGCCTTGCCGCCTACCTCGTTTTTGCAGAAGAAAAAGAGGTTAATCACATTGAGATGCGATCATATCTCAAGGATAAGTTGCCAGAGCACATGATCCCATCCGCCTTCGTGAAGTTGGACAGCTTCCCGCTGACACCAAACGGAAAAGTGGATCGCCGGGCGCTACCAATCCCTGACTATTCCCGAAATGAGGCGGATAGCGGTTATGTAGCACCTACAACGGATCTGGAAATGAAATTGGCGGAAATCTGGAAAAGTGTGCTGGGTGTTGCGAACATCGGCATCTACGACAACTTTTTCGAATTGGGCGGCGACTCCATTCTCAGTATCCAGATCGTTGCAAGAGCCAATCATTTAGGAATTCGTTTCACACCCAAGCAACTTTTTGAAAATCAAACCATTGCAGAATTGCTACGCGTTGTTACTGATTTGAGCCAAGCAACAGATACAAAATGGAAGAATGAACAGGGCGCTGTTACTGGATATGTACCGCTCACTCCAATCCAAAATTGGTTCTTTGACTCCAATCAACCGTCGCTACACCACTGGAATCAGTCGTTACTGCTGACTGTTCAGCAACCAGTAGACCTTGTTGTATTGGAGCAAACAATCGAGAGCCTACTGGCCCATCATGATGCGTTGCGTATGCGCTTTTCACACCATGACGGCATGTGGACGCAAATGATGGAAGGTCTTGAAGAGAACGTTCCATTCCGTAGCGTGAATCTGTCTAACCTGCCTAAACAGGAACAGGAGTCCAGGCTGGAGGAAATCTCCCAAGAAGTACAAGCGAGCTTAAATATCACAGAAGGCCCCATCGTACAAGCTGTGTACTTCAACATGGGCGAAGAGCAAGCTGGCCGACTGTTGCTCGTCATTCACCACCTAGTTGTTGACGGTGTATCGTGGCGTATTTTGCTGGAGGATCTGCAACATACCTATGATCAAATAGTGAACGGTCAAGACGTACAAATTCCAGCAAAGACGACTTCGTTCAAGATGTGGGCTGAGCAATTAGTTGAGTATGCCAATTCAGACGCTATCCAGCAAGAAAAAGAGTCCTGGCTTAAACAAGTTCACGAGGCGAGTCCGATCCCGATTGATCACTTTTATGAGCCGAGTCAGAATACGGAAGCGACAACCAAGCAAGTAACATTCTCTTTAAATGCAGGAGAGACCCGTGCTCTGTTGCAGGAAACACTTTCTCCTTACCGTTTGAGAATGAACGATGTATTACTCGCTGCCTTAACAAAAGCGATGCACCGCTGGACAGGGAAACAGACGTTGTATTTCCATCTCGAGGGGCATGGACGCGAGGATATTTTGGAAGGAGCAGATTTATCCCGAACCGTTGGCTGGTTCACGAGTATGTATCCTGTACAGCTTACACTTGACGAGACGAAACCGTGGAGCGAACTGCTGAAAGCGCTCAAAGAACAGCTTCGAACAATTCCGCAAAATGGAATTGGCTATGGTATCCTGCACTACTTAAGTCAGGATGACGAGCTGAAAGAGCAGTTGAAGTCTCGAATGAAGCCAGAGATCAGCTTCAACTACCTCGGCCAGTTTGATCAGGTAGTTTCGTCTAACGCTAAGTTTGGCATGGCTGCTGAATCGAGAGGCTCAAATCTTGCACCCGATTCCATTCGCGCTCATTTAATTGATGTAAACAGCGTCATTTCCGGAGAACAACTGCATATCACTTGGTTTTACAACGAAAACATCCACGAGAAAAGTACGGTGGAAGCAGTTGCTCGTGATTATATGGACGCCTTACGTGAGATTATGGCACATTGCCGCTCCGAAGAAGCAGGAGGCTATACTCCTTCTGACTTCCCGTTGTCTCGTCTGGATCAGCGTACACTCGACACCTATGTGAATAGAGATCACTCCATCGAGAACATATATCCACTGACGCCGTTGCAGGAAGGAATGCTTTTCCATTCCCTATACGAACAAGAGGGCGGAGACTATGTGGTTCAATTCTCCATGACGATCCATCATTTGCACGTCGATGCTTTCCAACAAGCATGGCAAAAAGTCATAGATCGTCATTCTATTCTGCGTACCTCCTTTATCTGGGATGGAGTAGTCAATCCGCATCAAATTGTCCGCAAGCACGTACGAGTGACAGTTGATGAAAGAGATCTGCGACATTTACCAACGGATGGGCAGAAAGCAGCGTTAGACGCATTTTTGGAAGAGGATCGCAAGCGGAACTTCTCGATTACAGAACCACCTCTCATGCGTTTGACTTTGTTCAGGATTAGCAACGAAGCTTATCGCTTTATCTGGAGCTTCCACCACGTACTACTGGACGGTTGGAGCTTGCCGCTCGTCCTGAAAGACTGGTTTGCCGCTTATCTAGCGCTGGCAGATGGAAGAGACATTCAGCTTGGGGCTGTACAACCTTTTTCCCAGTATGTTGCGTGGATCCAGCGTCAAGACTTGCAAGCTGCGGAACGCTTCTGGCGCAAGCATTTGAAAGGGATATACGGGCCGACACAAATAAATCTCGGACAAGCTCTCCAATCCCTTGGTGAACCAAAAACCTACGACGAGCGCTTTATCCGATTCTCGACCGAGTTTACAGAACATCTGCAATCATTTGCCCGTCAGCATCAGGTAACGTTGAATACATTCATACAAAGTGCGTGGGGTATGATCCTCGGAGCTTACAGTGGTGAGACAGATGTCGTATTCGGGGCAACTGGTTCAGGACGTCCAGCCGATTTGCATGGCGTAGAAAATATGGTTGGTTTGTTCATTAATACGCTTCCGGTTCGAATCACACTCGATCCAAGCAAAACCGTTCGGGTATGGCTGCGCGAATTGCAAGAAATACAATTGGAGATTCGCCAATATGAGTACACGCCGCTAGTTGACATCCAGAGTTGGAGCGAATTCGAGCGTAACACATCGCTGTTCGAAAGTATTTTTATCTTTGAGAACTACCCGATCGACGAGTCTGTAAAAGAAGTGGACAGCAGTATTCAAATTTCTGATATAGACTCTGCGGAGCAAACAAACTATCCACTCACCGTAGTATGTGGCCCTGGCAAAGAATTTGTCCTCAAAATCGTTTTTGATCAAAACCGATTCGATCATGTACGTATCGAACGTGTCCTAGAGCAAATGACTCTTCTGCTCCAATCGATGACAGCAAATCCTGATCAACCTCTGGCTGATGTGCGCATGATCAGCGGGATCGAACAAGAGCAGGTTTTGGTCGAGTGGAACGAAACGAAGGTGGATTATCCAAACGGGCTTTGCATTCATCAAGCATTTGAACACCAAGTAAAAAAGACGCCAGATGCGATCGGACTTATGTACAAAGAGATGGAAATGACGTATGCCGAACTGAACCAGCGAGCGAACCAATTGGCGCATCATCTTCTTGCCCAAGGCGTGAAATCAGATACGCTCGTCGGAATTTGCATCGAGCGCTCTCCTGAGATGATCGTCGGGATTCTCGGTGTGATGAAGGCAGGTGCCGCCTATGTTCCAATCGACCCGGCACATCCGCAAGAGCGTATTGCCTACATGATCGAGGATTCGCAGGCAAACATCGTGTTGACCCAGCAATCTCTGGCAAACCATTTACTTACAACTAAGGCTCAGGTAATTTGCCTTGATAGTAATGCTCTAGAGAATGAACCTGTTCACGATGTGATGTGTGGGGTTACAGAACAAAATCTTGCTTATGTCATTTACACATCTGGTTCCACTGGCTTGCCGAAAGGTGTTATGGTCGAACACCGTAGTGCGATGAATATGGCTTATTACCTGATCGAGTTGTTCCAAGTCCAGCCTTCTAGCCGCGTCCTGCAGTTATGTTCGTTCAGCTTCGACGTATCTGTCGCTGAGATCGTCATCGCTTTGATTTCGGGTGCGACCTTAGTCATTGAGGATCGGGAAATGCTATTGCCAGGCCCTGAACTCATCTCTGTCTTGCAAGAAAAAGAAATCACAACGGTTATGACAGTGCCCGCTGTACTCGCGGCATTACCTGACGCCGACCTACCTGATCTGAAAACATTAGTGATCGGCGGCGAAGCACCAAGCTATGAGCTCATCACTCGCTATGCAAATCATCGTCAATTTTTCAATTGCTACGGACCAACGGAGGCAACCGTTTGCACCACGTTAATGCTAATGGATTCAAATCTGACGAACACGCCAATTGGCCGCCCAATCGCCAATGCTACCATCTACGTATTAGATGCCAATCTGAAGCCTGTCCCTATAGGCGTATCAGGTGAGCTGTACATTGGTGGAAAAGGCTTGGCACGCGGTTACTGGAATCGTCCAGAGCTTACAGCGGAACGCTTTATCACTCATCCGTTTGGAACGGAAGGCGAACGTCATTATCGCACAGGCGATCAGGTGCGCTATCTGCAAGACGGTAACCTCGAATTCATCGGACGTATCGATAATCAGGTCAAAATTCGTGGCTACCGCATCGAATTAGGCGAAATCGAAAACGCAATGAGAAAGCACTCTGCGATTCGAGAAGCTGTCGTTATCGTACGAGAAAATCGTTTGGCTGCTTATCTGATAGCAATGAGTGAAGAGAAGCCAGCCATAGAGGAGCTCGCTCTCTATCTGAAAGAGACATTGCCAGATTACATGATTCCAGCAGGCATAGTCTGGATGGAGGCTATTCCGCTTACGGTCAACGGAAAAGTAGACCACCGAGCACTACCTACACCAGATTGGGGACTTTTGACCACACAACAAGAGTATGTCGCACCTCGCACACCAACAGAAGAAATAGTGACTAACATTTGGACACAGGTGCTTTCCGTTGAGCAAGTCGGGATTCACGACGATTTCTTTGAACGAGGGGGCCATTCCCTCCTAGCTACCCAAGCAATTTCCCGTATGCGTCAAGCTTTTGGCGTAGATATGCCGCTTCGTACGCTGTTTGATTATCCGACAACGGCTGCGATCAGCGAAAAAATTACGACATTGCTACAAGGGGAAGCGATACTCACTGACATCCCGCTCGTGCCCGTGTCGCGTGACGGACACTTGCCACTCTCGTTTGCACAACAACGTTTGTGGTTCTTGGACAAGCTGTTGCCAGACAGTTCCGTATACAACATCCCATCTGCTGTTCGTCTGCACGGTGAGCTAGACGTCGAGGCATGGGAACGCAGTCTTAAGCTGATCATCCAACGTCATGAGAGCCTGCGAACAACTTTCTCTGATATCAATGGAGAAGCAGTTCAAGTCATTCACTCGAAGATCGAGTGGAGCCTGGGAAGAATCGACTTACGAGACTGGAACGAAGAGGAGCGAGAAGTAGAAGCATTGCGTCTCGCCATAGAAGATGCAGAACAGTCGTTTCATCTGAATCAAGGGCCGTTATTACGCGCAAAACTGATTTGCATTGATGAACAAGCGTATGTATTTTTGCTCAATTTACACCACATCATTGCGGATGGCTGGTCCATGAGTGTATTCATGGGTGAGTTAGTCTCCATCTACGAAGCGTTATCTGCTGGAGAAACACCACAGCTTGCCGAAATGCCGCTACAATATGCAGATTATGCCACATGGCAACGCAATTGGTTACAAGGAGAAGTATTGGAGCAACAATTGACGTACTGGAAAAATCAATTAGGCGATGCAGAACCACTTCTGAGATTGCCGACAGATCGTCCACGTCCTGCCGTTCAGAGCCATAAAGGGGCGATGCATACGATTAGGCTCTCAGAAAAACTGCTCGCCGATCTAAAAGCGCTCAGTCGTGAAGAAGGATCAACCTTATTCATGACCTTGCTAGCTGCCTTTCAGACCCTGCTCTATCGCTACAGTGGTCAAAAAGACATCCTCGTCGGAAGTCCGGTCGCAGGACGAAATAGACAGGAAATGGAGTCACTTATTGGTTTCTTCATTAACACCTTGGTAATGCGTACGGACATGTCTGGGGAACCAACCTTCCGAGACTTGCTTGCAAAAGTACGAGAGACCGCACTGGAAGCGTATGCGCATCAAGACCTGCCGTTTGAAAAACTGGTAGATGAACTGGAGCTGGAACGAAGCCTAAGCTACTCACCGTTGTTCCAAGTGATGTTCGTACTGCAAAACATCCCGATGGAAGTACAAGAATTGTCCCAGATTCGCATCGAGCCTTTCCACAGAGGTCAGGAGGGCGTAAGCGCCAAGTTTGACATCACCTTGACGACCGTAGAAGCAACTGATGGACTTATCGCAACATTCGAGTACAACACCGATCTTTTTGATCCAGCAACGATCGAGCGTATGGGGAAACATTTCTCCAACCTGCTGGAGGCGATTTCGGTAAATCCGATGCAACCGGTCACAGCCATACCTCTCTTGAGTGATATGGAAAAGGAGCAACTTCTCCTTCAATGGAATGATACAAATGTACCTTTTGAACGTGAAACATGCGTGCATGAAAGGGTTGCACTGATTGCACAGGAGTTGCCAAACCAGTTAGCTGTTGTTTCCGAAGAAGGGCAGATCACCTATGCAGAACTGGATGCCAAAGCGAATCAGGTAGCGAACTACCTGCAAAAACAGGGAGTATCCTCCGAAACGCTTGTCGGCATCTGCGTAGAACGTTCCATCGATATGCTCATCGGTCAACTGGGAATACTCAAAGCTGGCGGTGCTTATGTCCCAATGGACACGGCGTATCCACAAGAGCGTCTTGCTTTCATGATGAAAGATGCCAATATGCCAGTTGTATTAACCCAAGAACGACTGTTAGGGCGATTGCCGGAAGGAACTGCGTCATTCATCTGCTTGGATCGTGATTGGAATATCATTTCGGAAGAGAGCAGCGAGGCACCGAATATTGAAATGACAACAGAGAATCTGGCGTACGTCATCTACACGTCTGGCTCTACTGGAACGCCAAAGGGGGTAGAGATCGAACACGCCGCTTTGTTAAATCTCATTTTCTGGCACCAACGGTCGTACAGCGTAGATTCAAATGATCGAGCTTCACAA
This sequence comes from Brevibacillus sp. NPDC003359, assembly GCF_042878995.1. Classification (NCBI taxonomy): domain Bacteria; kingdom Bacillati; phylum Bacillota; class Bacilli; order Caryophanales; family Paenibacillaceae; genus Brevibacillus; species Brevibacillus sp. NPDC003359. The sequence continues at coordinate 15,635 of NZ_JBIAOR010000001.1, forward strand.
ATCGCAGGAACAGCCTTTGATGCATCTGTTTGGGAAATCTGGCCATATCTAACAAAGGGAGCAACGCTGTATCTCCCATCTGAAGAAATCCGGCTTGTACCTGAGGAACTCAGAGATTGGCTTGTTGCATCGGGTATCACGATTAGCTTTTTGCCAACGCCATTGGCGGAAAGATTGCTTACCTTGGAATGGCCAATCAACGCTAAGCTGCGCTATATGCTCACAGGGGGCGACAAGCTACACGATTACCCACCAGCAACAATGCCGTTTACTCTTGTGAACCAATACGGTCCAACCGAAAACGCGGTTGTCGCCACAGCAGGTGCCGTTCCGACAGAAGCTACTCATGTATTCGCACCATCAATCGGACGTCCAATAGACAATGTGCAGGTATACGTCCTTGATGAAAAGCTAAAACCTGTGCCGATTGGTGTAGCCGGAGAGCTCTATATTGCAGGAGACAGCTTGGCACGGGGTTATCTGAAGCGCCCTGATCTAACCAAAGAGAGGTTCGTAGCCAATCCATACTCACAAAAACCGGGAGCGCGCATGTACCGAACTGGAGACCTGGTTCGTTACCTGCCAGATGGAAACATAGATTTCATTGGTCGTGCAGACGATCAGGTGAGCATTCGAGGATTCCGGGTCGAACTAGGTGAAATTGAAACAGCTCTGTACACTCATCCAGCGGTAAAAGAAACCATCGTCCTCGTACGTGAGGATATTCCGGGCGTAAAACGACTTTCTGCCTACGTCGTACTTGGAGAAAAACAAGAGATTCAAGCAAGTGACTTCCGTAGCTATCTAAAGGAAAAGCTGCCTGAGTATATGGTGCCAGCTGCATTTGTCATCATGGGTAACCTGCCGCTGACGCCAAACGGTAAGGTAGATCGACAAGCATTGCCTCTACCTGATTTATTACACACTGAAACAGAAGGCAGTTTTGCTGCTCCGACAACTGCTATTGAGGCTACGCTTGCAGATATATGGAAAAAAGTTCTAGGTATTAATGAAGTTGGTATTTATGACAACTTTTTCGAGTTGGGTGGAGACTCCATCTTGAGTATCCAAATTGTTTCTCGAGCCAATCAGGCTGGAATTCGTTTGACACCGAAACAGCTCTTGAGAAATCAAACCATCGCGGAATTGGCAAGTGTCGTGACAGCGACTGGCGGCATACAAACAGTAAAAATCCAAGCAGAACAAGGCATCTTGACGGGAGAGGTGCCGCTCACGCCAATTCAATCGTGGTTCTTCACGACTGAACAACCGTCGATCCATCATTGGAATCAATCCTTGCTTTTGACGGTTCAACAACCCGTTGACCTGACTGTTCTAGAGCGTGTCATCGAGAGTCTGCTCACTCATCATGACGCATTACGTATGCGTTATAACCATACGGAGCAAGGCTGGACCCAACATATGGAAGGACGTCCTGAGACCATTCCATTCCGTAGTGTGGACCTGTCCGCTGTTCTAGAAGAAGAACAAGCCGATCGTCTGGAGCAAATCGCAAACGAGGTGCAATCAAGTCTACATGTAAGTGAGGGACCCGTTTTCCAAGCCGTTTACTTCCATTTTGGAGCGGACCAACCTGGTCGTCTGCTGATTATTGCCCACCATCTGGTGATAGACGGTGTTTCCTGGCGCATTTTGCTAGAGGATCTGCAAACTGCTTACGGGCAACTTGTAAACGATCAAGAGGTGCAATTCCCAGCGAAGACGACTTCATTCAAGTCATGGGCAGAGCAATTGCAATCCTATGCGAATTCCGAAGCGCTCGAGCCGGAAAAAGCGTTCTGGCTGGGCCAGAGTGATGAAGTGAGTCCACTTCCAATTGACCGTGCCTTCGAGCTAAGTCAAAACACAGAGGCAACCTCCAAACAAGTCAGTCTTGCGCTTACCATTGAAGAAACTCGCGCGTTGTTGCAGGATACGCTTTCGCCTTATCGCCTGCAAATCAATGATGTGTTGCTTACCGCTTTAACTAAAGCAATGAATCGGTGGACAGGTGAAATGATAGTAGCCATTCATCTGGAAGGACACGGACGCGAGGAAATTATCGAAGGAGCAGACTTATCCCGCACGGTTGGCTGGTTTACGAGCATGTACCCGGTACAGCTTTCGATTGACCCTTCGAAGCCGTGGGGTGACGCTTTGAAAGCGGTCAAGGAACAGCTTCGTCACATTCCAAAGAAAGGTGTCGGCTACGGCATTTCCCGATACCTCAGTCAGGATGAGGAGTTGAAAAAACTCCTAGGTGAAAAGCCGAAGCCAGAAATCAGCTTCAACTACCTCGGACAGTTTGATCAGATCGTTCAAGCCGAATCGAGATTTGGCATGGCGCAAGAATCAAGAGGCTCCAATCTGGGGAAAGACACAATACGTCAGCACCTGATTGATGTAAACAGTGTCATAACCGGAGAACAACTCCATGTCACATGGATATATAGCGAAAACATTCATGAGGAAAGCACGATTCAAGAGCTTGCTTGCAACTATCTGGAAGCTTTGCGCCAGATCATTGCGCACTGCCAGTCCGAAGAAGCAGGCGGCTATACGCCATCTGACTTCCCACTAGCGCGAATGGATCAACGTGCTATCGACAAGCATCTGGGACAGGATCGCCTGATCGAGAACGTCTATCCACTGAGTCCATTGCAAGGTGGCATGCTGTTCCACTCCCTGTACGAGCAAGAGGGGGGAGACTATATTGTTCACTTTGCCATGACGATGGAGGGCTTGCACGTCGATGCGTTTGAACAGGCGTGGCAAAAGGTAGTGGATCGTCATCCGATTCTACGTACCTACTTTGTTTGGGAAGGTTTAGAGGCACATCAGATTGTACGCAAACAAGTAAATGCATCTGTAGAAAAAATCGACCTTCGTCATTTGACGACGGAGCAGCAAAAAACGGAACTGGCGCACTATCTAGAAGCTGACCGTAGACGAAATTTCGAGATTGCTTCTCCACCACTCATGCGTTGGACGTTGTTCCACTTACGTGAGGGAATTTATCGCTTCACTTGGAGCTTCCATCATGTATTGCTTGATGGTTGGAGCGTACCAATTGTACTAAAAGACTGGTTTAGTGCTTATGTGTCCATAGCAGAAGATAGAGAGGTTTCGTACAGCTTCGTCCAACCATTCTCTGCGTACATCGATTGGATACAGCGCCAAGACTTGAAAGCTGCTGAACATTTTTGGCGCGAACAGCTCAAAGACTTCCACGAGTCTACACCATTAGCGATGAGTAACCACTCAGGCGGCCGGGAAAATATGCCGAAAGTGTACGAAGAGAAAGAAATTCGCTTATCGGCGGAAATGACTTCACGTTTGCAAGCCTTTGTCCGTACACATCAGTTGACATTGAATACGCTTGTCCAAGGGGCATGGGCTCTCATCCTGAGCCGATACGGCGCAACGGATGATGTCGTCTTCGGTGCAACAGTTTCCGGTCGTCCGGCTGAGCTGCCTACCGTAGAGGGCATGGTAGGTCTCTTCATCAACACCCTGCCGATTCGTGTATTGATAGATGCGAACAAATCGGTGCGGGAATGGCTACGCGAGATTCAAGAACATCAAGTGGAGCTTCGCCAGTTTGAGTACACACCGTTGGTTGACATCCAAGGCTGGAGTGAAATGGCGCGTAATGCTGCCCTGTTCGAGAGCATCTTCGTTTTTGAGAACTACCCGATTGGTGAATCGGTAAAAGATGAACATTATCAGCTGCAATTATCTGACGTGGAGACGATGGAACAAACGAATTATCCAATCACCGTCGTATGCGGTCCGGGTAAAGAGTTCATCCTTAAGATCAAATACGACCAAAGCCGATTTGCGTCTGAAAATATCGAACGTGTACTGCACCAAATGTCTTACTTGCTCGAATCCATGATGGCAAAACCTGAACAGTGTCTCGCAGAGGTGTCGATGATCAGTGAAAGCGAGCTCCAGCAGGTATTAGTCGAATGGAATGACACGAGCGTGGATTATCCGACCCAGCTTTGCATACATCAGGCATTCGAGAAACAAGTTGAAAAGACACCTGATGCTATTGCACTCGTCTACAAGAAGATGGAGTTGACCTATGCCGAGCTAAACAAACGTGCAAACCAGCTGGCACACAGGCTGATTGCATGGGGTGTGCAACCGGATAAGCTAGTTGGCATTTGTGTCGATCGCTCTCCAGAGATGATCATTGCTTTCCTCGGTGTGATGAAAGCAGGGGCTGCTTATGTGCCTATTGATCCGGCGCATCCGCAGGATCGCATTGCCTACATGATCGAAGATTCGCAAGCGAACATTTTGTTGACGCAAGTATCGCGAAAAGACATGCTACCAGTCCCTTCTAAACAGGTGATTTGCCTCGATAGCGATGAACTGGCAGATGAGCCTACCACAAACGTGGATATCAGCGTCAATGAGCATCATCTCGCATACGTAATCTATACTTCTGGATCAACTGGATTGCCCAAAGGGGTAATGGTCGAGCACCACTCCGTTATCAATTTGACACATGCCCTGATCCATTCGTTCCAAATCGATGCGACGAGCCGGGTTTTGCAATTCACATCATATAGCTTTGATGTTTCTGTCTCCGAGATCGCTATGGCCCTGCTCGCTGGTGCCACACTAGTCATTGAGGATCGCGAATTACTTTTACCTGGTCCGGAGTTGATCCAAGTCCTGCTGGAACAACGCATCACGACGGTGACAATGGTTACCTCCGTACTATCTGCCTTGCCACAAGCGGATTTGCCAGACCTGAAGACCCTGATTGTCGGTGGGGAAGCGTTAAGCCGTGAGCTTGTCGCCCGTCACGCGAAGGATCGCCAGTTCTTTAACTGCTACGGACCAACAGAAACAACTGTCACCGCTACTCTCATGCGTTGTCAGAATAACGGCGAAAATCCATCGATCGGCCGACCCATCGCCAATGTGGAAGTGTATGTACTGGATGCATACCGGCAACCTGTGGCAATAGGCGTACCAGGCGAGCTGTACATCGGCGGCAAAGGAATAGCCAGAGGGTACTGGAATCGTCCTGAGCTTACGGAAGAACGCTTTATCCATCATCCGTTCGGCAAGGAAGGAGAACGCCTCTACCAGACTGGTGACCTGGTTCGCTATACGGAAGACGGACATCTCGAATTCCTCGGACGAATCGACGACCAAGTCAAAATTCGTGGTTATCGAATCGAGCTGGGCGAAATCGAAAATAGACTCAGACAGCATCCAGCCGTTCAAAATGTCGTAGTTATCGCGCGTGAGGAGCGGGAAGGAGACAAGCGTTTAGCAGCTTATCTCGTTGCAGCAAACGAACAACAACCGGGTGATGCTGAGCTTATACACTACCTGAAAGAGACCCTACCGGAATACATGGTTCCATCAGGTTACGTATGGATGGCAGAGATTCCGCTCACGGTTAACGGGAAAGTAAATCGCCGTGCCCTTCCAGCACCGGATTGGGGACACGGTGGGACAGAGAAAGAATATGTGGCACCGCGTACACCAACAGAGGAAATCGTTGCCCATATTTGGTCGCAGGTTCTTGCCGTTGAGGGAATTGGAATTCACGATGACTTCTTTAATCTAGGTGGACATTCGCTCTTGGCTACCCAAACCGTTTCCCGCCTGAAAGAAACATTTGGTGTGGAAGTACCACTCCGTGCCTTGTTCGAAAATCCTAGCGTGGCACAAATGAGCGAAAAGTTAACCGGTTTACTGGAAGCCAAATCGAAAGTTGCCAGCATTCCACTCGCTCTCGTTTCTCGCGACCAGCATCTACCGCTTTCATTTGCACAGCAACGCTTGTGGTTCTTGGATCGCTTAATGCCGAACAGTGCCTTGTACAACATCCCCTCTGCCATGCGGATGCAAGGACACCTCAACATACATGCATGGGGACGCAGTCTGCAGATGATCATCGAGCGACATGAGAGCTTGCGAACAACCTTCACTGACATCAACGGGGAAGCGATACAAGTCATTCACCCAGAAATCGCGTGGAGCATGGGCAAGATTGATTTGCGTGATCTACCAGAAGAGGAGCGTGACACCGAGGTACATCGCCTGGAGAGAGAAGAGGCAACCAAGCCATTTGACCTAAGTACAGGACCGTTACTGCGGGCCACGATCATCCAGATCGGCGAAGAGAATTTCGTCTTCCTGCTTAACATGCACCATATCGTATCTGACGGCTGGTCGATGAACATTTTCATACGAGAGCTGGTTGCGATTTATGAAGCGCTTTGTAAGGAAGAAACGCCGCAACTCACCGACATGCCACTACAATATGCAGACTTTGCAGCTTGGCAGCGTGAATGGCTACAAGGAGAGGCGCTGGAGCAACAACTCGCATACTGGAAAGCGAAACTGAGTGGCAGTGAGCCGCTATTGGCCTTACCGACAGATCGTCCGCGTCCACCTGTACAGACATATAATGGAGCCTTATACACGACGAGTTTCTCAACTGAGTTTGTGGAAAAATTACACGCGCTCAGCCGACAAGAAGGCGCCACGCTCTTTATGACCTTGCTCGCGGCATTCCAAATCCTGCTTCATCGCTACAGCGGTCAAGACGACATTATCGTCGGAAGTCCGGTTGCTGGACGCAATAGACAAGAAACGGAGTCATTAATTGGCTTCTTCATCAACACTCTGGCGATGAGAACCGATATGTCTGGCGCTCCAACCTTCCGTGAACTACTTGCAAGAGTGCGCGAGTCTGCACTGGAAGCATATACCCATCAAGACCTGCCCTTTGAAAAGTTGATAGATGAGCTGGAGTTGGAACGCAGCCTAAGCTATTCGCCGCTCTACCAAGTCATGTTCGCTCTGCAAAACTTCCAAATGCAGACTCATGAACTTGAGGGCATTCGGATTGCTCCGTTTGAAAGCAAGAGCCAAGAAGTGATGTCCAAATACGACATCAGCTTGACTATGGCAGAAACGCCAAACGGCCTGATCGCTACGTTTGATTACAATACAGATTTGTTCGACCAAACAACGATGGAGCGAATGGTGACTCATTTCCATCATTTACTGGAGGGAATAGTCGCCCAACCTGATCGATCGATCATGGCGTTACCACTGCTTCGTCCGGATGAACGTGAACAGCTTATACTCGCGTGGAACAACACAGCTACAAATTACACGTATGAGAAGACAGTACACGAGCTAGTCGCCGAAATGACAAGGAAAATACCGAATCAACTGGCAGTCGTCTCCAAAGAAGGCTCGCTCACCTACGCAGAGCTGGATTCTAAAGCGAATCAACTGGCGAACTACTTGCAACAACAGGGGGTTACGACAGAGACTCTCGTTGGTATTTGCGTCGAACGCTCTGTCGAGATGCTGATCGGCCAATTAGGGATTCTCAAAGCAGGCGGCGCGTTTGTTCCGATGGACCCATCTTACCCAAAGGATCGCCTTGCTTTCATGATGGATGACACGAACATGCCGATCGTATTGACCCAAGAACGCTTGCTTGAAGCATTGCCAACAGGTGATGCAACGTTTATTTGTCTCGATATCGATTGGGATTTGATTGCCAATGAGAGCACTGAATCACCCGAAATCACGACGACAACGAACAATCTTGCCTATGTCATTTACACCTCCGGTTCTACCGGAACACCAAAAGGAGTGGAAATCGAGCAACGCGCTCTTTTGAATCTCATCTATTGGCACCAGCACGCTTACAACGTCACGCCAGAAGATAAAGCATCACAAATCGCCGGAACAGCCTTTGACGCCGCTGTTTGGGAAATTTGGCCGTATCTGACGGCTGGAGCCACGCTGTATCTGCCACAAGAAGAGATTCGTCTCGTACCGGAAAAACTGCGTGATTGGCTCGTCGACTCAGGAATCACGATCAGCTTCCTGCCAACGCCATTAGCAGAGAGCTTGATGTCTGTTGAATGGCCGACCGATTCAGATTTGCGCTACATGCTGACAGGCGGTGACAAACTGCATCACTATCCATCGGCTCATCTGCCATTTACATTGGTAAATCAGTATGGGCCAACGGAAAATGCCGTCGTAGCTACAGCAGGCATCGTACCTGTACAAGCTGGTCAGATAGCTGCACCAACAATCGGACGCCCAATCGACAATGTGCAAGTATACGTTCTTGACGCAAAGCTGCAACCTGTGCCGATCAGTGTTGCAGGCGAACTGTACATCGCAGGGAACAGTTTGGGTCGCGGATATCTAAAACGTCCTGATCTGACACAAGAACGCTTTGTCGAAAATCCGTTCGCTCACATTCGAGGGGCAAAAATGTACCGCACAGGAGACCTTGTCCGCTACCTGCCGGACGGCAACATCGAGTTTATCGGTCGTGCCGACGATCAGGTGAGTATCCGTGGTTTCCGCGTCGAGCTGGGCGAGATTGAAACCGCCCTGTACACTCACCCTTCGATCAAAGAAACGATAGTCCTTGCCCGTGAAGATATGCCAGGTGTGAAACGACTGGCCGCGTATGTCGTGCTAGAAGAAGGTGGAGAGGATCAAGCTGGCAACTTCGACAGCTACCTCAAAGAAATACTGCCGGAGTACATGGTACCAGCCGCATTCGTAATCATGGATGCTCTGCCACTCACTCCAAATGGCAAAGTAGACCGTCGTGCATTACCTATACCGGAGTACACAGTGAGTAATGGAGAATTCGTTGCTCCAGAGACGTTTGTCGAGAGAGTATTGGCCGAAATATGGAAAAAGGTTCTAGGCGTAGAGCAAGTTGGAATTCACGATAACTTCTTCGAACTCGGTGGTGATTCGATTCTAAGCATTCAGATCGTGTCCCGCGCAGCCCAATCTGGAATCCGCTTGTCACCGAAGCTCTTGTTCGAAAATCAGTCGATTGCCGAGTTAACACATGTAATCGGGGAGTCGGTTAACATTTTCGCCGAGCAAGGCATCGTCACAGGGGAAGTGCCACTCCTGCCGATTCAGTGCTGGTTCTTCGAGCAAAAATTGGCAGATCGTAACCACTGGAACCAATCTGTACTTTTAACTGTCAAACTGATCGATCCAGAAATTTTGAGACAAGCTTTCTATCACTTGCTCGGACATCATGATGCCCTCCGCCTCCGCTTCTACCATCAGGAGGGAAAATGGAAGCAAATCAACGATGATTGGACAGATATTATTCCATTTACCGTAGAGGAATTGGGTCATTTGCCTTATGAACAGCAAGTAAAGCGAATCGGGGAAATCTCTGAGGAAGCCCAGGCAAGCTTGCATCTCTCGGAAGGTCCGTTGCTTCGTGCCGTCTACTTCGATTTGGGCAGTGAACAGGAAGGCCGCTTGCTAATTGTCATTCACCACTTGGCAGTCGATGGTGTGTCTTGGCGCATCATCACGGAAGACTTGAGTAAGGCCAGCACCCAATTGCTTCAAGGCAAGCAGGTGCAACTGCCGCCAAAGACCAGCTCCTACAAGTATTGGGCTGAAAAATTGACGGAGTACGCTCAATCAGACAGCCTGCGAGAGGAAGCGGATTATTGGCTAAGCAGCCTCGATACAGAAGTCAACGCTCTGCCAAAAGATTATGAGAACGGAAAGAACCGAGAGCTTACTGCTAGGATGGTTTCTGTTGCACTTACGCAGGAAGAAACCAAAGTACTCTTACAGGAATTGCCTTCGATCTACCAAACTCAGATCAATGACGTCTTGCTCACTGCATTGGCAGAAGCGATCTTCGTCTGGACTGGAAATCAAACCTCCCTAGTCCATTTGGAAGGACACGGACGTGAAGAGCTCTTCGACGATGTCGATCTGTCCCATACCTTGGGGTGGTTCACGAGCATGTATACCATCCTCTTGGATACGAGAGGAACTACCTCTCTCAAAGAAGCGCTACAAACGACCAAAGAACAGCTGCGTAGCATTCCGAACAAGGGGATCGGCTATGGAATTCTCCGTTACCTGAACGAAGAAATGACTGAAAAGTTCAAGTCTTTGCCAAAAGCAGAAATTAGCTTCAACTACCTCGGTCAGCTTGATCAGGCAGTCGATGACACAGAATCCTTGTTTGGCTTTGCAAACGAAGCTAGAGGCGACAACTTCAATCGCAACTCAGAACGTCAGCACCTGCTGGATTTCGGTAGCTCTGTCGTTGGGGGACAATTGATTGTAACGATCGCCTTCAGTGAAGAGATTTATCTCAAAGAAACTGTCAAAGATTTGGTGGATTACTATGTAAACGCGCTACGCCAATTGATCGAGCTAGGTCAGACGGAGACGGCCGCAACACCAACGACAAGTGATCTATCCGAATTCGGTTGGGATGATGAAGAGATTGCCGACTTACTAGATCTCATCCAAGACAAGTAATGAATACGAACTGCATAGAGGCGTCAATCACGGCGCCTCTATGGCAAATTTTTTATGGGAGTGGGCAGGAGAAGATGAATAACATTGAAACGTATTATCCCGTTACTCCTTTGCAGCAGGGACTCATTTTCCACAGCTTGCTGGAACCAGAGTCTGGAGCCTATATCGTACAGATGGGCTTGAAGCTGCAAGGTCCCTTGAATATTCCGTTATTCGAACAGGCATGGCAATGCCTAGTAGACAGACACGCTATTTTTCGCACCAGGTTTATTGGCGGTAAAGTAAAAGAATACGTCCAGGTTGTCTTGAAAGAGCTGAAGGTTTCCCTGGTGGAACATGACATTATTCATCTTTCCTCCTCCGAACAAGAAGCGTTTCTACATGCCTTTACCAAAGATGATCGCAAACGTGGTTTCAATATCGAAGAAGCGCCGTTGATGAGATTAAATCTGTTCCATTTGAGTAGTAATACCTTTCATTTTTCGTGGACCTTGCACCACGTGCTGATAGATGGATGGAGTATGCCGCTAGTCTTCGGGGAAGTATTTGCTGCGTACAACATGCTATGCAATGGGCAGCCTGTACAACTTCCTCCGGTTAAATCTTACCGTGACTACATCGTCTGGCTGAAAAAGCAGGACTTGAAGCAAGCGGAGGCGTTTTGGCGCACGTATCTACAAGGCTTTACGGAAACCACTCCACTTTCATTCGGTCGAGCTTATAAAAATCCGTATCTTGATCAGAAAAATTATCGGGAGCTAGATCTGACCGTTTCCGAGGCAATCTCCAAATCATTACAGACATTGGCTCGTCAACATCGCCTGACGGTCAACACGATTGTGCAAGGCGCATGGGCACTGCTGTTGAATCGCTACAGTGGACAGGATGACATTATTTTCGGCGCTACGGTATCCGGACGTCCTGCCGATTTGCCTGGAGTCGAGACGATGATTGGTCTGTTTATTAATACACTCCCTGTCCGCGTGCAGGTAAAAGCGGAGGAGAGCGTAATCAATTGGCTCAAATCTCTGCAACAACAGCAAGCCGACTTCCGCCAGTACGAATATACCCCACTAGTGGAAATCCAAGGCTGGAGCGACTTGCCGCGTGGACAATCCCTATTTGAGAGCATTCTCGTTTTTGAAAATACGCCTGTCGGTAATTCTAGCGGCGGTAGTGGAGAGAGTGAGCTTTCGATCATAGATGTACATTCCGAGGAGCAAACCAATTATCCATTTACTCTGGTTGCGGCGTCAGGAAAAACAATCGACATCAAAGTCAAATTTGATGAAAGTCAGTTTGAGCTTCCATCTATTGAGCGAGTTCTTGATCAGCTTCATTCACTACTAATCTCTATCGCTAAAAACGCCAAGCAACGGATTGCCGACCTTTCTATGATCAGCGAAAACGAACGTGAACAGGTTCTCGTTCAGTGGAACCAGACGGCGGAGGAATATCCGAGCGGCCTGTGCATTCATCAGGCGTTTGAACAACAAGTGGAGAAATCATCAGATGCGATTGCAGTTACTTATAAAAACATAGAGCTAACCTACAAGGAATTAAACGAGCGAGCAAACCAACTGGCCCATCAGCTCGTAAGTAAAGGGGTAAAACCGGATACACTCGTAGGCATATGCGTAAAGCGTTCTCCTGAGATGATCATCGGTATACTCGGTGTTTTAAAATCGGGAGCTGCCTACGTACCGATTGACCCGGCTTACCCGCAAGAGCGCATCGCCTATATGATCGAGGATTCACAGACAAATGTTGTGCTGACCCAGCAGTCTCTCATGGACATCTTGCCAGCAACACAGGCAAATGTCATTTGTATAGACAGCAATCATGTAACGAATGAACCTATCGCCAACGTTGCTTGCAAGGTCACAGACCATAACCTTGCCTACGTAATCTATACGTCTGGCTCAACAGGACAGCCAAAAGGGGTAATGGTTGAGCACCACAGTGTGATAAATATGGCTCATGCCTTGATCAATGCTTTTGATATTCAGCCAACCAGTCGTGTTCTGCAATTTACCTCGTTTAGCTTCGACGTATCGGTGTCGGAGATTGTGATGGCCATACTCGCTGGTGCGACGCTGGTCATCGAGGATCGAGAGTCCCTTTTGCCAGGCCCTGAGCTGATCCAAGTTTTGCAAGAACAACGCATTACCACCGTATCCATGGTTTCTTCCGTACTGGCAGCACTGCCTGATGCTGACCTGCCTGACCTAAGCACCTTGATTGTAGGCGGAGAAGCTCCGAGCCGTGAACTTGTGGCACGCTATGCGGCGAATCGCCAGTTCTTCAACTGCTACGGTCCAACGGAAGCAACGGTCTGCTCCACTATGATGCGTTGCCATGCTGGAATGAGCAATCCGCCTATCGGTCGACCAATCGCCAACGCGACGATGTACGTTCTGGATGCAAATATGCAGCCCGTGCCTATCGGCGTACCAGGTGAACTGTATATCGGAGGAAAAGGCTTGGCTCGCGGCTACTGGAATCGTACAGAACAAACAGTAGAGCGCTTTATCACTCATCCGTTCGGCAAAGAAGGAGAGCTACTCTATCGGACGGGCGACCTTGTTCGCTATCTGCAAGACGGCAACCTCGAATTCCTTGGACGTATGGATGATCAAGTCAAAATTCGTGGTTACCGCATTGAATTGGGAGAAATTGAAAATTCGCTCAGACAGCATCCTGCCGTCCATGAAGTTGTGGTCATCGTCCGTGAAGAAAAAGCGGGAGGCAAACGCTTGGCCGCTTATCTGGTAGCAACGGGAGACAAGCCAACCGCCGAGGAACTCGCTCTTTTCCTGAAAGAATCGTTGCCTGAATACATGATACCAGCAGGCTTTGTATGGCTAGAGACTATTCCGCTCACGGTTAATGGAAAAGTAGACCGACGAGCACTACCAGTACCAGATTGGGGACAACTTTCCACGCAGCGTAATTATGTTGCCCCCCGTACTCCTACAGAGGAGCTGGTAGCCAACATCTGGTCGCAGGTTCTCTCGGTAGAACGAGTCGGTAGCTACGACGATTTCTTTGAGCTTGGAGGCCATTCTCTTTTGGCTACGCAAACCATCTCCCGCTTAAAAGAAGCGTTTAGCGTAGAGTTACCGCTCCGTGCCTTATTCGAATATTCGACAGTCAACAGACTCAGCGAATTGATAGTATCCATGAACGAGGACAAATCTGGACTCCCGAGCATTCCGCTCGTACCAGTTTCACGTGATCGACATTTGCCGCTTTCGTTTGCACAGCAGCGCTTATGGTTCTTTGACCGCTTGATGCCAAACAGTGCGCTCTACAACATTCCAACTGCCATTCGTTTGCAAGGAGAGCTTAACATTGAAGCGCTGGAGCAAAGTTTGCAGATGATTATTTGCCGTCACGAGAGCTTGCGTACAACGTTCTCCGACATCAACGGGGAAGCTGTTCAGGTGATTCATCCAGAGTTTGATTGGAAACTGAGCAGAATGGATATACGAGAGCTGCCAGATGATAGACGAGACGACGAAGGACAACGCTTGACCAAAGAAGATGCGAACAAGCCGTTTGACCTCGTCACAGGACCGCTCATGCGTGCGACGATTATTCAAACAGGAGAGCAGGATTTCATCTTCCTGCTGAACGTACACCATATCATCGCCGATGGTTGGTCAGCGGGTGTTTTAATCAGCGAATTATTTACCTGCTATCAGGCATTTAGCAAATCAGAAGTACCGCAACTTACCAACCTGCCTATACAATACGCAGATTATGCGGCATGGCAGCGCGAATGGCTTACAGGAGACGTATTGGAAAAACAACTGTCCTACTGGCGTGCAAAGCTGGGTGGAGCAGAACCGCTTCTCGACTTGCCGACAGATCGTCCCCGTCCTGCTGTTCAGTCCTATGAAGGAAACAGCATCACACTGATGTTTGACAAAGAATTGATGACGAATCTGCTTTCCTTGAGCAAACGCGAAGGTACGACGTTGTTTATGACGTTGCTCGCAGCATTCGAAGTATTTCTGTATCGATATACAGGACAAGACGACATCCTCGTCGGTACTCCTGTAGCAGGACGCAGTCACCAAGAGACAGAAGGATTAATTGGATTTTTCATCAACACATTGGCGATGCGAACAGATTTGTCTGGCGACCCTAGCTTCAGAGAGGTACTTAGCCGTGTGCGGGAAACAGCCTTGGGAGCCTATTCCCATCAAGATCTACCCTTTGAAAAGCTCGTAGACGAGCTGCAATTAGAGCGCAGTCTCAGTTACTCACCATTGTTCCAAGTGATGTTCGTTCTGCAAAATATTCCGGTTCAGGTAGAAGCACTTGACGGGATTCGCATTTTGCCACCAAAAGGTAGTCAACAGGTAGAGACAACCAAGTTTGATCTCACTTTGACGATGGCAGAGACGGCAGACGGTCTGTCCGCTACATTCGAGTACAACACATCTCTATTTAATCAGAATACAGTAGAACGAATGATCGAACACTTTACCCAACTGCTCAAAGCCGTTGCTGCCAACGCAAATCAAGCCATCACCGCTTTACAACTGATGGGAGAAACGGAGCAGCAGCAGGTAGTATCTGAATGGAACAACACCGTAGTTGCCTACTCCAAGGATCATTGCGTGCATGAACTGGTGGATCAGGTCGCTCATGAAATGCCCAACCAGCTGGCTATTCTCACACGCGACCAATCCATTACCTATGCGGAATTGAATGCCAAAGCGAATCAACTGGCGCATTATCTGCAGAAACAGGGAATCGGTCAGGAAAATCTGGTAGGGATCTGCGTTGAGCGCTCTATCGAGATGCTGATCGGTCAATTGGCTATTATGAAAGCTGGCGGTGCCTACGTACCAATGGACCCAGCGTATCCCAAGGATCGTCTCGCCTTCATGATGCAGGATGCAGGTATGTCGATTGTACTTACACAAGCCAGACTCGCAGAAAAACTCCCTGCGGGTACGAGCCAATTGATTTGCCTAGACTCAGACTGGGAGTCGATCGCCCAAGAAAGTACGACGATTCCAATGAACTTGACTACGACGAACCAGCTTGCTTATGTCATCTACACATCTGGTTCGACAGGTACTCCAAAAGGGGTTGAGATCGAGCACGCCGCGCTTCTCAATCTAATTTCTTGGCATCAACGAGTATATAATGTCACGTCCGTAGATCGAGCATCGCAGATCTCTGGGACGGCATTTGATGCATCTGTATGGGAAATTTGGCCTTATTTAACAAAAGGATCCACACTTTATTTGCCAGAAGAGGAAATCCGTCTCGTACCGGAAAAACTCCGTGATTGGCTCATCCATTCTGAGATCACCATCAGCTTTTTGCCGACGCCTTTAACAGAGAGTTTGCTGGCTCTGGATTGGCCGAGCCATACCAAGCTTCGTTACATGCTGACAGGAGGAGACAAGCTCCATCACTATCCAAGTGCGAAACTGCCGTTTACCCTGGTGAACCAATACGGTCCAACCGAAAACGCAGTCGTTGCAACAGCTGGTATCGTTCCGATAGGGGCAGGACAAAGCTTTGCACCATCCATTGGACGTCCTATTAACAACGTGCAAGTCTATATTCTCGATGCGCGTATGCAGCCTGTTCCCGTAGGAGTCACTGGTGAGCTATACATTGGAGGAAGTTCCTTGGCGCGTGGCTATCTGAACCGTCCTGAACTGACACAAGAGCGCTTTGTCACTCATCCTTTTAGTGAAATAGAAGGAGCACGTCTCTACCGTACAGGGGATTTGGTGCGCTACCTGGCGGACAGCAACATTGAGTTCATCGGTCGTGCAGATGATCAGACGAGTATTCGTGGATTCCGTGTCGAATTGGGGGAAGTAGAAACAGCCATTCTCGCTCACCCTGCGGTAAAAGAAGCAGTGGTCACTGTCTGCACGGATCATCAAGGAACGAAGCGTCTTGCTTCCTATCTGGTTTTAGAAGAGGACACGGAGATTGCCACAAGTGACATTCGCAAAGCACTAAAGGAAGTACTGCCTGATTACATGGTTCCTGCGTTTTTCATCCCGTTAGATTATCTGCCGCTCACACCAAACGGAAAGGTAGATCGTAAAAATTTGCCTGCACCTGATTTCAATCGTCCTGAGTTGGAAGGGGAATTTGTGTCACCGACTACGGAGAAGGAGCAACACCTTGCCGCTATATGGAAAGAAGTTCTCGGTATTGACCAAATTGGTATACACGATAATTTCTTCGAGCTGGGTGGTGATTCGATTCTCAGTATCCAGATTGTGTCACGTGCCAATCAATCTGGTCTAAGGCTCACTCCGAAGCAATTATTCGAATACCAAACGATCGCTGAATTAGCAGAGGTCGTAGAGGAAAAAGAAGAGATCCTTGCTGAACAAGGTCCTATTATCGGCGAATTGCCACTCTTGCCGATTCAGAAGTGGTTCTTCCAGCTTCCGTTGGAGAACAGACATCACTGGAATCAATCCGTGCTACTCTCCATCCAGGCAGGCATTGATCAGGAAGCACTGAAACAAGCGGTAGGGCACTTACTCTTTCAGCACGATGCTTTACGCATGCGCTATACACAGACAGAGTTCGGCTGGAAGCAAGAGATGGATGCGCCAAGTGATGCGATTCCATTCCGGATTGAAAATCTGTCCCACCTTACACCAGATGAACAATTCAAGGCCATCGAAAAGATTGCAGATGAGACGCAGGCAAGTCTGAATTTGTTTGAAGGGCATGTGGTTCAGTCCATTTATTTCTATTTGGGTCAAGACAAACCCAATCGTTTGTTGATCGTCGCCCATCACTTAGTCATAGACGGGGTATCGTGGCGCATCATTCTCGAAGACTTGCAAAACGCCTACCAACAAATTGCCGCAGGGCAAGAGGTGAAACTACCAGCGAAAACTACATCCTACAAAGAATGGGCGGATGAACTGGAGCGCTACGCGAATTCAGATGCTTTGCAAAACGAAAAAAGATACTGGATGACCAAATCCTCCGTCGATTCAGCACAACTACCTGTGGACGTGACAGATGATGGGGAAAATACAGAAGCAACTACAAAGTCCGTCAGCGCTACATTGACCAGCGAAGAAACCAAAGCACTACTGCAAAACGTACCGCAGGCATACCGCACTCAGATCAATGACGTCCTGCTAAGCGCTTTGGCGAAGTCACTTACTCGGTGGACGGGTAATCGATCTGTGTTCGTAAACGTAGAAGGGCATGGCCGTGAAGAATTGTCAGAGAGAATCGATCTGTCCCGTACCATCGGCTGGTTCACCAGCATGTATCCGGTGCACCTTCAATGGGACGAAACATTCTCCGTAGGAAAAGCACTTTTGACGACCAAAGAAGAACTGCGTGCGATCCCAAACAAAGGGCTTGGTTACGGCGTTCTTCGTTACCTCCATGCGGATCAGAATATTGTCGATGAAATTTCCCACATTCAAGCACAAGTGCTGTTCAACTACATGGGCAAAATCGATCAGATTGTCGATGGCGATTCCTTATTTGGCTGGGCACCTGAGTCCAGCGGTTCCAACCTTAGCCCGGCCGCTCAACGACACCACCTGATCGACGTGAATAGTGTCGTTGCAGGGGAACAACTGCATGTGACTTGGCGATACAGTGAGAAGATTCATCAAGAGAGCACGATTACAGCAGTCGCAAAGGACTTTATGGATGCGCTTCGTGAGATTATTGCCCATTGTGCAACAGAAGAAGCTGGCGGTTACTCACCATCCGATTTCCCTCTGGCTGTATTGGATCAGAAGAGCATCGACAAACACATCGGTTCTGACCGACATATCGAGGATATCTATACACTTTCTCCGCTCCAACAGGGGATGCTGTTCCACTCGCTATATGCACACGACAGCGGGGATTACGTTGTCCAATTTGCCATTAATTTCAAAAACCTGAATGTGCCGGTATTAGAGCAAGCATGGCAAAAAGTTATGGACCGCCATTCCATTCTAAGAACGTACTTCATCTGGGAAGGTTTGAATCAATCACACCAAATTGTCCGCAAAGAGGTAAACGTATCTCTCCGTCAGGAAGATTGGCGCCATCTGCATACGGATGTACAGGATGAGATGTTTACCGCTTTTCTAGAGGAAGACCGTAGACGAAGCTTCGATATTACACATGCACCTTTGTCACGATGGGTTGTTTTCCGAACAGGAGAAGAAAGCTATCGCTTCGTTTGGAGCTTCCATCACGTTCTACTTGATGGCTGGAGCGTTCCTTTGGTACTTAATGAACTGTTTGCCTATTATGCCTCGATCAGCGAAGGACAAGAAGTTAAGCTTGGACATCCTCAGCCGTTTTCCCAGTACATTGCTTGGTTGAAACGTCAGGATATGCAGGAAGCCAAGCGATTCTGGGTAAACCAACTAAAAGGCTTCTACGAACCAACCACCTTGGGAATGAGCAAAACAGTAGTCACCGCGGGACCGAAGCAATACGAAGAGAAGAGCATCCTCATGTCAGAAGAAACAAGCGAGCACTTGCAAAAATTCGTACGCGAACGTCAGTTAACACTCAATACCTTGGTACAAGGGGCGTGGGGCTGGATTCTGGGAAGCTACAGCGGGGAAGAGGAAGTAATTTTTGGTGCGACAGGTTCAGGTCGTCCGGCAGACCTCTCCAATGTTGAGACGATCGTAGGCTCCTTCATCAATACCTTACCTGTTCGGATATCATTGCAGACGAACGCGACCGTGCTAGAGTGGCTGAGAGACTTGCAGCACAGACAGTTAGAGATACGCCATTATGAATACACTCCGCTGTTCGACATCCAAGGATGGAGCGAACTGCCGCGTGGATCTGCACTGTTTGAATCGATACTCGTATTTGAGAACTATCCGGCTGTACAAGCAGCAGGGCAAGAAACAGACGAGTCTAATGCAGCTTTGCCCAGTGTTTCTTTGGAAATTCACGATGTAGCAGCTGTCGAACAAACTAATTATCCACTTACCTTGGTGGCAGCACCAGGCAAGCAAGTGGCAATCAAACTCAAGTATGAACAAAACCGTTTTGATGACGCGATGATCGACCGGGTCTTGAACCAAATTACCCAACTCATGGTCACTATGAGCAAGTCTCCGGAGATGCATCTGAGTGACGTGACGTTGATAGATGATATCGAGCGGGAGCAGGTACTCTTCGATTGGAATCGCACGGAGAAGGAGTATCCACGCGATCTTTGCATCCATCAGGCATTTGAACAACAAGTCGCGGAAACTCCAGAAAATATTGCACTTGAGTATAAAAAACAAGCCTTGACTTATGCGGAGCTGAACCAAAGAGCCAACCAGTTAGCGCATCTGCTTCTTGCTCAAGGAGTGCAGCCTGATACGACTGTTGCCATCTGCGTGGAGCGCTCCATGGAAATGATCATAGGCATTCTTGGTGTGTTAAAAGCGGGAGCAGCCTATGTACCGGTTGATCCAGCTCATCCCGAAGAAAGAATGTCCTTCATGCTGGAAGATTCACAAGCAGCTGTCGTGCTGACACAAGCGAGACTTGCAGAGCCATTCACAAAAACGAAAGCTAACGTCATCTGCCTGGATGAAGATATGTTCTACGAGCAGATGTCCGTAGAAAACGCACAAAGCGATGGAGTATCAACCAATCTCGCCTATGTCATCTACACATCCGGTACCACTGGATTGCCTAAAGGGGTAGCTGTTGAGCATCGCAGTGTGATGAATATGGTGCAGGCTTACATGAATTACTTCGAAATATCCGAATCCAGCCGTGTCCTGCAATTTACGTCATTTGGCTTCGACGTTTCCATTTCTGAGATTCTACAGGCTCTGCTCTCTGGAGGAACGTTAGTCATCGAAGATCGTGAGTCTCTGTTACCAGGCCCAGACCTCGTTCGCACCCTTCGTGAACGTCGCATCAGCAAGGTATCAATGGCATCTTCGGTACTCGCGTCACTACCTGTTGAAGAGTATTCCGATCTGGTCTGCCTTGAGGTGGGAGGAGACGCATGCAGCCGTGAACTGGTTTCCCACTATGCAAAAGGACGAAAATTTTATAACTGCTACGGACCGACGGAAGCAACAGTTGGTACGGTCATCGCTCTTTTAACGGATGCTGACAATACCCCGACTATTGGTCGTCCATTCCCGAATACCAAGCTGTACGTGTTAGATCGAAATCTTCAGCCAGTCCCTATCGGTGTTCCGGGAGAGCTGTACATTGGTGGCGAGAGTCTTTCGCGTGGTTATTGGAATCGTCCAGAGCTTACAGCAGAGCGTTTTATTCCGAATCCATTCGGTCAACCGGGAGAACGACTCTATCGAACAGGCGACCTCGTTCGTTATCTGCCAGATGGCAACGTGGACTACATCGGTCGTGTCGACGATCAGGTAAAAATCCGTGGGTTCCGTATCGAGTTAGGCGAAATTGCAGAGGCATTGAGACAACATGAAGCAATCAAAGAAGCAGTCGTTATTGCGAGAGAAGCTAGACCTGGTGACAAACGATTGGTAGCATATCTGACCAATGCTTTGGAGCAGGAGACGTCCATAGACGAAATCAAGCTATGGCTCAAAGAGAAACTTCCCGAGTACATGATTCCGTCGCATTTCATGTGGCTTCCGGAAATTCGACTTACGGTCAACGGAAAAATTGACCGCAAAGCATTACCTACACCAGATTGGGGCCAGCTTACAGCTGTATATGTCGCTCCACGTACCCCAGTGGAAGAAATGGTCGCCAACGTCTTTGCTGAAATACTCTCCACAGAGAAAGTGGGCGTACATGACAACTTTTTCGAATTAGGCGGACACTCCCTGCTCGCAACGCAGACAGTTTCACGCCTGCGGGAAATCTTTGGGGTAGAGTTGCAAATTCGTACGTTGTTTGAATACCCAACAGTCGAAGGGCTTAGTGAACAGCTGGTTATTCTCACCAAGCAAACATCCATCAAGATGGCTCCACCGATTGTGAACGTATCTCGCAAAGAACCGCTCCCATTGTCATTTACTCAGCAGCGTTTGTGGTTCCTGGAGCAGTTCACGCAAGGAAGCTCAGTCAACAATATTCCTTCCTTCCTACGTATCCAAGGAGACCTCAGTATATTCGCTTGGGAAAAAAGCTTGAAAGCCATCATACAGCGTCACGAGAGCTTGCGTACTCGCTTTGAGGTTCGTGACGGACGACCTGTTCAAGTGATTCACCCTCAGGATGACTGGGTAATGAACCAAACCGATCTGCGGGCTATGGACCCTGCTGAACGGGAAGCGGAAGTCAAACGCCTTGCCGAGCAGGCCACACTCGAGCCATTTGACCTGACCAAAGGTCCGTTGCTCCGTGCAAATCTGGTTCAGTTCGACGAAAAAGACTTTGTGTTCCTGTTCGTGATGCACCACATTGCTGCAGACGGTTGGTCGATGGGAATTTTGATGAGCGAATTAATGACCAATTACAAAGCGTTTAGTCAAGGAGTGGCATCGCCACTTACGGAATTGCCGATCCAATATGCAGATTTTGCCGTCTGGCAGCGTGAATGGTTAAGTGGAGAGGTTCTTGATGGACAGCTCGAGTACTGGAGAGAAAAACTCAAGGGCAGCGAACCATTACTGCAACTGCCAACAGATCGACCGCGCCCATCTGTACAAACATACGAAGGAGAGAAGCTCTCCATTCAGTTTGGAGCCGACCTCTTGGAAGAATTGCGTAATCTGAGCGGAAAAGAAACGACTACACTCTTCATGACATTGGTTGCAGCCTTCCAAACTCTGTTGTACCGCTATACGAATCAAGAAGATATTCTCGTCGGAACTCCGATTGCGGGACGTAACAAACAAGAGACGGAGCAGTTGATCGGTTACTTCATCAATACACTCGTTTTACGCACAGATATGTCAGGTCAACCAAGCTTCCGCGAATTGCTTGCACGCGTTCGTGAAACAGCTCTGGGAGCTTATGCACACCAAGACGTTCCGTTTGAAAAATTGTTAGATGAACTGCAGCTGGAGCGTAGCATGAGCTACTCGCCACTATTCCAGGTGATGTTTATTCTGCAAAACATCCCGATGCAGGTAGATCCTGTTCATGATATTCAGATAAGCAGCTTTGACGTCGGCGCGGAAGCCGTCACCTCGAAGTTCGATTTGACGGTGACCATGCTGGAGACATCAGACGGTCTCATCGCTACCCTGGAGTACAACAAGGCGTTGTTTGATCACAGTACTATCGTTCGAATGTTTGATCATTTCCACAAGCTTCTGGAAGAAATCATTGCCAACCCGGATCAGTCAATCACCTTGCTACCGCTCATGCGTGAGGAAGAGGAACAACGACTAATTACCGAATGGAATCGTACAGAAGCGCCGTACTCGAAAGAAAAATGCGTTTATGAAATGATTGAGGACATGGTGGCGAAAGCCCCGGACAACATCGCTCTAATCGTAGGAGATCAAACGATTACCTACAGCGAGTTGAACAGACAAGCGAACAAGCTGGCTCATTATTTACGCAAGCAAGGAGTAGGACCCGAAGTGCTCGTCGGTGTCTGCGCACAGCGGACAACCGAGATGATTATTGGACTTTTGGCCATTATGAAAGCAGGCGGCGCCTATGTGCCAATCGACCCAAGCTATCCGGCAGACCGCATTGCCTACATCATCGAACACTCACAGGTTCCAGTCCTATTAACGCAAGAAAATCTGCTGCCAACTCTGCCTGAGCACCACGCCAAAGTGATCTGCCTAGACAGTGATTGGGAAGTAGTTGCCGACGAAAGCGAGGAGAACCCGACCAAGCTTTCGACTTCTGACAATTTGATCTATGTCATCTACACGTCAGGTTCTACAGGCAATCCAAAAGGTGTAGCACTCGAACATCGCAGTGTCATCTACTTCCTATCGTGGGCACTCGACACTTTCACTCCAGAGGAGATGAGCGGCGTACTATTCTCCACGTCAATCTGCTTTGACTTGTCTGTCTACGAAATGTTCGCAACACTGACCATGGGTGGCAAAGTTATCATGGCGGAAAATGCATTACAATTGCCAGCCTTGCCAGCAGCCAATCAGGTGACACTGATCAATACCGTACCGTCAGCAGCAATGGAGCTTGTGCGTATGAAAGGTATTCCAGCGTCGGTGCGCGTCATGAACCTATGCGGTGAGCCACTTTCTAACAAGTTGGCGCAGGAATTGTATACCTTTGAAAACGTAGAAAAAGTCTTTAATCTCTACGGACCGACAGAGGACACCGTTTACTCTACACACTCAATCGTGAAAAAAGGAGCCATCATCGAACCACTGATCGGACGACCGCAGTTCAATACTCAAGTATTTGTATTGGATAGCCATCGCAAACCAGTTCCAGTAGGGGTGCCGGGAGAATTGTACCTCAGTGGATCAGGCTTAGCACGTGGCTATCTACACCGCCCCGATCTGACCATGGAACGCTTTGTGCAAAATCCGTTCCGTGAGCCAGGGGAGAGAATGTACCGGACTGGAGATCTCGTACGCTACTTGCCAGATGGGAATCTTCAGTTTATGGGACGTGTTGATTACCAGGTCAAAATCCGCGGCTACCGCATCGAGTTGGGCGAAATCGAATCTGTCCTGAGACGCCACCCTGATGTCAAGGAAGTCGTGCTGGTCGCTCGTGAAGACAGAGAAGGAGACAAACGTCTGGTAGCGTACATCGTGTTCGAAGCGAATCACACAAGTACGTCTTATGACCTGAACCACTTCCTGACCGACAAGCTTCCAGCCTATATGATCCCGCAACACTTTATGATCATGGAGAGCCTACCGAAGACGCCAAACGGTAAACTGGATCGCAAAGCGCTACCGAAGCCGGAATACGACCGTTCGGAATCAGGCGTCGAATACAAAGCGCCGCAAACGCCAGTCGAGATCATGTTGCATACACACTGGGTCGCCGTACTGGAAATGGACAAAATCGGAGTGCACGACAACTTCTTTGAGGTTGGTGGTCACTCATTGCTCGCTACCCAGCTTATCTTCAAGATTCGCGAAGAGCTACAGCTTGAGGTACCGCTGCGAATCCTGTTCGAGACCCCGACTATTGCGGGTATGGCTAAGACCATCGAGGAAATTCTCAAACACGGTCTTTCTGCTGTTTCCCATGACATCGACGCAAAGGATCTCAAGGATGAAGTCGTACTCGATCCTGCGATTCAGCCTGAGCATCCGTACGTAGGTGATCCAAGCCAGTTCCAAGCGGCATTGTTGACAGGAGCCACTGGTTTCCTTGGTGCTTTCTTGTTGCGTGATCTCCTACAGATGACAGACGCTGACATTTACTGCCTCGTTCGAGCTTCTGACGAAGAGGAAGGAATGGCACGACTACGCAAAACATTAGAGCTATACGAGTTATGGAATGAGGAGCAGGCGCATCGGATTATTCCTGTAATCGGTGATTTGGCACAGCCACGACTCAATCTGTCCGACGATCAGTACTCCGAGCTGGCTGAAAAAGTGGATGTGCTCTACCACAACGGTGCTCTAGTTAACTTTGTCTATCCGTACGCAGCTCTGAAGAAAGCAAACGTAAAAGGGACTGAGGAAATCCTCCGCCTTGCTGTAGCCAAAAAGACCAAGCCTGTGCATTTCGTCTCAACGATTTTCACGTTTGCATCCGAAGAAACGGAAGAATCCATGGCCTTCCGCGAAGAGGACATGCCAGAGAACAGTCGCGTCCTCACTTCCGGTTATACACAGAGCAAGTGGGTAGCCGAGCATATCGTCAATCTCGCACGCGAACGCGGCATTCCAGCGGCGATATACCGTTGCGGACGGATGACTGGGGACAGCGAAACAGGAGCATGCCAGAAGGACGACCTGATGTGGAGAATTGCAGCAGGGATTATAGATTTGGGCAAAGCTCCTGACATGAGCGGGGATCTGGACATGATGCCAGTTGATTTTGCAAGTAAAGGAATCGTTCATCTCTCCATGACCGAGCAGAGTTTGAGCGAAAACTTCCACTTGCTCAACTCGAACGCAACCGATTACGAAGACCTGATTTCAGCGATTGAAAACAGAGGATTTGCTTTGGAACGAGTCACCATGGATGAGTGGATTGAAGCGGTGCAAGAAGATACGAAAGAAAAAGGCAATGAGGCCAACTCAGCCGCTCCGCTCGGCAACTTGTTCACAGACGGCCACACAAGCAGAGGAAGTGTAGTCTATGTAGGCAATAAAACGACTCGTATGCTGCGCCAAAACGACATTGAATGCCCGGAAATCGACGAAGAAGTTTTTGGTAAAGTCCTTGATTACTTTATCAGAAGCGGCCAACTAAAATTACCGGAACAAGCCCAGCTATAAAAAAATAAATGCCCATCCGTCACCTCATTTCATGGCGGCGGGTGGGAAAGTAATCAAAATAATGATAAACTTTAAAATAACTATAAAATTTGGAGGTTTTATCCATGCCGTTCGATATTCAGCTTCTTGCACCTATCATTGCTATTCAATTGATACTAGCAGTTATTGCTTTAATTGATTTGGCTCGACGAGAAGCGTACCGAGTTGCAGGTGGAAAAAAATGGCCGTGGGCTCTCGGCATTATCTTTATAAACACCTTGGGTCCGATCGTGTATTTCTTTGTAGGCAGAAAAGACTAGCTCAAGAGAACCGAGGAAAGGGTTGACATTCTTTGCGAGTAATTGAATGTGAAGGCCTCACAAAGGAATATAAAGACCATAAAGCGTTAAAGAACGTTACCTTTTCCGTCGATGGCATCGGTTGTGTCGGTTTTCTTGGGGGGAATGGTGCCGGGAAAACGACGACTATCCGCATCCTAACCGGATTGGCTGCACCGACCGGAGGAAAAGTGAGAGTAGTAGGCTACGACGTCGTGACCGACCGCAATAAAGTCACAAGTGAAGTAGGGTATTGTCCACAAATCCCAGCCTTTTACAACTACATGACAGCGACAGAGTGGATGCATTGGGTCGGTAGACTTTATGGATTGGACAAGCACACAATTGCGCAGCGGACAGATGAACTCTTGGAGTTATGCGGAATCAATGAGGCGAGGAACCGCCCAATAAGCGGTTACAGCGGAGGGATGAAACAGCGTCTGGGGATTGCCCAGGCGCTCATCCACAATCCCAAGCTACTCGTCTTGGACGAGCCAGTTTCCGCGCTCGACCCCATGGGCAGATATGACGTCTTATTACTAATAGAAAAGTTGAAGCAACATATGACTGTCTTCATGTCGACCCACATTTTGGATGACATCGAAAGAATCGCCGACCAGATCGTCATCATCAAGGACGGTACGGTGGTGCTGTCGTCCAGTTTGGATCAGCTGCGAGCAAACCATGTGGAGCCACTGATTGAGTTCAAGCTTGATCAACAGGACATAGATTTAACCGATGTATTGAATGGGCTAACCTGGATCAGGGAATGGAACCTAGACGGCGGTATTTACAAAGTTCTTACCAATGACATGGAAAAAGCCAAGGCACTCCTGCCTCACATTCTTCTGGAAACTGGCGGGACACTGGCGTATTATCACTTGTCCGTATCGACCCTCGAAGATATTTTCCTAAAGGTTGTGAATAACTGATGACTTCCCATCCAATGATCAGAAAAGAATTTAATGAATTGGTCAAAACCTACAAGATTCTCATTATCCCGATTGTGTTTATTGCTTTAATGATTACACAGCCGATCACGATGAAAATGCTCCCTGATATTTTGGCCAATTCTACTGGACTGCCGGAAGGGGCAGTCATCAAAATTCCAACCCCGTCTGCTCCGGAAGTACTCTCGACGGCGATTAGCAAGTTTAGCTCACTCGGCACGTTTGTGCTAATCCTTATCGTCATGGGATCAATTGCTGGAGAGAAAGCCTCTGGGGTAGCATCCATGGTATTCGTCAAGCCCATCAGTCGAGCCAAATACTATCTCGCCAAAGCCATTACCTACTACACTTTGACAATGGCAAGTATGCTGATCGGGATGGGGATAACCGCCTACTATACAGAGATCCTTTTCGGAAAACTAGATTGGACCCATGTATGGATAGGTACGTTGATGTACATACCGAATCTATTTCTTGTCGTCACTACAACTCTGTGCGCCTCCAGCTTTTTTAGCAATGCTGTTGGTGCCGGTGGAGCCTCGCTGGTATTCAATATCCTGATCTTCACTGTTCCACAATTTCTCGGTAAATTTTTGGATATGGTATCTCCAGGTGGATTGTCAAATGCGGCGATGATGATGATTCAAGAAAACTCAACTCTGGCTCAAGCAGCTATCACAGGTTTACCGGGCCTCGCAGGTGTCTTTATACTCAATATCGTGTTTTTCTTTATGGGCTGGTACTTTTTAGAACGATCAGAAATCTAAAGAGGAGGCGTAGAAATGGAACATTTTTGGCTGATTTGGTTGGTTAGTGTACTGTGCGCTCTATGCGCTATACCGATTCAATCCAACACGATTCGCCAACATGTACAGCTGCAAGCCGCCTTCGATCCTAATAACAAAGTCCCGCCTATTTCCGTCATGGTTGCGATTACGATCATTCAGAGTTGTGTATTTCTGGCTCTGGCAACTGCTATAGGCTTATGGCTCATGCCTTCCACTGGTTTTCGACTCTGGATTCTCGATCACTGGGTGTCCGGAGTGGAGCTGCCTTTTTCCATCTGGTCGTTTTGGGCCATATCTATTGGTTCAGGTATCGCGGTAGGCCTCTTGGTAAAATTGGTGGACCGTTATTTCTTTCAACTACACATGACCCCAATAATGGGTAAAGAACCGATTTCATCACGGTTCTTCGGCTTTCTCTCGTCTTTTTACGGAGGGGTTTGCGAAGAAGTGCTCATGCGTTTAGGGGTTATGACTGTTGTCGTATTTTTGGCACAGAAGATTGGATTGATGGGAATTTCCTATTGGCTGGGCATCTGCGTCGCCGCCATTGTTTTCGCTGTATCCCATCTCCCAACCAATTACATGACGTACGGAAAAGGCAAGATGGTCACTGTATGGACGTTGTTGCTAAACGGTATCTTGGGCATCTTGTTTGGCTTCCTATATTGGCGATACGGTTTAGAAGCTGCGATCATTAGTCATTTTAGCGCTGACATCGTGCTACATGTGATCTTCAAAAATAAAAGTAGAAAGTAGGAGAAGCAAATGATAGTTGTAACAACAGAAAACATTCCAGGATATCGTGTCGTTGAAGTAAAAGGAACGACATTCGGCTTGATCGTTCGAGCACGCGGAATTGGGGGAGACATCATGGCAGGTCTTCGTTCAGTAGTTGGCGGAGAAATCAAGGAATACACGGTGCTCTTGGAGGACGCGCGCAAACAGGCGCTTGACCGCATGATAAAAAACGCAACTGCCATGGGAGCTAACGCTGTGGTAATGTGTCGTTACGACTCTGGAAATATGGGAAATATGGGTGAAGTTGTCGCATACGGTACAGCAGTAGTCGTTGAAAAGGCGTAATGAATGATTTATATTCTTTATTACATCGTGTTTCAGATCTTGCTTTTCATCACCTTGCTAATCATTTCCAAAATCAAGGACAAGCGACTACACGCAGACCACGGAGAAATCGTCCCGCCCGGATTTGAGTCGACTAATGAAGTGACGATTGATCCTGTAACTCAGGAAAAGCGTCGTGTATACTTCAATCCGAAGACCGGGGATCGCTATTACAAAGTTGAAAAATAAGCGATGAGGGTTAGATGGGAAGTAGTCTGAACAGCAGCCGCATACAGAGGACGAGCAGTACTTAGCCGTACCCTTTGCATACAAAAAAAGTGTCCCTACTGCACATGGCAGAGGGACACTTTCTCATTTCACTTACAGGACGAAGCTGACAACGACACCAGACAAAAGACTTACCAGCGTGGCACCGAACAACAGCTTCAACCCAAAGCGAGCGACCACATTGGATTGTTTCTCATTCAGCCCTTTCACCGCACCAGCGATAATGCCGATAGAGGAGAAATTCGCGAACGAAACGAGGAAGACAGAGAGAATTCCTACTGTACGCGGGCTCAGTTCAGATACGACCTTGCCCAACTCGATCATCGCCACGAATTCGTTCGTTACGAGCTTCGTCGCCATGATACTACCAGCTGTCATCGCTTCCGCAAAAGGAATGCCCATAAGGATGGCAAAAGGAGCGAAGACAAAACCGAGTATTTCTTGGAACGTCCAGCCGAAAATCATGCCGAACAAGCTATTCACAGCAGCGATCAAGGCAACAAAACCGAGCAGCATTGCACCCACGACTACCGCTACCTTGAAGCCATCCATAATGTACTCGACGAGCATCTCGAAAAAGGATTGCTTCTCATTGCTTTGAATATCAAGCAAATCTTCTTCTTCTTCCACCGTATAAGGGTTGATGATAGAAGTGATAATGAAGCCGCCAAACAGATTCAGGAACAGTGCTGTGACGACGTATTTCGGCTCAATCATCGTCATGTACGCACCGACAATCGACATCGAAACAGTCGACATGGCTGACGCGCACAGCGTATACAGACGGTGCTCCGGCAAGGAACCAAGCTGTTTTTTCACAGTGATGAAGACTTCATTTTGGCCGACAATAGCGGAAGCGACAGCGTTGTAAGACTCCAGCCTACCCATGCCGTTAATTTTGCTCAGAACAAAGCCAATTGCCTTCATGATAATCGGCAAAATCTTGAAGTGCCGCAAAATACCAATCAGGACGGAAATGAAGACGATTGGGAGCAATACACTAAGGAAAAAGGACATTTGTCCGTCGTTTACCAGATTGCCAAATACGAAATTGATCCCTTCTGCCGCAAAGGCAAGAAGCTTTTCAAACGATTTGGAAATGGCTGAAACGAATATAAACCCAAACTTGGTATGCAGAAGAAGAAAGGCAAGCAAAAATTGCAGAGCAATCATGACGAATATCGGCTTGTATTTGACCTTTTTACGTCCATTGCTCCCTAACAATGCTAACCCGATCACGATGAGTAAGCCAGCGATGGGAATGATGAAATTCATTACAACCTCCAAGAAATTAAATAGTACTAAACTTAAAAGGCAAAAAAACGCACTCCCCGATTAGAGAAGTGAAAGCGGTTTATATTCTATCATCCCATTAATATGATTGCAATTTATATGTATGTTCAGAATTATTGTCCATTACGTTTGGAACGCTGAAATCGGGCGTACTAGCATAAGCCCACCACCATACGGTTTATGGAGGAGGTGAAAT
Source organism: Brevibacillus sp. NPDC003359 (assembly GCF_042878995.1). Taxonomy (NCBI): domain Bacteria; kingdom Bacillati; phylum Bacillota; class Bacilli; order Caryophanales; family Paenibacillaceae; genus Brevibacillus; species Brevibacillus sp. NPDC003359. Next base: position 46,202 of record NZ_JBIAOR010000001.1, read on the forward strand.
CCTTGGATGAGTTGCAGAGGCTCAAGCAGTTTATTACTTCAGCAGAGCATGTCTGGACTCAGATCGCGAATTCGCCGAGAGGAAAGCCTGTTTATACCGTAAACGGTGTGGATTACACGCCATTGCCCGAAAAATACAACACCAAACGAAAAATCTCCCGTGTTTTCCGCCGGTATTGGGGGAAGCAACTGACGGAAGTGATGATTCGGAATCTCCATTTGCGGATGCTGAAAGGAAAGCTCTGTGTTCCTTATCGTGACATCCCACCTTTTCCAGCAACCGTGCTGTCGTTGCAGATAAAAGTGAATCTGCAGAATCATCGGACCGTGGCTGCGATTCTGAGTGGGGGAGGGAAAAAAACACGAGTGGACTACCGTTTGATCCGAGTCGGCGCAACCAAAACGTTCACGATCATGAAACGCTCAGGCGAGCAGTTTGATCTGAGATATCAATCTCTTGCTACCATTCCCCTCAACCCAAAGTCACAACCCGCACCTAGACACAAGCAACGGGGAAAAACCAAAAAGTAACGAAAAGCTCCTCTAATCCCCCGTAAACCATAAGGGGCGAGGAGCTTTTGTTTTCGTTAGTCACGAATAGATACATGGTACTCCCGCAGCCAATAATCCAGCTGGCCGAGATAGGCAAACAACTGGGGTGTACTCATGAGCTGACCGAAAAACGGGATGCTCGAAGCCTGTGCATCTGACTCGGCAATTTTTCGAATAGTTGGTACATCAACCAGTTGAAGCAGCGGAGAGGAAGAGTCGTCTAAAATATCCAGCAGCCAAGAGCGAACGGCTTCCGTATAGGCCGGATTGTGTGTTTTCGGGTACGGGCTTTTCTTGCGATACAGGACCTCGTCCGGCAAAATTCCTTCCATAGCTTTTCGCAAAATTCCTTTTTCCCGATTCCCATGCGTCTTCATATCCCATGGGATGTTCCAGACATATTCCACGATGCGGTGGTCACAGAAAGGGACGCGCGCTTCCAGACTGGCCGCCATACTCATTCGGTCTTTGCGATCCAACAGTGTGTTCATGAACCATGTTATATTCAAATAAAACATTTCCCGTCGGCGAGCTTCAATCGGATCTTCGCCAGGAAGATGTGGGACTTCATCAAGAGACTCTTCATATCGCATGGCGACGTATTCCTCGGGTTTGACCCAATCACGTAGATCAGGTGATAGCCAGGACGCACGTTCTTTCGTCGCTCTCGACCAAGGGAACGTGCCGGCATTCAGCAGGTCTTCGCGATGAAACCATGGATACCCGCCAAATACTTCATCGGCGCATTCTCCAGAGAGGACAACGGTCGTCTCTTTTTTTATTTCGCGGCAAAACAGGTAAAGGGATGCATCCACATCAGCCATACCCGGCAAGTCACGGGCGAGTGTCGCTATTTTCAGGGAGTCAATCAAATCGTCTGTATCGAATTCGATCGTGTGATGTTGGGTTCCGAGAAACTTTGTAACGAGTTGCACATAAGGTTCATCCTCATTTGGTTGAAAAGTACTCGCCTTGAAATGCTTTCTGTTGTCGACATAATCGATGGAGTAGCTGTGCAGGGTTCCACGGCCTGTTTTTTGAAAATGATCGGCCGCGACAGCTGTTATAATGCTCGAGTCTAATCCGCCTGATAAGAGCGTCGAAACGGGCACATCTGCAACCAATTGGCGTTCAATCGAATCCGTGACTAACTCCCTGACACGTTCAGCAGTTGTCTTCAGGTCATCCGTATGTGGACGGCTTTCGAGCTGCCAGTAGCGTTTTTGCTTGACGCTATCACGCGTCACCAACAGATAGGAGCCAGGCCGCACCTCGTGTACGTTGTGAAAAACACCATGACCGGGCGTACGAGCGGGACTGATTCCGAAAACCTCCGCCAAGCCTTCACGAGAGAGCTCTGGTTTGACCTCAGGGTGAGCGAGCAAGGCTTTTAGCTCGGAGGCGAGCAGAAATGAACTGCCTCTTTGCGCATAAAATAATGGCTTAACCCCCATACGGTCACGGCCGACAAACAATCTTTGTTCGCGTTCGTCCCAGATCGCAAAAGCAAAGATACCGTTTAACTTTGACAGACAATCTGGGCCCCACTCCAAGTACGTGTGCAAAAGCACCTCCGTATCCGAGTGAGATTGAAAGGTATGTCCGCAAGCAAGCAGTTCTGCTCGCAAATCCTCGGTATTATACAATTCACCATTGTAAATCATGGTGCAGGCATGTTCGTTTTTGAGAGCCGACATAGGCTGCTGTCCGCCAGCAGGGTCTACGACTACAAGGCGACGATGACCGAGGGCCGCGCGCGGAGTCAGCCAATAGCCTTCTGCATCAGGGCCTCGATCCTTGAGGCATTGGGTCATTTTTTGCAGCACATCACGTTTACCAGATAAGTCCTTTTCCCAATCAATCCAGCCTACAATTCCACACATTGTATGATCACCCTTCTCCTGAAGCATTGCACACACAGCGTATGCAATCAGCCTAGCGAGGTTGTCTGTCCAGCAGGGAATTGAGAGTAATATGCGGAATTTATAGAAGATTTAAACTAAGGGAGGCTGCGGTGGACAATCTCACGTTATTGCTCATCGAGAGGATGGGCATTCTTTTGACGCTGGCATTTATTTTGACAAGGACACCGTTGTTTCGCCAGCTTTTAGACCGCGAATTGCACGTTGGGACGTCAATCGCATTTTCCGTCATGTTCGGGTTGTTTGGGATTGCAGGTACATATGCAGGAGTGGTCGTGCAAGGGGAGAGCTATCTTCCTGCTTTTTGGATTTTTCGTTTGTCGTATGACGAAATAATCGCCAATTCTACTTTGGTAGGCGTCGTCATTGGTGGTTTGCTCGGAGGGCCTCTCGTTGGCCTGGGGGCAGGTGTCATTGCTGGGCTTCATGTCTTCCAATTGGGAGGATTCGCCGCAGCCTCGATGGGCTTGTCGGTCCCGATCACGGGCTTGTTGGCTGGATACGTAGCGCGTTTTTTCTCGCAGGAGCGGGTTATTTCTCCGTCCAAAGCCATGTTTATCGGCATGTTCGCGCCCATTATTCAGATGTCACTTTTATTGATCATGTCCGCTCCGCCCGAGTTGGCGCGAACCATGGTAAACGTGATCGGGATTCCGATGGTGCTAACGAACAGTGTTTCGATTGCGATTTTTACGACGATGATACGGGTTGCCTTGCAAGAGGCAGAACGTTCGGCTGCCATTGAGGCGGAGCGTTCCTTTACGATAGCGGAAAGGATTTTGCCACACCTGAAAAGGGGGCTCACACCACAGACTGCTCAGTCAGCAGCCCTCGTCTTACAAAAAGAAACGAAGGCAGCAGCCGTTGCTGTAACAGATCGAGAGCGGCTTCTTGCGCACGTAGGAGTAGGGGCAGATCACCATCATCCGGGAGAAGCGCTCAGTAGTGAGCTCGATAAGCGGGCCCTGATTGGCGGGGGAATCGACAAGGGATTGACGCGAGAGAGCGTCGGATGCAAGCGCAAAAATTGTAACCTGCATGCAGCGATTCTCGTGCCGATTAAAGAGGGGGACAGCGTCGTCGGTCTGATCAAACTCTATTATCGGAGGCCGCAACAAATAGGAAAAGTCCAGGAGGCGCTAGCGAAAGGGCTCGGCAACCTGATCTCCAATCAATTGACACTATCCCTCACGGAGCAAATGAAAGGGTTAATGAAAGATGCTGAGTTGCGGATGCTGCAGGCGCAGATTCATCCTCACTTTTTGTTCAACACGCTAAATTCAATTGTGACCTTGATACGAATTGATCCGCAGCTAGCCCGGCATATGACCATTCAGCTTGGCGTGTTCATGCGATTCAACCTGAAGCTCACAGCGAGTCCGCTTGTCAACGTGAGACAGGAGTTGGATCACCTGCATGCTTATTTGGAAATTATCAAAATCAGATTTTCCGAGCAATTCGCCGTTCGCACCATCATTGATGCGGGTGTAGAAGAAGCCCTTATTCCTCCTGGCACGTTGCAGCCGTTATTTGAGAATTGCATTCAGCATGGTGTTTCCGACATCACGAACGGCGGTGAGATCATCCTCCATGTGAAACGGCAGAATCTGCATGTTGTTTTTCAAATAGAAGATAATGGCCAAGGCTTTCCTGACAACTTACTGCCAGTTCTGGGAAAGGTGCCAATGGAGAGTAAGGAGGGCAACGGAATTGGCATCCATAATGTCAACCAACGTCTGATCAGCTTGTGCGGACAAGATGCCCAACTCCATTTTGCCAATAAACAAGAAGGTGGCAGTACGATTACCTTTACCATTCCGATTACAAAAGAGGTGAGTGCCTGATGCCAATACGAGTCATGATTGCAGAAGACGAGCGACTAGCACGCGAAGAACTGAGTTATTTACTGCTACAAGAAGGAGACGTAGAATTGCTGCCCTATGCCACCAACGGGCGAGAGCTGTTGGAAATGGTCGATGTGCACGAACCGGATGTCGTCTTCCTGGATATGAAAATGCCTGAACTGGAAGGCGCGCAGGCAGCCAGAATGCTCGCCTCACGCAAGCAGCACCCCCTTATCGTTTTTTGTACTGCGTATGAGGAATTTGCCATCGATGCGTTTAAGCTGTACGCTGTCGATTATTTGCTGAAGCCTACGGAGCCTAAGCGGCTGGTAGAAACGATGCAACGGATACGAGAGCGTCTGGTTAAGCCGAAAGTAGAGCCTGTCCAGACCAAACGAACCAAGCTGTTGGTAGAAGATAATAGTAGATTAGTGGTCATTGATCCAGCGACCATTGTCTATGCGATGCGAGAGGAGCGATATGTGCAAATCATCACCCAAACGGCTACCTACTCGACGCGGATGACCTTGACACAACTGGCGGAAAAGCTTTGCGCATACGACTTTTTCCGTACCCACAAAAGCTATTTGGTCAATCTTCAATACGTAAGCGAGCTCGAACCTTGGTTCAACGGTGCCTACAATCTGATTTTGAAGGGAGAAGGAAGACCGCGCATTCCCGTATCTCGGACCTCCGCTAAAGATTTGCTCAAACGTCTTGAGGAGTAAGCTTGGTGATCAAGCATTTGCAGATCGTGGTGAAAAATCTGCCACTGACACACACTCCCCGACATCTTACGCAGAAAAATACACGGATAGAAAAGGATTCTCTACAATGAAGGAAGCGCTTACATTTCTGTTGATGAGGGGGAGGTTCCCATGGGCAAATCCGCTTCGGCAAAAAAAGCCGAGGATCAGAAGAAGAACGCTGTTGATTATGCAGCAGTGATTCAGTCAGCTACTTTCAAAGAGCTCTTGAGAAGGAAAAAAGCGTTTATTTTGCCATCTTCTATTTTTTTCTTCGTGTTTTACTTTACCCTTCCGATTTTAACCTCCTACTTCACCGTACTGAATCAACCAGCGTTTGGAGCCATTTCGTGGGCGTGGGTATTTGCCTTTGCTCAGTTCATCATGACATGGGGTCTCTGTATCCTGTACACCAAGCGGGCTGAGAAGTTTGATCAACTCGTTGAGAAAATCAAACAAGAGGCAGGTGGAAGGGGCTAATGAACGTAACCGCATTTTTACTCTTTCTCGTCATTGTATTGTTGACACTTGTCATTACCTTTTACGCTTCGAAAAAGACGAACACGACCAGTGAGTTTTACACTGCTGGAGGAGGATTGACGGGTTGGCAAAACGGCCTCGCGATTGCGGGAGATTACATGTCGGCTGCTTCCTTCCTTGGAATTGCCGGGATGATAGCATTGAGCGGGTTTGATGGCTTCTTCTACAGTATCGGCTTTCTTGTTGCGTATCTCGTTGTGCTCTACTTGGTAGCAGAACCTTTGCGTAATTTAGGAAAATACACGATGGCTGATATGATAGCCGCACGTTTTGACAATAAAAAGGTTCGTGGTGTCGCCGCTCTCAATTCGATTGCCATCTCGATTTTTTATATGATCGCGCAATTGGTCGGAGCAGGGGCCTTGATCAAGCTGCTCTTGGGGCTAGATTACACGACCTCCGTATTCATCGTAGGCGCACTGATGACGATCTACGTCGTTTTCGGCGGAATGACGGCAACCTCATGGGTGCAGATCGTAAAAGCGGTTTTGTTGATGGTCGGTACATTTATCATCTCCATGATGGTTTTTGCCAAATTCGATTTTAACCTCTTGAAAATGTTCGAGCAAATGAAGTTGGCGACACCATTGGGAGAGCAGTTCCTCAATCCTGGTAACAAGTTTAAAGTGGGGCTCGATACCATTTCGCTGAATCTCGCACTTGTGCTCGGAACAGCTGGATTGCCGCATATTTTGATTCGCTTCTTCACCGTCAAAGATGCAACGACAGCTCGCAAATCGGTTGTGTACGCGACGTGGATCATTGGTGCCTTCTATGTCATGACGATCTTCCTCGGCTTCGGGGCAGCAGCGTTTGTAGGAGCGGGGAATATGGACCCTGCGGGCAACATGGGAGCTCCACTGCTTGCGCAAGCGTTAGGTGGTAACTTCTTGTTCGCCTTTGTATCTGCGGTTGCCTTCGCTACCATTCTCGCGGTAGTGGCTGGGCTGGTGCTCACTGCGGCTTCTGCCTTCGCGCACGACTTTTACGGACACGTATTACGGCAAGGAAAAGCAACAGAAAAAGAGCAAATGAAGATGGCTAAATGGGCGTCTGTCGGTGTCTCGATTGTCTCTATCTTGCTCGCTTTGTTTGCGCAAAATCTGAACGTGGCCTTCCTTGTTGCGCTGGCTTTTGCAGTAGCGGCGAGTGCAAATCTCCCGGTGATTTTGTTCACGATCTTCTGGAAAAGGTTCAATACGGCAGGAGCAATCAGCGGAATGCTCGTCGGTTTGTTCAGCTCCCTCATTCTGGTTGCGTTGAGTCCGAACGTCTGGAATCCTGTAGCTGGAAAAGCCATTTTGGTCGGCGAAGCGCTGTTCCCGTTGCCGAATCCGGGCATTGTCTCGATCCCGTTAGGTTTTTTGGCTGCATGGATCGGAACCATGATGTCCAGCTCCCGTGACGATAAGAAGTACGATGAAATTTTGGTGAAAGCGAATACAGGAATGAAAGATTCAGCGTAGAAACAGTAAAAGTAGGAAGCTCATGCCACGAAGAGAAGGCTGGGGTTAACCCCTGGTCTTTTTTTTCATTTTTACAAGATGGGAGAAGTATTGTCCATGACGACGATCATCTTTTTCCTTGCCGTCATTATCGGCACGATGGCCATCACTTATTCGGCTGCCAAACAGACAGGAACGACGAAAGACTTCTATGCGGCAGGAAATCGCTTGAACGGGTTACAAAATGGCATTGCCATTGCCGGCGATTACATGAGTGCTGCCTCGTTTTTGGGGATTGCGGGAACCATTGCGATGTACGGCTTTGACGGGTTCGTGTATGCGATAGGTTTTTTTGTCTCTTATCTGATTATTTTGTTTTTAGTTGCGGAGCCGTTGCATAATTTGGGGCGCTATACGTTGGCAGACGCGATTGCCGTCCGATTTGACAGCCTTTGGCTACGTGGCGTTGTTGCTTGTACGACTCTATTAATTACGATATTTTACATGCTGGCGCAATTAGTTGGGGCAGGTGCCCTCATTCATTATTTATTGGGAGTCCGTTACGATACGGCTGTCCTGATTGTCGGGAGCCTGATGACATTTTACGTCGTGTTCGGCGGGATGGTGGCGACCTCCTGGGTTCAGATTATTAAAGCGATACTGCTCCTGACAGGGACGTTGATCCTCAGTCTGATCGTTTTTGCCCGTTTTGATTGGAGCTTATCCGAAATGTTTTCACATGTGAGTACGATTACACCTCTTCAGGAACAGTTCTTACAGCCGGGAAATCAACTTCATGATCCGCTTGAAACGATCTCACTGCATTTGGCTTTGATTCTCGGTACCGCCGGGCTCCCACATATTATCTCCCGGTTATTCACAGTCAAGGACGCCAAGACGACTCGAAATTCGATTTACACCGCAACCTGGGTCATCGGCGCCTTTTATTTAATGACGATCTTCCTCGGATTTGGGGCGAGCACGTTTGTAGGCTACGAGGCATTGAAGAATGTGGGCTTCGGGGGTAATCTGACGGTCACGCTCTTGGCAGATGCTCTCGGCGGAGAGTTTTTGATGGCGTATATTGCTGCTGTTGCCTTTGCGACGATATTGGCAGTAGTGACAGGACTCGTGCTCTCCGCCTCTTCTGCGTTCGCGCATGATGTTTACAGTCATCTGATCAGACGAGGGTTGGCTTCGGAAAAAGAACAGGTCACCATGGCAAAGCTTTCGTCTGTTGCGGTGGGCGTGATCTCCATTTGGCTGGCAATCGGTGCAGAAAAAATGAACGTGGCGATTCTCGTTGCGCTGACGTTTGCGGTAGCAGCCTCATCCAATTTACCACTTTTGTTGTTTACGTTGTATTGGAAGCGGTTTACCGTGCGCGGAGCGATTTGTGGAGTCCTGACAGGTTTAACTGCATCAGTGGTACTGGTCATTTTGGGTCCGACTGTTATGAATCCACTGACCGGACTTATTCGTGCGGAGCCATTATTTCCACTGACGAATCCTGGACTGGTCTCCATACCACTCGGCTTTTTAGGGGCTGTGCTCGGAACCCTGCTGGATCGGCCTGATCCTGATGCCGAGATGAAGTACCAACGCGTACTGTTTCAGGCGTTGACGGGAATTCGAGTTCCACCTAGCAAGAAAACGGAACAAGAATCTGCATAAAGCCTCTACACCTGCCCCACTCTAAGAGGAGAAGGAGGAGGGGGCAATTGGGTACGACCAAAGAGACAGACGGTTTATCACATGACCAGCCCGATGTCTATGAGCGCGCAAGGCTGGCACTGGATGATCTGATTGGAGAGCTATGTGAGGCACTGGGAGAGGAAGATTCCGAATCCTATAAGCGAAAAGGCTATGAGATGATCGGGAGCTACTTTCGAGAGCCGGTCAATACCGGGGAATTAACGTTGATCTATGCAGCGGTGCTTGCGGATATCCTCTATAAGCTGGAGTTGACGCAGCAAGGGGAAAATGTAACGATGGTCCGCGATCAGTACAGTATGATGAAAAAAGACGATTGAGTGGCGACCCTATTATGGGTCGTTTTTTGATTGGCACGATCGAGCCCTGCATGTTTCATTGGGCAACCATTCATACTACGGGTAAACGACATCAAAATGGGTGATAGGAATGGAAAAGGTAGGGCTCGTTTTGCAGGGAGGGGGGAGCCGTGGGATTTATACCTCTGGCGTTTTGGATTACTTCATGGAGCAGGAGCTATACATTCCGTATGTGATTGCTGTGTCAGCAGGTGCGTGTAATGGGGCGGCATACTTGGCGAGACAGCGCGGATTGGGCAAGATTTATCATACGAAATACATACGGGACCCCCGATACTTTCACTGTAAAAATTTGATCACGAAGCGTTCGTTGTTTGGCATGGATTTTATTTTCAATGAGATGCCTTACAAGCTGGAGCCGTTCGCCTTTGATCGGTTTCGTGAAGCGAAGGAACGGTTTGTCGTCGTCACAACGGATTACGCGACAGGGGAAGCCGTTTACTTTACGAAAGACGATTGTGCGGATATTTTCCATGTGATTCGGGCTTCATGCAGTCTTCCGTTTTTATCACCCAAGGTTACGATCAACGGGCGCAAGCTATGGGACGGGGGCATCGTGCATCCGGTACCTTTCCTAAAGTCCATGCTTGATGGCAATCAAAAACATATTGTTGTGCTCACTTCTTCTTGTCCGCCAGAGGATTGGATGCGAATGCTTTCGCGTGTCGAGCGTCTTTTTTCGAGAAGTACGCGCTTGTGTCAAGCATTCATTCGTCATTTTCGCATCTATTGCGAGGCTATTGAACAGGTAAAAGAGATGCAGAAGGAAGGCAGAGCGTTTGTCATCGCACCTCCAGCGGGTACCTTTATACGAGGTTTTGAACGTCAAGAAGAGAAGCTGGAGCATTATTACAGGCAAGGCTACGAGGATGCACGCACCAAATTTTCTGAGCTTTGCACATGGCTTGGTCTTGGCTGGAACAGGTGAAAAATGAGGAGGCAACTGGTAGCACGGATGTTTTTTCGGCAAAATCACACGAAACAGGTTTTTCCCATGCGAAGATAGGGAAGAAGCATCAGGGGAGGATGGAATCAGGAGGAAAGACCCCATGAAATATGTGAATGTAGACCTAGTAGAGCCAGGAGATGTTTTGGCTCGAAGCATTTATACAAGCGAGGGCTTGACGCTCTTGCATACAGGTGTCCAGCTGACTGTCGGAATGATAAATAAATTGCGTCGGTTTGGCGTCACAATGTTAAGCATCAAGGACCCGCTGCTCGATGAAGTGAAAGAGCAGGAGGTCGTCACGGAGACCACTCGGAAGGACGCGATCCGGAATCTGTCACAAGCGATTTCGTGTGTGCAGTCTGGTAAAAATTTTGATGTCCGCGGCATTCAAAAATCAGTGGGAAGTATCATCGACGAAACCTTGAGAAATCGTCGCGTGCTCTTGAATCTGGGAGAAATTCGCACGACCGACAACGCGATGTACATTCATTCCTTGAATGTGTGCATGATGGCGACGGTAATGGGCGTAGGATTAGGCTATAACACCGCTCAATTAAAAGAGCTCGCCATCGGAGCACTCTTGCATGACATTGGAAAGCTGTCTGTCGACAAGGAAGCCCCGGCCTACAAAAAGAACAGCAAAACCAATCATCATACGTGGCTGGGCTTTGATCTGTTGCGAAAAAAACATGAGATGAGCATCGTCTCCGCACACGTTCCTTTACAGCATCATGAATGGGTGGACGGAAGTGGGCAGCCCCGAGGCCTGACTGGCGATGATATTCATGATTTCGCCAAGATTGTTGCGATTTGTAACTACTACGATAATCTCATCTCTCCTTTTTCAGCGGAAGAAGAGACGTTGCCGGCGTATGAGGCTTGCGAAAAAGTCATGGGACTTGCGGAGAAACGTTTTGATCATAAAATGGTGATTCACTTTTTGCGCTCGATTGCCATGTACCCGACAGGAACCTCGCTGAAGCTCTCGACAGGAGAGATCGGTGTGATCATTGACCAAAATAGAGGCTTGCCTTCGCGCCCGGTAGTTCGGGTCATTCGAAGAGACCAACAGACGAATCGTCGGATGGTGGATGATCATGAGATCACGGACATTGATTTGAGTGAAAAGCCTACAATTTTTATTACAGCTGTCATGGAGTAGGGCATTGAAAGAATAGGACTCCCTATCAGGGAATATCCCTACCAAGATCAGGGAAAACCCCTACATACACCTAGGACCCACAGGACTACAATGGACTCAAGGCAGATGGATACATACAGTTACACCACATTTGCCAGATGAAAAAGAGGAAGGACGTGTCATTATGTCCCGTATTCTAGTCCCTGTCGATTTCTCAGCGCAGTCCATTCAGGCGGTCCGGTTCGCGCTGGCCTACGCCAAAAATAAGCATGAAATCACATTGCTCCATGCCATCTCGCCGTTTCCTTCACGCAATGTTGTCAGAAGGTTAGGACGAGATGTCGTAGAAGATTATCAATTGGATGAAGCAAGAGATGATCTGAAAAAATTCCTGGCGATCGTAGAAGAAGCTGGTATCACGTATGAATTGGAGATTGAGTTCGGAGAGCCGCATGAAGTCATTGCGAAGCACGCTGCGAATGACTATGCTGCCATCGTGATGGGAACACATGGTTACGGTCGCATAACAGGCTTCCTGTTGCAGAGTGTCAGCTATCCGACACTCCACGATGTCAAAGTTCCGGTCTTCCTCATTGCGGAGGAGACAGATGAGAGCCGCTTCCCTTGGAATAAAGTACTCATTGCAGTAGATGGCTCCGATCATTCGATAGAAGCTGCGAAAAAAGCCATCGAGATGGGCCAGCACCTTCCAGATGTATCTTATACGCTTCTCTCCGTTGTCATCCCGCCAGTCACGTACGCAGGTGTGTATGGCGTAGGTTGGGATAACATGAATACACTCGAAGGCTGGGGACGTGAAACGTTAAAGCCATGCGAGGAGTTGCTTGAAGCTGCATCGCTGCCTTATGAAAGCAAGGTCGTAGTAGGAGATCCAGCTACTGTGATCCGCCAGACGGCTGAAGAAATCGACGCGGGACTGGTAGTGCTCGGTCATCATGGCCAAGGTGCAGTTGCAGGTACGCTACTTGGCAGTGTCACATTTAAAACGATTCATCGTACGAAAACACCACTCCTGATTGTAAAAACATAGCATGTTGCTAGAAAAAGCTGTCCGCTTGGTGGACAGCTTTTTTTACTTGGTCGCCTTCCCTTACGACAGCGTTTGCGCTTGTTTGTGTTCGAGATGATGATTCGCTCCATCTTGTGTAACTTCTGCCGAATCCCACTTGATTCGCGCACATCCCCATGCAGCTAGCAGAACGATTACGGATGCAATCAGAAAAACCGTGATCAATGAAGTCATTTGCATGAGTGGACCTGCCACAAAAGAACCGATCATCATGAGTCCGATCATGAGTGGTGAAATCGTTCCGTTCACCCGTCCGATATACGTTTCATCAACGAGCTTGATCATGAACATACTGATCACGATTTGTAAAAATGCCATCCCAATACCGGTAAAAAAGCGCATCGCGGCGGTTACGTATATCCATACAGAAAGAACTTCTACGGCGACAGAGAAAGCGAAGAATAGTAATCCACCTGTAATGACCCAGCGACCATTCAGGCGGTCAAGGTAAACGGAAGCTAAAATGCCACCCAACAGCATACCCAATCCGTCTAGCGCACTAAACCATTGAATGGCTTCCTTGGAGAGTAAAAGACGGTCCGTAACGATGAATACCTCCAGCGAATTAATAAAACCCGATGACAACCCCAGACACGCAAAGGTAATCGCGAACCCGCGCAAAGCTGGTCGCTTTTTTACATAAGCAAAGCCTGCTTTAATTTCAGAAAGAAGAGTTCCGCCTTCCTCTGTTGCACTGGCAGTTGAGGGAGGAAGTGTCAAGAGGATCAGTGCCGAGACGAAGAACAGGCCTGCCATTGTTAACAGGGAAGGGTAGATGCCCCACTGATCAAAAAAGAAGGTACCAACAATCGGGCCAACTAGTAGAAAAATCGACCCCATACTTTGTGAAATAGACACGGCTGCTGCCACTTGTTCATCAGGAATATGGCGCTTCATCATCTTGGCAGAAGAAGGCTGGGAGAACTGCGACACGATAGCTGAGATAAATGTCGCGAAGAAGATAGCGATCCACATCCCTTGCCAAAGCAAATAGACGATAACCAAAACAGAGAGGACGCTTAACAGGTTCCCGGCTATCATCGTTCGCTTCGGATTCCAGCGATCAGCCAATGCTCCGCCAATAATCGAGAAAACCAAGATTGGTGCAAGTTCGATAGCGGTCAAGAGCGATACGGCGGTCGGATTGTTGCCGCTCGTCTCCATCACATAGTAGAGCAAGGCCATGTTGCGAATCCATATCCCGATGTTTTCTAATGTATCCGTGATAAACACGGTGAGAAATACTCTGTTTCCCCAAAGACCTTTCATAGGTCATTTCACTCCCGAAAAGTTATACCGAACGTCCGGTCTAATTAAAGGTGAAAAAAATGCTACTTGGCAATAATGCCATGCAGCAAAACGTCAATGCTCCTCTTCAGCAGAGCATGAAGACGCTCGTCTTCCATTTGATAGCCTACGTTGATGATTCCGTTCATTAGCCCTTCCAGTATCATGGCCATTTCTTCAGGGTCACAGGGGGCGATCTCGCCTCGGTCGATCCCTTCTTGAAAAAGCGAGGTATAGAGGGTATAGGTGGAGCCGAGCATTTCTAAGACTTGTTCCAAAATGACTGGATCGGCGAGCTGGCTACCGGAGAACTCTTCGCCAGCTTTTTTTAGAGGATGGGACAAAAAATCCTCCAAGAAAAAAGCAGCTAAGCCGTACAGTTTATCAATGGATGTCTCGAATTCTTTTTCTTTTTCCTGCCACAGGTCTACCCATTCGTTGTACTGCTTTTCTAGCAAATACAGGAACAACTGCTCCTTGTTTTTGAAATGGTAATAGAGGCTGCCTTTACTCGCTCCAGTTGCTTGGCAAATGTCCTCAATGGAAGTGGCTGAGTAGCCTTTCTGAGAAAATAACTCGGTTGCTTTCTCTACAATATGCTGTTTGGTTTTCTCCCCATCGAGACGACGCTTTGACATTTTACGAAGACTCCTTTTCTAGACTGAACGTTCGGTTTATTTTTAGTTTATTCGATCTAACAGGGAAGCGCAAGTGCTCTTGCTTCATTCGATTGAGAAGAAGGGACAGAGGGAAAAATGGTAAGAAAGTGAGTGAGGGGAGGGATAGCCTTGCAAATCGGCTGTCATGTCAGTATTCGTCATGGATACGAGGAGGCGGCGAGATCAGCCTACAACGAAGGGGCTATGTCATTTCAATTTTTCCCGAAAAACCCGCGAAGCTTAGGCATCAAGCAATTCGATGCCCGTGACGCAGAGCGATGTCGTGCTTTTTGTCAGGAAAAAGACATGCTCTCTATCGCTCATACACCCTACCCGGTGAATCTATGCGTCGAGGAACAGGAGCTATTTGCAGTCACTGTGGGCTCCGTACGAAACGACCTTGAAATTGCCGAAGCTTGTGGAGCGTTGGGCGTGGTCGTTCATTTTGGACAGTATAAAGGCGCTGATGTACTTACCGGCTATAAAATCATGATCCAGATGGTCAATCAAATACTGGATGGCTGGAAGGGAAATGCCCAGCTGTTAATTGAAAACAATGCCGGACAAGGCAACCGAATGGGCACGACACTCGAAGAGCTTACGCAGGTTCGACAATTGTTTGCCGAGCCACAAAAGGTAGGCTTTTGCCTAGATACATGTCATGCATTTGCCAGCGGATTGTGGAGTGGGAAGGATTGGGGGGAAGTAGCCGATCGGATGCGAGAGCTTGATTATTTTACGAGCTTGCGGGCCGTTCATCTGAACGATTCCGTCTATCCGAGTGGTTCCTTTCGAGACCGGCATGCCTCCATTGGAAAAGGGATGATCGGTGATGCAGCCATTGCCGCTTTTTTGCAAACTCCCGAATTGCAAGGACTTCCCATCGTTTTGGAAACAGCGAGAGGCTCAGAAGGGGGACATGGCGAAGAAATCAAGCATGTTCGTCTGCTCAGAGACAATTGGCAGGGCTGACATGTTGTGGTAGAGTGTGAAATGATGTGTTCAACACGGGAGGGGTACCTATGAAAAAGCGTATTAAGGTGACGATTGCGGATTTTGCTCCGCTTGCAGAAAACTTGAATAACCCGGAGGAGCTCGCTCTGTACGAAACGGCGAACGGAAATACATACGATGCTGAAATCGAGCATGATGGATATGCGATTGTGGATGTGACAGACGAGGATTACATCGAGCTGGCTCCAGCAGAGTATCAGCTGATGATCGAGGAGTGGACAAACGCCGGACAGATTGGCGAGTGGACACTGCAAACCATGTCTGACCCGGCGGATGACAAGGCTTTGCTTTACCGCACAGTGGACAAGGCTGGAACGGAAATACAAGCACCGCAATCATTGCCGAAGCAAGTCGTCGAGCTGGTTGCAAATACATGGTTTGGCAAAAAAGCAAAGAAGATTGAGGAATAATCGAGGAAAGAAAAGGAGCGCTGCGAGATAGCGCTCCTTTTTTTATATTAAGAAAGTATAAGTGTGAGGAGAGGGATCTGTGCTCCCTTTTGTTTATACTGAAAAGAATGATCTTAAAGGTTTAAAAGGTATCGGTGAACAACCAAAGCTGGTGAGAAGAAAAAGCGCAGGGCTCGTAGACCTTGACAACGCCTACCCAGTCGGAACTTAAAAAAGGGGACCACGCTTGTCGAACACTTCTTCCTTGAGAAACATCCGCCCGTAGGGTGGCTTTGGCTCGACGGTCCCCTTTTTTAAGTGGAGACGGACAGTCAATCCCCCCTGCGGGCGTGTCAGAGTCGAAGAGAACTGCGCTTTTTCTTCTCCTCCACTATGTTGACTCACTCTTCCTCAGCCTCCAATTGAATCTCATACTTTTTAATCCGGCGCATGAGAAGAGACTGTGTAATGCCGAGGGAGGCAGCTGTTTTGCGGGTCGTTTTGTGTGTACGCAATGCTTGCAGAATAAATTCCATCTCTATTTTCTCCATCCGCTCTGTAAGCGAAAGAGAACCGAGTGAGAGAATACCCTCCTCGAGCTCACGAATACTCCGCAGCTCTTCTGGCAAATCACTGACTTGGATTTGATCCAGCTTCGACGTGATGACGATTCGCTCTACCAAATTTTCCAGCTCCCGCACATTTCCAGGCCATTCATATTGATGCAAAACATCCAGCGCTTCCGGGGAAAAACGCCGTTTTTGGTTATGCTTGCTATTGAATCGCTGTAAATTGTGGTGGAGTAACGGGAAAATATCGTCTTTTCTCTCCCGTAATGGCGGAACATTGATGGGCAAAATATTAAGGCGATAGTACAGGTCGTGTCTGAATTTTCCCAACCGCACGAGCTCCTGAAGGTTGGCATTGGTTGCCGTTATGATGCGGATGTCAGCGGTGTATGTTTTGGTGCCGCCGATCGGCATAAACGTTTTGTTTTGCAGGAGCAGCAATAATTTTGATTGCAAGTGGTAGGGAAGCTCGCTGATTTCGTCCAAGAAAAGCGTCCCTTTGTCCGCCATTTTCACTAATCCGCTTTTCCCCGAGTGACTCGCCCCCGTAAACGCCCCTTTGTGGTAGCCGAACAGCTCTGACTCGATCAAGGTTTCGGGAATGGCGCTACAGTTGACATGGACGAACGGTTCGCTGCTTCGTTCGCTCAATTGATGGATTTGCTCCGCCAGATAGCTTTTTCCTACGCCTGTTTCACCTGTAATAAACACGGTTGTGTCGACAGGGGCTGCTTTTTTCATCAGTTCCAACAGGGCGAGATAGGAACGACTGTTGCCAATCAAGGTTTGGGAGGAGCTCTGGCTCGCTTCCCACTTCATGAGCTGAATCTCTTCGCTGTACCGCTTTAGCAAAGCAACCGTCTCTTCCAGCTGCGAACTGGCACGGGCAGCCTCCGTGATATCGCGTGAGTGGGAAACGATCAGCTCCGGTCTCCCATCCTCATCTGGGATGATATGTCCGGTCACCAGGAACTTCCCTTTATTATTGACGAGTTGAATGGTTGTGGTCGGTTTTCCCGTTTCCAAAACCAAGCGGGTGACAGAAGGGCTGAATATCCCCATTTCTTCGAGATCAGATACGTTTTGCCCGATGAGTTCAGCTTTTGGTAGACCACACAGGTTTTCACTGGCATTGTTTAACCATAGTGTAGTTCCCTGCGCATCAGCAATGAATATGCCATCTGCCAGTGTGTTCAGGATGTCAATAAAACGATCAACAGAAGACAGTGCTAGTATCTCCGCAGCTTTTTCCATGTTGAGTAGCTCCCCGCAGTTTTCAACTGATTGTACAAGATCAAATCGATCGTTGTATAGTGAATCGAAATTAAAAATAGTTGAGTCGAAATAGATTCATGGAAAAAGTTAGACTTTTCCTACTTTTCGATTCAAAGGTGAATCTATTTCGACTCATCAGGTGGGAATTGCTTTTTTCTTGATTCCGTCTTCATGCTGTTTTGAAGCTTGGCACAAGAGTTGCTATTACATAGATGAACGTAAGCGATTTATCCAAGAATAAGAGATAAGGAACGGCATGCGATGTTATCAAAACTGGTGACGCACGAACAAGCAGTGGAGCATGTTCTGGATGGCACCCGGCTGATGTATGGCGGATTCGGCACGATTGGCTCCCCGGCAAACTTGATTGATGCGATCTTGCACAAAGGCGTGCAAAGCTTGATACTCATCGGAATTGATGCCGGGTATTCGGAAGTCGGAATCGGTAAGCTGATCAGTCATGGACGGGTGAAGCAGCTAATTACTACACATATTGGCTCCAATCCTGAGGCAGGTCAACAGATGATGGACGGGAAGCTGGAAGTGACATTCTGTCCACAAGGAATTTTCGCAGAAAAGATTCGTGCAGGAGGTGTTGGTATTCCGGGAATCATTGTGGATGCGCATGTGAGTGGAGAGCGAACGGAAGGAGCAGAGCCGTTTTCCTTTGACGGAAGAACTTGCCGTATTGAAGCCGCCCTTACAGCGGAGGTAGGGATCGTCTATGCGAAACAGGCGGATACCTACGGGAATCTCATTTATGACAAGGCCGCAAGAAACCTGAATCCCCTTGTAGCGATGGCTGCGGATATCACGATCGCTGAGGTGGAAGAGATCGTTCCCGCAGGAGAGCTC
This sequence comes from Brevibacillus sp. NPDC003359, assembly GCF_042878995.1. Classification (NCBI taxonomy): domain Bacteria; kingdom Bacillati; phylum Bacillota; class Bacilli; order Caryophanales; family Paenibacillaceae; genus Brevibacillus; species Brevibacillus sp. NPDC003359. The sequence continues at coordinate 64,550 of NZ_JBIAOR010000001.1, forward strand.
GACCCGGATAAAATCGTGACACCTGGCATTTTTGTGGATTATATCGTGGTTCGCGGCGGAGGGAACAGCTAATGGGGCTGGAAATGGATCAGCGAAATATGGTCGCGTGGCGAGCAGCCAAAGAGGTAGCTCCCGGAATGGCAGTGAACTTGGGGATCGGGATACCTGAGCTCGTCGCTGATTTTATCCCGCATGAATGGCAAGTGATGTTTCACTCGGTGAATGGAATCTTGGGTGTCGGACCTACACCATTAAAGGGAGAAGAGGACCAGCATATTTCTAATGCAGGTGGAGGACCTGTTACCGTTGTACCGGGGGCATCGTATTTCGACAGCACCTTAGCGTATGGCATGATCCGAAGAAAAAAGCTGGATGCAGCGTTTATCGGGGCTTTGCAGGTGAATCGCCGAGGAGATCTGGCAAACTGGATTGTTCCTGGCTCACGGGTCCATGGAATTGGCGGGGGAGCGGAGCTGGCCTATTATGCAAAGAAAGTGATTGTGCTCATGAGCCATGTGAATCAGGCAGGAGAACCCAAAATTCGCAGGGAGTGCACATTGCCGCTGACGGCGAAGGGCTGCGTCGATCTCATTATCACCGAGAGGGCGGTTATTGAGGTGACCCAAAGAGGCTTGCTTTTGACAGAGGTAATGTACCCGTACACCTTGGAAAATGTCATTACGCATACCGGAGCACCTTTAATTATTTCAGAAAATTTACAAATGGTAGAGTAATGAAAAATGTAAGCGTGAACATATAAAATTGGGGGATGGAACACATGAAAAAAACATGGAAAACGATCGCAGGAGTCGTATTTTCTTTGTCACTACTGGTAACCGGATGTAGCCAAGGCGCTTCCACAAACAGTACGGGAGGACAAGCAGGTGTGGCGTCTGCTGGAAATGCATCGTCCATGACAAAAGAGGCAGGCGTATTTGTATACGCGGCTTCAGGGGAATATCAGCCATTTAGCTACTTCAAGGATGCACAATTGACCGGATTTGATGTGGAGATCGGCAACGAGATCGCCAAGCGCTTGGGTCTTGAGCCAAAGCCAGTCACATCGCCTTTTTCCGGCATTATCGCAGGGGTAAAGGAAGGGCGCTACGATGCGGCGATTGCCAGCCATGTAATTACAGAAGAGCGCAAACAGCAGGTTGATTTCGCAGATCCGTACTACCTTTCCGGTGGTCAACTGTTCGTGCGACCGGATGGGACCATTAGCACGCTGGAAGGATTGAAAGGCAAGGAAGTGGCAGTTGCACTTGGCACTACACATGAAAAGATGGCAAGGGAGTATACGGATAACATCAAAACGTATGACAGCGATGTAACGGCTTTGCGTGCCTTGGAGCAAGGCAAACATGATGTCGTGATTACAGATAGTGTCGTAGGGGAAATTGCCATTGCGCAAGGCTTGAAGCTCAAGAAAAGCGGGACGCCACTCTCGGTAGTCCAGCATGGAATCGCGGTGCGCAAAGGAAATACGGAATTGCTGAACAAGATCAACGAAGTGCTCAAGCAAATGGTCGAAGATGGTACCTACCTCAAATTGAGCGAAAAGTACTTTAATCGCGACATCAGCAAAGCAGAATAACAAGTCGCAATCCTTTCACCCGCCTGTCGTACTTTGGCACACCACAGTATGACAGGTATATTCCATTATGAGCGAGGGGTGGCATCAAGTGCCCAGTATTGCCCATCTGACAGAAGAATTTCTCCGTACATTGCCGTTTTTTTGGAAGCCGTTGCTGCTGACGTTTCAGTTGACGATCGCTTCCGTCATCGTAGGCTCGATCATCGGGTTGTTTGTCGCTTTGTTAAAGGTATCCAAGCTTCCAGTCGCACGGTTCGTAGCCAATGCGTACATCATGATCATTCGCGGTACGCCACTGATCGTACAAATTTTCGTCTTGTATTTCGGTTTTTACAAAATCATTGACCTGGGTCAATTTTGGTCGGCAGCGCTCGCTCTTGCGATTCACAGCGGAGCTTATATCGCAGAGATTTTCAGGGGCGCTATTCAGTCGATTGATAAAGGACAAATGGAGGCAGGGCTGTCTTTGGGCATGTCCGCTCGTCAGACCATGCGTCGGATCATTTTGCCGCAAGCGATGAAAAGATCGATCCCGCCACTTGGCAATCAGTTTATTTTGTCTTTGAAGGAATCGTCACTGGCCGCTTTCATTGCTATGGATGAGTTGTTCTCACTGGCCCGCCGCTTGTCAGCGGAAACATTTGATGAAATGACGTACTTTTTGATTGTGGCGTTCTATTACTTGGTTGTTGTCATGGTGTTTACGTTTGTGGTCCACATCATGGAGAAGCGTCTGGCCAAAGGAGAGGCGTAAAGCGGAGGGGAAAGACGATGGAAAAGCAAACAGAAATGATACGCGTGCAAAATTTGAAGAAAAGCTTCGGGAAAGTGGAAGTTCTCAAGGATGTTACCCTGCAAGTCGGAAAGGGCGAGGTCGTCGTCTTGATTGGTGCCAGTGGATCGGGTAAAAGCACATTGATTCGATGCATTAATTTTCTTGAAATCAAGGACGGCGGAGAGATCTATATCGAAGGAAAAAGCATCGACCCGAAAAAAGATGACTTGACCAAGGTACGACAAAAGGTAGGCATGGTGTTCCAGCACTTCAATCTGTTTCCGCATAAAACGGTTCTGGAAAACGTCATGGAGGCACCGCTGATTGCAAAGAAAGCGGACAAGGAAGCAACGAAGCAGGAAGCGCTTCAGTTACTGCAAAAGGTAGGTCTTTCTGAAAAAGCGGACGTCTACCCGGCCAGCCTCTCCGGTGGACAAAAGCAACGCGTGGCAATCGCTCGTTCGCTGGCGATGAAGCCTGCGATCATGCTCTTCGACGAGCCAACCTCAGCGCTTGACCCAGAACTGGTAGGGGAAGTGCTGGAGACAATGAAGCAGCTCGCGCAAGAAGGGATGACGATGATTATTGTGACGCATGAAATGGGGTTTGCCAAGGAAGTGGCCGATTGGGTTGCGTTTATGAATCAAGGCAAGATCATCGAGATGGCTAGGCCCCAAGAAATATTCAACAACCCGAAAGAAGAGCGCACGAGAGAATTTTTGAACCGTGTACTGTAATGGCAGAAAACGAAAGGGAGCTGGGGCATGAGAGACGTGGTCATTGTCGCGGGTGTGCGCAGTGCAGTGGGTGCATTCGGTAAAAGTCTGCGTGACGTACCGGCAACAGAGCTGGGGCGGCAAGTATTGGAAGGCTTGATGAATAAGGTTGATTTGCCTAAGGAAGAAGTCAATGAAGTGATTTTTGGCAATGGTTACGTACATGGGGGAGGACTCAATGCTGCTCGTATCAGCTCGCAGCTGGCGGGTTTTCCCCACAATGTCTATGGTCACATCGTTATTAAAGCTTGTGGTTCAGGATTAAAAGCGATTGGCAACGGTGCGCTAGCCATTGCAGCAGGTCAAGAGGACGTGGTGATTGCGGGTGGAGTAGAGTCCATGAGCAGTGTTCCCTACCTCGTGAAGAACCGCTGGGGCAGTAAATTCGGCAACTTGGCCATGGAGGACGCTCTCTTGTCCGATGGATTGATCTGCTCGCTGACCGGTGAGCATATGGGTATGACCGCAGAACGGCTGGCTGTACAGTACGGTATTTCCCGTGAGGAGCAGGATCGTTTTGCCTACGAGAGCCACGTAAGAGCAGCGGCAGCAATCGAAGCAGGCACGTTCACGAGTGAGATCGTACCGATTGAAATCAAGGATCGTAAAGGCACCCGCGTTTTTGCGCAGGATGAATCCGTACGCCATGATATCAAGCTGGAGGAGCTCGCCAAGCTAAAAAGTGTTTTTCAAAAAGAAGGGGCCATTACTGCTGGAAATGCGTGCCCGATGAATGACGGTGCAGCGGCTGTATTGATGATGTCTCGTGAAAAGGCGGAGGAAGCGGGTTTGACTCCGCTTGTGAAAATAAAGGCTTTTGCCAGCGCAGGAGTCGAGCCTGACGTGATGGGAATCGGACCAGTTCCCGCCACGCACAAGGTATTGGAGAAAGCAGGATTGACGCAGGGTGACATTGGGCTCATCGAATTGAACGAGGCATTTGCCGCCCAGGCTTTGTCTGTGATCAAATGCCTGGAGCTGGATACGACTAAGGTGAATGTCAATGGTGGCGCGATTGCCTTGGGGCACCCTGTCGGAGCAACTGGTGCCAAACTGACTGTGACGTTGATGAATGAAATGATGCGCAGACGCGAGAAGTACGGCATGGTGACACTGTGTATGGCAGGTGGCATGGGGATGTCCGTGATCTACGAAAATTTGACGTTGTAAACTCCACATGTGCAAATAAAAAAGCCCCGAACGTTGCTATGTCGGGGTTTTTTGCATGAAAGCTTGATCGATTGAAAAGGCAGTGTGAGCGTGCTCTTTAAGGCGAAGAGCGCATGCAAGCCAGTGAGACGTAAGGTAAAATCCGTCTTGACGAAATGTGCACTTCTTCCCATCGTTGCTCTCCTCTTTCAACTGCCGTAGTTCCATTATCTGACAAATGGTTGAAGATGACACGGGACAATCAAAAAAGCCGGTGCTTTCCTACAAGAGGAAGGCAACCGGCTTTTCGTATTCATTCTTACATCTCTTCTGGTGCCGCCAGACCGAGCAGACGCAGACCTTCCTTCAGCACAGCAACGACTGCTGCTACGAGCTGGAGGCGGGAAGCTTTCACATCTTCTTCGTCAGCCAGGATGCGTACATTCGCATAGAACTTGTTGAACGTTTGTGCCAGGTCGATCACATACTTGCCGATTTGCGATGGATCAAAGTTATCGGCAGCACGTTCGATTACCTCTGGGAACGCGTTCAAGAGGGTAATAACTGCCCAAGCCTCTTTGCTGTCGAGTGCACCGGAAGCCAGGTTCACCGTCGTTGCAGGCTGGTAGCCACCTCTGCGCAGCAGTGAGCATGCACGCGCGTGTGCGTATTGCACGTATGGTCCTGTTTCCCCTTCGAAGGTCAGCATTTCTTCCCAGGAGAAGTTGACATCATTCAGGCGGAAGTTTTTCAAGTCATGGAAAATAACTGCGCCTACCCCAACTTGAAGAGCTACTTCTTCTTTATTGGACAGCGTAGGGTTTTTCTCTTCGATAACTTTTTGGACGTCTGCAATCGCTTGTGCCAACACTTCTTCCAAGAGTACAACTTTCCCTTTGCGTGTGGACATTTTCTTTCCGTCCTTGAGCATCATGCCGAACGGGATGTGGTGCATATCTGCGGACCACGCATAGCCCATTTTTTCCAACACTTTATAGAGCTGCTGGAAGTGGAGTCGTTGCTCGTTTCCTACGACATAGATTGCTTTCGCAAAATCGTACGATTCGTGGCGGAAGAGGGCAGCGGCCAAATCACGCGTTGCGTAAAGGGTAGCGCCGTCTGATTTTTTGATCAGGCATGGCGGCATATTGTATTCGTCGAGGTTCACGACCATCGCACCGTCGGATTCAGTCAAGAGACCTTTTTCCTCGAGCAACGTAACAACGCGATCCATTTTGTCGTTGTAGAATGCTTCACCGTGGGTGGAGTCGAAGGCTACGTTCATCAGGTCGTAGATCTTCATGAATTCCTTGAGAGATTCATCGCGGAACCATTTCCACAGATGCTGTGCTTCTTCGTCGCCATCCTCGAGCTTTTTGAACCATTCACGACCTTGGTCTTCCAGAGTAGTATCGTTCTCCACTTCCTCGTGGAAACGAACGTAGAGGCTGAGCAGCTCCTTGATCGGTTCTGCTTTTACCTTTGCTTCGTCACCCCAGAGGCGATACGCAACGATCAGTTTACCGAACTGAGTTCCCCAGTCACCCAAGTGATTGATGCGCACTGGCTCGTAGCCTTGCTTTTCCATGATGTTGGCAATCGCGTTTCCGATAACGGTAGAGCGCAGGTGACCCATGGAAAACGGCTTGGCGATATTCGGGGAGGAGAGATCGATTGGTACTTTGCGTCCTTGACCGATGCTGTTGCTTCCGTATGTGCTGCCTTGGGTAAGAATTGTTCCGATTACTTGCTCTGCCACATTTTCTTGATCCAGGAACAGGTTCACGTACGGACCTACTGCTTGTGATTCGCGCAATGGAGCACCGGAGAGCTGTCCAGCCAGCTCTGCTGCGATCATCGGCGGAGCTTTACGCAATGCTTTTGCCAATTGGAAGCAAGGGAAAGCAACATCGCCCATCGCAGGATTTGGCGGTGTTTCCAGCATGCCGTATACAGCTTCTTTGGTCAGTGTGTCTACGCCCATCGAGGAGAGCGCAGCGGTAATTTTTTCAGCGACTTGGTGTTTGTAGCTCATTTGAATATTCCCCTTTCAAAAATAAAAAAACCTCTACGTCTCCTGTGAAAAAGAGACGAGAGGTTATACTCCCGCGGTGCCACTCTTGTTGTTTTTCCCTCCCATGAAACAGGAAGGCAAAAACCGCTTGATCTGCTGTAACGGGCAGTCCCGGCATAGCCCTACACGATCCTTTGCCAATGATGACTGGCGTAGGATGTTCAGGCTGCATCTCCGAGGGGCGCTTCCTCACATGGTTTGGCATCGGGCTCACACCGTCCCCGACTCGCTTTCGTCCTCGCACAAGGAGTACTTTCCTCATCAACGATTCGTTTGTGTCTCTAGAATTATAGCTGTTTTGTCCGGCAGGATGCAACTTACTGTTCCGGTTTTTTCAAAATCTTATCTAATTCCGCGAAATACTGCTTGGTCAGTTCTTCTCTTTCTACCGAGCTGAGGTTATCCGCGTTCATCATTTGCTCTTTGTACTGTTCCAGCTTTTCGAGCATGGCCAGCTCGGCAACAGCGGCCTCATCCAGATCGAAATTTTCCGATGGATCGAACGGAATCAATCGATTGTCGTTACCACTACGCAAGTAGGAGGAGCGCCAGTTCTCCGGAAACTGATAAGGCTGTTCGCCAAACATAATCCCTAAAATATCGTCGGATTCAATCGGCAGGAAATGATCGTAATCGTCTTTTCTGCCTCCCTCGGACAAGTTAATGTGGGACAAAAAATAGTGGAGATAATGTTCCCCGGTTTCGGTATTCTTAACGATGGAATAAGTTTCAAATTCGGATGTGGATAGTTCTTTTATGATCTCCAAACAGGACAGAAATTTGTCTTTTTCACGTGCTTGCAAGGCATCCATGATAGTATCGTTCCTTTCGCTCTACAATAAGCCTCATGATAGCAAAAGCAGTGTGCTCTGACAATGAAAGTGGGGCAAACGAGTGCAGCAGGGGGACGATGAATAAAAGATTTGGATAATCTTGTCACAAAAGCGAGCCAGCTGGATCAAATACATATCAACACGGAACAAGGAGGTGAACAGCGCGTGAATGCAAGTGTCAAAAGTAGTGATGCGGACTGGACACTTCAATTGACCAACGAGGAGAAGCTGACGAGACTCATGAGCGAGTACGGAGACAACATCGTGCAGCTCGCTTACTTGATCGTCAAGGATAGGGGAATCGCGGAAGACATTACTCAGGAAGTGTTCTTAAAAGCGTATCGGGGTCTGGATCAGTTCCGCCATCAGAGTAGCGTGAAAACGTGGCTTTACCGAATCGCGATCAACGAGTCCCGCAAATATTTGCGTTCATGGTCCTTTTGCCAAATTTTTTCTACATACCTCTCCAAAGAGGAAGCACCCCCGGAAAAAGTAGACACGGCAAATGTTGAATCGGCAGTCATCGGACGAATGAGCAAGGTACAAGTAGCGGAGCAGGTGATGAAGCTCTCGCCGCTGTACCGAAAAGTCATGGTACTCCATTATTATGAAGATTTGTCGATAAAAGAGATTGCGCAAGTGTTGGATATTTCAGAAGATGCCGTACGAACCCAATTGTCCCGGGCCCGAAAACATTTTAAGGCATTGTGTGAAAAGGAGGGATTGGAATGGATGTAGATAAGCAAATGCGAGAAGCGGTACGGAATGGGAGTCAAGAATCTATAGAAGAAGTGAGGTTTACAAAAGAGATGGAATTACGGATCAGGGGTGCGATTGCACAGAATAAACACAAGAACCGAAACAGAATATTCATGGCAGGATCTCTAGCAGCTTGCTTGGCGGTAACAGCTGTGGGCATGCACCAACAAGGCTGGTTTCCACAGATGCCGAGCGGAAAAAATTTAGCGAATGCGGTCGCGACGACTGCAACGAATAAAAAGAATACAGAGGCAAAGCAGAACAGCGTAAAGGTGTCGCCGGAAGAGGCTATTTTGCCGTTGAAAAAGGCGATCCCAGCCATAAGCAAGACAACAATAAGAGTGGATAGCACGAGCCATGGGATCAGTGATATAACCTTAATGGAAGGAAACAATGTACGTGCCAGTGTCGCTTATGATATCCAGACTGGAAAAATTGAGAGCTTTATGATCAATGGAGAAAGGCCAGATTACCCAGAGAATTGGGACGAGACGTCCGTAAAAATGCCAGCAGCCAAAACTGCCGAGAGTGTAGCGAACGCATTTCTACAAAGTTTCTTGGGGGAAGAGAGCAAGTCCTATCAGCATCTGGGCACTGAGACCTATGTGAATGAGTTTAGGGAAGAAAGCATATGGCTGAGCGTGAGCTATCAACGAATGGAAAATGGCAAGCCTGTTCCTTACGACATCCTATCTGTACGAATCAATTCGAAAGAGCAAGTCTCGTTTTTCGGGCGATTGAACAAGAGCGAACAAGCTTTTTTCACCAAGCTGACAGATGCCATGCCCGATTTGAATCCTTCGCTTCTTCTTTTTGATAAAGAGAAGAGCCGCGATGGCATGTCAATAGCGGTCGGAAACGTGAATAAGGAGGGACATCAGGCTTCCCTTCAGATAGTTGGCAATGGCCAAGCCTTGGAATCCTATTCAATCGAGGAGAAGGATGAAAAGGAAGAGCCGAGCTGGAAGCAAGCAAAAGGAGCAAAAGCTGTGGAGCAAGAGCGACAGTTCCTGAACAAGCTGCTCGGGGCTGATAGCGAGAACTATCGTTTAGAGGATGAGAGCAAGCCAGGTGTGTACCAGCGTTATCATAACGGACTGCCAGTGCTATCGGATCAGATACGCATGACAACAGATGAATCTGATCTCCTTCGCTTTTTCAGGAAGGAGCCCGATACATTCGACCCTTCGCAGTACCCAGATGTGTCAACAGCGGTTTCTGAAGAAGTCGCCATCCAAGAGCTGAGTGAGCATATGAAGCTTCGATACGTGCAGAATCCGAGAATACGGCCAGAATCAAAACAAGGAGAGAAGTGGCAGCCCATTCTGGAGTACACGCCAGCTGTTTCCTTCATGCAAAGAGGACGTGAAGATGGTACGGAGTGGCATATCGACGCGACCAGTGGCAAGATTGTGTATGGAACGGGAGATAACGGGCTTGCCTATGATCAGCTGAATACGAAGAAAGCACATCCGATCGAATCTCCGAAAGAATACGTCAAGGTTCGCTCCAAGGATGAGGCAAAAGCACTGCTGCAAGCGGAGTTCGGCGTACAGGTAGAAGGCTTGACCTACAGAGAGAGTGTACGTGAGCGCGATGGACGCAAGGAATACGTCTGGTATGATAAAAATGACAAGTATATCGACGTAGAAGTTATAGCAGAAACAGGCAGTGTCGTCGGGCTGGGAACACCGCGTTCCGATACAGCAGTGACAGTCAAACGCCAGCAAGCGGAAGAGGCTGCATTCGCCTTTCTGCATAAATACGTCGATCCAGGTGTAAAAGAAGTGCAATTGGCACAAGTTATACAGCCAGGCGAAGCGAATCCTGTGTCAACGGGCGAATGGGAATTCAGATTTTTCATGAGCAAGGATGGCATTCCTGTACAGGATCGCGAGCAAAAAGCGGCTTATTCGGTAACGGTCGATCCGTCTACGGGCAAAGTGACAAAGTTTGATAACTACAGAGAGACGCACGAGTTGGTGGAGCTTCCAGCATCCGACAAGATCATCTCGAAAGACAAGGCTGTTGAGGAGTATTTACGCGTCATGCCTTTGAAGCTGGTCTATTTGATGAAAGATGTGGATGGGCAAAAATTACCTCAACCAAAGCTGGCGTATGTGCCGTGGAGTGAGGAAAAGCTTGCGAACAAATTTATGGCCCTTGATGCAGTGACAGGCAAAATCATCGCCGATTAACAAGAAAAAAAGGCTATCCCGCAGCCATTTCTGATGGCATTTGGGATAGCCTTTTTTAAACACTTATCTAACATTCGTCACACGAACACCCGATAATTACCAACAGGATAAACAGCACGAGCACGATTGCGAAGCATTCACCGAAGAATCCGCTTCCGCAGAATGATGTACTCATCTTTGTTTCCCCTCCTTTCCGTTATACTCCAGTCTATACACGAATGCCGTTATTGGACTGGGCGGATGCCCAGCTTAGGCAAAAATGGGCGCGAAAGAGAAGAGGCTCAGTAAAAAATAGACAATTCACAATTGACGGGGAGACAAAGGGGGTGTTAAGATACTTGCAAACATTCAAGACATTTCGCAAAACAACTAAATGACAAGTGTACGACTCTTATCCAGAGAGGCAGAGGGACTGGCCTGATGAAGCCTCGGCAACCGGTAAAAATCCGGTGCCAATTCCAGCAAAGCTACGTGCTTTGAAAGATAAGGGGAGGTCTCAGGCGTTTTCGTCTCTGCTGACAAATCCTCTTCTTTCAAAGAAGAGGATTTTTTTATTTACCCAACTATAAAGAATAAGCCGATGCAAGGGAGAAAAGGGGCACGTCAATGAAACCAACTTTTCGCGAACAGCTTTCCCGGAAAATTCTGATTCTGGATGGTGCAATGGGCACCATGCTTCAACAGGCGAATCTGACTGCTGATGATTTCGGTGGTGAGGCCTATGATGGCTGCAATGAACTACTGAACTTGACCAGACCAGATGTGATCCGTTCGATTCACGAGAAATATTTGGAGGCGGGCGCAGACATTGTCGAGACCAATACGTTTGGTGCTGCTTCCATCGTTTTGGCCGAGTACGATGTGGCCGAGAAAGATCTTGAGATTAATATAGCGGCAGCCCGCTTGGCCAGAGAAGCGGTGGATGCCTATTCCACAGAGGAGTGGCCGCGTTTTGTAGCAGGGGCAATGGGACCTACGACTAAAACCCTTGCGTTGACAGGTGGCGTCACTTTCGAAGAACTGGTCGAGGCGTATTATCGTCAGGCAAAAGGTCTGATTCTCGGCGGCTCCGATGTTCTTCTTTTGGAAACCTCGCAAGATACGTTGAACGTCAAGGCTGGCGGAATCGGGATTCGCAAAGCTTTTGCAGAGCTTGGACAGGAGCTCCCAGTGATGTTGTCAGGTACGATTGAGCCGATGGGCACGACGCTGGCGGGCCAAAACATTGAGGCGTTTTACATCTCCTTGGAGCATATAAAGCCAGTCTCCATTGGTCTGAACTGTGCGACAGGTCCAGAGTTCATGCGTGATCACCTACGGACGTTGTCAGGAATTGCCCAATGTGCAGTCAGCTGTTATCCGAACGCAGGCTTGCCCGACGAGAACGGCCATTACCATGAAACGCCACAAGGACTGGCCTCGAAAATACGGGCCTTCGCTGAACAGGGCTGGATCAACGTCGCTGGCGGTTGCTGTGGAACAACACCTGACCATATTCAAGCGATGGCAGAAGCGTTGAAAGACTGCAAGCCGCGCGGTGAAGATGTAGAACCGCTGAGTGCGGTCTCCGGGATTGAAGTCGTTTACGTCGAAGATGACAATCGTCCTCTGCTAGTAGGCGAGCGGACCAATGTCATCGGCTCCAAAAAGTTCCGTGATCTGATTGCAGCTGGTCACTATGAAGAAGCATCTGATATTGCCCGGGCCCAAGTGAAGCGCGGCGCACATGTCATCGATATATGCTTGGCTGACCCTGATCGTGATGAATACGAAGATATGGAAAAATTCCTACAGTTCATCGTGAAAAAAGTAAAAGCACCCCTCATGATCGACTCGACAGATGCCAAAGTCATGGAGCTGGGACTTCGCTATTCGCAAGGGAAGGCCATTCTCAACTCGATCAACCTGGAAGACGGGTTGGAGCGTTTTGAGGAGGTTGTGCCGCTTATTCACAAATTCGGTGCCGCCGTTGTCGTCGGAACGATCGAGGAAGCGGGGATGGCTGTCACTCGCGAGAAGAAGCTAGAGGTCGCCCAGCGCTCGTACGACATTCTCGTCAACCAATACGGCGTGAAGCCACAGGATATTATTTTCGACCCACTCGTCTTTCCAGTAGGGACTGGGGATGAACAATACATCGGCTCTGCAAAAGAGACCGTAGAAGGAATTCGCTTGATTAAACAAGCCTTGCCAGCGTGTAAGACGATTTTAGGTGTGAGCAATGTGTCCTTCGGTTTGCCTGCTGCGGGTAGGGAAGTGCTGAATGCGGTCTTCTTGTACCACACGACTCTCGCAGGGCTTGATTACGCCATCGTCAACACGGAAAAGCTGGAGCGCTACGCTTCGATTCCAGAAGACGAGAGAAAGCTGGCAGAAGCCCTTCTATTCGAAACAACGGATGAGACATTGGCAGCCTTCACCGAATTTTATCGCCAAAAGAAAAAGGAAGTCAGTGTGGAAGTCTCCTCGCTAACTCTCGAAGAGCGCTTGTCCCGTTATGTAGTCGAAGGCTCCAAGGATGGTCTGGTGGAAGACCTGAAGCTGGCTTTGGATAAATACACACCACTCGAGATCATCAACGGTCCGTTGATGGCTGGGATGGAAGAGGTAGGTCGCCTGTTCAACGGCAACCAGCTGATCGTGGCAGAAGTATTGCAGAGCGCGGAAGTCATGAAGGCATCCGTATCGTTTCTGGAGCCATTCATGGAAAAAAACGATGCTGCCGCGAAAGGCAAAATCTTGCTAGCGACCGTCAAAGGCGATGTGCACGACATCGGAAAAAACCTCGTGGAAATTATTTTGTCAAACAACGGCTACAATGTCGTTAACCTGGGGATCAAGGTACCACCAGAGCAACTGATTGCCGCATGCAGAGAAGAAAAGCCGGATGCCATCGGTCTGTCTGGACTATTGGTAAAATCCGCGCAGCAAATGGTTATTACTGCACAAGACCTGCGTGTTGCAGGCATCGATGTTCCGATGATGGTTGGCGGTGCAGCGTTGACGCGCAAGTTCACATCGAACCGGATCGCACCGGAATACCGCGGAATTGTTTTATACGCAAAAGATGCCATGGATGGTTTAGATCTCGTGAATCGTCTGCAAAACCCGGCAGAACGTGATCGCTTGGTAGAGGAACAGCAGCATCTGCAAGAAGCAGTCGCAACGGCTCAGCCTGTTGTCGAGGAGAAAAAAGCACCTGTGCCAGCTCGCTCAGCCATCAGCAGAACCGTTCCGATCCATCTGCCGCCAGATTGTGATCGCCATGTCCTGCGACAATACCCGATCAGCCACCTGCAGCCGTATTTGAACCTGCGGATGCTCCTCGGAAAGCACCTCGGTGTTCGCGGAAATGTAGATAGATTGATAGAGGCAGGCGACGAGAAGGTACTGGAACTGTACGGCATTGTGGAAGAGCTAATAAATGAAGCGAAGGAAAAAGGAACCATTACGACACACGGTGTGTATCAGTTCTTCCCGGCCCAGTCAGAGGGCAACGATATTTTGGTCTATGATCCAAAAGATCACAGCAAGCTGATCGAGCGCTTTTCGTTCCCGCGTCAGCTGGAAGAACCTCATCTCTGCCTGTCCGACTTCCTGCGACCAGTGGAGAGCAAGGAAATGGATTATGTCGGATTCCTAACCGTAACGGCTGGGGGAGGGATTCGCGAAAAATCTACGGAGCTAAAAGAGCGTGGTGACTACTTGCGCTCTCATGTCCTCCAAGCCTTGGCATTGGAGTTGGCTGAGGCATTTGCTGAGCGAATTCACCACGTCATGCGCGACGTGTGGGGCATACCGGACCCGGTTGAGATGACGATGCTCGAGCGCTTCGGTGCCAGATATCAGGGCATTCGTGTATCTTTCGGTTACCCTGCTTGCCCGAACCTGGAGGATCAGGCGCAGTTGTTCCGTCTGTTGCGTCCAGAGGATATCGGTGTTCAGTTGACAGAGGGCTTCATGATGGAGCCAGAAGCTTCCGTATCGGCGATGGTATTTGCTCACCCCGAAGCGAGGTATTTCAATGCAGGTCCATCTATTTTCGAAGTCTAGATGATAAATGAAATATAGGAGAGAAGGGATTGAGTTGACGACGAGCAAGAAAGATTTACGAGCCTATTTGAAAGATCACCTGCTAGTCGGAGATGGAGCGATGGCGACCCAGCTGCACGGGCTGGGCGTCCCGGTTGGCGTCAGCTTTGAGGAACTGTGTTTGTCCAACCCGCGTTTGGTGCATGACGTACATACGTCTTACTATCAGGCCGGTGCACGTTTCTTAGAGACAAATACGTATTCTGCCAACCGAGATGCGTTGAGTCGTTACGGTTTGGAGCATAAGGTAGCGCGGATTAACCGACTCGCAGTCGCCATTGCACGGGAAGCTGCACAGGATGACGCGTATGTAGCTGGGAGCATCGGATCGATATTGGCTGGACGGGTGAAGAAAAAGGTTTTGGATGAATACCGTGACCAGTATGAGGAACAGGCTATTGCGCTGCTGCATGCGGGGGTAGATGGACTGATTCTGGAGACGTTCCTGGACTTGGAAGAGCTGCTCCTGGCGATTGAAGTAATCCGTCCGCTCACAGATGTACCTGTAATCGCGCAGTTAGCCACATTGGAAGTAGGGCGCACACGTGATGGCTACGCGTTGACAGACGCTTTCTCCGAGCTGAAAGCCGCAGGCGTTGACGTGATCGGATTAAACTGCCGCCTTGGTCCGGCTGAATTACTTCGCTCGTTTGAAAATACAGTGATTCCAGAAGATGCACTGTTATCCGTATTCCCGAATGCGGGGCGTCTGGGAATGACGGACGGAGAATACGCTTTTAAATCATCACCTGAATATTTTGGACAGAGTGCGCTTCGCTTGCGTGAGCAGGGGGTACGGTTAATTGGCGGATGCTGCGGAACCACACCCGCACACGTGAAGGCGATTGCGGATGCACTTGAGTCACTTGAGCCGCAAGCGCGTGTGAACCCGACCATCGTAGCTGGAGATCGTCCTTCGATATCTGTGCAGAACACGAGGGAGAGGGAGAAACCGAGCATTGTCGAGCGCGTAAAAACAGCAACGACGATCATTGTCGAGTTTGATCCGCCGCGTGATCTGGATGCAGACCAGTTTCTCCACGGTTGCTGCGAGCTGCACAAAGCAGGAGCAGACGCCATTACGTTGGCGGATAACTCGCTAGCGACAGTGCGGATGAGCAACATGGCTCTCGGGGCACTCATGAAGGGCAGGCACGGAATTGATCCGCTCTTGCACATTGCTTGCCGGGACCGCAATCTGATTGGGCAGCAATCGCATTTAATGGGGCTGCATGCTTTGGGGATCGACCAAATATTGGTGATTACTGGCGATCCTTCGCGCTTTGGCGACTTGCCAGGTTCCAGCTCGGTATTTGATGTGACCTCGTTTGATCTGATTCGCATGGTGAAGCAGTTGAACGAAGGTGTTTCGTTCTCAGGACGTCCGTTAAAGCAAAAAGCCCAGTTCATCGTGGGCGCCGCCTTTAATCCGAATGTCCGAAATATGGATGCTGCCGTTGCTCGCTTGGAAAAGAAAGTCGAGGCAGGCGCGGATTACATTATGACACAGCCTGTGTACGATACAGAGTCCATTCGGAATGTGTACGAGGCGACGAAACATATTGGCATTCCAGTCTTTATCGGGATCATGCCGCTGACCAGCTCACGCAATGCGGAGTTCCTGCATAATGAAGTGCCGGGAATCAAGCTGTCGGCAGAAGCGCTGGAACGCATGAAAAAAGTACAGGGAGAGGCCGCTCGCCAGGAAGGAATCGCAATCGCAAAGGAATTGGTCGATACGGCCGTTCGTTACTTCAATGGCATCTATCTGATTACACCTTTCAATTATTACGAGATGGCGGCAGACCTCATTCAATATACGCGCCAGCAAAGCTCATTGGTGAAGCAGGCCCAGCCTTAACGGTATTCGTGAGTCAAATATGGAAGGCCCATGTTGTATAGACAGGCTATAGCCTTGTTGTCTATTATACAAGGGCCTTCATTTCGTCTAACATAAAGGCGGTCTTGAGAGCTTCCCTATTGCAAAACTGTTGAATCTCAGCAAGGTTCATCTTAGCATACAGCTTCTTGCGTAAAAAACGCTCAATGATATGCGGGAAAGCGAGATCGACAAAGAGCAAATGCAGCTGCTCAATCGATAGAGGATTTTCTTGGAGATAGCCACTCAATATGTGAGAGAACAAGTCCGCGTTCCACAGGTCTTTTTTTCGCATAGCAAGGGATAGAACACGGGCAATGTCTTTGGATGGAAAATCGTAACGTACGTCCTCCCAGTCAATGATTGCAATTCTTTGATTACTGACGAGCAAATTCCCGTTGTTAAAATCTCCGTGACAGAGAAAGTGGTTGGTCAGTGGTTCCTTTTTCCATTTCGAGTAGTATGGAGAGGCTAGCAAATGTTCCTTGGCTGTCATCCCTGCTTGTTTAAAAAAAGGAATGTATTCCCTGATAGCAGCGTATTTATGATTTTTCTTCCCGGCATGTCGGAACGCCCACTTATCAAGGGCAGCTAAATCTGTCTTGTACTCCTCGGACCATTTTACTGCGCCATTGTAAAGACTGCCATGTTTGGAGGAAAAACCGAGCGAGCTCGCATGAAATTTGCCTAATACGCTGCCGACCCGTTCCATTCGAATAGGGGAGTTATACGCAATATTTGGCCAGGATAGTCTTTGGTGGAGAACGAAAAGCTTTTCTTTATGGGGTATGTAACGCTTATTATTTTTGGTACGTTGAACGTCGGGGATGAGTACACCGTTTTTGCGCAAATGAGCTTCTGCATTCAGCATGAAATGTAAACGTTCCTTTTGCTGAGGGAAAGCTTTTCCGATGAATTTGCCATTGGTTGTTTCCAAGTAAATGACGAGTGATTTGGATGTATCCCGTATGATTTTGTGATGCAGAACAGTCGTGTCGTATTTGTTCTGGATTTTTTTGATGAGGTCGTCCACTGCTCATGCCCCCTCCTTGCGTACAGAGCTACAAGTATTGTACGGAAGAAGAGGAGTGGTTGACACTGAAGGATCTACATAACAGGCGAGGGAAGAGGGTGCCAATTCATCTCGCGTAAAAAATGACTGAGCTCAGTAAACTTGGCGATTCGTTCCTCGCGTGTAAAAGATGCGTTAGCCCCACTGGTAGATGGGACGACAAACACATAACTGCCAGACCAATCTTCTGTCCCAAAGTACCTGATTGGCTGCAGCCCAAGTGAAACGGCTTCTTTTTTTTGTCCGGTCGCGTGACGAAAAGCAGTAATTCCGTTAAAACAAATAACACGAGGCCGGTAGGTCTGGATCATTTGAACGAACAGCTGTGCCCCTTCGGCATAATCCTCGTTACGCAGGTCTGTTGCGGAGCGGGTAGGGCGTGAGACCAGATCGGTAATGCCATAGTTGTAGTCCAAGAGGGTAGCGGTTTCCTCGGGCAAGAGCTTGTGAGGTGTCAGGCCTCCTTCGTACAATCCGCGCCAAAACAAGTTGGCTGGATTGGCGTAGTGGAAACCCGTCGAAGCCGATATACGTCCTGGATTGATACCGCAAAATAAGACCGCCAAATTGCGGCGAATGTATGTGGGCAGCCATTTTTCTGTGAACTCGACCAAAGCGAACCCCTCCTGTTTACCACATTGTAGCACATCAGTGAGCGCTTTCAGAAAGGATCAAAAAAAGCTGCCAGATTCGGCAGCTTCAGGTTATATTGGATCAAGTAATGGATCTTATAACTGGGGATGCGGATACGGCAGCACTTGCTGTGGCTCATTGAAGACGAATTGCTCCATTTCATTCCGGACGTATCTTTTCGTCTCAAATGGAACGACTTCTTGTTCTTCGTTACCCCACAACCAATTCGACAGCATTTGTATCATAAGGATACCCTCCACTTTGTGGAAATGTTTTACATGTTCATCATACTCCTGTTGAGGGCATTTTTGGTTGGGTAGGTGTGAATAAGGCGTGAAGAAATCGTGGATAGAACGTGAACAAAAAGGAAGCGATTTCACACGGCTCCGAGAAAACTCTCCGTTCTTCTCCGTTCTCTATTTGCCAGCAAATCCTTTCCTAAAGAAAAAAGCGAAAAGAAATCCGCCTGTACGAACGGACTCTTTTCGCTTTTTTGCCATGTCATTTCTATGGATTAGTGGACCACAGTCCAGCGGATTTCACAAAGATGCGTTTGTTCAGCTTCAACTGGCTGACCACGAACTCAGCAATATCCTCAGGCTGCATTGTCTTTTCAGGATTTCCATCGGTCAGTCCCAAGTCAATTGCCATATCGGTTGCTACTGTGCTAGGGGTAAGCGCCGTTACGCGAATGTTGTGTTTGCGCACTTCGAGAGCCAACGATTCTGTCAGACCGAGAACACCAAACTTGGATGCACTATACGCACTGGTGACAGGAGCCCCTTTTTGTCCAGCAGTAGAGGAGATGTTGATAATGTCGCCAGAGTTTTGGTCAATCATGCCAGGGAGTACTGCGCGAGTCACGTAGTACACACCCATCAAATTGACTTGGATGATTTGTTCCCACTCGCTCGTTTCCAGCTCCAGGAATTTACCAAATTTAGCGACGCCTGCATTGTTGAGCAGGATATCAATTTGACCCAGTTCATTTTTGATAGAGGTAACGGCTGTCGTGACATCATCGTAGCTGGAAACGTCTGCTGTCGCAATCGCTACCTTCACGCCATATGCTTCTACTTCCTTGGCTACTTGCTTCAAATTTTCCTCAGAGCGAGCCAAGAGGCCGAGATTCACGCCTTCTTTTGCCAAAGCAATTGCCGTAGCACGACCAATGCCTTTGCCTGCACCTGTTATAATTGCTGTTTTACCTTTTAGATCGATAGCCAATCGAAAACACTCCTTTTTCAAGACAATAGGAATCTCATGTATATTGTGTAGTGTACTAGCATTTATCCGCGGGGGGAAGAATGCACTTTTATGTACGTAGGTTACAAAAAGTAACTGAAAGAAAAATGTCCTCCCAATAAGAAGGGAGAACATTTGCTAGCAAGGGTAGAACTGCTTACAGCTTGTATACGTCTGTGTATTTTTTCTCGAGGTAATTCATCAAGTAAGTCGCATTTGTGCCTTCGCCTGTAATCGCTTGAACGAGTTCACGAGGACTTTTCATTTTACCGTATTGATGAATTTTATCCTTGAGCCACTCACGGATCGGTGCGAAATCGCCTTTGGCGATCAACTCCTCGTAGCCGTTGATCTCACTCTCCATAACGTGGACGAATTGTGCCGCATACACATTACCCAGCGAGTAAGTAGGGAAGTAGCCGATCATTCCGCCTGACCAGTGTACATCCTGAAGGACACCAAGTGCATCTGTCGGTGGTTCGACACCCAGATATTCCTTCATTTTTTCGTTCCAGATTTTTGGCAGATCAGCTACTTGAATGGTTTGGTTGATCAAGCCTTTCTCGATTTCGTAGCGGATCATGACATGCAGGTTGTACGTCAACTCATCTGCTTCTGTCCGGATAAAGGAAGGAGTAACAGCGTTGACCGCGCGATGCAGATCTTCTACAGACACGCCTTCGAATTGGGTAGGGAACGCTTTTTGCAAGTCAGCGAAAAAGTGATTCCAGAATGGCAGACTGCGTCCGACCATGTTTTCCCAGTAGCGGGATTGGGATTCGTGAATCCCCATGGAGGTACCATCGCACAGAGGCGTGAACAGCAGGTCTGGATTGATGTTCTGCTCGTACATCGCGTGGCCAGCCTCGTGAATACAACTAAAGAGCGCGGAATTGAAATCATTTTCGTCATAGCGCGTCGTGATGCGGACATCACCCGGATTGAAGGTCGTGCAGAACGGATGCGCACTGCGATCCATGCGACCAGCCTTGAAGTCGTACCCGATTTTTTCCAGGATAAAGCGACTGAAAGCTTCTTGGTCAGCCACTGGGAAGTTTTTCGTCAAGAACGATGTGTCCGGCTTGTTCGGGGAGTCGGCGATCGCTTGTACCAGCTTGACGGTTTTCTCGCGCAGAGTAGCGAAAATCGGATCGAGCTGATCGACAGTCATGCCAGGCTCATACATGTCCAAGAGGGTGTTGTACTTGTTTTTGCCGTCATGACCCCAAAACTCGATGAACTCGAGCTGGAAGTTCACGATTTTCTCCAGGTACGGCTGGAACAGGGAAAAGTCGTTGTTGGCACGGGCTTCTTCCCACACTGTTTCTGCTTTGGCGGTCAGCACGACGAACTCCTGATGCCTGTCAGCAGGAATTTTCTTGTTGCGGTCAAATTCTTTTTTGCATTCAAGCACACTGTGACGCGTAATTTCATCCAATGTTTCGAGAACAGAGGGCTCACTCAGCTCCGTCAAAAGCGCTTCCATTTCTTTAGACGTCGCCAGCTTGAATTGCTCTCCTGCCAATGTCCCGATGATTTCGGAACGGGCATCCATTCCATTGCGAGGTGCTTGTGTAGCCTTGTCCCAATAAAGAACGCTCAGTGCTTGCGTGTAGCTGGTTATTTTCTTCACATAGTCACGGAATTCGGCCGCACGTGTTTCAACAGTCGTTGACATAGGGTTCCTCCTATAGATTTGTCATATCATGGTAATCAATATGTAAGTCATGCAGTCAAAAAATTTTTACTACTGAATATTATAGCTTTTTTTAGGAAACTTGGCTATGCAAAGCCTTTTGCGTGGCCTTATACGATCTTCCTTGAAAGAATTATTTTGGCCGATCGTACATGAAAAATTACGAGGTGGAAGCGGCAAGCATTTGTCGGTATAATCGTAAAGGAAACGAATGTGGTTACTTATTTGCGATGACAGGAGAATGAAGATGAGTCAATCCAATCCCCAATGGGAAAATGAGATAGCAAAACGCCGTACCTTCGCCATCATCTCCCACCCGGATGCGGGTAAAACGACAATGACCGAAAAGCTGCTCTACTACGGCGGAGCCATCCGTGAAGCAGGGGTGGTCAAAGGGCGCAAAAATTCCAAGCACGCTACCTCCGACTGGATGGAGATCGAGAAAAAGCGTGGAATCTCCGTTACGTCCAGTGCGATGGATTTCGAATACAACGGGCACCATATCAACATCTTGGATACACCTGGTCACCAGGACTTCAGTGAAGATACGTACCGTACGCTGACGGCTGCTGACGCTGCTGTGATGATTATCGACGTAGCAAAAGGGGTAGAGGCACAGACGATCAAGCTGTTCAAGGTCTGTCGGATGCGGGGTATTCCGATCTTTACGTTCGTGAACAAACTGGACCGTCACGGAAAAGATCCATTCGAGCTCTTGGAAGAAATTGAGCGCGTTTTGGGTATTCGTTCTTATCCGATGAACTGGCCGATTGGGATGGGTAGCTACTTCAGCGGCGTATTTGACCGCATGAAGTCCCGTGTCGAGCTGTATCAAACCAACACACAGCACGAGGAAATCTCCTTTTTCCCTGTAGAGGGAGCAGAAGATTCATTGATTGGCGATCGTGTCGGTCAAGAGCTGTGGCAGCAATTGCAGGACGAAATTTCCCTGTTGGATGTTGCAGGAGATGAATACGATCCTGAACTGATCAACCAGGGACAACTGACGCCTGTTTTCTTTGGTAGTGCCATTAATAACTTCGGTGTACAAACATTCCTGGACAACTTCCTGCAAATGGCGCCAGCGCCTTCTGCGAAGAAGAGTACAGAAGGCTTGATTGATCCGTATACGAACTCGTTCTCCGGCTTCATCTTTAAAATCCAAGCCAATATGAATCCGGCTCACCGAGATCGCATCGCTTTCTTGCGTATTTGCTCCGGGAAGTTTGAGCGGGGGATGGCCGTTAAGCACGTCCGTCTTGGCAAAGACATCAAATTGGCGCAGCCGGTACAGTTTATGGCACAGGACCGCGAAATAATCGAAGAATCGTTCGCTGGAGATGTCATCGGTCTTTTTGACCCGGGCATTTTCCAGATCGGCGATACACTCTGTGTCGGAAAAACATTTGAGTACGAAGAAATGCCGCACTTCTCGCCGGAGTTTTTCTCCAAAGTGATGGTGAAGGACGCGATGAAGCACAAGCAATTCCAAAAAGGGATCATGCAGTTGACCGAAGAAGGAACGGTACAGTTATTCCGTACGCATCCAATGGAAGAGCTGATTCTTGGCGTAGTAGGCGTGCTGCAGTTCGAGGTATTGGAATACCGTTTGAAAGCCGAGTACGGGGTAGACATCATGCTGACTCGTATGCCGTATCAAATCGCTCGCTGGCTCGAAGGGGAGAAAGCAGACCTCGATGTTGTGAAGAACAGAACCGTTACGGATCGTTATGGCCGTCCAGTGATGTTGTTTGAGAGCGAATACCAGCTGCGTGTAGCGATGGATAAGTACTCGAATATCAAGTTCCATGATAGTTCTCTTGGTTTGAAAACCGTTCTTTCTTAAATTGAAAAAAGAATGGTAGGGCCTCCCGATTACGGTGAGGCCCTCTTTATTGTTCGTTGAAAATAAAGTTTTAGACTGCCGCTGATATGTCTACCACTATTCAACTATCTAACCCGTTAACACAATGAAGACTTTGACATTATTTACATGATCTCAGTTACTGGTGAGCTAATGACCTCAATTACTTTGAGCTTTACATAAAAGTAGCATGTCTTTAACGATATCGACTACAACATTTGGCTGATCAATATGAATTGCATGACCGGCATTTTCAACAATTATATGCCTACTACGGGTTGATAATTTAGTAAGCTCTTTATGTAATGCGATCCAAGCAGACATAGATTCAGGATTATGATGAGGTTGTAATGTACCTGATACGACAATGAGTGGCTTGTTACCAAGTGATTTAGATTTTCGAGCTTGTTCAAAGCTTTCTTCAATCTCTTGAATAGAGCCTTCAAGAACAAACTGACTATAGTACTCTTCCTGAACTTCTTCCGAAAATAAAGGAACCATGATTCTATTTTGATCTTCATGACATGGATCTAATAAAATCACTCCGGCAACTTCTTCTGGATATGTACTTGCATATAGTCGAACATTCAATCCCCCAAAAGAGTGCCCGATCAAAACATAAGGGGGGGACACGTTTGCTTTCTGAAGCAAGATTCTAAGATTCTCAATGATTTGCTGACTATGTCGAGGTCTGTCATCACTTTCACTTTCACCTATACCTGCTCTATCATAAATGAACATCCTTGTTTGGTTTGAAATTTCAGCACTAATAGAACTCCAGTAGTTTAATGTGCACCCATAACCAGAATCAAAAACCACCGTTGGAAAATCACTTATTTCACCATAATGTTTAAAACATAGTTTAACTCCACCTATGTCGAGTTTTTGACTCGTTTCATTTATTACAATGTCACTCATTTTATCTCCTCCAGATATTTTTCATTAGGTCAATTTCCACAAACAATTTAATAATCCCTTTTTTTTGCAAGTTCGCTTTCATGAACAATGGAGATGCCTTACCCATTAGTTGAATAACTTACCTTCAGCCTAGAACTTTATTTTCACTGAACATTTATCCCTCATAAGGAGGCAATACGATGCAAATTTTGTTAATTCGAAATGGACAATCTGAAGCAGACATTTTGAATGTACATGAAGGCAAGGAGAATGGCAGCGCGCGTTCAGGAGCAGTTTCCTCTAGATTTTATTTGGGCGAGCACGGGGGGAGCAAATCTATTCCGCGATCAGACATCTCAGTACTTCCTATAAAAGAATTGCGATTGTTTCCCACGGCGGCATGATCTCCAGAATCATCGAAAGCTTCTTGCAACAGCCTCTCTTGCACGACATTTACTTTGGCATAGGCGACACAGGTATCCACTTGTTGGAGTATAACGAATACGGACGTCTGATCCATTTCACGAATTCCACGACTCACTTGGACAGCATGGACTAGAACTCGATGGCAAAAAACGTGAGCTCCTCCGCATCATTTGGAAGGGTAATCAACCCTTTTTCGTGCAGACCGATTTTCTTCAGGAGCTTGGCAGAAGATGCATTATCGGGGGCGGTGATAGCTACAATACGCTTTAAGCCGACCACTTCTTTTCCGTGGACAAGAACGGCAGAGGCTGCCTCATATGCGTAACCTTTGCCCCAGTATGCGGGTAGATAGGCAAAGCCGATATCGACATCTTCCAACGAATCTCTTTTGATCAGTCCACATAAGCCGATCGGAACATTCCCTTCCTTCAACTCTGCCAAATACAGACCAAAGCCATGACTCTCGTACATCGCAACAGCGCCATTCAAAATATAGTTGCGGGCGTCTTCTGTCGTACGAAGACCACGATCGCCAATAAATCGAATCCAAGAAGGCTCATTCATCAGTTTCAAGACAAAATCAGCGTCTTCGGCAGTTTGCCAGCGGAGGATGAGGCGATCTGTTTCTAACACTTTCAAAGGAACGACACCAACCTTTTCTTTTATCATTTATCCAATGATTTGCAACTCTTTGGGAAAAGACGTCAATACTTCTACGCCATCCTTCGTGACGAGCACGTTGTCCTCAATACGGATGCCACCGATCTTCGTGTGATAAATGCCCGGCTCAATCGTGAAGACCATGCCTGGGATGAGTTCTCCTGCTGCCTGGCTATGAACGTACGGGGCTTCATGAAGCTCCAATCCGATCCCGTGCCCTACACGATTGATGAAAAATTCTCCATAGCCTCGACCGGCAATGACTGCTCGTGCAGCTAGGTCAACATCTGCGATCGGAGCCCCTGGTCGAACGGCCTGTATCCCAGCCATATTCGCTTGCAAGACCGTATCGTACATATCTAGCAATTCTGTACCCAGTTGACCGACAGCAAAAGTACGTGTCAGGTCTGATACATATCCATCGACATAGACCCCTGCGTCAATCAACAAAACCTCTCCCGCCTGAATCACTCGCTCACCTGGGTCACCATGGGGCAGTGCTGCTCTTTCTCCAGACAGTACAATCGTTGAAAAGGAAGGGCCTTGGGCTTTTAGCTTCTTCATCTGGTATTCCAGCTCTGCGACGACGTCCAATTCCGTCATTCCTACGGAAATCAGAGGGAGCGTACGGCGTAGAGATTCCTCCATCACCCAAATAGCACGCTTGATCGTAGCGATTTCAGTGTCATCTTTAGCCACCCGTATACTGCACAGCAATTCTCCGACATCCACTGCTTCTGAAGCGTGCACTATCGATACGAGCGCCTCATACGTTTTCGCTGTCAAATGATTCTTCTCCACACCAATATGGGAGAGGGGAGTCGGCAGCAATTGCTGAAGTACGGTTAGCGCATCCTGTGAATCGTCATGGGTGCAAATCGGGATGACAGGACATGCCTCCTGTGCTTTCTCACCGTCCAACAGTGGAACGAAGAGGAAGGGGGACGAGCCTCTCACCAAAACGAGGCCCATAAAACGTTCATGTGGCTCCGACAAAAATCCGGTAAAATAGTACACGTTTTTGGGATGCGTAATAATCAATGCGTCCAGTTTCCTGCTTTCCATATACGCGTGCAGCTTTTCCAGTCTTTCTTGCATCCAGATCACCCTTTTTTATTGGTAGACAATGCTGAAAGGACCCGTTGAGTTAGCTTCTGAAAATGACAGGCGTCAAAACCGATAGGATCTCGGCTTCTTCAACAGCGGAAGGATTGTACCACGTATGAAGAAGAGAGGAAGGGAAGTGGATCGTGTCTCCTTGCTCGAGATGGTATTCCGTACCGTCGACGACGATGGTGACACATCCTTTTACGACGTAGTAAAACTCTTCACCGGGATGCTGAAAGGCGACATGTTTCATCTGTCCGGGTGGCAACACGTTGAGGAGGGGCTCAAGCGCCCTGTCGGGGAAATTCCCGCCGATTCGAACATACTTCACAGGTGAACCTTCAATCTGCAACGTTTGACGCTTTTCAATGGGCGTGTGGTACGTGACTTCTTCTGTTACTTCAAAGAAGTACGTAATGGGGACACCTAGACATTCCGCAATTTTTTGCAGAGAGGTAATAGCGAGCGAGCTGTTGCCACGCTCTACTTGTGATAAGAAACTGACGGAGAATCCTGATTTCTCACTTAAGTCCTTTAAAGTAAGCTCTTGCTGCACACGTAGCGCACGAATTTTTTTGTAAATGTGCTCCAAAGAGTCACCTCCTGCTAAAAAGCAATTACGGTATTACAGTAAATATTACGGTAATACAAAACTAATTGCTACATTTATTCCGAATCTTCCCTCTTCTTTTATTATCCTACTTGTACAATTCCCTTCATATACTGGGACAAAGACAGGCCGTTAGAGAGGAAGGGAATGCTTTGAGGGCTCTCCTGTTAGTGGTTTTGTTTCTTGTTGCCTTTGACATGCACGCGCAGACGCCTCTTCTTGCGCCGTATTTAAACGTATTGGGTGTATCCGCTGCGATGATCGGCTTCGTGCTCGGCGGGTATGCGATCAGTAATTTGACAGGCAACCTGATCGCCGGTCCTTTTCTCGATCGTTTTCCGAAAAAATGGTTTATCGCAGGTGGTTTGATATTGGCTGGCGTGATGCTGATTGGTCAAGGCATCGTGCAAAATACCGCGGGCTTTTTTACCTTTAGGCTGATGCTTGGGTTTTTGATGGCGTTTGTCTCTCCTGCTTGTTCTGCCTTGCTCGGAGAAACAGGGAAGACGGCACTTGAGCAGGGTGAAATCATGGGGAAAAAGGGATTGGTCCTTACCTCGGCAGGTATCGTATCCCCGGCTGTCGGGAGCTTTTTGGCGGTGCAGTTCGGTTATGGTCAATCATTCGTGATTCTCGGCTACATGATGATCATTGCTGGCGTTTTCGCTTGGATGATGTTGCCGGAAAGAGTAGAGGGAAGCACGCCGTCCACTCCACGAAAGAAAGGTGGAGGCAAGCAGAGCCTTACCGCCATCATGGAAAATCGAATGCTGTACCCAGCGTTTCTTGGGGGATTTGCGATCATTTACGCTCAGGGAACGATCATCTATGAAGTGCCCTTGCTTATCCAAAGACAAGGACTGTCCCCGGCAGTCACCGGCATATTGTTCAGCTTGAAAGGGTTGGGGGCACTTGCGATTCTGTTGCAGTTTTGGCTGCATCGCGTCCCGATCGAGACGAGAACGTTTGCTGGATTGGGCGTACTCAGCCTTCTTCTGTACACCCTGGCAATCGGGCTGGCCATTCCGATTCACGTCATGATGTTTTTCTTCGGTGCGTGCTTCGGTATGCTGTTCCCAGCTTTAGCGACGATTTTGACGGTCCATTCACCCCGTGAGATGTACGGGAGCGTGTTTAGTATCTACTCAGCGGTGTTATCGATCGGAGCGGTATTGAGCCCAGTATTGGCAGGCTTGCTGGGGAATTGGCACCATTCCTACTTCATTGCGTTTTTTGTAACAGCTGGCGTGTGTCTGATCGGGGGACTGCATCGATTCTTGTTAAGCGGGGTTCCAAGATAAAGCAGCAAGACGGTTAGAAGAGGGACGTTCTGCTTCGTAGGCAGGAGGTCTTTTTTCGTTTCCATAAACAAAAAGTTGAGCATCGCAGCATAATCCGCTATAATACCATTTGTGATTTTGATTATTATTCTCAATATGAGTGTGGTCAAGCTGGAGAAAGTGGCTTGATACATAGTGCAGATGGAGGAACAACCGCATGAAAAAAATAGCGAAACATTCAATAGCAAGCATGGTATTAGCAAGCTTAGTGCTCATCGTGAGCGCATGCTCTGGTTCGCCGAACGCTGCGACTCCTGGGACGCAAACGGGTGATAGCCAAACGACGGCCCCAGCTGCTGATGCGACACGGGTACTGAAGGATGCGATGGGAAATGAGGTAAAGGTGCCAGCCCAACCGCAGCGTGTGATTGCTTCTTATTTGGAGGATCATTTAGTAGCGTTGGGAGTCAAGCCAGTTGCCCAATGGTCAGTAGGGAACAGCGAGACACAAGGCTACCTGCAAAAGGAGTTGGCGGGTATTCCAGCGATTCCTTATGATCTGCCACCGGAAGTAGTCATGAGCCACAGTCCTGACCTGATTATTTTGGATAGCGCGACCTTGATCCAGGGCGACAAGTATAGCCAGTACGAAAAAATCGCGCCAACCTATACCATTGGAAAAGAAAAGAACACCGATTGGCGCAAAGAGCTCCTGACAGTAGGAGAAGTCCTCAACAAGGGGGAAGAAGCGAAGAAAGTGCTGGCGGAGTATGAGACATTTGCAGCCGAGTCCAAACAAAAGTTGCAGCAAGCGATCGGGGAAAAATCAGCGGCATCACTGTGGATGACTGGGAAAAATGTGTATGTAGCACGTCAGGACTTGTCTAGCGGCGATGTGCTCTACAAGGACCTCGGGTTTAAGGTTCCTGCCATCGTTCAGGAAATCTCCAAGTCAGGAGAAGCAAACTGGAACGCAATTTCCATGGAGAAATTGGCTGAACTCGATGCCGACTACTTGTTTATCGTAAACAGTAATCCGACTGCTGTGGAACAACTGCAAAAGGATCCAGTATGGGCGAATATCCCTGCTATGAAGAACGGAAATGCTTATATGTTTGCGAAAGATTCCAGCTGGCTATATACAGGCGTCATTGCCAACCGACAAATGATCGAGAATGTAATGAGCAACGTTATCAAATAAAAAAGAAAGCCTATCCACCCTTTGCTGTTTCGTGCGAAGAGTGGATAGGCTTTTTACATGTGTTTCTTGCTATCATGGGAATGGGATCTTCTGGCTTTTACGTGCTTCAATTCCGCCACGATAATAAAGCTCACGATGACAAGTAAAAACCACGAGCTGATTTTACTGAGATGCACGAGCTCCCAGCCTGCCCTTTGATTGGGATAATTCCAGGCGCCGAGGAACGTCGCTATATTTTCCGCAATCCAAATGAAAAAACCGATCAAAAAGTAACTGAGGGGAATCGGCATGAACAGCTTCTCGTTGGCAACGTAAAAATAAACACGAGTTTTCCAAAAGACGATGAAGATAGCCGCCATCAGGACCCAGCGCAAATCCCATATATAATGGTGGGTGAAAAAGTTGAGGTAGATCATCGCGCCCAAGATCGTAGCGATCATCGGATGCGGCCAACCCTCGATACTGACATGTAATCTCCGCCACGCTTGACATAAGTAGCTCGCGACGCTGGCGTACATGAACCCACTGTAAAGAGGAACGCCAAACACCTTGCTGTACGCATCCTCCGGATAGCTCCAAGATCCCATATGCACCTTGAATATTTCCAGGCACAGCCCGATCACGTGAAAGACCGTGATGACCTTCAATTCGTCCCGAGACTCCAAGCCGCTTTTCACCATGAAGATCTGGAAGAGTAAGCAGAGCAAAAGCAGGAGGTCATACCTCGGCAAACCAGGAATGGTAACGAGCTTGGACAAGGCAAGCGAACCAAAAATAAAGACCGGAAACAAGCAAGACATGGCTTCTTGATAGCCGAAATGAAGCAATAAACGAATAGGTCGTATCATTTGTCTGTCCTTTACGATCTGAAAGTAGTTTCAGAGGGCTAATCATCCGTAAGCACAAACCGCACAAGTCTATTAATAGCGGAAGGAAGCACGCTTACGTGGCCCTCATCTTCGAATTGGATGTAGCTCACGTGAACACCTTTGGTAGCGAGTGGTTCCATGCGCTCGACGACCCTCTGAGCACCCTCGACCATGAAGGAGAGCTCATCACCGCCGACAATGACAAGAAGCTTTACTTCATGGTCACCTTTCCATTGAGCGATGAAGCGTTCCTGCTCCCTCAACACCTCGTCATTACCCCACCAAACGGAAGGGCTACCTGAAACGACGTGTGAGAAAAGCTTCGGACGCGAGAACATCGTATACAGTGTGAAATGACCACCCAAAGAGTGGCCGAAAATGGCCTGTTTGTTCGGATTTATTCGCCATTCGGAAGAAATAGCGGTCATCAGCTGCTGTTCAAGGAAATCGAGGAACAAATCAACTCCACCATGCTCTGGCCAAGGCTGCCCATTCGGTCGCTCAGGAAGTGTAGCAGCATCCACCGGCATGGTCAGATCGTGACAACGGCGGTCCATGTCGAATGGTAGACGTGATGGATAGCCGATTCCTACAACAATGGCTGGGTTGAAGCCCTTTGGCTTGCGCGTTTGCAACTTCACCGTCTCTGCAATCGTTCCGAACATTGCATCGCCATCCACTGCATAGATAACAGCATATCCTTCAGGAGGGGCCTCAGCCTCAGGAATCGCAATCATAATCCGATAGTCACGACCTTGGCTTGATTGCAGTGTCCACTCTACACAATTACGAGGGGAATAGCCGTTTTTCTCTATGATTCTCATTTTGCAATCAATCCTTTCACATCGTCAATGACTTTCATATGAGCGATCAGGCCGCCACTTAACCAGTGATCTCCCTCTACCTTAAACGTACGACCGTTCTTCACAGCCCCCATGCTTTTCCAAACAGCACTCTCCGTTAATTCTTTCTCATATGCATCTCCCGTACCAGCGTCATTAATGAGGAAAATGTAGTCTGCATCCAAATCAGGCAAGCTCTCTAGTGACAAATTAATCCCACCGCCGGATACAACCTGACTCGGCAAAAAGCCTAGTTCCTTGGTAAGGACGTATCCACTGAAGAAATCATACTTGACGAAGAACATCCCTCTGCCATTAAAGCGAATGATCGCTGCTTTTTTGCCTTGGATATGGGGGGCCAGCTCCTTTTTGGCTGACTCAACATGCTCCTTATACTTTTGCAAAGCTAGTTCAGCTTCCGCCGACTTGCCTAACAGATCGCCAACTATCCGTATGGAAGATTCAAGATCTTCATTTGCATGCTTGAACACATACGTCGGAGCAATCATCTTATATTTATCGTACACGCCGCTTTCGATATGATTGGCATTGTGCAACAAAATGAGATCTGGTTCATGGGCCATCACCGCTTCTGGTTCTGGAGGCAATCCACCTGCGAAGGTAATGGATGGCACATCTTTGAGCTTATCTTGCAAATACATCTTCGGTCTTGAGCCAGTTGACCATTGCACGGCAGGCGCTACGCCAAGTGCGACCAATGTATCTTCCAGATTGGGAGCGAATATTTTGGCAGGTGCGGATGGCAATGTCACCTCGTTACCCATTTCATCTTTTAGGACTCGTGGGTAAGTAGGCTGGTCGGAAGAGCTCTTTGCCGATCCTGCGGCACTCTGAGTCGCGGACGAATCGACCTTCTGCGTCAATGCCTCACTGCTTCCATTGTTCCCGCAGCCTGCGGCCAGTCCAGCAACAAGCATCGTCGTGGTCAGCATCAGCGCAAGGCTAGTTTTCTTTGTCATACAAGTAGAATCCCCTCTCGTTGATAATGTTTCTCACTGAAAAACATTATAATTCACGAAAGAAAGGGGCTCCATGGACAACACCTTGAATCGCATTTGGACTTTTCCCGGTTACCATCAGTAGCATTTCATCCAGCATCCGATTCATAGCAACCGGTGAATACTCGTACCACGGATTGGAAGGCAAGGGATAGAGGTACCCATTTTGAACAGCGCGAAGTCCTCTCCAAAGCGAATGATGCTGGAGTGTCAGCCAGCTTATGCGTGTTGACTCATCCAGACAAATGAACAACAGGATTCGCTCCGGGTCTAAGCTCGCAAGCTGCTCGAGCGTGATTGGCTGATTGCAAGGTTCCATTTCCTCTTCCACAAGAGTAAGCTGCAAATCATCGCACAGAAGCTCCTTCATCCCCTTGTTGTTGTAGAGATGGATGCCATCCCGATAAAGTCGAATAATCGCAAAATTATCTTGTTTGGTCTCGGTTTTCAGGTCTCCGCGTACGGCAGCAGCCTTCGCCTCATAAAAAGCGATCCAGGAATCACATACTGCTTCTTTGCCCGTGTAGCTAGCAACTTCACGTAATTGCTCTCGCCAGCCAGAAGATTGCAGGGTCAAGACGTCGATGCCATGTGCGCACAAACGTTGTCTGGTCGTCTCGGGAAGCTCTATGTGGCTAATGACAACATCCGGTTTGGCAGCCAACAGCATGATTTCCTGCTCGTCATCGTTCCACTGTGTTTCGACCGCTTTTAGATGAACCGCAATCTGTTGCTGATACTGCTGATAGTAATAGGGGGTCCACTTCGCATCTAAAGGAGCAGCGACTGGTATAATCCCTAGTACCACTAGATGTCCCAGCAGGGAAGGGGAGTAGACGGCAACTTTGCGCTCGCAAACCCTTTCATATGCGGAGGGGGACACACCCACTTCTTTTTTGAACTTCCGGCTAAAGTAAAACTCATCACTATATCCGATTGTTTTCGCAATATCTCGCAGCCTCATGTCCGTCTCGCGTAACAATCGCTTGGCGTTATTCATACGCAGACGAGTGACATAGTCCATGACACTTTGTCCGTAAGCCTTCTTGAACGAATCACCAAAATAGCTCGGACTTAAGTGTGCCATCGCTGCCAACGTAGTTACGTTTAACGGACGATCGAAGTTACAGATCATATAGGCGCGAACCTCGCTGAGTGACATTTGGCGACTAGGCTCGTATTCTTCGTTATGCTTCATGAATCCATCCACCTTTTCAGGCAAGTGCACAATTGTGCGATAATGATAATTATTATCTATGAATGGTAGCGAAAATGATAGAGGAAGAAAAAATAAGACGACCGCTCCCCGGTATAGTAGGGAAGCGATCGCTGCCAGTTCAATTATGGAATTACTCTTCGCCTGTAGCTACCGGATTATCTGCATACGAGCTCCAATCACTCCAGCTGCCCAGATACAATTTCACATCGGTTCGACCAGCAGCATGGAAAGCAAGCAGATTGGAGCAAGCTGTCACGCCTGAGCCGCAATAGACGATCAATTCTTTATCGGCATAAGGGGCGAGGCGCTTTTGCAGCTCGTCAGCCGGGAGCATGGTCTGATTAGCAGTAAGGTTGTCTTTGTAAAAGAAATTGTGCGCCCCCGGGATGTGTCCTGCTTTTGCGTCGATCGGTTCGTTGTCGCCGCGGTAGCGTTCTGGTGCACGAGAATCGAGCAATACAGTATGCTCGTTGCGTTTTTTGACACCTTCCATGTTAACCAGCATATCGTGGCGGACATGGGGGACGAACTGACGAGCTTGTACAGTAGGTACTTCTGCTGTTACCTCATAGCCAGCCTTTTTCCAAGCAGCGTATCCGCCGTCCAGTACAGCTACCTGATCGTGACCAAGGTATCGCAGCAGCCACCATAGACGTCCTGCCATCGCCAATTCCTGATCATCGTAGGCGATGACAGTCGTGTTGGCATCGATTCCCGCTTTCGAAAAAAGGTCAGTCAGCAGATCCGTATCTGGCAGTGGATGACGTCCACCATGCTCGCTTTTTGCGCCAGAAAGGTCACGGTTCAGATGAAAGTAGAGGGCTTGCGGGATATGGTCCTTCCCGTATTCCTCTGCACCTGCTTCAGAAGCACTTAAAGCAAAACGACAATCGACGATCACCATATTTTCATCGTTCAGATGATCCTTGAGCCATTGAGGTGTGACAAGTGCTTGCATGAATCTCCCTACTTTCGCTTTTTTTCTTCATCATAGCAGATGGTAGTCCGATCAGGTACAATATTTACGGTAAGGTGGTTAGGAGAGAGGAGAAGAGAGATGAAGCGTTTCATTCGCTATTTTTTTGAGGGGTTATTGTTTGTCATTCCTTTGGCAGTGACGATATATATTTTGTACTGGATTTTCACGACAGTGGATAACTGGTTCTATCTGTTGGTCAACAACTGGTTTAATCTCCAAATTCCTGGACTTGGCTTCCTCTTGACCATTCTCGGCATTACGATTGTAGGTTTCCTTGCATCCAATGTGCTGACACGCGGAGTGCTTTCGCTCGTGTCCACCGTTTTCGAGAAAGTGCCGTTTATCAAACTCATTTATACGTCCATCAAGGATTTGATAGGAGCATTTGTAGGGGAGAAGAAGAGCTTCGACAAGCCGGTGCTCGTGACGCTATCAAAGGATGGAAATGCGAAGGCAATCGGATTTATCACAAAGGAAAGCCTCGATTCTTTCGGCCTCTCAGACCACGTAGCGGTATATTTGCCGCAGTCGTACAATTTTGCAGGAAATCTCCTGTTGTTTCCGAGCGATCAAGTACAGTTGCTTGATACGGAAAGCTCAGAAGTCATGGCTTTCCTGGTATCGGGTGGAGTATCCGGAGGACCGCAAAATGAGAACAAAAAAAGCAGTGATGCATAAAAAAACAAACCTCCAGCGCCACTTATCTAGTGGTTTTGGAGGTTTGTTGCTTCTTGTTATTCATTTTAACTGCTAAAAAATCCACTATGGCTGGAATATTTGCGACGATAGTGACGATGACCGTATGTTCGATGCCCCATCTTCCAGAAAGGCCGGTATCGGTAATCACTGCTGCTGTACTTGTGATAGCCACGTCCGGTCATTTTCCACAAGAACCGGGCGCCTTTCTTAAAGAGAACCGCCACAATGACAATCGCAACGATCAATATTACGAAACCGATTCCCAAAATCGTGAGTAGGACTGACATCCACATCGTCTCCTTGCCAAAAAGGTCTTCCCCTTTTTTACGGATGACTCCACAGGAAGTTTCAATTATCCCTCGGCATTCAAATATTTCTCATAGGGCGTGTAGTCGATTTCTTTTGATGTCAGGTGGGCAATAAGCCATTTGTGGTCACGCTTGGGGGTTGCTACGATATACCCCTTTACAATCAAATCTGTTGTAATGGTGGTTGCTTTCTCTTCCAGCGCGATCTGGCCGATTTTCGCTGCGATGGAACGTCTCGCAACATCACGAAACAACTGTGGCACAGGTTCAACCAATTCATTGAGCAAGATCAGACCCTCATCGGTCCAGAGTGTTCGCGTCTGATCAATGTAATGATCTTGCCAATCCAAGTCAGATTTTCCGTCTTGCTTGGGCATGGACTTGAGAAATTTGCGGAACATGAAGTACCCGCCAATCGCCATAAGACTTACGAGAACAATGGTCCAGCCAACGATAAACAGGGAAAACCCTGTAGACATTTCACCCATACCTTGTACACCTCATTACCAATATCCATTCACTAGTAAAAATTGTACCTTATTTTGGTTCGGGCAACAAACTTTTTGTGCGTTTACCTATCCTTAGGGTTTGCTCTTCCCAAGAACACATACAATTTAGTATGATTAGAATTAATCTTTACTGGGAGTTGACGCTCATGTTCAAGCTTGGACAACGCGTCGTCATTGTTGCCGACTCCTTCGAGCAAGGTTTGCCTTTGGGTGAATACGGTTACCTGATTGCTCGTGACCGCAATCCGGACAGCGCATTTTCCTGGGTTTTACGCATTCCGAAAATTGATAAGCATATCGCCGTTGTAGAAGAGGATATCGCCTTGGAGGAGCAATTGCTGGAGGAAGAAGCTGATCGCATCTCACAGGAGGCTTTACTTGATTTTGCATTGGCGACAAGGAACGAAGCACTGTTTCGACAATTGATGGGCATGGAAGCTGCAGAAGAGGCAAATGACGAACCCGCGAAGGAATCAATGGAGGAATTTATCCGTAAAGTAAATATCAAAGCATGGATCTAATTGGCGGTTTTCCTTGTGTGGAGAATCGTTCTTCTTCTTTGGAAATATCTTGTCCCTTTAACAAGCATTTGAAACTTTTGTGAGGAAATGAAAGCGAGGCTGTTTCATGTCTGAATTTGTGACGTTTACCAATGAGCTTGGTCAAACCATCGATATGTCCCGAGAGGATTACCAGAAAAAAATCATTCCGCAAAATCTGGATAAGTACTGGGATGAAAAAGATAAGCTTCGCGATTTTGCGATGGAGTTGGTGAAGGGTCAATTTCATGAGCAAGCCGCTGTCGCCGCCGACAGGCTTCTCGAATTATATGGGCCAATTGAGTCTGCTCTCATTTTCCGTGCAGTCGTTCATATGCAGGCGAGAGAATTTGAAAGTGCTAAAAAAATCCTGACAGATTGTCTGGAACGATTCCCGTCCTCGGGTACGGCTTGCACCAATTTGGCAAAAATCTTCGCGTTTGAGGGAGATGAGGCAAAAGCGTTCGAGACCCTACATACAGGTTTGCACAAAGACCCGAATCAAGAAAATGGCTTGAACATGTTTGTCGAGAGCTTCTTGCAAAGAGGGAAAAAGGATGAATTGAAAGGGCAGCTTGAGGCGCTGGCAAGTAAAGAAGGCGCTTGGAGACCACCGCTGCAGCTGGCTCGTCTTGCTTTGGCGGATGAGGACCTCCTGCATGCGATGAATTGGTACACGGTAGCGATTGAAGGAGCGAAAGACCGCTTTGAGGTCGTCATGACTGTGACTGGTGAATTGGGACAAGCGGGTTATGTCTATCAGTTGATTCAGATTTGTGAAAAGTTCTGGACGCCACATTTCCCATATCCTTATGCTGGCTTCAACTATGCCAACGCGCTGTTGGCGACCGATCAAATGGAAAAGGCAATTGTCATCCTGCGAAACATGCAGGAGCATTTGCCAGATAACTACAAGCCAATGGTCGATCACTTCCTGAATCGGGTGCCGGGAGCACTGGAAGTCGAGGCTGCGGCACAACAAAAGGTCGTTGAGACGCAAGCAGGGGATACGGCAACGAATAAGAGCTGGTGGAAGTTTTGGAAGTAAATCGATAGTGGTAGCGCCCGGCATTTGGCTGTCGGGCGTTTTTCTATACGAAAAGGGGGATCGCGATGCTGCATCATATTGAAGTGTATGTCTCCAATCTGGCGCGCTCAAAAGATTTTTGGGGCTGGTTGCTAGAAGGTGAGTTGGGCTATGTGCGCTATCAAGAATGGGCAAGTGGGATTAGTTGGAAACAGAACGGTACTTATCTGGTATTTGTGCAGGCAGAAGAACGCTTCCTCGATACCCCGTATCATCGTTGTCGAGTGGGTCTGAATCATTTGGCATTTTACGCACGGGATCAAGAACATGTGGAAAAGCTGCGGGAGGAAGTGGCTCGTCGTGGCATCACCTTGCTCTATCAGGATCGACACCCGCATGCAGGAGGAGAGGGGCATTACGCCTTGTTTTTCGAGGACCCAGATAGAATAAAGGTCGAGATCGTTGCCCCCTAACCTCGTCAGAACATTTTGGTCCATGGAAAAACGGTGCAATCATCCCCGGAAGATGAATGGCACCGTTTTTGTAGAAGCCATCTATTTAAACTGGCTGGTGAGCCGCCGCTCTATATAGGCTACGCCTTGATACATCAGGGTAGCGATAACAGCGATAATAGCGAGACTCATCATGACCAGGGTAAAATTAAACACTTGGAAACCGTATATGATCAAATACCCCAAGCCTTGCTGGGATACGAGAAACTCCCCGACGATGACACCCACCCAAGAGAGACCGACATTCACTTTCAGCGTTGCGAGTAGGGTTGGAATGGTAGCTGGCAAAATGACGAGCGTGAAGATTTGTCGTTTGCTGCCCCCGAGTGTTTGGACGACTTTGACGTAATTTTGATTGACTTCCTTGAAGCTGGTGTAGACGTTGATCGTGGTGATGATGATAGAAATCGCGCAGCCCATGGCAATGACGGAGAGCAATCCAGGCCCAAAGCCGACAATGAAAACCGGACCGAGTGCTACCTTGGGCATACTGTTGGCAATAACCAGATAAGGTTCTAGTACGCGAGAGAGAAATGGCGACCACCAAATGATCGTTGCGATAAGAGCACCGAGTATTGTTCCCAAAAGAAAGCCAATGATCGTTTCCCATACTGTCAAACCGACGTGTGGGAGAAGACTGCCATCCAGCAATTGCATCCAAAATTGAGCCCAAATCTTGGATGGATAGCTGAAGATGAGCACATTAATGGTGTTGGTTCGAGCCAAGAGCTCCCATAAGCCGAGAAAAACGAGAAAGAGGAACAACTGAGTGGAAAAGATGGAAAAGCTCATACGCTTTTCTAGCTGCAAGTAGCGGCGATGGAAGGATTCAATTTCCTTTGGCTGCATCAGATACTACCTCCATCTCTTTCCACACGCGATGGAATAAGTCTTGGAATCCATCATGATTTCTAGCGTCGAATGGCAGAGCGTCCCGGATAGGGCTGGGCACGACAATCTCGCTGTTGATGCGTCCCGGGTTGCGTGAAAAGATATAAACGCGATCACCCATTGCGATCGATTCGGAGAGATCATGTGTCACAAGGACTGCCGTTTTTTTGTGCCGACGCAGCGTTGAAAAGATCAGGTCTTCGAGCTTGAGTTTGGTCTGGTAGTCCAATGCCGAAAATGGTTCGTCAAGCAACAGCACATCAGGCTGACAGGCGAGTGTACGCACGAGTGCAACCCGCTGCCGCATGCCGCCGGACAGCTGCTGAGGTGAGGATTTGCGCACATCAGACAGTTCCATTTCATCCAGCAGATGCAGGGCGTACTCTTCTGTCTCCCTGTTACGGATGCCTTGGATATCGAGTCCGAGAAACACGTTATCTTCGATGGAACGCCAGTTGAACAAATAATCTTGCTGAAGCATGTAGCCAACTTGCCTAGACGTTCCGCTGACTTTTCTTCCGTCGATCCACACCTTGCCTGCTGTCGGCTTCTCGAGCCCTGCAATGAGTGAGAGCAGCGTAGTCTTTCCACAACCGCTGGGACCAACCAGACAAATGAATTCGCCTTCCTCCACGCGCAGGTTAATGTCTTGGACCGCCATGAACGCCCTGGTCGTGGATAAATAAAGATGGGTCACGTGGCCGAGTTCTATTTTTGCCGGCGTAGAAGAAATCTGCTTC
Source organism: Brevibacillus sp. NPDC003359 (assembly GCF_042878995.1). NCBI lineage: Bacteria > Bacillati > Bacillota > Bacilli > Caryophanales > Paenibacillaceae > Brevibacillus > Brevibacillus sp. NPDC003359. The sequence goes on from NZ_JBIAOR010000001.1 coordinate 103,526, forward strand.
ATGACGGCCTATTTCCCTTCCTTGGATTGGGTCGCAAAAGTGGTGTTTACCAGCTTGGTGTAATCAGCGCGTTGCTTTAACTCACCGGCTGCATCCATAATGTCTTGGAGTTGGTTCCATTCTTTTTCGTCCAAAATAGGATCAGTCGCATAGGAGCCCTGCTCCAAGTAACGTTGAACCGCGTTTTCCAAAATAGTGGGATCGATTTGCTGGAAGTACTTCGCGATCACATCTGCCGTTTCTTTTGCACTGTGGCTGGCAACCCACTGTTGCCCTTTGTAGACCGCATTGGTAAACTTTTGGATAGTTGCTGCGTTGCTGTCGATATAGCTTTGTTTTGTCATAAAGACGGTGTAAGGAACGGTTCCGCTCTCTTTGCCAAAAGAGGCGACGACATGGCCGACTCCTTCCTGTTCAAAGCGGGAGGCTTCCGGTTCAAACAGTTGTACATACTCTCCGGTACCAGATGCGAAGGAAGACGCAATATTTTTGAATTCGATATTCTGAATCAATTCCAGGTCGCTTTGCGGATTGATCTGGTGCTTTTTGAGTACATACTCCCCGACCATTTGCGGCATGCCGCCTTTACGTTGCCCCAAGAAGACACTGCCTTTTAGTTTGTCGAAAGTAAAGTCATCCATTTTGTTGCGGGAGACGAGAAAGGTACCGTCCGTTTGCGTGAGCTGTGCAAAGTTGACAACTGGATCGGCTGCTCCTTGCTGAGAGACGTAGATGCTGGTCTCGGAGCCGACGAGCGCGACTTCGATGCCGCCGGATAACAGAGCCGACATCACTTTATCTCCGCCGGGAATGGTTGAGAGCTCAACTTCCAGACCTTCTTCCTTGAAAAAACCTTTTTCAAGTGCGACATATTGCGGAGCGTAAAACAAAGACCGAGTCACTTCACCAATTCTTATTTTTTCGGGAGTGCTGGAGCAGCCAGTCAAGACGGCCGTCAGAACGAGAAAAGCGGCCAGCCCCAGCGCCAAAAATCGTTTCATGAGTAGGAGTCCCTCCTTGCTAGGCTTTGTATGTTGTAGGCTATGCGCCCAGACAAAAAAGGGTGAATGCCTAGAGAGCGAGACAGGCACATGATGAGAGAGGGCCACAAAGGAGATGGAAATAGCGTGATCGTAACATTTTTAGGCACCGGATCAGGTGCACCCACTACGCGAAGAAATGTGAGTGGGATCGGCTTGCGATTTTTACAGGCTGGCAAGTGGTGGTTGTTTGACTGTGGAGAGGGGACTCAGCACCAGTTACTACGAGCGCCGATGAAAATTAGTCAATTGGATAAAATCTTTATCACTCATTTGCATGGGGATCATTTGTACGGACTGATTGGACTGCTTGCGAGCCGGTCTTTGCGCAATACTGAACCGACTCCGTTAGAATTGTACGGACCACCAGGGCTCGACCGATATTTTCGAGCTGTCATGGAGGCAAGTCCGGTTCATTTGCAATATCCATTGGAAATAAAAATCGTCAGTGAAGGTGTAATCTACGAGGACGAAGAGATCGTGGTGAGTTGTCGAATGGCGAAACATCGCGTGCCTTCTTTTGCTTATGCCGTGATGGAAAAGGAGAAGACAGGAGCTTTTCAAGTAGAACTGGCAAAGCAGGCCGGGGTGCCGTCAGGGCCGCTATTTGGAGCCTTGAAGAGAGGAGAACAGGTCACGCTCGAGGATGGTCGAGTTCTGGACGGAAAGGACTTCGTTGGCGAGCCGCAGCCTGGACGCAAAATCGTCTTCAGCGGAGATACAGAACCAAGCCAAGCAGTCTTGGAGCTGGCCAAAGGGGCAGATTTGCTCGTCCATGAAGCGACCTACGCCCATCACGACAAAGAGCTGGCGACCAGAAGCGGACATTCCACAGCACGCGAGGCGGCTCAAATTGCCAAAGAAGCAGGCGTGAAAGAACTGTGTCTGACGCACTTCAGTCCACGTTATGAAGATGAAGACGGAGATTTTTCGATGGAGGATCTGTTGGCAGAAGCGCAGCAAATTTTTCCGGCGACCCAATTGGCAGATGATCTTGGCAGCATTTCTGTAAAGCGAGAGAGAAAATGAATGATCACGATGGAGGAGGTGGGGGAGCATGAAGCGGATTACCTTTGCTACACCAGAAGAACTTATTCAACATTGTGAGACGGAAGAAGTCAGCCTCGTCGTCGAATATCGAGACGATGAAAACAAGCAACGTCAGGTCATTTTGACGGGAGAGCAGCTTGCAGAGGCACAGACCTACCTGAACTTCTCCAAATCCGAAGCGTATTACCGTAAGGACGGACTTTTTTACGAAGTCATTGCAGGCTGGAAGTAAACTACATCGTCAGGAGATGAGCAGACGTGTCCGGCAGAGGGTTCAACAGGTCGATTGCAGTGCGCTACATGATGTTTGTGCTTGGCTTGTTCGTTGGTGCACTGGGTACGGTACTGGCCATTAAAGCAAACCTCGGGGTAGCACCTTGGGAAACCTTTCACATTGGCCTGCAAAAAACATTTGGATTAACGATTGGCATATGGTCTCAGATCGTAGGAGTCGTTGTCATTTTCGCCACTTATTTGGTGGCAAAATTGAAGCCGAATTTTGGAATGTTCTTAAATATGATTTGCTTTGGCGTTTTTCTCGATCTTATCTTATGGTCGGATGTTATTCCTGAGCTGCAATCTATCTGGGCGAGGCTCTTGATGTTTCTCGTAGGTGTGATTGTTTTGGCTGTCGGGATCGGGATGTATTTATCTCCTTCTCTTGGGGCAGGACCGCGCGACAGCTTCATGCTGGCGATGAACGAGCGTCTTGGCTGGAGTATCCAGCGAGTACGACTCATCATAGAAGTAACCGTACTGCTTGCAGGTGCTGCTTTGGGCGGACCTGTGTCAATCGGCACGATACTGATTGCACTGTTAACGGGACCGATGATTCAACGGACGATTCCGTTTTGGCGTCATGTCATGAAAAAGCAGTATGGACTGCCAGAGCCAGTTGAAAGACAAGCGAGTTAACCTCCTTGCCATTTGCCAGTAACTGTGTGAAAAACAGGGAAAAACGGTCTTGTATAGGCGATGGTCCAATCATTCTTGAGCATTCGCACATACAGTATGACTAGTTGCTGGCAAAGGAGGGAAAGCGAATGAGTCTGTTCAACGGAGGATTTGACGACTTTGCTTTAATACTGGTGTTGTTCGTATTGCTCGTGATCGTTGCTTGCTCTTGCGACTAACGAAAACACTGGGTATCAGCTTGGCATGAAGGGAGAGCGATTTTTCGCTCTCTCTTTTTGTTTTGCAAAAAAAAAGCCTCGCCAAAGAGGGGCGAAGCCCAAAAAATGATCTTATCCGAGCCGATCATGCACTTGCTTTTTTACACTGGACATTTGTTTATCCGAAAGTTTGACACCTACAGCTTTGCTAACTTTTTTGATCAACTCGCTTAATTTCTTTTCGTCTCTCAAGTCTTTCATGGAGAAGTCTTTTGCCAGCGATCGAATATCACCCATCGTCCATTTCTTCTTGCTTTTTTTGTTAATGGTTTTCAAGAGGGAACTTGGATTGTCCTTCGCTTTGAGTTTGACTCTTGCAGTTGCTTTTCCTTTTGCCATGATGTTTCGCTCCTTTCAAAGGAATACGCCTGCCCTATGCAGTTATATGGAAAAGCAAGGGAGTTCGCTTGGACAGATTCACGCGGCAATTCGCCTATTTTGGTCAACGTTGTGCAATGGCCTAAACCCATAGGGGGAGCCGTGACATAGGATGAGTCAGAACGACGCATGACAGGAGGCTAGTAGGTTGAAAATTGTCAGCTTTCATCGGGATACGCCGTTTACCGAGATACTGTCAGAATTGAAAACCAAGGTTCTGTCCAAAACTGAGAGACTTCCATGGCGATGCTATGATGACCTTTCTTGCCTATGTGTCAAACAAAAGATTTTTGAGCAGCATGAGCAGCTTTTTCGAAAGTATAAAGCGATGATAGAAGAGAACATCACAGTAAGTGTCCATGCGGAAGGGGAGGATGAAATTCCGTGGGGCGTGCAATACGTGGGTGCACAGAGATTGTGGCGAAAGGGGCGCGGAGCAGGCGTCAAGGTCGCCGTTATCGATACGGGAATCTCCCGCGATCATTTTGATTTGAAGGATCAAATAAAGGGTGGCATCCAACTTGTGCGCGGCAAACAAAACGGACACGGTACGCATGTAGCGGGGATTATCGTAGCGGAAATGAATCAAAGGGGCATTGTCGGCGTTTCTCCAGAGGCCCATTTATATGATGTACGTGCTTTTGATCAAGCGGGCAACTCATCTTTGTCTACCATTTTGCAGGCCCTGCAATGGTCGATTGCCAATCGGATGGATGTCATCAACATGAGCTTTGGCATGCCCCAGCATAGCGAAGCAATGGCGAGAGCAGTTGCTCGGGCCAATCAGCAAGGAATCGTGATGGTAGCTTCGGCAGGCAACGGAGGGGGGGAAGCGGAGTATCCAGCGCGGTACGATGGTGTCTTAGGTGTCAGTGCGATTGATCAAGCGGGAAAATTGGCAACCTTCAGTGCAAGAGGCAAGGGCGTAAATATGAAGGCACCTGGGGTTGATATCCTGTCTACTTGGCCGGGGAATCAGTTTAAAAAGCTGAATGGCACGTCGATGGCCGCTCCGCATGTGGCAGGGCTGAAGGCGTTAGAAATTGGGCGCAAGCGAAAAAAAGCATAGCGTTCCTTATGAAAAAACAGCTCCGAGGCTAAAAATGAAGCCAAGGAGCTTTTGCTTTTAATAAACGAATTATTGATGGGTTTTGGAGCCATGGTCTTGCTGGACACGGAACCATATATTAAGATCATTAATAACACTGGCCAAATCGTGAATCTCGCTGTTCAATTCGCAAGACCGTACGAAATTTTCTTCTTCGGACATTTGATTAGTTTTCTCAATAATGACCTTCTCTACCCCGTGTATTTGATCCGGAATGGTCGCGCGGATTTCTTCCCATTCCAGTAATATGTCCGCTCTTTCTAGATTCGAATAATCTTCCCATTCCAGATGCAGCACGGGAAGACGTATACCTAGCCGTTCATCATGGATAAATTGATAGCGCAAAGGTGAACTCACTCCTCTCCACCTCCATCATACCAAAAATGAATCGGTACGTGGAGAGAAATACACATGAAAGGAGATCCCATGTCAAAAGGACGTGTTCTTATCGATGCGGACGCTTGTCCGCGCCAAGCTCTCTTGACTGCCCAAGCATTGTGCAAGGAGCTCGACTGGATCTGTTTGACCTTTGCCAGCTATAATCATCAAATCGGCAACGAAAATCATGTAACGGTAGATGCTGGCCCACAAGCGGTAGATATGAAGCTGGCGAACGAAACGAGCTCAGGGGATGTCGTGGTGACGCAAGATATTGGTCTGGCAGCACTCATTCTCGGGAAGAGAGCCTATGCACTGACACCGCACGGGATGGTTTTTGACCCAGAACGGATTACGTTTCATTTGGAAGAACGAAATGAAAAAGCGAGATATCGGCGCGGGGGAGGTCGTACGAAGGGGCCTGCTGCTCGTACGCGTGAAGACGATCAGCGATTTGCTGAGTCCTTGCGCTTTTTGATGGAAAGAGGAGATTAACAATGAATCAGACAACTAGAAAAAATGAATATGTACTCGGAGCACTTACGTTTGCTGTTCTTGCCACAATCATGTTTGCGCTCTATGTAGCGGGTAAAGTGGCAGGTATGGATCAGGCTGCAATCGTATTTGCAGAGTCGATTCGCTCGGAAGCAGGGACTGCTTTTTTCCGTTTTGTAACCAATCTTGGCGGAGGTATGTTCCTTGTACCTGTAGCGGTAATCATTTTCGTTGTCCTATACATAAAGAAATATCGTGTGGAGGCAATGTTTATTCTCATTTCCCTTGGTGCTAGTGAAATAGCAAATGAGCTCTTAAAGCTGTTCTTTGCCAGACCTAGACCGAGTGGCATCAATCTGATTGAGTTGCCGGAGTCCTTTTCGTTTCCGAGTGGTCATGCAATGATTGGACCAGCCTTTTATTGCATGGTTGCATGGTGGATTGCCCAATGGTTTGCGGAGAAAAGATGGTCGTTGCTCGTGCAGCCTGCGGTTTTTATTTTCGTGGCTTTGCTCGCGTCAAGCCGTGTGTACTTGGGCGTTCATTATTTGAGTGATGTGCTTACTGGCTTTTTCCTGTCGATGTGCTGGTACTATCTCCTTCGTCTTGGCTATGAAGGATGGATGGGGAGACGAAGCACGGTCGTCGACCCCATACCACATTCCAGGTAATCACGAAGCTATGTGGAATACCCTAATTCACTCATTAAACTCAGCCATTTTTCTACGCTGGGTTTATTTTTTTTGTCCTTAGGCAAGACGATATACGCTGAGCGTTTGGGAGGCTTATTGCCTGTTATGATCAGTTCCTTCAACCTACCTGCCGCAAGCTCAGCTTTTACGGTAGAGCGCGTCATCAAGCTCACTCCGAGACCTTCTTTGATCAAATCGATGGCGAGCTCTGCTTTGTCTACTGTCAGCTTGGGTACGTAATTACGTGGCAGTGTCTGTCTGATCCACTCGTTGAAGGGAGGGCCCCAATTCACGTACAGCAACGGCAGATTGCGCAGCTCGCGCGAATCGACGTGAGTAGATGCGGCAATGGGGCTCTCTGGACAGCAAACCAGGACAATCTCATCATCCCACGTCGGAATGACCTCAAAGTTGGGAAGGGACGGAGGAACGTACACGATTCCGATTTGAATCACGTTGTCCAGCAAATACTGGATGACATCGGATGAGTGCCCTGTCTTTGTGCTGATAGCAATTTGTGGATACCGATAGTGGTACTCTTTCAAGATCGGCTCGAGGGTGGACGTCCAGATTGCGTTTAAGCTGCCGATCGATAAATAGTCTTCATAAGGCTGGAGGGAAGCGACTTCATTTAAGGCTTCATGGGACAGTTTGAGGATTCTCTCTGCATACGGTAAAAGGGTTAAGCCCGCTTGGGTAATCTCAACACTTCTTTTATCACGAACGAAAAGAGGCTTGCCAACTTTTTCTTCCAGTTGCTTGATTCGCATTGTCACCGTAGACTGGACTAAGTGGAGCATTTCCGCAGCCTTGGTGAAATTCTTCGTCTGGGCCAATGTGTAGAAAGCGCGTAATTGTTCGAAGTCCATACAGTTGGAATCCCTCTTATCTAAATATTTGATTACCATATACAAAAATGTTCGTTTCCCAAATTATACCCTGTTCGCTAAGCTGGGGATATCCTTATTTCATGCGGGGTATCGGGAGAGCGAGGGGTATTTGAATGAAGTGGGAATGGTGGCGAGAAACGCCCTTTTCAGTGAAGCTGCTGTTAAGCACATCTTTTATGATGAATATGGGTTTTTATGCCTTAATCCCATATCTCACTTTGTATTTGACGGGTAGCATCGGCTGGACACTGACGATGGCAGGGATTGTCCTGAGTGTCAGACAGTTCTCCCAGCAAGGTCTTGCCTTTTTAGGCGGTGTGATGGCGGATGCTTTCGGATACAAAGGAGCGATGTTCCTCGGATTGGGCGTACGTGCCGTTGGTTTTGCGATGTTCGCATTCTGTACCGAGACGTGGCACTTTTTTGTTGCCGCGATTCTTTCTGGATTGGGTGGGGCGTTGTTTGAACCCGCTTGTTCTGCTGCCTATGCGATCATTACACCTGAGGCCATTCGAAAAGAAGTATTCTCCCTCCGCAATGTGCTTGGTAATATTGCAGTTGTCGGTTCCCAAATAGTAGGGACGGCACTCTCGGCCATTGATTTTACGTACATTTCGTTGTTTGCAGGGGCCGTGTTCGGACTGAATGCAATCGTGATCTTCTTTTTATTCCCACCGATTTGCGCCACTAATACACGGCATAGTATATGGGAAAGTATGTCCACGGTAGTGAAGGACAAGCAGTTTGTAAGATTTACCTTTATTTTGATGGGGTATTATTACCTGAATATGCAGGTATTCTTAACGATTCCGCTGTTTGTTGAAAATGTTACGCATAGCAAGGCGAATGTAGGGATTGTGCTTTCTGCGCTCTCGCTGTTTGTGATATTGTTTCAGATGAAGGTTACACAATTGCTGGAGGGTTATCAGCAAAGGCTTACCTTGATTGGTATCGGGACGTTGTTTATGAGTGTGGGACTATTTCTGTTCACGTTTGCCGATTCATTGTGGCTCATTCTCTTGGATGTTTTCCTATTTGCACTGGGTAGCATGATTGCGGTACCGAATCTGGTGGATGTCGTTCCGCGTTTTGCTCCCAAGGACTTGGTGGGCGCCTATTACGGTTTCAATGGGTATTCGATTGCCATCGGGGGTTCTTTCGGACAGATAGCGGGAGGATGGGTGTACGATGTAGGGCTGCGCATGCAAACACCGTGGCTACCGTGGACCATTTGTTTGGTCATCGGATTTTGGGTGGCCTGGATGCTGCATCGCATGGAACAACAAACCGGACAAATCGGAAATGGTCTAAAGAAAATAGCTCGATCGTAAATATTTTTGGGCGAAATGAAACATTTTCCATCGTTCATACGTATATAACGATAGAGATGATTGGCGCAAGAAAGTGAGGGAATTTTATGGAAGATATGAAAAAGCTCAAGCGTATGTTGCTGGTAACGAGTTCCCTTGGATTTGCAGTCTTTGCCATGGTAGTCGTTACGGAAATTGTCCGGATCTCATTGTAGCATTGCCAAGCTTATCGCATCGCATATAAAACATGAAAAGCTTGCAGTCCCTTATTGAATGAGGGGGCTGCAAGCTTTTTTTTGGCTTTAGGCTTCGAGTTTCTTTTTAAAATGGAATTGATACACGCATATCGCAATGATCATGAACGGAACTCCGCAGTACAAGGCGATGCGCTGTTCTGGATCGAATGCCAGACTCACGAGAACGAGCAAGTTCAAGATCAAGGAAATCAAAGGCAGGATCGGGTACAAAGGTGTACGGAACTTCAAATCCTCCAGCTTGCCGCCATTTTTCAGGTAATGGCGACGGAAAGCGAGCTGTGAAGCGGAGATGGAGATCCATCCTATCTGTGCGCCGAGACCAGCGATGGACAACAGTACCATGAACACCGTATCTTCTGCAAAAATACCAGACAGTAGAGACAAGAGAGCAATTGCAAACGTAATCAACAAGGCGTTCATCGGAATCCCTTTTCCATTTATGGCCCCAAGCTTTTTCGAAGCCATTCCTTCTTTGGACAGGGAGTAAAGCATACGAGTTGCTGCGTACAATCCAGAGTTGGCTACAGACAGAAGTGCTGTTAGGACAACGAAGTTCATAATGTCAGCCGCATAAGGAATCCCAATACTGTCAAATACGAGCACAAATGGACTTTCAATCACACCCGCCTGTTGGTGTGGAATCATCCCTGCCACAATGGCAATCGCCAGAATGAAGAATACGAGTGTGCGCCAAACCGTCGTACGAATGGCTTTCGGAATTGTCTCCTCTGGATTCTTACTTTCTCCGGCCGCAATCCCGATCAGTTCGGTACCTTGGAAGGAGAAGTTCACAGTGATCATCGTCATCAACAAACCTGTAATTCCAAAAGGAAGAAGAGGGCTTTCTGTAAAGTTGGAGAGCATTGGCGCAGGCTGACCGTTTTTCAGGTCGATGAAGCCAAACATCGCCGCTCCACCCAAGATGATGAACAAGATGATAGCGCTTACTTTAATGCTGGAAAACCAGAACTCGGATTCACCGAACGCTCGAGCTGATAAAGCATTTAATGCGAAGAGCACTACACCGAAGATCGCGCACCACATCCAAACAGGTGAGTCAGGGAACCATCGTTGCATCAGCAGTCCTGATGACAACAACTCTAAAGCAACGGTCACGGCCCAACCAAGCCAATACAACCAACCTACACCAAACCCAAGTGCTGGGCTAACAAAGCGGGTCATATATGTTTGGAACGAACCCGCCACTGGCATGGCAACTGTCAGCTCGCCCAGACATAGCATAGTCAGGTACATGATAAAGCCGCCGACTAAATAGGAGAGAATGGCACCAACTGGTCCTGCCTGACTAATTGTATAACCTGATCCGAGAAATAACCCGGTTCCGATTACGCCGCCAAGGGAAATCATAAAGAGGTGTCTGCTGTTCATCGTTCGTTTCAATTGATTGTGCTGTTCCATGTTGCTTGTGGACATATAACCCTCTCCTTCACGCGAGTATGCTAAATGGATGTATGCGTTTTCAGGCGCGATAGATATATGCTCTGCAAGAATGATACCAAAAGAAATATTTTATGAAAATAATATTCTTGAGGTGTATACTACCAAAAAGTGCAAAATGATTCGGCAGTTAATGCAAAATAATTAAAAAAACGCCAAATATCTTGGCGTTTATTGAACTTCATGAGATTACATGAAAGTTTTTAGAAGGTAACGATAAACCAACAAAACTGTTGAGAAGAAAAAGCGCAGGGCTCGTAGACCTTGACAACGCCTACCCAGTCGGAACTTCAAAAAGGGGACCACGCTTGTCGAACACTTCTTCCGTGAGAAGCTTCCGCCCGTAGGGTGGCTTTGGCTCGACGGTCCCCTTTTTGAAGTGGAGACGGCCAGTGACTCCTCCATGCTGGCGTGTCAGAGTCGAAGAGACCTGTGCTTTTTCCTCCTCTCCACTATGTTGACTCAAACTAGAAATGCTTTATCCCTTGATCCCCAACTTACGCAAGCGATACTGCAAGCTTTGACGACTGATTTGCAATTCCTTAGCTGCTCGAGAAATATTTCCATTATAGCGTTCCACAACATGGTGAATATATGCTGTTTCAAATTCTTGCATGGTTTCCTTCAACGGTTTTCCTTCGTCCACAAATGGCAACGCGTGAGGGGAGGGTTGCTCGACCGTCACGGAACTGGCTGGCGTACGACGCAGAAAGTGTAAGGGCAAGTGTTCATAACGAATGGTTGATTCGTCAATCATCAAATTCATGGCCCCCTCAATCAAGTGTTGAAGTTCACGCACATTACCAGGCCAATCGTGCTGGATAAAAAATTGCAGAACCTCGTCACTGATGCCTCTTACTTCCATTTGGAACAGCTCATTGTATTTTTCGATAAAATGGCTCACCAGCATCGGAATATCTTCCTTGCGTTCCCGAAGCGGGGGGAGAAACAACGTAACGACTCCGAGGCGATAGTACAGGTCTTTTCGCAAATGTGAGTTCGCGATTGCCTCAACAGGATCTTCATTAATAGCCGCAATGATGCGTACATCGATCGTTCGATCCTTTGTGTCACCAATGCGTCTAATCGACTTCTCTTGCAGAGCACGCAACAATTTTGCCTGTAGTGGCATACTAAGCGAGTTGATTTCGTCCAGAAAAAGTGTTCCGCCTTCCGCTTGCTCAAACAATCCAGGTCGCTCCACTGCGCCGGTAAATGCTCCGCGAGCAGTTCCAAACAAAAGCCCTTCGATCAGGCTATCTGGAAGAGCAGCGCAGTTTTGTGAAATAAGAGGACCAGCTGCACGCAGACTGGCATTATGGATGCTTTGCACGAACAGCTCTTTCCCGGCACCAGTTTCACCGACTACCAATACGGAAGAGGAGGTGCGTGCTGCGCGTTTGGCATTCTCTATGACATCGAGAATAGGACCGCTTCTCCCGATAATGTGCTCGAATGTGTAGCGTGACCCGTTTTTTTGCAGCAGGTTTTCTCTGATCAATCGTTCCATTTTGGTGACATCATTTGCGATTTCCATCGCGCCGATGATCTTGCCGTTTTCAATGATGGGGTACGTATTGTTGATGGTTGAAATTTCTTTTTGTATGTCATTAAAATACGTTTGGCGTGTATTGCGAATGCTATTTCCGGTACGCAAGCATGTGAGCAAGGTACTTTCCTGTCCTGACGGGAACTGAAAAACCTCTGCCAAAGGTTTGTGCAAAACGTTTTGTCTGGTCATTGATTCCAGCTCGGTCATTTTGGAATTGTAGACAATCGTTGTCCCTTCCGAATCGATGACATGTACACCTTCATTCATTCTGTCCAAAATATGTTCATAAATGCGCAAGAGAGTGTCAGGTGAAGAATTATGCGTAGAAGACGACACCGTGGTCACCAGCCTTTCCTTATGATGGTATCATAGCATAAAGGGAATGAGTGCAAAAACATTATGCACTGCAAAAGAATAGGAACATAATATGCAAAATTATTTTGCTTATTTGTTCGGATAGGATCGACTTTGTAGGGGTTTTTCTGTTTGGCATCATTCTTGCTAGATAATTTTAGCAAGTGATCTTGAAGGAGGCTAACGACATGAGTAAAACAAACGTGGTTATTGAACAAACAGAAAAATACGGTGCGCACAACTATCATCCGCTACCGATCGTTATTTCCAAAGCAGAAGGCGTATGGGTATACGATCCGGAAGGTAATAAATATCTGGATATGCTGAGTGCATATTCTGCGCTGAACCAAGGGCATCGTCATCCACGTATCATCCAAGCTCTGAAAGATCAAGCTGATAAAGTAACGCTCACTTCCCGTGCTTTTTACAATGACCAGCTGGGTGAATTCTACGAGAAGCTCTCTGCGGTAACAGGAAAAGCAATGATCCTACCAATGAACACCGGTGCAGAAGCAGTAGAGACGGCACTCAAAGCGGTTCGTCGTTGGGCTTATGATGTGAAAAAAGTACCGGAAAACCAAGCAGAAATCATCGTATGTGAAGGCAACTTCCATGGCCGTACAGTTACAGTGACGTCCTTCTCGTCTGCAGAAGAGTACAGACGTGGCTTCGGACCATTCACACCTGGCTTCAAAATCATTCCTTATGGAGATATCGAAGCACTTAAGCAAGCGATTACACCGAACACAGCAGCATTCATGCTGGAGCCGATCCAAGGGGAAGCAGGAATCATCATTCCACAAGATGGCTTCTTGAAACAAGCACAAGAGGTATGTCAAGCAAACAATGTACTCTTGGTCAGCGATGAGATCCAAACAGGCTTCGGTCGCACAGGTAAAATGTTTGCCAGCGATTGGGAAGATGTAGTACCAGACATGTACATCATGGGGAAAGCTCTTGGTGGCGGCGTGTTCCCGATTTCCGCAGTAGCAGCGGATAAAGAAATCTTGAGCGTTTTTGAGCCAGGCTCCCACGGTTCTACCTTTGGCGGAAATCCACTCGGATGTGCAGTTGCCGTAGCAGCTATGGATGTATTGGCTGACGAAGGTCTTGTACAGCGCTCCCTGGAAATGGGCGCATATTTCATGGAGAAATTGAAAGAAATCAACAACCCGATCATCAAGGAAATTCGCGGTCGCGGTTTGTTCATTGGCTTGGAGCTGACAACAGCGGCTCGTCCATATTGCGAAAAACTAAAAGGACTGGGCCTCCTGTGTAAAGAAACACATGAGACGACCATTCGCTTTGCACCGCCACTCGTCATCAGTAGAGAAGACCTGGATTGGGCAATTGACCGAGTCAAGCAAGTTCTGCACGTGACAGAAGCTGCAAACGCATAAAAACAACGACAAAAGCCATCCTGTAGAGGGTGGCTTTTTTACTTGAAGGCCAATTAAGACAGAATAGTCATATCATTCGTTCGACAAAATTCGACTGGCTGTGGATAAAAGGAAAAAAACATCCACAAAGGAAATGCTTGGATGCTTATGAGTTACACACAAGTTGCCCACATGTTACCAACAAGATGTCCACATCGCTTGTGGATATCCGAACGGTTGTTCGATGCGAATGCTTCTGATACAATGGGCTCATATTAGAGATGGAGGTGAGCAAAGGTGAAATACTTAAGTGACCAAATGTTGATAGAAGTATATCATCGCGCTACCGACCTTCAACTAGATGCAGCTTTTATCGAATTGCTTCGCGAAGAACTACAGCATCGAAATATCCGTATTACACAGTTCAGCGCCTAAGAGCAATATCATCACACATACGTAACATATGGCAAAAGCCATCCTCTTTTTTCGAAGGAGGATGGCTTTTGTTCTGTGGGAAATGGCTTATCTTACGCTTACTCGGTAATAAACTCCAAAGCCGTAATTCCTTTGATCGGTGCTTCATTTGCTAGCAACACTTCAGGCAAATAGAAGTACACAGGGCCATCGTCTTTAATAGGCTTGCCGTCTTTAGAGAATTGCAGGATGGCTCTTCTTGCCTCTACAAGTGGAAGAACGATCGCCTCCTGATCCTGACGGTGAAGACGGACATGAGTCACCTCTGGCAGGGGCTCAGCATTTGTAATGAAGGGATCAAGACGGATTCCATACTCGCCTTCGAGCACTTTACGTTCTTCAGCTAAGCTTTTTCGTTCGGAAGGAAGTGTAGCCCCCTCGCGCAATTCCTTATCCCACTGCGTCCCCGTGCCATGCAAATACTTTGTTTGCGTAGCTAGCGAGCTATCATCTTCGCCCGCGTATGTTTTCAGATCGAATTTGCGTTCATCAAATACCCAAACGGTTGGATCCAATGTAATAGGGAAAGCAATGGCCCCTTTGAACACGATAACATCAGACATACGTCATTCCTCCGTGATCATTCATTCTCGATTTCTATTTTACTATAGACCTGCAAATGACAGCAATTATCCAAAAAGCGAAAATTTCATAAAATAGTCTAAAAATTATTGACATGCATTTTCTAAATTATATAATCATATTAGAAAGTAATTATGTGAGAGTGAACTTTGCCTACAGAATTTGAACTTCTGCTGAAAAGTTGGAGTCACAAAAAAGGCATTGTGTACAAGCCTTTCGATTATTGGAAAGGCTTTCACGAAAAAAAGGAAGCTCACTTCGTCTTTCTCCCGCAGAACCATCAACGGTGATGATCGCTAGAGAAGGCAGACCAAATCATTCATCCCGAGGATGGTTGCCAAGCCGCAAGAACATTCAGGGAATTCAAACGACTTATGGGGGCGAAACTATGGCGAAAGGCACGAATGTGCAAGCAGATTTGATGAAGCAAAAAGGTATCTTAAAATGGATTGAAACGGTAGGCAATAAACTCCCGCATCCATTTGTGTTGTTCATTATTTTGTGTGGTTTATTGATGGTAGTCTCTGCAATCCTCGCAGCTATGGATTTTTCGGTTATGCATCCTGCAAAAGGCGAAGAGGTTGCAGTGAAGAGTTTGCTCAGTGTCGAAGGAATTCACTGGATTTTAACGAGTATGCTGAAAAACTTTATTGAATTTCCAGCACTTGGTCTTGTTCTGGCGATGACGCTTGGAATTGGACTGGCAGAAAAAATCGGTCTTTTGACGACTGTTCTACGCAAAATGATGGCAGGTATTCCGGCATCAGTTGTCAGTTACGCAATTGTCTTTGTCGGTATTTTGGGAAATCTTGCTTCTGATGCAGCCATGGTTATTATTCCTCCGCTTGGCGGTCTTGTGTTCTTGGCAATGGGGCGTCACCCGATTGCAGGCTTTGCAGCTGGTATGGCTGGTGTATCCTCCGGTTTTACAGCGAACTTTTTCATCGCCGGTACAGATGCTCTCTTGGCAGGGATCAGTACCGAAGTAGCGAAAACGATTGATCCGAACGCAATGGTTACGCCAGTAGATAACTGGTTCTTCATGTCAGCTTCCGTTGTAATCCTCGCTTTCTTTGGCGGATGGATTACCGATAAAATTATCGAACCACGTCTTGGCACGTATCACGGCGATCGAAACGTACAATTCGAAGAAGTAACTCCTCAAGAAAACAAAGCACTGCGCAAAGCTGGTATCGCAGCGTTGATTTTCGTGGTGATTGTAGCATTGCTGGTCGTTCCAGAAGGATCGCTGTTGCGTGATCCAAAGACAGGTGACTTCATGACATCACCGTTTTTGAAAGGAATTATTCCAATCATCCTGCTGTTCTTCGTGACCGTATCGTTCGTGTACGGTAGAGCAATGGGACTGATTAAAACATCGAAGGACATTCCGCATTACATGTCCGAAGCAATCAAGGATATGTCCGGCTTTATTGTGTTAGCGTTTACAGCAGCACAGTTCATCGCATTCTTTAACTGGAGCAACATCGGTATCTTGATGGCTGTCAATGGCGCAGAATTCATGACAAACATGGGTTTGACAGGCTTGCCGATCATTATTGCCTTTACGCTCTTCACGGGTATCTGTAGCTTGTTTATCACGAGTGGTTCAGCACTGTGGGCGATCCTCGCGCCTGTATTCATGCCAATGCTGATGCTGTTGGATTACAACCCGGCGTTTATCCAGGTCGCTTATCGGATTGCGGATTCCGCAACCAATACGATCTCACCTGTGAATCCGTACATCCCGCTCTTCCTGGCTTTCTATCAGAAGTATAATAAGAATGCAGGAATGGGTACGATTTTCTCTACCATGACTCCATTTGCAATCGTTTTCCTGGTTGTTTGGATCTTGCAATTGACAGCTTGGTACTTCCTGGATCTCCCGTTTGGTCCTGGCGTATACGCTCGCTAAACGAATCATAGTAAGAAGAGAGTCGCTCATCGGGCGGCTCTTTTTTCGTACACTTCAAGCTTGGACAATTGGAAAAAGACGGTTTATGCTGTGTGTATAAGTGTGAGGGGAATTAAGGAGGGAACGGACGTGTACGATTTTGATCAGCGCATCGAACGCAGAGGGACAGATAGTGTCAAATGGGAGATTCAAAATCCGAAATGGAACGGTGAAGGGATGCTTCCGCTGTGGGTGGCGGATATGGATTTTGCTTGTGCTCCTGAAATTACGGAGGCGTTGATCAACCGGGCGAGTCACCCGATATACGGATACACCTTGAAGTCAGATGCCCTTTATCAGAGCTTGAAAGAGTGGATACACAAGCGATTTGGTGTAGAAGTAGAAGTGAGCTGGATGACAGGGATACCTGGAGTCGTTCCCGGCATTCACGTAGCGGTAGAGGCTTTTACAGCCCCTGGAGATGGTGTCTTGATCCAGACGCCTGTGTACCATCCTTTTTACCATGCAGTCGAAAATCGCAAACGTCACGTCGTTACCAGCCCACTCGTGGAACGTGACGGCCGTTATGAAATGAATTGGGATGATCTCGCACAAAAGCTGAGCGACCCGCGGGTGAAGCTCATGCTGCTCTGCACACCGCATAATCCGATCGGGCGAGTATGGACCAGAGATGAGCTGGAGCGTTTGGGAAGATTGTGTGTAGAAAATGGCGTGATTGTGGTGGCCGACGAGATTCATTCGGATTTGGTCTATGAGCCAAATGTTCATACGCCTTACTATTCACTGGCACCGGAGCTGGCCAACCAGAGCGTCACCTTCCTATCAGCCGCCAAAACATTTAATTTGGCTGGTCTGTATACTTCTTATTTGATGACAGAAAATCAGCAGTTATTGCGAGACTTCACAATCACAGCATCCAAAATGGGCTATGAGAATCTGAATCTGTTTGGGATGGAAGCAACAATTGCTGCCTACCAACATGGAGAAGCATGGCTTGCGGAACTGTTGATCTACTTGCGTAGGAATGCAGCCTATGTTCATGAGTATTTATCGACTCGTATTCCTGGGGTATCCATGGCAATTCCAGAAGCGACATATTTGGGGTGGATGGATTTTAGGCAGCTAGGACGTAGTGAGGCGGAGTTGAACAAGCTCATTCGCGAGGATGCAAAGCTCGGTTTGCACGATGGCACGACATTTGGGCGGGACGGTGCAGGGTTTATGCGAATCAATTTTGCCTGCCCCAGATCTATTCTAGTCGAAGCGATGGAACGATTGGAGCACGCCGTTCAGAAGTAGGGTCAATTTGACATGGGTAATGTAGAAATCTACAATCGAATCTATACACATCGACGTAATAGACTGAGGGGTTTTTCGATGGATCTGAAACGAGCCTCCGAACAATTGGAGCAAGTACGCAACCAGTCACTTGAGTATACAACCAAGGGGAGTGTAGCGTCATACATCCCTGAATTGGCAAAAGTCGATCCACATCAATTGGGAGTGGCTGTATGCTTGCCCGATGGGACGATATTTTCTGCTGGGGATGCAGATGTACCTTTCTCGATGCAAAGTATCTCCAAAATTTTCTCTCTGATCGTCGCCTTGTGCCAGAATGACAAAGAATACGTGTTTCGGCATGTGGGGAAAGAACCTACTGGCGACCCGTTTAATTCTATTATTAAGCTGGAGACGACCG
Source organism: Brevibacillus sp. NPDC003359 (assembly GCF_042878995.1). Taxonomy (NCBI): domain Bacteria; kingdom Bacillati; phylum Bacillota; class Bacilli; order Caryophanales; family Paenibacillaceae; genus Brevibacillus; species Brevibacillus sp. NPDC003359. The sequence continues at coordinate 121,709 of NZ_JBIAOR010000001.1, forward strand.
AATCACATAAACCACTGAATCCGATGATCAATGCAGGGGCCATTGCGGTTGCGGGCATGATTCGCGGTGCCAACGTGGACGAGCGGCTAGATGCTGTCCTGGCTTTGATGCGGAAAATGACGGGAAATCCTCAGCTTTCTATCAATCAGGCTGTTTATTGTTCGGAAAAGAAAACGGCAGATCGCAATCGTGCCCTTGCGTGGTTTCTAAAGGACAGCGGTATACTGGAAACGGATGTGGAAGAGACACTTGATCTGTATTTTCGCCATTGCTCGATAGAAGTAACCGCAAAGGAAGTAGCTACACTAGGGATGGTGCTTGCAGCAGACGGAATTCTCGTGAATACGGGCGAGCGAGTGATTCCGGAAGCGGTAGCGCGAATCTGTAAGACCTTCATGGTGACTTGCGGGATGTACAATGCCTCTGGTGAGTTTGCTATTGACGTAGGAATCCCAGCGAAAAGTGGGGTTGCTGGCGGTATTATGGCAACAGTGCCACAGCGAATGGGTATTGGTGTGTTCGGACCATCTTTGGATGATAAAGGAAATTCGGTGGCGGGTGTCAAGCTTCTGGAGCTGCTCTCAAGAGAGTGGAAGCTTGGTATCTTTTAGCTTCTTGCAGTTGATCTACCTTCTCCCCTTTTCAAATGGCCCAGAATCGCGTACTATGTATGATAAGGATGGAGGCAAACGGAGGGATAGGTTTTGACAGAAATTAAGGTTCCCGATCTGGAACAAAAAGCGCTAGCGTTGCTTCAAGCAGACGCCGACAAAATTTACAAGCTGATCGACGTACAGATGGAAAACCTGACCATGCCGCAGTGCCCACTGTATGAAGAAGTGCTGGATACCCAAATGTTCGGGCTTTCTCGTGAAGTAGAGTACGCGGTCCGCTTGGGACTGATTAGTGAAGACATTGGTCGAGAAATTATGGGTTCATTGGAACGTAAATTGGCCCATCTTCATGAACTGTTTAATCAAAAGTAAGGCGAGGAGAGCGGTGATCATCCTCGCTTTTCATTTTGTAGAAAGAAAAAACGCTTGCCTATTTCGTATATTTATATTAAATTAAATTCTATAATTTTTTATTAATTTTGAAATGCGATGACGGAGACTAGTATGCGGAATTACCGCTTGTCAGGGAGAAGCTGCCTTAGACTGAAAGCAGCTTTGAAGCGCGCCCCGTAGAATTCCCTCCTGAGCAGCCCTCTTAATGGCTTTTGCCTAGTAGGAGGAATCGGGTCATTCCCGTTATCAATGATGGAGAGAAGTGCGAAGGGATTTTTATATCCCGTGCACTTAATCAGGGTGGTACCGCGAATAACTCGTCCCTTTTTTGGACGGGTTTTTTTTATTTTCGCAAGACGCCCCACAATCGAATAATAGAAACAAGCAAGGATAGAGACTAGTAAACGGACCTGCTGCATGACAGGGAAGGCTGCCATAGACTGAGAGCAGCCCAATGCTTAAGCCCCGTTGAATTCACTCTTGAGCTGACCTCTGAACGCAGGCGCCGCCAGTAGGAGAGTCCGGGTCATACCCGTTATCAATGACGAAGCGAGGCATCGCCTATAAGGGATGTCTAAGTAGGGTGGTACCGCGAGAAATAAGTAACTCGTCCCTTTTTGGGGCGGGTTTTTTTGTATCCATTTTAGGGCATAAAAAGAACATCTTTGGAGGGTGAAAAATATGAAACAAGCCGAACAATGGACGAGCAGGCTCGGCTTCATCTTGGCAGCAGCAGGCTCGGCGATCGGACTGGGGGCCATTTGGAAATTTCCTTATATGGTTGGAACGAGCGGTGGTGGAGCGTTCTTTCTGCTATTCATCATCTTTACACTAGCAATTGGTCTTCCGTTGTTGCTAGGAGAATTCACAATCGGACGCAGTACACAAAAAGAGGCGATTAGTGCGTATAAAACAATCGCGCCAGGGTCACTCTGGCATTGGATTGGTCGCCTTGGGGTGATCACTTGCTTCTTGCTCTTGTCCTTTTACAGTGTGGTAGGAGGCTGGATTCTTAGTTATCTTCTTCGCGGGTTTACTGGTCAATTGCAAGGACCAGCTTATGATAAAGTGTTTGGTGACATTATCGGAGATCCTGTTGGTGCAGTAGTTGCCCAGTTAGTTTTCATGCTTATTACCGCATGGGTAGTAGCGAGAGGTGTACAGAGTGGAATTGAGTCCGCTAACAAGTACATGATGCCTGGTTTGTTCCTTTTATTCATGGTATTGATGGTTCGTTCCTTGACGTTGGATGGAGCGATGGAGGGAGTGTCCTTCTTTCTGCGTCCTGATTTTTCCAGGCTGAGTGCTGAAACGATCCTGTACGCATTGGGTCAATCCTTTTTCGCGCTGAGCGTCGGGGTGTCCGTCATGGTCACGTACAGCTCGTACCTCGCCAAAAACGAAAGTCTGGTTCGTTCTGCCGGATCGATTGTAAGTTTGAATTTGCTCGTATCGCTGTTTGCCGGTTTGGCGATTTTTCCTGCGGTGTTCTCCCTCGGAGTAGAGCCAAAAGCAGGGCCGGGATTACTGTTTATCGTCTTGCCTTCTGTGTTTGAACAAATTGCCTTCGGCGGCATTTTTCTGTTAATCTTTTTGGCTCTGTTCCTTTTCGCTACACTGACTTCAGCTTTTTCGATGCTGGAAATTATCGTTGCATCTCTTGCAAAGGGGGACGAAGTAAAGCGCAAGCGTCTCGCTTGGGTCATTGGTCTGTTGATTTTTATCGTCGGTGTACCGTCGGCTTTGTCATTCGGCGTATGGAGTGAGGTTACGCTGTTCGGCAAATCTATCTTTGATGCGATGGACTTTTTGGTCAGTAATATCCTGATGCCGCTTGGAGCGATGCTCATTTCGATCTTCGTTCCTTTGAAAATGAAGCGTGAGACATTGATCAATGAGCTGGGGGCACATACTTCTCTGGGCAAACGCCTGTTTATCATTTGGCTCCTCATGATTAAATATGTAGCACCTATCGCGATTCTCGCAGTTTTCCTGCAAATGCTGGGTATATGGTAAAAACAAAGAAAGGCTTCGCCACAGTAGGATGGCGGAGCCTTTCTTTTGTGAGAGGGACTTACGCGAAGAAAAAGACCGTACCCAAAATAATATACACGGTCAAGAGAAGTACGCCTTCAAACCAGTTCGTGGCGCCGTCCCGTGTGATGGAAATGGTAATAAAGGTAGCGACTCCGATTGCAGCTAGTTCAAAGGTAGTGAACACGATGTCCATGGGATTGCCTAGCAAGAGACTGATGATGACGAGAGTAGGGGCTACGAACAATGCAATCTGCAAGCTGGAGCCGATCGCGATCTCTACTGCAGCACCGATGCGTCCTTTTAGTGCCAAAAGCAAGGCAGCGCTGTGCTCTGCGGCATTCCCGATGATGGCAATGACAAAAGCACCGACGAATAGCTCCGACCACCCTAACGACTTGGAGACATGCTGTACTCCCTCTACCAGCCATTCCGAGACAACGGCCACGAAAAATGTGGAGACAGCAAGCATCAGGAGAGAGACGCCCTTGGACCATACCGCCTCACTTTCTTGCGGCTCGATATCCGATAAAAAATCGCTGTGGGTAATCATCGAAAAGATAAGCCACAAAATGTAGGCAATGATGAGCAGGCTGGCGATGACGATGCTGATGATCTCCACCTTGATCATAGGCAGATCGAACATGAAGACTGCGGGTATGAACAAAGCGACGATTGCGAGTGTCATCAGGGAAGCATTGTGACTTGCCAGCCTGCTATTAAAGGTTTGTTCTTTGTATTTTAGACCACCTAGTAACGTGCTCAAGCCAAGAACCAACAGCATATTTCCGATGATCGCACCCGTAATAGAAGCTTTGACCATATCGAACAAGCCTTCTTTCACAAGAAAAAAAGCAATAATGAGTTCTGCGGCATTTCCGAAGGTAGCGTTAAGAAAGCCGCCAATTCGATCCCCAGCATAATGGGCGACGCTCTCTGTCGATTTTCCGAGCCAAGCGGCCAAAAAAATGATGGCAAGTGAAGACGTGACGAATTGAAGCATTTCATTTCCAGAAAAATAGTGGGCGTAGAGAGCTAACAGCATGCTCCCGCCTACTAATGAGAAAAAGAGTTTCAGGTTCATATCATCACCTCAGCAGTTTTTACTCATCCCTAGATCCTCATAGGTATAGAGTTCCTGTTCTGGACAAAACTAACCATGAACAAGAAAAGTGAGGTGTTTTTTATGACCCAGCCTTTGTTGTGCCCGACATGTAAATCGAATCGGATGAGGTTCACTGTCATCGAGCAGACCCCTCGCTATATAAGACTGGACCCACAGTCAGGCGAAGTCGTAGCAGAACTCAATCAAGAACAGCTCGATCTGTTTCATCAGCCGTACAAAGGTGAGAACTACATGATTCAATGTGGAGTTTGCGGTACCACAGAACCGGAAGAGCGATTCATCAAAATGGCCCAGCATATGCAATCGCAACGTTCGAATGGAGGCTAGAACAGGAAAACAGGCCCGCAGTTTACGACTGTCGCGCCTGTTTTTTTTATGGGCAGCTAGCGGCAAAAAATGTGTCTGCCGATCTTTTTGATTTGAGGCCGGCTCCAAATCCAACCGGATGTAGCCGTATCCGGATTGAAATAATAAATGGCTCCGTTTGATGGGTCCCAACCTTTGAGCGCATCATTCACTGCTTTTTTGGACTGTTCGTTCGGTGTCAGCCAAATCTGTCCATCGGCCACAGCCGTAAAGGCACGAGGTTCAAAGATAACGCCCGCTGGTGTATTAGGGAAGGACGAGTTCTTCGTCCGGTTCAGAATAACAGCGGCTACTGCCACTTGGCCAATGTAAGGCTCTCCACGCGCTTCTCCATACACGGCATTCGCCATCAAGCGTAGGTCATTCTCCGATACTCCGGCTGCGTGATAGGTAGGCTTAGAAGGCTTAGAAGGCTTCGATGGTGCAGGTGTAGCTGTTTGTGGCACACCGAGATCAGTAGCCGTGGGCTTATAATTTTTCGTTGAGTTGTACAGCTTTACTTTTGTCTGCGCCCCGAGGACACCGTCTACGGTTAAGCCAAACTCATACTGAAAGTTACGCAACGCCCAATAAGAACGCCATCCGAATACGCCGTCTACTTTTCCCGTATAGAATCCAAGGTGCTTCAAGCGATACTGCATTTCACGCACGTCTGAGCCTTCTGCCCCTACTTTGACGATCTGCTTGCTGAATGCATCCGAGCGCACCGGAGATACCATAACCGCAGTCGTAACTAGAAGTGCGAATACTACTACAGCTAGCAGCCATTTGACAGGCTGTTTCATTTTTTACCCTCCTTCGGGTATGGATTTGAATATCAGTTGATTATTGTTAGGTTCTCCAACTTCCGTCATTTTGGCCTTAGTAAAATAATGGAGAATGCGTAGACTATCAGTTGTGAATGTGCAAGGGACTACGTTACGTAAAGGGAGGGTTTTCATGCAGGTCGCGCAATATTTGACGGATCAATTGATCAGATGGGGAGTGAAGCGAATATACGGTGTGGCAGGTGACGGAATCTTTGCCTGGCTGGATCAGATCGCGAAGCAATCCGACATTCAGTACATTTCATGCAGGCATGAATCTGCTGCGGCTATGATGGCAAGTGCGGAAGCAAAACTGACGGGGTGTCCGGCTGTTTGTACCGCGACGATGGGGCCGGGTTTCGTCAATCTGCTGAATGGACTTGCAGATGCGCATACGGATCGCGCACCCGTCATTGCGATTACAGGTCAAGTGGAGACATACAAGCTGGGGGGCGCGTACAAGCAGTTTATCTCACAAGAAGACATGATACGTCCCATCAGTTTTTATTCGACGACGATTACACATCCTGATGCAATCCAAAGTGTTCTGCACAAAGCATTTGTCACGGCTATGCTGCAAAAAGGAGTGACGCATTTCTCCATTTGCAAGGACGTCTTTACCCAGACGACTTCAGATGCTGTCCTTCCTGCACTTCCACGCATTCCACATGCCATTTATCCCGATCGGATGGAGATAGAGCTCACTTGCGAGCAGGTTGTGAAGGCGCAAAAGCCTCTCATACTGCTTGGAATTGGTGCTCGCAAGTCGGTGGATTCGTGTGTGAAGCTAGCGGAACAGTTAGGGGCAGGCCTATTGCTGTCGCTTGGAGCAAAAGGGGCGGTAGATGAATCTCATCCACTTGTGATCGGGGGGTGGGGAGAGGGGGGCAGCGAAACAGCTTTACATGCCCTAGCGGAAGCAGATTTGTTGCTCATTTTGGGAGCGAGCTGGTTCCCCCGCGCTTTTTTGCCAAAGAAACTGTCCGTCATTCAAGTGGATCATCAGCCTGGGTCGATTCATGCGCACCCTTACCTCCAGTCTGTCACGGCCGAATTGGACGATGTCCTGCCTATCTGGATGAGACGGTTGCAATCACGCAGGCTGGATGATGCGTGGCAGGAACAGATCAAACGGTGGCATGGAGAGTTTGGCGAGGAAACAGAGCAGGCTGTTATTCAGCAAGCGAGTGAACAAGTGAAGCCACAAACCTTGATGCATACGCTTGGGAGCTTGGTAAATGAAGATGCGATTATCGTCCTAGATACGGGAGAGCACACCATTTGGTTTAATCGTGCGTTTCGGGGGAAAAAACAGACGCCACTCTTTTCCGGAAAGTGGCGAACGATGGGGTTTGGGTTGCCTGCGGCTGTGGCTGCAAAGCTAACCTATCCTGAGAAACAGGTCGTCTGCGTCGCAGGGGATGGGGGATTGCAAATGAATCTGGCAGAGCTTATGACAGCGGTGCAGCTCCAACTGCCAATTGTGATTCTCGTGGTGAACAACGGGACATTGGGATTAGAAGAGGTCAAAATGAGTCAGGCTGGTTTGATCCCATTTGGAGTGAAATTGCGTAATCCGGATTTTCAGCAATTGGCGCATGCTTGCGGAATCAGTGGGAAGGTCGTCAAAGAGGTACATGCCTTGGAGCCGGTATTGCGGGAGGCGCTCGCAGCAGATCAATTGACACTCGTCGACATTCAGTGCACGTCTCCGACACTAACGGAGAGAAAAAAACAAATTTCCTTCCAAGCCCAAGCATGAATTGTTTATAATGTGAGAAAAGGTAAATGAAACCAGTGGGAGAAGTACGAAACGGGCGAAGAGGAGGACGTCCTGATGGCTGACAGGCTTGGCGAAATCAGAGTAGCAGATCAGGTGATCGCGATCATTGCTGGCGTTGCTGTAGAAGAAGTGTTGGAAGTCACAGTCCGTTCAGGCGGATTATATCAAGACTTGGCGAAAAAGCTGAATGGCGGCGCGAAAGGCATTACCGTATCTGTAATAGACGACAGAGTCACCATTGACATGAGTGTGTCCATCCGTTATGGTGCACAGATCCATCACGTCTGTCACGTCCTGCAGGAAAAAGTAAAAGAAGCGGTGGAAACATTGACGGGTCTGTATGTGGAAGCTGTGAATGTACGGGTGGAAACAATCGAACTCCTTCGAAACGAGTAAGAAAAAAGGGATACTGGACGCATCCGGTATCCCTTACGTATGTTTCTTACATGGTATATGGTTGTTTTTGCAATTGCTCTTCTACCTTCTGGCGACTGACTTCCCGCGAAATACTGAGCAAAAAGCCAGTGGCGAGCAGACATACGAGTAAGGAGGACCCACCATAACTGATAAACGGCAGTGGTACACCTGTCAGTGGAATCAAACCCGATACTCCGCCAATGTTTAAGATCGCCTGTATGGCGAACATGCTAACAACACCGATTCCGGCAAGACTGGCAAAGGTGTCTTTTACGCGCAGGCAAATATGGATGCCGCGCAACAAGAAAAGCAAGTAGATCAAGAGGAACACAGAAGCACCGATAAAACCAAGCTCTTCTGTCATGATCGAGAAAATAAAATCGGTATGCCTCTCCGGCAAGTACAAATACTTTTGAATGCTTTTTCCAAAGCCTGTCCCAGTCAAACCGCCATGTGCAATCGCAATCCAGGATTGAATGATGTTATAGCCAGTGCCATCCATATCACTCCATGGATTGAGGTAGGAGTAAATCCGATTCAAGGCATGGGGCTTTGCTGTGATGTATACCAATAGTGCAACAGTCACAGCTGGTGCACCGAGACCGATCAGTTGACGGATTTTGGCCCCACCACAGATCATGACAATCAAAGCACACCCGAGCAAGATGGCAGCAGAACCGAGGTCGGGTTGGACTATAATCAGCATAAAAAACATCCCTGTTACCATCAGTGGGGGCATCAAACCAGATTTCAGCTTTTGTATCCCGTTCCCTTTTTTGGAGATGATCGCTGCCAAGTACAGAATAAGGCCAAGCTTGGCAAACTCCGCAGGCTGTAAGGTTGCAGAACCGATTTCAAACCACGATCGGGCTCCGTTAACTTGCTTACCAATACCTGGAACAAGGACCAGGAGCAAAGAAAAGAAACTGACGAACGCTATCAATAAGAAATTTCTCTTATAAAAGGAGAAGGGAATGTTCATGGCCACCAGCATCCCAACGACACCGAGCAGCAAGAAAACCGATTGACGCTTCACGAAATAGAGCTCATCTCCGCCACAATAATCACAGCCGCCGCTTGTAAAACTAGTCAATGCGAAAATGGAGCTAGAGCTGAGCACCATGGTTATGCCAAACCCAACAAGTAGGGCGGTCAAAAACAGGAGCAAGAAGTCAGGAACGCCCCTCGTCTTCATAAAAATACCCCCCTCTACGTGAAACAGAGAGGGGATTCCTCTCTGTACACCGTGCCATTTCATTTTTTAGTGTGAGGACAGCTTTTCGCCCAGCATTTGCAGCTTCAATTTCGCTGTTTTTACCACGGAGTCCGGCATTGGGTAATCGTAATCCAGACCGTGTGGGAAAAGATGTTTGCCCATATAAGGATCTTCGAGCTTCAGGACGGCGTGCGTATCCTCCAGTTTGCCTTCTGACACGTTTGCTTCGATACGCAGGTAGAAGACGTTGCCTTTATCATGGATTTTATAATCGTATGTAGCATGCTTGTAATCCCAAGCGCCGCGATCAAAGCCGAGTTCGCTCATGTAGTGCTCCAGATCGGCGAAAAAGACTTCTTTCGTGCCAATCCCCGTGTCCTTAATGACCATTCTTTTTCCTCCTAAAAATGGGTGAGATATTCACTTATTAATCATAGTCTGTTTTTGGAAGAAGCGCAATATATCATACTCTTTCTTGAGAATGAAACGATAGGTGAGCGGACAAACTACAATCGTTGATTAGCAAAAGGAGGAGAAGGAAATGGCAAAGCTGGAAAATCGCACACTGCGCGAAATTATGACAAAAGATGTCGCTACTGTGACGCTTAAGGATAATGTGTATGAAGTGGCTTGCAAAATGCGTGACTGGAATGTAGGGGTCATTCCGGTTGTGGATGAAAAAAATGATGTGATCGGTATCATCACGGACCGCGATATTGTAATTCGCGGTTTGGCTGAAAAGCATGAAGGATCGACTGCCACCGAGGTAGTCATGACACAGGACATTATTCTCGGTCAACCAGGAACAACGGTTGATGAAGCGGCAAGGATCATGGCCCAACATCAAATTCGTCGATTGCCTGTCGTCGAGAAGGGCAAGCTGGTTGGCATTGTGGCGCTGGCAGATATGGCTGTTCGCCAAGTTCACCAGGATGAGGCGAGTGACGCTCTCCAACAAATTTCCGAGCCGGCGACACATTAATAGGATAGAAACGAGTTGTCGGGAGGAATCTCGGCAGCTTTTTTTCTTTCGTTCTGTACATTCACGCTGCGTCAAGGTTTATGATAGGGAAAGAATGATACAGGGAGAGAGTTCCATGCAAATCAAAGACATGGCCCATCGCTTGCAAATAACCCCGCGTGCGATTCGATATTATGAAGAAAAAGGGTTGATCAAGCCATCGAAAGCAGATGTGTCCGGGTATCGCCAGTTCACAGAGGAAGACGTCTGGAGGCTGCAAACCATCATTACACTACGCGAGGTCGGGATGGCGGTAGAAGACATTCGGGAGCTTTTGATTCAAATGAATGATCAGGAAGGCAGTCTTCTCCATTATTTAGAGCTGCAGCGTTCGTTTATGTATACAAGGTGGGTAGAAATGAGCAAGGTCATCCAAACGACAGAAGCGATGATTGAGCGGATAAAGGGCAGAGAAACGATTGATCCAGGAGAGCTGTTTACACTGGCAGAAGCGAACAAGCGATTGAAGCAGACGCGGGATAACTGGGTGGATCGATGGAATTTTAATGAATGGGCTGACCGTTATGATGAATGGGTACATGGCGGGAATGGTCATGAATCGTACGAAAACGTACTGGACGAGGTCGTCGCGACAGTTGTGGTCAAACCGGGAGAGTGCGGCTTGGATGCCGGAACGGGTACAGGAAACCTCGCAGGGCGTCTCGTGAAAAAAGGAGCTAGGATGAGCGGGTTCGATCAATCTCCGCAAATGCTGAAGCAATGCAGAGCGAAACACCCAGAGCTCGAGACGAAACTGGGGACCTTTTTCGCATTTCCGTTTTTAGAAAATCGATTTGATTTTGTAGCTACGAGTTATGCCTTGCACCATTTGACCGATGATCAGAAGCAGCTGGCCTTGACGGAATGTCGTCGCGTATTAAAATCAGGGGGGCGGTTGGTCATTGCCGATTTGATGTTTGTGGACCAGACGCATAGACAAGCTCATCTTGATGCGCTGGAGGAGGCAGGTCATACGAGAATGATAGCTGATATTCAGGATCGCTGTTATGCAGATCGCTCCCGATTGCTACAGGAGCTTGCAAATCTTGGGTTTACAAATGAAGTAAGACAGCTTGGCACCTATACGCATTTGATCTTGTCTACTTGTAAATAGATCATCCTTAGGATGTTTTTTAATAAGTCGTCTTTTGAACACGCATTTCACTTTTGGGCTCTTCCAACTACTGGCACGCGTATAGCCTTCTGCATAGGCTGTAGCGAGAAGGAAAGGAGGACTCCACCATGGGTCTGTTCGACGGTTTTTTTGATCGTGATAACGAGGAATTTATATGGATTATTATTGTCGTGGTCGTCCTGTTGTTCTTGTTTAGCGCCGATCGTGACTAAAGTCTGGACGTATAGACAAAACGACCTTGCCGCAGGTCGTTTTTTTCGTTAGGAAAAAAGGACTTCTTTCTTCAACACATGCTCGCGCGGCGACTGTTCCCGTGGCGCGACGTAAGGGGTCAGGGAGAAGCAATCTTGAACGTTTGTACTTTTTCCTCTCCTATTGACCTGCGTTGGCAAATCCACTACGCTGGAAAACAATGCAACGTAGAAGAGGGGAAGAAAGAAAATGAAGCACGTAAGAATATATCTGCTCGCACTGGTTCTTTTGCTTTCGGCATGTGGAGCATCCGGGCAGCCCGAAGCTAACGGCGAGATAGATGCTGTGATCAAACGAGTGGTTGATGGCGATACATTCGAGCTGGACAGTGGGGAAAAAGTACGTATGATTGGCGTAGATACCCCGGAAACAGTGAAACCCAACCATCCAGTCGAACCATATGGGAAAGAAGCGAGCAATTACTCCAAAGAGCTTTTAACCGGAAAAAAGGTCAAGCTGAAGTTCGATGTCGAGCCCTATGACAAATACAAGCGTTTGCTTGCTTATGTATATATGGAAGACGGCACATTCGTCAATGAAAAGCTCATTCGTGACGGCTACGCCCGGATCATGACGATCCCACCGAATGTAGCCCAAGCAGACCTGTTCCTAGCAGCCGAGCGTGAGGCGCGGGAGCAGAATCGCGGGCTGTGGGCCTTAGAAGGGAAGCAGACAGAGACTCCTACGGAGAAAGCCAAGCCAAAACAGTCCAAGAACAATACCGCGGCAGACACCGCGCCACCAGAAGGCAAGACCATCAAGGGCAATATAAACAGCAAAGGCGACAAAATCTATCACGTTCCTGGCTCGGCTAGCTACGAGCAAACAAAAGCGGAAATGTGGTTTGCGACGGAGGAAGAAGCGCAGCAAGCAGGTTTTCGTGCTCCGAAACGATAATATTTGTAAGAAAGCCTCGCCTGCCGTTGCAGTCGGGGTTTTTATATTGTCGAAAAGAATTTCAAAGATGTTTCAGGACGATGTTGTATGATAAAAAAGTTCAAAAGACCTATAGAAAATGCCGTTACATAAGAGAAAGGGATTATTAAATAACTTACATCTTTCACAGAAAGAGAAATAATTCGTAGAATTACGATGGAGGAAACAACTATTATGAAGATGACAGTAAGGAAAAAGCTTTTTTTAGGCTTTTTGGCAGTGTTATTGCTTTTAGTGGCAGTCGCAGGGATTGGTTATTCTCAGATTTCATCCATCGATTCTCGCTACAGTAAGATGATCCAAGATCGTGTCAACAAGGAGATGTTGTCCAAGGACATTATCGCAAGTGTAAGTGAACGTCAAAAGTATGCACGCGGTTATGTCATTGTAGGCGACGACAGCTATCTGACGGGCTATACAAAAGCAAATGACAGCTATAAAGAGCTTACATCAGAACTATCCCAAATGGGCATGACGTCTGAAGGACAAAAGCTTGTAGCAGAGATGAACGAGCTGCATGCCCAACACGAGAAAATTATTGATCGGGTTGTTGCATTAAAACAACAAAACAAAGTAGAAGAGTACACGCGCTTGGTCAGAGATGAATGCACACCAGTCGGCGAATTATTTATTCAAAAAGCCCAAGAATTCGTTGATCTCGAACAGAAGCTGTTGGAACAAGATATTACTGAGCTGGATAGCAATATTCAATCTACGAAGCTTCTGGTTATCGTGCTAAGCTTGCTGGCGCTTTTCACTGGAGTAGGTATCGCCATTTTCATTGGAAGTGCCATTTCTCGTCCCGTTTTATTGATCACGAATGCAGCAGAACAAATTGCCGCAGGGAACTTAGCCTCAGCAGATATTCAAATCAAGAATCGCGACGAAATCGGTGAACTGGCCCGGCATTTTTCCCAAATGAAGCGCAATCTGCAAGATTTGTTAGAACAAGTCTCTTTCCATTCACAACAAGTAGCCGCATCCTCCGAGGAATTGACCGCCAGCTCCGAATTAACACGTCAGACAGCAGAGCATGTATCGCAATCGATCCAAGGTATTGCAGTAGGAGCTGAGCAGCAAGTCAATGATGCCGAGAATGCCACACAGATCGCAGTGAACATCTCTCAAGTTATGCAGCAAGTATCAATGAGCATGGAGCATGCGATCGGGTCATCCGTTGTAGCGAACCAAACTGCAACCGAAGGCAATGAAGTGGTAGTAAAATCAATCGAGCAAATGAATGAGATTAATCAAAGAGTGAGTTCTTCTACCGAAGTGGTCAACATGCTCGGCGAAAAATCAAAAGAAGTCGGCTCAATCGTTTCGATTATTACCGAAATCGCTAGTCAAACGAACTTATTGGCTTTAAACGCAGCGATTGAAGCGGCGAGAGCGGGAGAACAGGGAAGAGGATTCGCAGTCGTAGCGGATGAAGTTCGCAAATTAGCAGAACAATCCGCACAAGCAGCTTCGCAAATCACATCCATCATCGGGGATATTCAAAGAGATACGGAAATGGCGATTCACGTCATGAGTCAAGGGGACATAGCTGTTAAAGAAGGAGTCATCATGATCGAACAAGCTGGGGTTGCCTTCTATAAAATTCTAAGAGTAGTAGACGAAGTCTCGAAAAGAACACAAGAAATGTCAGGACAAATCAAAGAAGCCAATAACGGAAGTGTTTCCGTAGTGGAATTTATAGAGGGAATTGCGCATGTTTCAAGAATGGCAGCGGAAAATACGCAAAGCGTAGTTTCTTCTGTACAAGAACAATCAGCTTCTATGGATCAGATTACAACCGCTTCCAGTACACTCGCCGAAATGGCAGAAGAGCTGCAGCATTCCATCCGTAAGTTTCAATTGTAGTGCGACAACAGGTGGGGGTGCCATGTGTTTAATCAAATCAGAGATGTTAAGTATGCATTATCTGCATTGGAAGAGTCATCTGTTATTTCGATAACAGATGAAAAAGGAATCATCACCTACGTCAATCACAACTTCTGTCTAATCTCCAAGTTTAGTAGAGACGAATTAATCGGTATGAACCATAACATCGTCGATTCCGGTTTCCATTCGCGAAACTATTTTAAAGCGTTATGGGATACAATCGGCCGAGGAAAAGTATGGAAAGGCGAAATGAAAAATCGGGCAAAGGACGGTACGGAATATTGGCTTAGCATGACATTAGTGCCGTTCATGAACGACAGTGGATTCCTTTATCAGTACGTGGCAATCGGGACGGACATCACGAAACGAAAGCAGATGGAAGAGTCTCTTTCGAAAACGATGAAAGACTTGCACGATATCAAAAATGCACTTGATGAATCTTCGATTGTAGCGATTACAGACGATAAAGGCGTCATTACCTATGTAAATGACAAGTTTTGTGAAATCTCCAGATACGAAGTGGATGAATTAGTAGGAAATACACATCGGGTCATTAACTCTCGCTATCATTCCAAGTCGTTTTTTAAATTGATGTGGGAAACGATCAAGCAAGGTCGAGTCTGGAAGGGCGAAGTGAAGAATCGCGCCAAAAACGGCAATGAATACTGGATGAATACGACCATCGTGCCATTTCTAGACGACCGGGGAGTACCGTATCAATATGTGTCGATCCGCACGGATATTACCGACCGAATTGAAGCAGAGGCAGCTTTGGCAGAAGCATTGCAAAACGATTTTCGAAGAACGGTTCAAAACTTGCAAAACTGTGTGTTCAAGATCGTGACAGATCCGAAAGGGAACATCACCTATACCTTGTGTGAAGGGAAAATTGCAGAAGAGCTTGGGTTAACATCTGAGAGGATGCTGAGAAAAACGTCGTATGAAATCTTTCCTTATGATGTGGCTGAGCAATTGGAAAGCAATTTTCGCAGAGCGTTTGCTGGTGAGCCCGTTACCTTTGAACTGAAATTATCCGGAAATGATTATTATATTACGCTGTCACCTATTGAGGAAAACGGGGAGATCGTGGAACTGGTAGGCTCCATGATTGATATCACCGAGAGAAAAAAGGCGGAAGAAACGATTCGCTATATGGCCCATTACGATTCCTTAACCAACCTGCCTAATCGAACGCTTTTTCATGAAAAACTGGCAAAGGCCATGCTCAAAGCAAAACAAAAAGACAAGGAAATTGGCGTGATGTTCATCGATTTGGATCGATTTAAAAACATAAATGATACGCTTGGTCACTCTATTGGGGATGTGCTTTTACAGGCAGTAGCAAATCGTCTAATCGGTTGTTTGCGAAAAGGGGACTCTGTTTCTCGACTAGGTGGAGATGAGTTCGCCATCGTTCTCACAGGTGTCACACGCAAAGAGGTTGGCGAAATTGCGCAGCGAATCATCACGAACATGTCCGATTCGATTACGTTAGAGCATATCGAAATCTTCATTACACCAAGCATCGGCATCAGCATGTATCCAGATGATGGAGAAGATATTGAAGCGCTGTTGAAGAATGCGGACGCCGCCATGTATTTGGCAAAAGAGCAAGGGAAAAATAATTATCAATTTTTCTCGGAGGAGCTGCATCAGGTTCTAGCCAAAAAGCTACAGCTTGAAAGAGAGTTGCGAAAAGCTTTGGATGAGAAACAATTTACGCTGCACTACCAGCCGAAGGTTCTTTTGCAGACGGGCCAGATAATAGGCATGGAGGCTTTGATTCGTTGGGAACATCCAGAGCTCGGCCTCATCCCACCTATTCAATTTATTCCGATCGCAGAAGAAACAGGCTTGCTCGTACCACTTGGCGAATGGGTGATGCGTACAGCCTGCCAACAGACAAAGGCATGGCAGGAAGCAGGGCATTCACAGCTTGCGGTTGCAGTGAATATCTCTTTGCGTCAATTTATGCAAAACAATCTCATCGAGATGATTACCTCCATCTTGGAAGAGACGAGACTAGCACCTCAATTTTTAGAGCTTGAAATTACGGAAAGCATGGCATTGGACGTGGACTACACCATTCGGATTTTGAATCGATTGAAAAGTCTCGGGATTAGCATCAGTATTGATGATTTTGGGACGGGTTACAGTTCTTTGAGCTATTTAAGTCAATTTCCGATCGATCGGCTAAAAATCGACCAATCCTTTGTCCGGAATTTGAATCCACGGAATCAAGCCATTATTAAAACGATCATTCATATGGCACACAACATGAAAATTGCCGTTATCGCAGAGGGAGTAGAAACACAAGAACATGCTGATTTTCTAAAGGAACAAATGTGTAACGAAGTCCAAGGGTACTTTTACAGTAAACCGCTCCCCACAAAAGAAATCGATTCGCTTTTGCAAATAAATCGTTATGGAGAATCAGGCAGCATGGTTTAAGTGAAACCATCCAGATTAACAAAAGGAAAGCGGTGAAGAAGCTTGGATCATCAGATACATGGGACGTACGACAGTTTCCTTGTGATACTATCTTATTTAATCGCGGTTGCAGCTTCTTTTTCTGCTCTCAACCTGGCAGCCAGAGTGAGTACAAGTAAGGGGAAGCATCAGCTACTCTGGTTGATTTTTGGTGCCACAACGATGGGGCTCGGAATATGGTTTATGCATTTTGTAGGAATGCTGGCACTTACCCTCCCCATAAAGGTTCTGTATGACATGAAATATGTCATCCTATCCGTCGTCCTTGCCATTTTTGTCTCAAGCATAGCCTTGTTTACAGTCACGAAAAGCAACCTGAATGAAAGACAGCTAGGTATCGCGGGAATTCTTATGGCTGCTGGAATATCTGGGATGCACTACGTTGGAATGGCCGCAATGATTATCGAGATTACATACAATACGTGGATCGTTATTCTATCCGTCATCATCGCAGCGACTGCTTCGGCAGCAGCACTTTGGCTCTTGTTTTACTTTCGCCGTGATCAGTCGAAATACGCGTATGTATACAAATTGGGCAGCTCACTCATTATGGGAGCTGCAATCGCGGGTATGCATTACACCGGGATGGTTGCCGCGCATTTCTACGTAACGGAAATGCCGACAACCGAGGTGGAAACGCAGATCGAATCGGAGACCCTGGCTTATATCATTGTTTTGGCCACCTTTTTACTGATCGGCATTACATTGTTCGGCTTATTTATTAACAAACGACTCTCGCAAAAAGATACGGTCATTCAGGAAAATGAAAGCTGGTATCGTTCCCTTTATAAAAATAACGAGTACGGCATTATTTCCTTAGATACAGGTGGATGTATTATCAAAATGAACCCGGCTGTCACGAAGATTGGTGGACTGCTGGAAGAAGAATTCATGAATCAACATGTATCCAAAATTGGCATGCATATTGTTGAGGAGAAAAGGGATATCACCAAAGATTCTTTTGCCCAGTCTTTTCAGCCCATTCGTAATAATTTTGAGACGACCATCCTTCATCCGAACGGAAATCTCGTGGAGCTGAGTGTGCTCAATGTCCCGGTTGAGATTGAAGGAGAGGTAGTGGGGAATCACATCATTGTGAAGGATATTACGGAAGAGAATCGCGCGAAAGAAAAAATCAAGTATTTAGCTTATCACGATGAGTTGACCGACCTACCGAACCGAAGAAAGTTTAATCAAGTCCTTCATCAATCGATTGAAAAAAGTAGCCAAGATTCATCGAGCTTTGCTGTCATGGTTATTGACATCGATCGGTTCAAAATGATCAATGATTCCTTGGGACACTCCTATGGCGATATCTTTTTGCAGGGAGTCAGTAACCGAATCGTAGAAAGTGCAGAAGGGTACCATGCAACCATTGCGCGGATGGGGGGAGATGAATTTACCATCCTCTGCGCAACCGGAGCGGACCGCAAGGAAGCGGCGAGTTTAGCTGATAAGATCATTGAAGCGTTGAAACAGCCATTCTCGCTAAAAGACAGTGAATTTTACATATCAGCAAGTATTGGAACGGCAATATTCCCAGACCACGGTACAGATGTCGTCGCGTTGCTCAAAAAAGCGGATACGGCTATGTACGAGGTGAAAAAACAGGGAAAAAATGGTCACCTATTCTATACGTCAGATTTTGATGTCCAATTGCTGGAAAATATTGAAATCGAAAGTGATCTCCGAAAAGCAATTGAACGAAATGAACTGGTGGTGTATTACCAACCTCAATTTCATGCGGAAAGTAATCGCATGATCGGAGTGGAGGCGCTCGTCAGGTGGAATCATCCAACCAAGGGGATGCTTTCACCGGGAGTGTTTATCCCTATTGCAGAAGAGACAGGGATGATCTATGAGATAGGTACATGGGTGCTTCGCGAAGCGTGTAGGCAAATGAAGCAGTGGCATGATAAAGGGGGACCGTTGATACCCGTCTCCGTCAACTTGTCCTCTCATCAATTCCACCAGCGGAACCTAGTCCAGTACATCAAAAATATTCTCGCTGAAACCAAGCTTGCCCCGCACTTTTTGGAACTGGAAATCACGGAGAGCATGATGATGGATCCGGCAGTATCGATCAGTATCCTGCATGAGTTAAACAAAATCGGAACGAGAATCAGCTTGGATGATTTCGGTACGGGCTACAGTTCATTGAGTTATTTGAAAAAGTTCCCGATCCACAAACTAAAAATTGATCGCTCCTTCATAACAGACCTGTCTCGAAATGATAACGATAAAGCCATTGTGGCCACCATTATTTCGATGGCGCAGCATCTGAAATTGGATGTGATTGCAGAAGGCATTGAAACGAAGGATCAGTTGGACATTTTAACAGAAAATCATTGCAAGGAAATTCAAGGGTACTATTACAGTCGCCCATTATCTGCGAATGAGGTGGAGCAAGTGTTTTTTGTTCCCACCAGGAGGCATCTCAGCCAAGAAGCGTAAGGAAAAACTCCCTATCTTTTAGCGATAGAGAGAAATCGAATTGGAAAATAAAAAGGTATTCAGGAGCAAAAAATACATTCCTGAATACCTCTTTTTATTTAACTATCGAAACCGTTAGTTGAATGAGACTGTAGCAATCCTTTAATTACATCTATTTTTGTTACGTCTTTATTATTGTTTTTTGTCCTTCTATAGCTGTCGTGTAAGCATCTAGAATAAACCTTTAAGAAATCTTCTAAACGTAATGTTTGATACTTCGCTCCATCTAATTCAATTCGTTCAAGTCTTGTGTAATCTACACCTGCAAAATCAGCCAAATCTTCCATAAAAGAAAATGCTAGCTTGATTCCTTCCTTACGAAATTCATGTTCTTGCAAGTCCACAAAGGTGTAACCCATTTTTTCAACTGTCAGCTGTAAGTCGCTCCACCTCTCGTTCAGAAATTCTAATGGCACAAGAAGGTCAATATCTTGTGGATCGAAGTCAATGCCTGATTTCATTTGTAGACCTAGAGAGCCGTACAAAACTGGAATAATGTCAAGTTCACTGTTTAGGATTCTTGCAATATTTAAAAATTCATTAAACTTATTATTTGCTGTTTCCAAAACAGAAGCCTCCATTTTCATACATCAAAGAGATATCCTACATTGTATCAATTTCCCATCACTTCGTATATGTGTTACTACGACTTATCAGCTATACGACTGAGTCTAATGTAAAATCCATTTTGGTGGACTCAATAAGGTATTGGTTGTGGAAAATCAAAAAAGAACCTGGGTAATTTACCAGGTTCGTTCATATTGCACATGTATAGACACGATGATATAATCGGATTACGACTGTTTTTATTGTTGAAAGCATAAGTGCTGAACCTTACACTTTAATCGTACCATTCCGGTGAACTCTTGTCAAATGTTTTTTCTCAATTTAATGGGTAGGAGAGATGTTGAATGAGTTCTTTCGTTCTCGGTTTTCAGGAAATGGAAAAAACGCAGCTTTTGCTCGTTGGCGGAAAAGGGCTGAATTTAGGGGAGTTATCAAAAATTCAAGGAATACAAGTACCAGAAGGATTTTGTGTTACAACAGTGGGATATCAAAAAGCCATCGTACAAAACGAAGCGTATCATGCTTTGTTGGATCGATTAGCCATGCTAAAAGTAGAAGATCGAAATCAAATTGGTGAAATCAGCAGGAAGATTCGACAGATCATTATGGAAGTAGAAATTCCTTCCGATGTTGTGAAAGCCGTTACTCACTATCTCTCCCAGTTTGGAGAGGAACACGCTTATGCCGTGCGATCTAGTGCGACTGCTGAAGATTTACCACATGCCTCTTTTGCTGGTCAACAAGACACCTATTTAAATATCATCGGCGTCGATTCCATCTTGCAGCATATCAGCAAATGTTGGGCTTCCCTATTTACGGATCGAGCGGTAATCTACCGTATTCAAAATGGATTTGACCACAGTCAAGTTTTCATATCCGTTATCGTTCAAAAAATGGTTTTCCCACATGCTTCAGGCATTTTATTTACCGCTGATCCAATTACATCCAGCCGGAAGTTGCTATCAATCGATGCCAGTTTTGGACTTGGAGAAGCACTGGTCTCGGGGTTGGTCTCCGCCGATTGTTATAAAGTACAGGAAGGGGAAATCGTTGATAAGAGGATAGCAACCAAAAAATTGGCGATCTATGGACGAAAAGAAGGCGGAACAGAGACACAGCAGATCGATCCTGATCAGCAAAAGACACAAACACTTACTGAACAACAAATTTTACAACTAGCACGTATTGGAAGACAGATCGAAGCTTATTTTGGTTGCCCACAAGATATTGAATGGTGTTTCGTTGATGATACTTTTTATATTGTCCAGAGTCGGCCAATCACGACTTTATACCCGATCCCTGAAGCGAATGATCAAGAAAATCACGTGTACGTATCAGTCGGCCATCAACAAATGATGACCGATGCCATGAAGCCACTGGGATTGTCTTTTTTCTTGTTAACGACTCCTGCACCCATGCGTAAAGCTGGTGGAAGGTTGTTTGTTAATGTTACAAATATGCTGGCTTCACCTGACAGCAGACAAACATTACTAGATACCCTGGGACAATCCCATCCTCTTATAAAAGACGCACTTATGACCATAATGGAGCGAGGAGATTTTATAAAATCCTTACCAGACGATAAAAAAGAACTGAGTTCCAGTAAAAGCAATAATAGTATCGCGTCTGCGGGTTCTCAAGCACAAATGGAAAGCGATCCGACAATTGTTTCTGATTTGATTACGAGTAGTCAAATTTCGATCGAAGAGTTAAAACAAAGCATCCAAACGAAATCAGGATCAGATTTATTTGATTTTATTCTAGAAGATATGCAGCAATTAAAGAAGATTTTATTTGACCCACAGAGTTTGGGCGTGATTATGGCTGCTATGGATGCTTCATCATGGATCAATGAAACAATGAACAAGTGGTTAGGTGAAAAAAACGTAGCAGATACGCTTTCTCAATCTGTACCAAACAATATTACTTCGCAAATGGGTCTAGCACTATTGGATGTCGCGGATGTCATTCGTCCTTATCCAGAAGTAATTGATTATTTACAACATGTACAAGATGATAACTTTTTGGATGAACTGATTAAGTTTGATGGTGGACAGGAAACCCAAGACGCTATCTATGATTATCTCAACAAATACGGAATGCGATGTGCCGGTGAAATTGATATGACGAAAACGCGTTGGAGCGAAAAACCATCTACACTGGTCCCCATGATTCTTAGTAATATCAAAAACTTTGAGCCTAATGCTAGCAATCGGAAATTTGAGCATGGGCGACAGGAAGCTTTGAAAAAAGAGCGAGAATTATTAGAGCGATTGAAGCAATTACCGGATGGGGAACAAAAAGCCAAAGAAACAAAACGAATGATCGACCTAATCCGGAATTTCAGCGGGTTTAGGGAATATCCAAAATACGGCATGGTTAATCGCTACTTTGTTTATAAGCAGGCTTTACTGAAAGAAGCCGAACAACTCGTACTAGCGAACGTTATTCATGAAAAAGAAGATATATACTATCTCACTTTTGAAGAACTTCATGAAGTCGTACGTACAAATAAATTAGATAACCAAATCATCAGCAAACGAAAAGACGAGTACAAATTATATGAAAAGCTAACTCCACCACGTGTTATCACGTCAGATGGTGAAATCATTATAGGCGAGTACAAACGAGAAAATCTCCCAGCCGAAGCTATTGTAGGTCTCGCTGTTTCTTCCGGAGTTATAGAGGGAAGAGCACGTGTCATCTTAAACATGGAAGATGCTGATCTAGAAGATGGAGATATATTAGTCACCGCCTTTACTGACCCAAGCTGGACACCATTGTTTGTATCCATAAAAGGCCTAGTCACCGAAGTTGGTGGACTGATGACCCATGGAGCAGTTATCGCACGTGAATATGGCTTACCAGCAGTTGTCGGCGTAGAAAATGCTACCAATCTGATAAAAGACGGGCAACGAATCCGCGTGCATGGAACAGAAGGGTATATCGAAATATTGTAATAATGGGTACGATCGTTCAATCAAAATAGCGGCGAGCCTAAGACGTTATTTTCAGGTCTTTGTTTGCCGCTGTTTTATTTATTAGGCACGCAGCAGGAAAATGTAAATTGGGTATTGCATACCATACAGGGGTATCGTAAAATACAATCAAGTAAAGCTTCCCAAAATCAAAGGAGGATGTAAGATGAATGTCACTTTGAATGTACAAGGAATGTCCTGCAATCACTGCGTCATCTCCATAGAAGGTGCCCTTCAAAATCTAGACGGAGTTAGCCAAGCAAAGGTAAGCCTTGCTGACAATCAGGTAAGCGTGACTTTCGATGAATCCGTTGTTTCGTTAGAAAATGTGAAAGAGACTATTGAAGATCAAGGATACGATGTCGTTTAAAGCAGAGGTCTCGTGAAAGGCTGTGATAGTTGAATTGCAGCCTTTCTAACGGCTCTTTTTAACTGAATATTATAAAATTAATGAGTGTAGGAGGAATGCCTCTTGAAGCGTGTACAGTTTGCTGTAAGTCCAGAAATTCGTGTCGGAGGTTCCGTGTTTACTCCAACAGATATGGTAGCGATCGGTCAAATCGTTGGCGAGGATGCACAAATTGAGCTGTCTATCTTTCAGCAGCTCATTGTCGAGATGAACGAAGAGAAGGCTGAGGATGCGAAAAAAGCACTGCGTGAAAAAGGCTTATGCGTGTACGAAACAGGCTCTGTTGTGAAGAATTTGTCTGTCTGTTCTTTTTGCAAAGGAGCAGAGATGGAAGGGCTAGAGGCAGCGAGAAATTTAAATGATACGATTGCAGGGATGACCGTTCCTTTTACGATGAGGGTCGGTTATACGGGATGCCCAAATGCCTGTGGTGAGCCGTTGGTAAAAGATATTGGGATCGTCAAACGAAAAGAAACCTTTGAAATCTACGTTGGAGGCCAATCGAAAACAATGGAGGCCAAAACAGCCGAGCTGTTGGTCGAGCAGGTGAAGGAAGAACAATTATCCTCCATCGTCCAAAGCATCATTACGTTATATCAGACGCATGGGAAAAAGCGAGAGAAGTTTTTCAAGTTTGTCGAGCGATATGGATTGGAGAATGTCCGAAAAGAATTAGGGCTGTCTTCCTGACAAGGGAGCAGAGGAGAGGTGTCATTCGTGCTGGTTGAATGACGATTGGGCACTCGGCATCAAAATGAGGGTTTTAATACCGGGTAGGGGTATGGTAAGATGATTCTTGAAGAAGTTGAAAAATTTCCATTATAATCGAAGCGTATTCTCAACTGATTGCATTATTTTGAGGAGGAATCTCATTGTCAAGTGCAGAATTGAACGTTGTTCCGTCTTGTCATACATCTGAACGAAACAGTCATCATTCAGAAAAAACCAAGCAAAACTTACAGGCGCGCCTCAATCGGATCGAGGGACAGATTCGCGGGATTAAAGGCATGGTAGAGAAGGATGCTTATTGTGATGATGTCTTGAATCAAATCGCTGCGGTACAATCTGCCTTAAATTCAGTGGGACGTATCCTTTTGGAAGGACATATGAAATCCTGTGTGATTGAACGCATCCAGGAAGGGGACAACGCAGTCATTGATGAGCTATTAACGACGATGAATAAGCTCATGAAATAAAAAGCTTCAGAAATGAAGCTTTTTTATTATTGCGAAATATAGGCTAGTGGGGTATAGTATTTTAAAGTCAGAATATTTTAATAATATAAAAAATATCAATCAAAAAGGATGACAAGGGAGATGAAAAAATGGGCAAGAAAATGTTGCTATTAGGTGTGTACGGCATGGAAGTGGTGGAGTGTGGCGGTGCTCTTGCCATAAACGTGAACAATGGAGGGGAATCGTACGCCTCGATCATGCTGTCTAGCGAAAAATCACGCCCGCAGGTTACAGAGGCAGCATCGGTATTGGGGGTTCAGATGTATTTTCCCGGCTTTCAATCGGGTTATGTAGATATCAGTCCGGAGTCCAAGAAAAAGCTCGTACGGATTATCCGGGAAGTGAAGCCAGATATTATCATTACGCAGGATCCGGAGCATTCCTTTCACGACTTGGACCCAGATCGTAGACAAGCCATGATTTTGATTTTAGAAAGTATCGCATTAGCAAGCAGGGAGTTTGCCTTAGATGAAATGCCCGGCTTGGATGCTCACCCGATCCCGACGATCTATTACATGACTCCGCATCATCCCAACTGTGTCGTGGATATTTCATCGGTGTGGGAACAAAAAAATCAAGCAATGGATGTCTTGCACAGTCAGATGGAGTTCAGTGGCCAGCATTTTGAGGAAGCGGTCGATGCGAAGGCAATGGAGGCAATCGTCCCCGGGTTTTCCGCGTTACCCTCTGACTACGAAAAGGGAAGAGCCGTGCACAAAGTACTCGATCAAGCCATACACGTCTATCACGGTTTGGCAACGCATGGTCATTTTGCCTTAGCAGAAGCATATAAACGTGATGGGAACTTCCATTTGAAAGAACTGATCAACTAATAGGAGAGAGATGTCGGATGAAGCATAATCGAATCGCGATCATATGGCTGCTCATCGCTCTGTTTACCACGTTGTTCGTTGTTCCGGCAGGTGCCGAGAATCACAAGGAGGTGAAGCTGGGGATCACACAGGATGAACGCTCCCTGAATCTGTACACATACAATACAGGCTTTCCTGGACTCGAACTGGTAAATCTTCTCTACGACCCGCTATTTATCCTCGATAAAAGCAACAAACCCATCCCTTGGCTGGTCAAGGAATTCACGGTATCCGAAGATGGCAAGCAATACAAAATGATTTTGCATGACCAAATCTTGTGGCAGGACGGAAAGCCCTTGACCTCAGAGGATGTGAGGTTCACTTATGAATACTTGTTGAAATATAAAAAATCCCGTTTTACAACCCCAGCTTCACTCGTGAAAAACATTCAAACACCCGACTCAACCACCGTGATCATGGAGTTAGAGAAGCCTGAACCAGATTTTTTCATTCAACCTCTCGCTGATTTGCCGATTCTCCCCAAACACATTTGGAGCTCTGTGACTGATCCTGATAACTTCAACAATTCCTTGGGAAGTGGCCCATTCATTTTAGAGGACTACAAAAAGGATCAATTTTATAAGCTGAAAGCGAATCCGCAGTATTTTAAAGGAAAACCGGAAATCGATACGTTAGTCATCCCAATTATCGCAGAAGCAAACGCGATGTTTACAGCGTTAAAGGCAGGACAGCTGGACGTCATCAGTCGCAGAGTCCAGCCAGAACTCGTCAAAGAGTTTGAAAGCACTCCGTCTATTAAAGTGGAAAGAGGCCCGGGTTTTGCTACTACGTTTCTCCAATTCAACGCCGAAAAGTTCCCGATGTCCGATCAGAAATTTCGCCAAGCCATAAGTCTTGCCATCGACCCGCAATACTTGGTAGATACGGTTTTGCTCGGTTTTGGCACAAAAGGAAGTCCCGGATTTATTCATCCAGCTACTTCTTCTTACAACAAGGCAGTCGTACATAAGACCGATGTTGAGCAAGCCAAATCCATTCTTGAACAAGCAGGCTATAAAGACACGGACAGTGACGGACTGCGAGAGGCGCCAGATGGCAAAAAGCTCGAACTCATCAATCTGGTTCAATCAAATAATCCTTCTAGCATACGCTCTGCCGAAATCATTGCGGGATGGATGAAAACGATCGGGATTGATATGAAAGTTCGACCGATGGACCCTGATACCGTGATTAGTCTTGTCTGGCCCGAATATGATGTCACAAAAGGCCGGAATTATGACATGACGATGTTTGGCTGGTCGACTACGATGCAGCTGTTCCCTGCCAGATTAATTGATTTGTTCCACTCCGATCTAGCTGGCAAAGGGGGAACCAATATAGGTGGATTCAAAAGTGCAGAGTTTGACACGCTGGCTGAGCAGCTGGATGCCACGTTGGAACCGGAAAAACGCCAACAGATTATCAATCAGATGCAAGAGCAGGTAGCCAAAGAGTATCCGATCGTCCCCTTGTACTATGCGGAGGAAATTAGTGCGTACAATCCTGCTAAATACGAAGGCTGGGTATTCCAGGATGGAAAAGGCATTATCAACAAGCTCTCCTTTGTTTCCAATGGCGAAAAATCCGCTGTGACAACGGAACAGCCAGCAGCAACACCTGCAAGCACAACTCCTGCCGCTGCTACAGACAGTGCCACATCTGCATCCACGCAAGAACAGGCGAATGCGAATACAGGAAAAGGCACGACCTCGATCGTGACCATTCTCATCATTATCGTCGTCGTAGCGGGTGGATGGTATTTGCTCAGCAGAAGAAAAACGAAGAGCGAACGGTAATCAGGTTGACAGCTTCCCCTGCAGTAACACTCTTCAAGGTTATTGCGGGGGAACCCTTTGTTCCTGTTGATGATCGAAAGAGGAGGTGTACACATGACCCGATTTCTAACTGGCAAGGTCATTCAATATATTTTCGTTATTTTTATTATGCTGACATTGAACTTCCTCCTTCCTCGACTAATGCCAGGGAGTCCGCTCGCGTATATAGCTGGAGAAGACATCATGCTCATGACGACGGAAGAGAAGGAGGCCATTTTAGAGGCACATGGATTGAATAAATCACTCTTGGAGCAATACCTCATCTATTTGGGGAATATGGCGACGATGGATTTCGGTTATTCCTACCAACAAAAGATGCCGATAACGCAGTTGCTCTCGGAGCGGTTGCCGTGGACGCTGCTGTTAACAGGATTGAATTTAGTGATTTCGACCTTGATAGGCGTCATTTTTGGGACGATATCTGCCTGGAAGTGGGGGAAAAGAAGCGATGTTAGTCTCTTGACGATTTTCATGTTTTTAAGTGCGATGCCGTCCTTTTGGCTGGGCATGATTCTTGTAGCGATTTTTGCCGCACAATGGGGGCTGTTTCCGATCTTTGGGGCGCAGACGGCATGGAGCAATCTGACTGGCATCGATCGAGTTGTCGACATTGCCCATCATCTCGTTTTACCTCTGGTGACACTCGTATTGATCACTGTTACGACAACCTATATGACGATGCGCTATTCGATGCTGAACGTGCTGGGCGAGGACTACATTATGATGGCCAGAGCCAAAGGCGTAAAAGAAAAAATGATCAAGTACCGTCATGCTATGCGGAATGCATTACTCCCGGTCGCTACGGTTTTCATGCTCAGTCTCGGAAATATTTTTGGTGGGGCAACAGTGATTGAAACCGTGTTTGCCTACCCAGGCATTGGCAGGCTGATGTTTGAGGCTGTCTTGAGCAGAGACTATCCGGTGATACAGGCTGCTTTTCTTATCATTACGCTGAGCGTAGTCATCGCCAACTTCCTAGCGGACATCTTATACCCGATTCTCGATCCAAAGGTGGGAAGGAACAATGGATAAAGGCAAATGGCTGCAGTACTGGACCATTTTTCAATCAAGTCGACTCGGTGCGATTGGAACCATGATCCTCCTTTTGTTTGTCATCATAGCGTTAGCGGCACCACTTGTAGCACCTTTTGACCCGGACGAGCGTGTAGCCGCGCCATTTCTTCCGCCAGGCGGAGATCATGTACTCGGAACCAATGACGTTGGAAAAGACATCTTTAGCGAGCTCATATACGGCTCGCGCATTTCGTTGACGATCGGTATTTTAGCTGCGTTGTTATCGATCTTGCTCGGTTCTCTTGTGGGGATCGTTGCTGGTTACTTCGGGGGAAAAATCGATTCTGCTCTCATGAGGCTGGTAGATTTGGTTCTCGTTGTACCTTTTTTGCCTTTGATGATTTTGCTTGCGGCGTTTATTGGTCCGAGCTTTTGGAATCTCATTTTCGTCATTACGGTATTGACCTGGGCATCTCCTGCTAGGGTGGTTCGCTCACAGGTCCTTACGATAAAAACGAAAGGGTTCGTTGAGGCCGCGCGTTCAATAGGTAGCAGCGTACCTACCGTGATGTTCCGTCATATTTTGCCCGGTGTCGTACCGATCGCTTTATCGCAATTCATCATGGCGGCGAGCAATGCCATCTTGCTTGAGGCTTCCCTCAGTTTTTTAGGGTTGGGCGACCCGTTGAATAAAAGCTGGGGAACGACTCTGTATTATGCACAGGCGAGAAGTGCTTTCTTGACGGATGCATGGCTATGGTGGATCTTGCCGCCGGGTGTGTTAATTACAGCGTTGGTCATCGGCTTTGCACTTGCTGGCTACTCGCTGGAACAAATCTTTAATCCTCGGCTGCGGAAAGGGTGACTCTCCTTGAATAAAGTTCTCGTTGTCGAAAATCTGCATACACACTTTTTTACGACGAATGGTGTGATAGAAGCTGTTGAGGATGTCAGCTTTCACCTGGAAAAGGGGGAAATGCTCGGGCTGATCGGAGAGTCTGGCTGCGGGAAGTCCACCGTGATTCAGTCCATTCTGCGATTGCTCGAATATCCGGGTAAGGTGATGAGCGGAAAAGCCATGTTGGGTGGAGTCGATTTGTTGCAGGCACCAGCAGAGCAGATCGAGAAGCTTCGCTGGAAATCGATTTCTGTTATTCCCCAAAGCGCGATGAATGCCTTAAATCCTGTATTTACGGTCGGGGAACAAATCATGGAAGCGATTTTGTTACACGAAAAAATAGCGATGGGGGAAGCGATCCGACGAACAGAGCAGCTATTGGAAAGGGTCGGGATTCCGAGGCAGAGGCGCAAGTCGTACCCACATGAATTCAGCGGAGGAATGAAACAGCGTGTAGCTATAGCGATGGCGCTAGCCTGTAATCCACAGGTCGTTATCTCAGATGAATCGACGACCGGGCTGGATGTTTTGACCCAAGCGCAAGTCATCGCGATTTTGAAAGATCTGCAACGATCTATGGACTTATCCATTATCCTTATTTCTCACGACCTGCCGATGGTGACAGCCATCTGTGAAAGGATTGCCATTATGTATGCGGGCAAGATTGTGGAATATGGGACAACGGAGCAATTGATTATGAATCCAAGGCACCCGTACTCACAAGGTTTGCTCGCCGCCACTCCCGATATAAATGATCCTGAGAAGGAATGCCGTTCGATTCCGGGGACAGTACCGCTGCTCATCGACCCGCCAAAAGGGTGCAGATTTCATACGAGATGCCAGCATGTGCAAGACAAATGCATGGTAGAGTCTCCTCGATTAAGAGAAGTGCATGAAGGGCATTTTGTATCCTGTTTTGTAGGAGGCTAAGACATGGCCGATACGCAAAAGTCGCAATCCAATAATGATTTGGTGAGGGTGCAAAATTTAGTCAAACGCTTTTACAAGAAGCAGGGAGCGTTTTTTCGCAGCAAAAAGACGACGGTCTATGCAGTAAACAATGTGAATTTCTCCATTAAAAAAGGGGAGATTCTCGGGATCATCGGCGAGAGTGGGTGCGGGAAAACAACGACCGCCCGAATGATTATGCGGCTGACAAAAGAATCATCAGGACAAATTCTTTTTGACGGGCAAGACCTGTGCCGATTAGGGGAAGGGGCAGTGCGGGGAATTCGGCAAGAGATGCAAATGATTTTTCAGGACCCGTACGATTCATTAAATCCGGGAATGACTATTCTTGAAATCTTAATGGAGCCACTCCATGCCCATCAAAAATCCAGTACCTTTGAAGAGAAGAGAGACCAAGTGCTTCAAATTCTCAACCATATCGAACTAAGACCTGCCGAAAGCTTCCTACAACGGTATCCGCATCAGCTAAGCGGGGGACAGCGGCAAAGGATTGCAATCGCACGAGCGCTCATTTTAAAACCAAAGTTCGTTGCTGCCGATGAGCCGACCTCCATGCTGGATGTATCCGTCAGAATGGGTGTTTTGCAGCTACTAAAATCATTGAAAGAGGAAATGGGTCTGACGATGCTGTTTATTACCCATGACCTGTCGACGGCGGCGTACATGTGTGATCGGATAGCTGTCATGTATCAAGGGAATATCGTCGAGATTGGACCGACTCATGAGATTCTGTATCATCCCTCTCACCCATACACACGCGCACTCGTAGCTGTGGTATCGGATCTTAATCATTTTCTCAAGCACAGGCAAGAGCTGATAATAGATGGGGAAGTGCAGAATGAAGGAATCCAACGAGGATGTCCTTTTCTTATCCGTTGCCCCCATCAGGTTGACTACTGCCGGGATACGGTACCCATGCTAGAGCGAATCTCATCCGATCATTATGTCTCTTGTATCCATCACCAAGGGGAATATGAGAGCGCAATGGGTGCTAACAGGCATGTGAATTAGAATAGGTGTGAGCCCTCTCGACAGCAGTCAGAGGGTTTTCTTGTTTGCTTTGTCCTATTTTGTTGGCGTAGGACATACTTTACAATGAGGGGAATATACTCGGGGGTGGTATCTTGAACGCGGTGTATCAGGTCCTGATCTACGTCGGTTTTGCTTACGTTTGCTTCACATGGTTTATATGGCGACGAAAGCAGGGAATCGATCATATGCAAGGCATGATGAGCACGATGTCTGTCAGTATGATGATTGGGTTGATCGGTGGGTTGATCCTGGGCGATGTTTACAGAGGAGACCTTTATGTATCCACCATGTGGGGGATGCTGGCAGGTGGACTGTCTGGTTTTCTGTTAGGGGTTCCCTTGTCGATCCTGAGTATTGTGGAAGGAATCTTATCGGGTGTCATGGGTGGGATGATGGGCGCCATGCTGGGAGAGATGGTTCCTGGTGAAAAAGTAGAGCCTCTCCTGTTTGTTTTTGTCATGCTCTATACCGTGAGTATGCTGCTCGTAGCCAAGCTGATTGATTCCAATAAAAAAGAAACGAAGTGGTCCTCTTTTTTTCATCATCCAGGCACTCCAGCTGTGTTGCTGCTTGCCGTCTTCTTCTGGTTCCAATCATTACCGTTTCCATCCCCGGCTCTGTATGCAGGCGATCGCGCGATAGAAATCAATCTCACAGCCGTCGAATTTTCCTATCAACCGAACCAATTTACCGTGAAAAAAAATACGGAGATCAAAGTCGTCTTTCAAAATGATGGCAATGTAGAGCACGATATCGAGGTTGTGTCTCATGGAAAAATCGTTACGATTTTAGAATCGAGCAGGGAGCAGCATCATGGAACAAAGGCTGAAGGCGTGGTTCATTTGCACGCCAAGCCAGGAGAGTCTGTTGAAACTGTGTGGAAGGCATTGGAGGAAGGAACCTATGAATTTTATTGTACGATCCCTGGACACAAAGAAAGCGGCATGATGGGACGCTTGCAAGTGACGGGATAAAGCAAAGGAGAGGCGAATGCCTTTCTTTTTTTCTTCATAGTTTCCTCACAACCTGTCTGTAAAATAAAAGAATAAGGAAGACCCAGTCGGAGGAAAAGCATGGATTGGTATTCGTACTTGTATCAATATGGCGCATGGATCAGCAAGCCCTTTTCCGATTTGTATTACGGAATGGGCGAACAAGCACCGTTGATTGGAGCGTTGTTGCTCGGGATCGTCGGGGCGTTTGCACCGTGCCAGCTATCAGGGAATGTCGCTGCTTTTACGGTGTTCGGGAAGAATGTCTTTGTCCAAGCTGGTTTTCGTAGTCATGTATGGATGTTCATCCTCGGCAAAGCAGTCGTGTATTCAGCTTTGGGAGCAATCGTATTTACGTTTGGCGAACAACTATCTACCCAAGCGATTCCCTTGTTTCAGTGGGCGAGAAAATTACTGGCACCGATGTTTATTCTGATAGGACTGTTCTTACTTGGATGGATTCGACTGCCCATTCTACATACGGAATCGTTCGAGGAAAAAATCAAGCGTTTTTCGGAGCGATTTGAAGGAAAGACACAATTCTTTTGGCTTGGCGTTGCCTTTTCCCTCGGGTTTTGTCCGACGATGTTTTGGCTCTTTTTTGGACTGACGATGCCACTGATGTTCGCCAGCTCTTTCGGGCCGATCATTCCCACAGTATTTGCACTTGGTACGGCGCTGCCGCTACTCATCGTTCTACTGCTGCTTGCTGTCGCAAGTGATAGTCCTTCTCTCATGAAGAAAACGAGGACATGGGGTACGGTAACGCAGAAATTGGCTGGAATCGTGTTCCTCCTGCTCGGTATTTCGGACTTTATGGCATTTTGGTAAGGGTGCGACAAGATACAATACAAAAGAGGTGGATAGGATGAAAAAGAGATGGATAGCGAGCACTCTGTTGGTCGTTCTCGCTACTGTAGTCCTTGTATTTTGGAATACCAAAACATCATTGCAAATCATTGATTCCGAACAGTTAACGCAATGGGTGACGGTTGAAAAAGAGATGGTGATTGTGGATCTGCGCGAGCCCGAATTGTTTGAAGAGGGAAGAGTCCCCAATGCCATCAACATTCCTTTTGCAGAAATCAATGAGAAGTACACGAGTATCGCCAAAGACAAGAAAGTCGTCTTCGTCTGCCATACCGGACGGATGGGAGTGGAGAGTGGGAATCTTCTGCTAGAAAATGGCTACAAAGATGTTGTGAATCTGGACGGTGGCATGGCTAGATGGACTGGACAGGTGGAGTCGTAAATGTTGGACCGCTTTCCTTTATGGAGAGCGGTTTCTTGTTTTTTGAAACAATCACGCCTACTGGGTGGGCTGCATAGTGTAGTCAAGAAGAAACAACATTGCAAGTTGGAGGAGGATATTGGCATTGCATTCGCAAACGCGTGACTACTATCCGTATGTAGGTCCCTATGATCCTTGTCCGCCAATTCGGGTAAAGACGTACCAGGTGCCCCCTCAGCTGTTCATGACATTTCAGCCGGAGAACTTGCCGCAATACAGCCCGATGGAAGCGTTGAGATTAGGTACGTTATGGCCGGCACTTTTTAGCCCCTATGATCCCAGACTGAGTCATTTGGGGAGGGGGCACTCATGACAGCTGAAAATAGATTTGGTGATGAACAATATTACGCGTTGCTTGAACAGTTGCAAGCGATCGACTTTGTACTGGTAGAGCTGAGTCTATATTTAGATACGCATCCAACCGATCAGAATGCGCTCCAGCAGTTTAACGATTTAACGGAGCAGCGCTGGGTTTTGGCAAACGAATATGAGAAATTGTACGGTCCTCTGCAAAATCTTGGCCGCAGTTATTCAGGCTATCCGTGGCAGTGGAATGATGATCCATGGCCTTGGCAAGTGTAGAAGAGAGGGATAACGAAACCGATGTGGATCTATGAAAAAAAACTGCAGTATCCGGTTCGTGTCAGTAAGTGCGATGTGAGAATGGCGAAGTACTTGATTGAGCAATACGGAGGGGCAGATGGAGAACTGGCCGCCGCTCTACGCTATATGAACCAGCGATATACGATCCCGAATAAAGTGGTCGGATTGCTGACGGATATTGCTACCGAAGAGTTTGCGCATCTTGAGATGATTGCTACGATGGTGTATAAGCTAACAAAAGACGCGACTGTCGAAGAGTTGAAGGAAGCGGGACTGGGTGACCATTACGCCAATCATGATCGGGCGCTCTTTTACAACAATGCCAGCGGTGTACCGTGGACGGCTGCCTATATCGCTGCCAAGGGTGATCCGATTGCGGATTTGTATGAGGATATCGCTGCGGAAGAAAAAGCCCGCGCGACGTATCAATGGCTGATTGACATGACGGATGATGTTGATTTGCAGGACAGCTTGAAGTTTTTACGGGAGAGGGAAGTCGTTCATTCTATGCGTTTTCGAGAGGCTGTAGAGATATTGAAGGAAGAGCGGGATGCGAAGAAGATATTTTGAGGGGGAAAAAAAGAGAGGTGGTGGGCTCTCTTTTTCTAATTTAGCTGTGGGGTTCAAGTATGTAAAGGTACTGGTATGACGATAATGGACTTCTGTCCCCATTTATGATCGAAGTAAATATCGCAATTCAGCAATTCCGCGACATCCCGCAACGGTACAACCAGAATCGTATTATTGTAAAGTTTTGCATTTGCAGATGCAGTGAATTCGATACCATCTCGCAAAAATTTATTGCTACCAACGGGAATGGTTATGGTGGAGTGGCCTCGTATTATTGTTGAAGTCTGAGTTGGATCGTCCCATTGAATAGTGCCATCGAGAGCTTCTACTAGTTCACGAAGGGATACATAGGTGATATCGTTTTCAGTAAAGGTTTGATTCACCAGTTTTTGATTATTTGCGGTCACGTTCAAGGCAGATTCTTGATAAGGAGCAGTGGCCTTATATTTAAATCGAATATCAGCTCTAACTTGATACAAGTCAGTATACTTAGTTTTTAAATAGTTGATAGGTATCTTAAACGATGTTCTTGCGAATTGTCCTGGCTCTAACCTGAATGACTCATTGATAACAGGGTGGCTATTCTCCGGATAGAATAATCCATCTTGTCTATAGTCTATTGCTTCGACTCCGGAGTAGATAAATTTCTCGGCTGTTGCCTCTCCCCGATTTACCAGGATCATATGCGCGATATAATGGGTGTCTGTAAATTCATAAGCAGTCATTTTTGTGTATATGTATGGACGGGGTTCTGCTTTTTTGCCAAGTGTATACGTATATGTTGGCTTTAAGTAAGCACCGGTTAAATCTGATGCCTTTGTAACAGAAGGAACAAGATCAAAGGTTAAGAGCTCTGTAATACCTAACTCGTTGTCTCCTGGGTGCATGACTGGGCTGGAAAAGTAATCAACATCGGAGTCAATATTTATTTTCTCCCCTTTGTTATTATATAGATCAAGTTTTCCGGAAAGGTCCAATAGTTCATAGGGACTGACATTTCCCCAACGCATGTAACCTGTTGCGTAGTGACTTCCATCTTGGCTTGTTGCGAACTTTAATTCCGTCAATTCAAACTGCAAAGGATTCTTCTCAAATGATGCATAGGATACTGAAACGGATGCAAAGAAAATAAAAAAAATCGAAAGAAGGCACGTAAAAAGTCTAACCATCTTCCCCATTTCAAATCACCCCAAGATTGAAATTATCATGTTAGAAAAGCCTTCAGAAAAGAAGGCTTTTCCCTACTCATCTATAAAGATTATTCGGAACGACGATGATGGTTTTCTGACCCCCTTTATGAACAAAAACAACATAGTAATCCAGCATTTCTACAATATCTCGTAGAGGTACAACCAGAGTGGTATTATTGTACAGCTTCGCTTTTCCCGACACAGTAGTTTCGCGACCTAGATCAATAAAGCGATCACTTCCAACCGGTATGACTATTTTTCTATCGTATTCCATGAAGTTGTCTCTCAGGATGAGCGTTGCCGTTTGGGTAGGATCATTCCACTGGATAGTAGCACCAAGAACGCCGGCTAACTCGCGAAGGGAAACATAAGTGACACCATTTTCAACAAAGGTTTGTTGCACAAGCTTTTTATTATTTACGGTCACAGTCACTGCTGAGTCGTCTTTATAAGGAGCAGCGTTATCGTGGACAAAGTCTATACTAATTTTTCTGATGTCTTTCAAGTTCTTAAACCTAGAATCGATAAAATCATAGGGTAGTTCAAATTTTGCTTCTACAAACTGTCCCGGCTCTAGCTTCAACGACGAATTGATAACAGTATGGCTAGTTTCGGGGTAGAAGTGAACCCTTCCGTTTCTGTCCGTAAATGAGAGGCCTGAGTATTTAAAATTTGTAGCGGTTGCTTCACCTTGATTAAGGAATAGGGCATAAATAAAAAACTGGTTTCCTCTGATCCTCCATAAATCATTGAATCTCTAATGACATTTGCTTTGAGTTCTGCCTCTTTCCCTAATGTAAAAGTATAGGTTGGTTTTAGATAAGCCCCTTCAGACACTGGAACCGATGCAAAGAAAATAAAAAAGATTGCAAGAAGGCACGTAAAAAGTCTAACCATTTTCACCATTTCAAATCACCCCAAGATTGAAAATATCATGCTAGAAAAGCCCTCCAGAAAGAAGGCTTTTCCCTCACACATCCATAATAATCGGCAGGATCATGGGTCTGCGCTTTGTTTTGGCATACACGAATTTCCCGATCGCTTCACGCATTCCTTGCTTCAAGCGGTTCCACTGACTCACATTCGCTTCCTGCAAATTGGTGATCACCTCGGATGCAAGGCGAGTCGCTTCTTCCAACAGGCCCTCTGATTCCGGGGCATAAATGAAACCGCGGGAAATAAGGTCAGGACCCGACAAAATCTTGCCGTCGGTTTTACTGCGCGTCACAACGATCACGAGAATGCCATCTTCCGAAAGATGTTTGCGATCCCGTAATATTCCATTCCCTACATCACCGATTCCTAAACCATCCACCAAGGTATTTCCGGCAGGGATTTTTCTTTCCTGCACAGCCACACCATCCTGAATATCCACGACATCTCCGTTATTTACAATGAAAATGGACTCGAAATCAACGCCGACGGATTCAGCCAACAGACGATGTTGATGGAGCATCCGATACTCACCGTGAATGGGGATAAAGTATGTTGGCTTCATGAGAGTGAGCATGAGCTTCAACTCTTCTTGGAAGCCATGACCGGACACATGCATGCCTGTCCCAGAGCCATAAATTACGTTGGCACCTATGATAAACAGGTTGTCGACGATGCGTGCTACATTCCGTTCGTTTCCCGGAATGGGTGAAGAAGAGAGGATGACAGTATCACCGTGTTCTACTTTCACGTGCCGATACCCGGAGGTCGACAATCGAGATAAAGCGGCCATGGGTTCGCCTTGGCTTCCAGTGCAAAGGACAGCGACGCGGGCTGGATCGAGCTCGTTCACTTCTTCTACTTCCACCAGCATGCCTTCTGGAATATGTAAATAGCCTTGTTCGGATGCGATTTTGACCACATTGACCATGCTTCGGCCCAATAAAGCAAGCTTTCGATTCGTCGCTTCTACGGCATCAATGACTTGTTGCAGGCGGTATACATTGGAAGCGAACGTCGAGACAAATATTTTCTGCTGTGCCTTCCCGAAAGCTTCCAATAGACGATCGCCCACATGTTTTTCCGATGGCGTAAAGCCTGGGCGCTCCGCATTAGTACTCTCCGACAACAAGGCCAAGACGCCTTTTTGACCGATTTCAGCCATTCTGTGCAAATCGGGGGATTGTTTATGCACCGGCGTTAGATCAAATTTAAAATCGCCCGTATGCACAATGGAGCCTGTTTTTGTCTCAAACACGACACCCAAGCAATCCGGAATGCTATGGTTCGTTTGAAAAAAGCTGATCGTGAGCGATCCGAATGAAATGGTAGAGTGACGATCGATGGAGATGAGAGTGGTCTGATGAAGCAAATCATGTTCTTTCAGCTTCAATTCGATTAGTCCTAGTGTCAATCGGCTACCGTAAACAGGGACGTTCAACTGTCTTAAAAAATAGGGAATGCCCCCGATGTGATCCTCATGACCATGCGTGACAATCAAAGCTCGGACTTTTTCCTGATTTTCGAGCAGATAACTAATGTCCGGTATGATCAGATCAATTCCTAAATAACTCTCATCCGGGAACTTCGAACCACAATCAATAAGCACGATTTCATCCCCGCATTGAATTCCGTACATGTTTTTGCCGATTTCATATACTCCTCCTAAAGCAAAAATAGAAAGAGTTTCATTCCATGCATTCATACGCAGTCAATGACCTCCCCACAGCATCTTGTGGTTACTTTTGCCTATTGGAAAGCTGAGTATGTATGCATACACAGGTTAGATCATCATGCAAAATTGGATGAATGAACCAATCAGGAGTCGGGCACACTGGGGTAAGACTCATTTTGGAAGGGAGCAGCTCCGGTGAAAACAAAACGATTTCTTTTACGTTTGTTTCTATTGATTGCCATTGCGGCTGGTGTGGAATGGTTTGTGTACGCGAACCAACAAGCGCCTACCGAAGTGGTAGCAGAAGAATCGCACGCTCATCATGCAGCGCCGACACTCGCTGTGACGCATACCCTTGAAAAAGATGATTTGCAACTCAAATTGGCTGTTACGAACTTCTCCTTTTCCCTCGAAAACATGGGGAAAGAAAACAAGCATGGAGAAGGGCATGTTCACCTGTACCTCGACGGCAAAAAGATCGCCAAAGTATTTGAGTCGAGCTATGTTATGAAGGATATCCCTGCTGGGAAGCATGAGGTCAAGGTAGAATTGGCCCATAATAACCACGAGACGTATGGTGTTGCAGAGAGCTTTTCCATTGAGGTAAAGCCCTGACAAGTGAGGGTAACTGTTGGGAAAAGGAAAAAAGCCGACTTCGATACGCCTTGTGGCATTCGAACTGTCGGCTTTTTTCATGGATAGACTAGCGCATATGCACACTGACTTTTGCTTGCTGGTCTGGCAGGGCAATAACCAAAGTCGGATAGCTGATGACTTGCGTTTTCATCGAACCTGGAGCTGGTGCTTGTACCCGAACGTGTACGGCAAAGGCATGAGGGCCTGTCCGCTTGACTTGGTCCGCCACTAAACGATATCCTCCTGTAGGGCGCTGTCCCGCACCTACGACTACATAAGATTTTCCATTGGCACGGACAATCGTGTGTCCACCATTTTTTCTAACTTTCTTCAAAGCTTCCTGCACGGCTGGCGGATAGGGAGCAGCCACAGCTTCATATGCAGCATCTGCTTGTACAGCCTCTTTCGCAACAGGCTCAGATACGGTAGGATGTTGAAGTGACAAGACTTGTGTACCCGTTACTGCCAAGGTTGCAGTCAAAAGCAAACTAGGAAATACATGCAACATCAAGATCCCTCCAATAGGTAAAAGTAATAAATCGAACATCATATAGACTGAGGTGACAGGCGTGCGTGTGAAGGATTCGCTGGAATACCTGTCCGAATCAACGCGACAAGCGATTCTACATGAACAGACCAAACGATATCAGCTTGCCGAAGAGCAAGAATTAACAGCGAGATTGTTGGACCCCGCTTTTATTGGGCAAGTATGGGAACAGGCAGATGAGCTGGAACGAGCCGTTATCCGGCTTTTCGTAACCAAAGCGACGAGAGGCTTTTTTAGCAAACGAACTTGGGAACGTGAAACGGCAAAAGAGCACAGACATCTGTCAGTCGGCTTGACGAAATTGCGACGGCTTGGACTGATCTTGACTGTACGGAAAATGTGGAGTGAGATTGGCTATTTGATGCCACAAGAGGTTCGAGAGCAGTTGACGAATCAAATGTTACCGGAAGCCTCTCAGGCTTTTGTTTCTCTTTCAAAAACGCTCCCTTATTATATATCAGCAGGCAGAGGGATACAGCTGGATCTTTTTGGGCTTCTGTTGTTTATACGAGACAACCACATTCCCATTACGCAAAAAGGAAGTATTCATCGCAGGATGTCGCAAAAAATGCTGCCACTGCTCTCACTTACAGACGAGCATGTAAAAGGCATCGTGATTCCACCGCTCGATCAGGAACAAAGAGAGGGCTTATCCTTGACCGTTGTGCTAGATATTGCGCTCAGGCTGGGCCTGGTGCAGCGGGACGGACGAGAACTTGTACTCGACTTCGATCGGACGAAGCAATGGCTGCATCAACCACCGCTCATACGTTGGGAAGAAATGTACCAACTCGTCATGGAACAATTTTTGCCGCATGGCGACTGGTGGGAGTTTTTCATTCAATTGATGAGGCGGGTTCCTCTCGAGCAGTGGTGTTCTATCCATGAGCAATTGCGCATGCTAAAAGAAGCAGGATTCCCTTTGCCCGACGATGCAGAGGCGCTAATTGTGGAGCAATGGATGCATGTGCTCTTAGGCTTGGGATGGATTCAGCTCGGGATGGACGAAGAGCAAGGGATTTTTTGGCGGTGGAATAGCTTGCCGCAATTATCGTCGGAGGAAGGCTGGTTTGTAGACCCCACAGGTGCCATTACAATCCCTCCGCTTGTGCCGTTACTGGATGTATGGGAAATTAGCCGATTTTGCCAGCTCCAATTTGATGGGCAATTGATTCGAGGGGAATTGCAAGCAAGGCTGTTGCAATCGTATTTGGCACAAGGAGGGACGGAGGAGCAAATCATAGAAAGGCTTCGTGCCTCCTGTGTTCATCCGTTGCCCGAGAGCTTGATTGAGGTTGTGAGCCAATGGGCGAGAACAGCAAGGCAAATTCAAATGGAGCCGTACTTCCTCGTGCGTACAGCGCATGCCGGATTTCTGGAAGAATGGCGCGAAATTCCTGACTTTCGCCCATTTCTTACTCAAGTGATATCTCCGACTGCGTTTTTGATTCCGTTCTCGCAGGAAAAAGAGCTGATCCGTTTACTTCGTCACTTCGGTTATGAGCCGCAAGCGCTGTCACATGTTGCTAGTGTAAGCAAAGAGTTCGAGCCACGCGAAAACAGTCAATCGGGGAATAAAGGTTTGCTTCTAATTGAACGACCTTGGGACGGTTATGCTATTGAAAATACGTTCCCTGAGCAAAATGAGCAAATCGCCGCGCTACCCAAAATGTGGACGAAGCATTTCCAATCGTATCATCCACAATCGATGCGTGACTTATTTAAGCGTGCCACAGAACTGAAGCTGGAAGTGGAAATCCAGCAAAGTGGAAAAGAAAAGCTGCGGGGGCTGCCGACAGAAGTACGACTGGAAATGGGGTACTGGATGGTTACGATCGCCAGACAGAGCGGCAAACAGTGTTACCGTCTCGACAACATCGAGCGAGTGCGCATTGTAGTGCCCGAATATCTGTACTAAGGGTGTGCATCGTGATACAATCAGAAATGACGTAAAGTTTTCAGGCTTTACGGCGAAAGGAGGTCTCGCTTTATGGAAACATTGGAAGCTGTGGATATGACGCAGTTGATAATGGAGTCTCATGAGCTGTCCACGATGATTAATCAATCGAGCGAGGTCTCGGAGTATTTGGAGGCCAAACGTCAAATGGAAGCAGATGAGGAAGTGCAACGTCTGCTCGTCGTGTTCGAGGCTAAGAAGGAACAGTACGAAGATGTGCAACGGTTCGGGAAGTATCACCCGGATTACAATCATATATCCAAAGAAGTACGGGAACTGAAGCGCAGCATTGAACTGAGGGATTCCGTACAGGCATTCAAGCGAGCAGAGGATGCTCTGGATGAGCTCCTGTATCAGGTGAGTAGAACCATTGCTCATTCCGTATCAGAAACGATCAAAGTACCGAGCAACAATCCATTTTTAGAGGCGCAGGGCAGCGGTTGCGGGACAGGCGGAAGCTGCGGATGCAACTCGAAAAAGCCATCGTAATTTACGCTGTTCCCGATTCATTTTGGCGTAGCAGAAAACAGTCTTCACATAGATTGCCACAGCAAAATTGCTTTTCGTCAGGTACGCGAAAGCGGAAGCGATACACATGCTGTACGTCATCAGAACGCACGTAAATGCATTCTGGCTTTAATTTGGTATCAGTGGTCAGGCGCTCTCCTGTTTCCATAAGCTTCTTTGACAGCAAAGGAGCAGGGAGCGTACTGCTTACATAGAAAAAGCGCTGGCCTGCATATGTTCGCCAACTGCTATGGTTCACGATTTTTTCGCGGTGAAGCGCTTCCTCGAATTGATGATAAAACGTAGCCAGCATAGACCACGATTCCTTTCTGTAATAAGCTTTCACCAGTAAGTATACCATGATTGGGAAGGAGACCGACGGCAAAACATGAGAGAGCGACGTCTGGGGGTCGCCGTGTGGGTGAAAAACACGCGTGCCGCCAAAAATTTACGCAAATTTGGCACCATTCATTACATCTCCAAGCGCTTAAATTACGTTTCGATGTATGTGGATGCCAATTTGTTGGATGAAACGATCCGCATTATGGAAAAGCTGCACTTCGTCACGAAAATTGAACGTTCCCATCGCCACGAGATCCCGGTAGAGTACAACAATGCCAGACCGGATAAGGCAAAGGAATACGATTATAAACAAGAGAAGAATCAGGTAATGGCACTAGCAGAGACCTTACTGACAGAAGAAAGCAGCCAAGCAACCGTTGGTTCGACATAAGTTGTTCATAAGCTGCCAATTTTCGGCAGCTTTTTTGCTTTTGTTAAACTGGCGTACATGGTATGCTAAAGTGGAAGAAAACGAGAAGCCACGCGCATGAATGCGTTTTCAAGAGATAGATTAGCGAAAGAAAGGTGAGCATACATGATTCATCTGGATATTAACTGCGATATGGCAGAGGGTTTCAGCAGAGGCCGACAATCAGAGGATTTGGGGATTATGAAATGGATCACCTCCGTTAATATTGCTTGCGGATTGCATGCAGGGGATCCCCATATTATTTGCAGAACAATCGAAGCTGCACTCAGGCAAGATGTGAAAATCGGGGCTCATCCCGGTTATGCAGACATTCAAGGCTTCGGACGTCGTTCGATGAACTTGTCTGTCAATGAAGTGTATGAGCTGGTGCTGTATCAAGTTGCAGCCTTGGCTGGGACTACAAAAGCACTCGGAGGGGAGCTTCACCATGTGAAATTGCATGGCGCCCTGTATAACGAAGCGGCTGAACGCCCAGAGCTCGCCGAAGCGGTTGTCCAGGCCATTTCGGATATTGATGAAGAACTGATCCTCTATGCGCTGTCTGGCAGCAAGCTCGTTGAGGCAGGCTTGGAACACGGCCTTCAGGTGGCAGAGGAAGTATTTGCTGAGCGGGCTTATTTGCCTAATGGTCGATTGGCCCCGCGTGACTTGGAAGGAAGCGTTCTGATCAGCAAGGAAGAACGTATGGAGCAGACACGCCAGCTCGTTTTAAAACAAAGAGTAAAGACGGTTAATGGCGAGCACGTTGACTTGGCGGCCGATACCCTTTGCGTCCATCACGAGAGCCATGACATACTGCAATTCCTTGTCGAAGTACATAAATGGGCAAAGCAAAACGATGTGAAGATTGAACCAATCACAGCTCGATAGTAAAAAAGCCATCCAGCAATGCCATCCCTTTATCGGGAAATGGACGTTGCTGGATGGTTTTTTTCATTTTTCCGTTCTTTGATTGTGCCGTTATCGATTAGTAAAATGACATCCGCAAGCTTCTCGGCTTCTTCACGATCATGGGTGACCAGTAGAAAAGGGATGTTCCACATGGCGTGAAGGCGAAGCAACTCATCCTGGCATTGTTTACGCGTATCCGCATCTAGCGCGGATAAAGGCTCATCAAGGAGCAGGATATCTGGTTCAGTAGCAAGTGCACGAACGAGTGCCACCCGCTGTTTTTGTCCTCCGGATAACTGGTGCGGATATTTTTGTAGCAGATGATCAATTCCCACCGTCGACAACAATGGAGCCAAATTGAGCTCGTGTCCCTTTTTCAAGCCGTATCGAACATTTTGCTCAACCGTCATGTGAGGGAACAACGCATAATCTTGAAATAAATACCCGATGTTGCGTTTTTGAACGGGAAGCGGCTTCTGTCCTTCGCGATAATAGACGTTCTCATTTAATTGGATCACGCCGGTATCGGGATGAACCAGACCTGCAATACTGTTCAGTATCGTTGTTTTGCCAGAGCCGGATGGTCCGAACAGCACGATAATTTCCTTCTGTACCGAAAAGGACACATCCAAAATAAAATCAGGCAAACGCTTCTGAATGTTGACGGAGAGCATCTACCATTCACCTGCCTTACTTTTGATTGGCGTACCTGCGCACATTGCGACGACTCCACCAACTTAGCCAGAGAGTCGTACCCATACCCAAGGAAACAATAATGATGACCCAAAACAATGCCTTATCCATCTGACCAGCCTCAACAGCAAAATAAATGGCGACGGGAATCGTATCGGTTTTCCCAGGGATGTAGCCTGCGAGCATGAGAGTAGCACCAAACTCCCCTAAACCACGGGCAAAAGAAAGAACAAACCCGGCCAACAGGCCAGGCCAAGCCAACGGAAAGGTAATGGTCCAAAATAATCTCCATTCGGAAGCGCCCATCGTGCGTGCCGCATTCTCCAAACGACGATCGACTCCTGTGAAGGCAGCGACTGCACTCTGATACATTAACGGAAAGGAAACGACAATCGAGGCAATAACGGCTCCTGTCAGCGTAAAGACGACGGTAATGTTGAAGCATTCATGCAAAAGCTTGCCGAGAAAACCGTTTTTTCCAAAAAGCATCAACAAGCCAAAGCCGACGACAGTGGGAGGGAGAACAAGTGGAAGCAAAAAGAAAGACTCCAGTACATTCTTCCCCCAAAAATCCTTTTGTGTCATCCATCTTGCAAAAAC
This sequence comes from Brevibacillus sp. NPDC003359, assembly GCF_042878995.1. Classification (NCBI taxonomy): domain Bacteria; kingdom Bacillati; phylum Bacillota; class Bacilli; order Caryophanales; family Paenibacillaceae; genus Brevibacillus; species Brevibacillus sp. NPDC003359. Next base: position 166,344 of record NZ_JBIAOR010000001.1, read on the forward strand.
CATCCCAAGGACAAATACAAAGGAGGTGGAGAGCGCAGCTACTTTAAGAGAGAGCATCAAAGGAGTAAGATTGGTTTCGATCACGCTTGCCACCTCCCATTCGATTATGCTGGTTTATTGAAACCCGTACTTCTGTAAGATCGCTTTTCCTTTGTCGCTTGTCAAGTAGGCAAGAAAAGCTTTTGCTGCTTCAGGGTTTTTCGATGCACTGACGACTGCACCTGGATATACGATTGGCTTGTGCCATTCAGGCTTGGCTGTCGCCAATACCTTTACATTTTTCGAAGCTGCGGCATCACTGGAATAGACGATACCGACTTCCGCGTTACCGGATTCCACGAAGGTTAAAACCTGGCGAACATCACTGCCAAATACCATTTGTGTGGAAAGAGAATCCCACAATTTCAGCGTATCCAAAGTTTCTTTTGCATATCGTCCTGCCGGGACTGTCTCAGGCTCGCCAACGGCAATATGCTTGATCGCTGCGTTGTTCAGTTCTTCAAAAGAAGTGATAGCGACAGCATTAGTGTTACCTGCAATGAGGACAAGTGAGTTTTTCGTGAAGTCTTGGCGTGTGTCTTTGGCGATCAGGTTCTGTTCCTCTAGACCATCCATATCTTTTTTACTAGCCGACAAAAATACGTCAGACGGAGCGCCTTGGGTAATTTGTGTAGCAAGTTTACCCGAGCCTCCGAAGTTAAAGGTCAAGGTCGTTCCCGGGTGTTCCGTTTCATATTGGGTTTTTAACTCATTCAGGGCATCAGTCAAGCTAGCTGCGGCAGATATCATTAGTTCGACCTTTGGTGCATCAGTTTTGGCCGGCTCACTTGCTTGTGGTGCTGTTTGCGGTGTCGAGCAAGCAGTGAGCATCAAGCAAAATGCCGCCAATAAAGCTAACCAGTGCTTCTTCATAAAAAAAGACCTCCATAATTATATTTAGTTATAATTAATTATAACTGGACATAACTAGATTATATTGATTCGTAATGAATAATCAATTGCGATTTTACGAGACTTGATTGAAAATAGAGCAAAGGAGATGACGGAGGCGGGATATGAGTCAACAAAATTCTTATACCACAGAAGAAATAGCAAAAATTCTACGTATTTCCAAGCTGACGGTCTACGATTTGATTAAAAAAGGAGAGCTACCAGCTTATCGCGTCGGTCGGCAAATGCGCGTAGACGAGAGCGATCTGGAAGCGTACAAGGCGAAGGCAAAGGGAGAGTACAGACAAGCCTCAGCCGTTAGCATTCGAGAGACAGGACAAGCCGAGCAATCGTCACGACATGAACAGGCTGGTACAGGCCGCAATATCATTATCAGCGGGCAGGATGTGAGTCTGGACCTACTAGCTGGGCATTTGGAGAAAAAGGATGAGGCATACCGACCGCTTCGCTCGTACGTGGGCTCGCTGAACAGCCTCGTGGCGATGTATACGGGTAAGGCGGATATCGTCAGCACGCACTTGTACGATGGGGATACTAATGAATACAATGTCCCGTATATTCGTCGCATTTTGTGTGGGCATCGTTATGTCGTAATCAATATGCTGTCACGGTGGGCCGGATTCTACGTTCAGGCAGGCAATCCGAAACAGATCAAGGCATGGAGTGATTTTACCAAGCCGGGTATTCGAATGGTCAATCGGGAAAAAGGGTCCGGTGCGCGCACTTTGATTGAAGAGCAGTTTCGGTTGGCAAAAATAGCGGGGATTGACGTGATTGGCTATGAACGGGAAGAGTCCAATCATCTGGCAGTCGCAGGGGTAGTGGCACGGCGCGAAGCAGACGTAGGGGTGGGCATTGAAAAGGCAGCTTCACTGGTCGGAGTGGAGTTTGTACCAACTGTGCGTGAGCGATATGACCTCGTCTTGTTGAAAAACAAGGACAACGAACAGCTCATACAAGCCGTTCTTGATGTTCTCGGGTCGACTCCGTTTCAAAAGGAATTGGAAGCAGTTGGAGGCTATGATCTCAGCCAAATCGGAAAAATTATGTACGAAACCTGGTAAAAGCTAAAGAAAGCTGCCAATCATTACGATACAATGAGTGGCGGCTTTTTTATTTTTCACAGGAAAGAGACTATCGTCAAATAAGGCGTTTTCTCTACAGAATCTCCTGAATTTCTACTCAGTTTGACATATTTTTGCTACAATGAAACAAAAACATTTAGCGCCTGCCGCCGGGCGATTTATTATATGGGGGCTGTCATGAAATCACTACATAAAACGAGCTTGCTAGTATGTGTGACGATCCTCGTTTTTTTTGGCTCAGTTGGGGTCGTCGCGTATTGGCCAGCAATTTCTCAAATCATTGCCATGAATCAATCGCTGGAGGAGGAGCAAAAGTTTGTCGATCCATTTTCATATGATCCTCCGTTGCCGTCTTATGTAAAGGATCTGAACCCTGTATATAAGATTCAAGCTGAATTACATACGTCCGAAGCAAAAATAACGGGAAACATGACCTTGGAGTTCGACAACCCGAAGACGCCAGATGTACGGCTGTATATTTACGACTACCTTTGGAACAAAATGACGGTGAAGTCGATTCGCTACAAGGACAAGCCACTTTCTTTTGAACGTGGTCAATCGCTGGTGAAGATGGCAAATCCTCTCGGTAAGGAGCTTCGTGGCGCCTTAACCATTGAATTCGAGAACCCAGTTCCGCGTAGGGGCACTCGTTTTGGAGTCAAAGACGATATATGGACGTTGACGACATGGTATCCGATGCTCGGTGCCCAGAATCAAAAAGGCGTTTGGTATGATCCTCCGCAACGCGTTGATTTTGGTGATCCATTCGTTTATCACTATGGGGATTATGATGTGTCCTTTACCTCTCCCCAAGGCTACCAATGGGTCAGCTCATGGGGCAGAGGACAATCGAAGGCAGTTGGTGGCAGTAAACAGCAAGTCCATTATCAAGCAAAGAATCTGTTGAACTTTGGACTTGTGGGAAGCCCGCTTTATCACATTGAAACGATTCAATTTGCTCCGAATTTATCGGTTGACATTGCATCCGTCGATAAAGGAAACATTGAAAGAATCAAGACCATTGCCCAATCGGTGTTTCCTACTTTCATCGATATGTACGGTCCGTTACCGTATCCACATGTGGCGATTGCGGAGACAAGTACCGGAACGACGTACGCCATGGAATACGCTAACCTCGCTGTCTTCAAAAGAGACATGCATCACAACAATCTGCTCGATCATTGGCTTCCGCATGAGGTGGGACATCTTTGGTGGTACAACAGTGTGGCTACATTGGAGTCATCGCATGGGTGGCTTGATGAGGGGCTGGTGGAGCTCGGCGTGTACCATTACTTGCAGAAGCGTTATGGTGCCCAATCAGCTACGACTCTGTTAGACGAGTACAACCGGGATGTCAAACGATTGCAGGAGCGCTATCCAAATGGAAAGCTGGACAAGCCGTTGCAGAAGTTTGTCACGGAAGAAGAGTTTAAACTGACTTGGTATTCCCGGGGAGCACTCCTGTTCGACAACCTGCGCCGCAAAATCGGTGACGATGCTTATAAGCGATTCTTGCAGCGCGTCCAGCAAAATTATCATGGCAGCGTCATTGGTGCAGAGCATCTCGATCAGGCGCTTGGGCAAACCTTGCAAGGGGAAGCGAAATACTTCACCCTGTATACCAATAGTGTAAATAAGAATGGCTTTGGTGCCGTGCAATTGGAGCCTTACATCACCACGATCATCAACAACATGAGCTTTTATCCATCGATTCCGGCTCGGGTAACCCAAAATACGGTGTATATTCCGCTGCGTGAGCTCGGTGAGAAAATGGGACTAGCGATTAGCTGGGACGACAAGAAGCAAATGATCCGCGTAAAAGGGAATGGACGCGAAGTATTTATAAAAGAACGGGAGCGCTTTGCTGACGTAGATGGCAAGCGAATGGATTTAGGCAGCCCGTTAATCGAAATCAAAGAACGTACGATGGTTCCACTGTCATTTTTTGAAAAAGCATTGGGATATGAGACAGCATACAATCAACAACAAAAAACAGTGAAGATCAATACATACCGAACGATTGGAAAGGCGGCAGAAACAAAATGATGAATCTGGTGTTGGTCGGATTTATGGGAACAGGAAAAACCACGGTGGGCGCCGCACTCGCTGCTTCTTTAGAAATGAAGCATACGGACTTAGATGATGCCATCGTAGAAAGCGAAGGGCGCAGTATTCCAGAAATATTCACCGCTCAAGGAGAAGCGTATTTCCGAGACGTCGAGACGAAACGTCTTGCACAATTACTGGCAGTAGGATCTCAGGTAATAACAACTGGGGGAGGAGCCGTATTGCGGAAGCAAAACGTAGAGATGATGATGGAGCAAGGCATCGTCATCGCGCTGCATGCCACAGAAGAGGAGCTCATCAAGCGTTTGGAAAATGATACAGGTAGGCCCTTGTTGGCAGGAGGAGTAGCGACAAGGGTAAAAACCTTAATGGCAGAGCGCGCAGGTGTATACGATTTCGCGCCGATTCAGGTGGATACGACAGAAAAGAGCCTTTCCGATATTGTGGTGGAAATTACGACCCAAGTGGTTGAAAGAACGCAGGACGGGGAACAATAGAGGGGACAGCGCTTGCGCCGTGGTGTGAATCCGCGAGTAAGAAGGAGGTCAAGTGCGATGTCCTTTCAGGAATATTTAAAGTACCTGACGAAACAGTTTGTTCAGTACATGGATACCCCAAAAGATGAACGCCGTTTGCGTAAGACTCCGCGCGAGTCATGGGCGTCACGCTGGTTTGGTGCCATTCCGATGTCCATTCGACTGTTGTGGCGCAAATAAAATTCGTAAACCTACCATGAACGAAGACGGAGGGTGCATATGGCGAGAGTAGCGGTAGAAAATTCCCTGTCTGAAGTGTGTAAGATGCTGCGTCAAAATGGTTACGATGTTGTTGATCTGGGCAACTGGCAGCAGGTTGTAGATGCGATTGTCATCACAGGCCAAGACATCAACGTACTGGGTGATCAAAACAAAACGATTACAGGAGCTCCCGTCATCAATGCAGAGGGAATGACGGTCAATGAAATTTTTCATGCCGTTCATGAACGTCTGTCTCCTACAAATCATCGGTGAATAGAATACGTAAAAAACAAGCTCTCCAACCGGTTATTCGGCAGGAGAGCTTGTTTCGTTTACGAAAAATCGTCCGACGCGATGTGCATACGAATACGGGACAAAGCGCAGGCCCTCATCCCATACGCCGACATACGCATTTTGGTCATTCCATAAATGCAGGGACCCCACGACAAATGGAGCTAATACTTGTGATTGATGAATCGGAACGGCCAATGTTACAGGCGAGGTATCATCTTGCTGCCACAATTGGTTCCAGGACACGTCTGTGTCAGTAGTACTCATTTGGCTGACCCACCCAATATGATCAAAAGGATCAGCCTCCCTAGAGCTTAAGATTCTCGTTTGCGTCAGGCGCTGTCCATTTTGTATGAGTTGCTCGCCTGCAAAAGCATCGACAGTAGGCTCACTGACTTGAAAAGAAGTGGGATACATTTCTCCTGTTTTTGCATTGACCATTTGTGTATCTGGCTTCTGGGTGATCAGCCAGTAGGAAGCGAACCCGTCATAAACTGGCTCTGCCGCTATTTCTTTCGGAGCAAAAGCGTCATCGAACAAGATGTACTCCCCGACACCGTATTCCAGCAGAACGAATTTCTCATGGGAAGTGGAATCTGGTGATTCTCCTATTACCAAATATCCTACTTGCTTATCCGCTTTTTTTATACTTACCAGCCATTGATGCTGCCCTGCACCAAGTGTTTGCACGTCTGTCTTTGCATCCTGCCATTGCTTGAATTGTGGGTCTCGGCTTGAGATAGCATCCATCCATTCTCGAATTTGTGCTTGGAATTGCTTGTCCCAGCTTGCCTCGTCTTGCGCAAAAGCTGGTAAGGAAAGCAGCATTAGAGACAAAAGAGCAGCGATAAAAGGAAGAAATCGTCTGGTCACAACTATGCACCACCTTTTGTAAAGGCTTAACCTATTCCTATTGTAACCAGCTATGACAAAAAGATTTGTTGCAACGTGTCTTTTCTATTTCACATTTTCTCGTTGATCTTTTACATGATTCGCCCAGATGCGGGGAGATGTCGCATGCTTTTTGCTTTCGAAGACCGCAAGAGGGGAGGGACGGAAGATAAATAGAACAAGCCACCATTGATGAACTGAACCTCTATCCGCGGCTCGTATTGCCATGCCAGCTCGTCTTTTCGGCGTTGTCTTTCCTCATCTGGCGTGCTCTTCTTCCATTCCCCTTGATTAATTTCTTCGCGTGGGGTAGTTTGAATTCCATTTGCACGTAAAAAGTCGAGGATTCGTCCACCAGAAGCCCGATATTCGTCAAAAGCTATTGGCTGTTCGACAGAAGGTGGTCCGGCTGGATCAGGTTCGGAATGCGAAACTTCCTGCTCGAGTGACGACTGAGCTTCCGGTTGCTCCGGTTCTTCTTCTGTTTCGTCTCCGTTTGTCTGCTCATTTTGTGGTTCGCGCCGTGCCAATTCCTCATAGTACGCTTCCAAAATGGCCATTTCTTCGCTCAAACGAGTGCGCGCGTTCTCCGCCCATTGCTGATCTTCTTGTTCCAATGTATGTTCGACTTCCTGTTGTGCCATTTGGAGGGCTTCCTGTATGGTTACCTTTCGATCCAGCGTGTAATAGTAGTCGGGGATCGCAGGGGTCAAGGAAAGTTGAAATAAAAACGAAGTGAAATCCGTCACCATCCGTGGTTGATGCAAATTAATTCCCAGGTACAACAGAATGTCGCGACGTTTGTCACAAAGCAAGGAAATCTTCAAGTTCATTCCGAGCCAAGGTACGAGAGGGGTTGAACGACGCTTGCCGGCATTGCCTAAAATGCCACCTTGTTGCTCGTACATACAGACAAAGCTGCCATGCTTTTTGGCTGAAGTGAAAATTTGTTGCATGCGTGCAGCCCCTAGATGCAGATGCTCGGACCGCAAGCCTTCAGGCATGCAATCCGGATGAAAAGTAAAGGTGAGGACTAATGGCTGATAAGCCAAATTCATCTTATCGACCCAGCTCCAGTAAAAAGGGCGATTGCCGATATCCTTGTCCACCTCAACAGGGAGTTTGACTGTCAAATAATCCGGGTGAGATTCGACGATATGGGCAGAAAAAGTCGCCAAATAGCGCTCGACAAATTGTCTGACCTGTTGTTGCTGCATCAGGAGACCTCTTTTCTTTTTCGTTTCCAACAAGATTTATTGGTCAGCCGCCTCAGAAAGCGGGACCGCTGCTTTTGTTATTTTGCTTGCCCGAATCGCATGTCCAATGTTATCGAGCTTCAACGCTATTTCTTTGGAGGAACGGGAATCCATAATAATTTGAATCAGATTATCTTCCAAGGACTGACTTAGATTCAGGCGCTCCACAATATCATCGAGTTCACCGATGACCATTTCAAACAGATCGATTTTTTCATACAGCAGGTTGAGAATATGCTCTTCGATCGTTCCTATTGTAGATAAATTGTAAATGTGTACATCCCTTTTTTGTCCCAGGCGATGGACGCGACCGATTCGTTGCTCTACTCGCATAGGATTCCAAGGCATGTCGTAATTGATTACCTGATTACAGAACTGCAAATTGATGCCTTCCCCGCCAGCTTCCGTCGCGATCAGGACTTGTGCACGGTTTTGGAAAAGATCTGTCATCCAGTCTTTTTTACTGCGTTTAAAGCCGCCGCGGAAGGGGACAGAAGTAATGCCATGGTCGTGCAAATACTTTTGCAGATAGTTTTGTGTTGCCCTATACTCTGTAAAAATGATCACTTTGTCATTGATTTGTTGAATGAGCTCAACCGTCTTGGCAGCCTTGGAATGCGTCTCAATTTGTTTGATCATCTCGACTAGCTCAAGAATTTTCGTGCGCAAGGGAGAGTCCTCACCGGTGCGCTGGTGCATGTTATACAGCGTCATGAACGCAGCTTCCTTACTAGAGCAGACCTCTCGTTGCAAGGTAATCAGAGCGAGAGAGTTGAAGCCTCCAACCCCAAATCCGATTTGGTATTGCTCGCGGACAAAGCGGGTCACACCTTCGTACAAGGTCATTTCCTCAGGGGATAGGTCAATCGGAATCGACTGAACGCGACGACTGGTGAATTGAATACCACCATCACTTCGTTTGTTGCGAATCATGACCTTTTCGATTTCTTCCCGCAATTTCTCGCTGTTTTTGGATTGGCGTTTGCCTTCTACGTAATTGGTAGAGAAGGTGGAAGTATGGCCAAGGTGACCCGGCTTTAACAAATTGATGAGGTTGTACAGTTCGTCCATCTCATTTTGAATGGGCGTTGCAGTAAGGAGCAGACAATATTTTTTGCGGATTTCTTTGACGAACTGATAGTTGCGTGTTCGTTTGTTTTTGAGTTTATGGGCCTCGTCGATGATGAGCATGTCGTAATCGATGTCGAGTACGTGACGTCTGTGAGGATCTCGTTTTGCTGTATCAATTGATGCGACTACGACTTCGTGTTGCCGCCACATATATTCTTTTTTTTGTGCGACTGCTGAAATGCCGAATTTTTGATGAAGCTCTTTTGTCCATTGAATGACGAGAGAAGCGGGAACAAGAACGAGAATTTTTTTAGCCAAGCCTCGAACCATATACTCTTTCATGATCAACCCTGCTTCGATCGTCTTTCCCAGACCGACCTCATCTGCGAGGATGGCACGGCCACGCATCTCTAACAGGACACGTTTCGCTGTCTCCAACTGGTGAGGGAATGGCGACAAGAGTGGGAGGTATTTCAGACATTGCAGCTGGTCAAATTCGCGAACAGCCATCGCTTCTTCCGCTTCCAATGAGAGTTTGAACAACTCCCACTTATCCCAGGGACCATCTTCTTGCATGCGTTCTGTAAGCGGATTGATCCAACTCGTATCAAATGAAATAGGAACATTCGGCATAAAAGATACTCCTTTACATTGCTCTGCCATAACTTTCATGGTTAATGCCAAAAAACTGAACATTTCTCTATTGTCAATGTGTTTTGTTAAGTTTTTCTGAATATGACTGTTAATTTGTATATTTTCAACTTCGAGCTCTCATGGTAGGATAAAGAGGTAGCACATCCATTAGTATGGAAATGATAGCAAAAACTTATGTATGACCATGAAACAACCGCGAATGATGGTAGTAGGGAGAGACTGCTTGAACGTTTGGCAGCGCCGAAGGAGCAAGCCGGTAACGGTGAATCTCTCAGGCAAAAGTACCTCTACCGGACGCAACTCTGGAGAGAGCTCATACGAGCCACCAAAGGGGAAACTTGCATATGGGGGAACGATGTAACCCTCACGTGATTCGCAAGGTAACTCTCAGGTACCAAGGACAGAGGAGGAGAAATGGGCACCATTATTTTGGTGTACCCGTTTTTCCTCCTCTGTTTTGTTTTGGATCTTATTGTTCACAGGAGGTGCCACATGTCCATTTTGAAACGTACGCCACTATTTGATTCTTATGCAAAGTATGGCGCGAAAACCATCGACTTCGGTGGTTGGGATCTGCCGGTGCAGTTTACAAGCATTGGTCAAGAGCATGAAGCCGTTCGGACAAAAGCTGGTCTATTTGATGTTTCCCATATGGGAGAAGTGGACGTAAAAGGGGAAAACGCTCTTTCTTATCTCCAGCGTGTGACTACGAATGACGTATCCAAGCTGGCAGTCGGGCAGGCGCAGTACAGTGTGCTTTGCTACCCGGATGGGGGTACGGTAGATGATCTGCTCGTTTACAAATATGCAGATGATCATTACCTGCTCGTCATCAACGCGGGGAATATCGACAAAGACTATGCGTGGCTAGAAGAACATCTGATTCCAGGCGTAACGATTGAGAATATTTCGCCACAGACAGCACAAATCGCGATTCAAGGTCCTTTGGCAGAATCCATTCTGCAAAAGCTGACGACTACTGACTTGTCTCAAATCGGCTTTTTCCGTTTTGGGCGTGATGTACAAGTGAGCGGTATTTCGGCATTGGTCTCCCGCACTGGCTATACAGGCGAGGATGGCTTCGAGATTTATTTGGCTGCCGATCGTGCGGCAGAGCTGTGGGACAACTTGCTCGCTGCTGGTAAAGAAGAAGGTCTTTTGCCGTGCGGTCTCGGTGCGCGCGATACGCTTCGTTTTGAAGCCAAGCTGCCACTGTACGGCCAAGAGCTCAGCAAAGACATCACGCCGATTGAAGCGGGCATTGGCTTCGCTGTCAAGGTAGACAAAGAAGTGCCATTCATCGGTCAGGAAGTGCTGAAGGCACAAAAAGAAAACGGTGCCCCACGCAAGCTGGTAGGGATCGAAATGATCGACCGTGGGATTCCGCGTACGCATTACCCCGTCTATATGGGGGAAGAGCTCATTGGCGAAGTGACGACGGGAACACAATCTCCAACCTTGAAGAAGAATGTCGGTCTCGCTCTCGTAAAAACCGAGCACGCTGCGTTAGGTACACAAGTAGAAGTAGAAATTCGCGGAAAACGTCTCAAAGCAGAAATCGTTGCCGCTCCATTTTATAAACGCCCGAAAAACTAATCGATCCACCACATACATCCTTTTAGAGGAGGACAACGTCCGTGAAATACCGCTACCTGCCCCAAACTGATCAGGACAAGCGCGAAATGCTGGAAACCCTCGGCATTTCGAGTATAGAAGAACTGTTTGCTGATATTCCGGAAGAAGTACGCTTCAAAGGTGCTTTGAATATTCCAGAAGCCCTTTCCGAGCCAGATTTGGTGAAGTATTTTACACGCCTCGCAAATAAAAACGTGAACTTTAGCACGCATGTCAACTTCCTCGGTGCGGGTGTTTATCAGCATTACACGCCGAGCACTGTCAATCACATGCTGCTCCGCGGTGAATTCTTTACCGCGTATACACCTTACCAGCCAGAGATCAGCCAAGGTGAGCTGCAAGCTATTTTTGAGTATCAAACGATGGTATGTGAGTTGACTGGCATGGAGGTAGCAAACTCCTCGATGTATGACGGTGCGACTTCATTGGCAGAGGCAGCGATGATGGCTGCTGGTCACACTGGCAAAAAGCGCGTAATCGTTTCCCGCGCTGTACATCCGGAAGCGCGTGGTGTTTTGAAAACATATGCGTATGGACAAAATGTTGAGCTGGTTGAAGTAGGTATCAACAGTGATGGCGTGACGGATACAGCTGCTCTGGAAGCGCTTATTGATGAAAATACAGCAGCGGTCATCGTGCAGTATCCGAACTTCTTCGGAAACGTCGAGGACTTGGGAGCGATTGAACCAATTGCGCACGGAAAAGGTGCACTGTTGATCACATCCTCCAATCCGATTGCTCTGGGTGTACTGGAGGCGCCAGGCAAGTTGGGCGCAGATATCGTAATAGGCGATATGCAGCCATTCGGTATTCCAGCATCCTTTGGCGGACCGCACTGCGGATATTTCGCTACCACTTCCAAATTGATGCGCAAAATGCCAGGTCGTATCGTTGGTCAAACGAAGGACGAAAATGGCAAACGCGGCTTCGTATTGACGCTGCAAGCACGTGAACAACATATTCGTCGTGAAAAAGCGACTTCCAATATCTGCTCGAACCAAGCGTTGCTCGCTTTGGCTGCTTCCATTGCCATGACAGCACTCGGCAAGCAGGGTGTACAAGAAATGGCGATGATGAACCTGCAAAAAGCTCATTACGCCAAGAGCGCCCTGCAAGCAAAAGGCCTGGAGATCGTATTCACCTCACCATTCTTTAACGAGTTTGTCGTGAAGCTGAACAAACCAGTCGCAGAAGTGAACAAAGGGCTGCTGGCTGCTGGTATCATCGGAGGCTATGATCTCGGTCTCGACTATCCTGAGCTTGCGAATCATACCTTGCTTGCAGTAACCGAGCTACGTACCAAAGAAGAAATCGACACATTGGCGGCTGAATTGGAGGCGATCACACGTGCGTAACGACCAGGAGAAAGCACTGATCTTTGAAATGAGCAAACCAGGCCGTGTGGGCTACAATTTGCCGGCATTGGATGTTCCAGAAGTAGAAGTAGCAAGCCTTTTGCCAAAGCATCTCATTCGTGAAACGCCGGCTGAGCTGCCAGAGGTATCTGAGCTGCAATTGGTTCGTCACTATACAGAACTATCTCGTCGCAACCACGGGGTAGACAATGGCTTCTATCCGCTCGGTTCTTGCACGATGAAATACAACCCGAAAATCAACGAAGACGTTGCCCGTTACGCAGGCTTCGCGCAGACACATCCGTACCAACCGGAAGAAACAGTACAAGGTGCCTTGGAGCTTTTGTACAATCTGCAAGAAGAGCTTGCAGAGATCACCGGGATGGACGCAGTGACCCTGCAACCAGCTGCTGGTGCTGCGGGTGAATGGACAGGTTTGATGATGATTCGTGCCTACCACGAAAGCCGTGGAGAAGGCCACCGTACCAAAGTAATCGTGCCGAACTCCGCACACGGTACGAACCCGGCATCTGCTGCTGTAGCTGGCTTGGATACCGTAACCATTGCATCTGATGAGCGCGGATTGGTTGACATTCAAGCGTTGCGTGATGCGGTTGGTCCTGACACAGCTGCCTTGATGCTGACAAACCCGAACACACTCGGACTGTTTGAAGAAGATATCGTGGAAATGGCAAAAATCGTCCATGAAGCTGGCGGTCTGTTGTACTACGATGGTGCGAATGCGAACGCGATTTTGGGAATTGCCCGTCCGGGAGACATGGGCTTCGACGTAGTGCATCTGAACTTGCACAAAACGTTTACAGGACCTCACGGCGGTGGTGGTCCAGGTGCAGGTCCAGTCGGCGTGAAAAAAGTTCTCGAGCCATTCCTGCCTACACCAATCGTAGCGAAGAAGGAAGACGGAAGCTTCTATTGGGACAGCAATCGCCCGGCTTCCATCGGTCGCGTAAAAGGTTACAACGGAAACTTCGGTATCCTCGTTCGTGCGTACAGCTACATCCGTACAATGGGTCCAGAAGGCTTGCTGCAAGTTTCCCAAAACGCAGTGCTCTCCGCCAACTACATGATGCGTCGTCTGGCAACGGCTTATCATCTGCCATTTGACCGCGTCTGCAAGCACGAGTTCGTCCTGTCTGGTGTGATCCAGAAGAAGCTGGGCGTACGCACGCTCGATATCGCAAAACGCTTACTCGACTTCGGCTATCACCCGCCAACGATCTACTTCCCATTGATCGTAGACGAGTGCCTCATGATCGAACCGACCGAAACCGAGACAAAAGAAACGCTCGATGAGTTCATCGACGTCATGCTGCAAATTGCCCGCGAGTGCGAGGAAACGCCAGAAGTCGTTCAGGAAGCTCCTCATACCACTGTGGTGAAACGTTTGGATGAAGCGACAGCGGCAAGAAAGCCGATCCTGCGCTATCAGCCGCAAGCATAATTCTAGATTCCAGGAAAAGTCGCCTGTTGTTACGGGCGGCTTTTCTTTACGATTGGTGCTATCATGGGGGAAGAAGAAGCAGGGGAGGGTTCGAGCCGAATGAAAAGAAGGATTGTCTTTACCGGTGGCGGTTCGGCAGGACATGTCACTGTGAATCTTGCGCTCATCCCCCATTTTATCAAGCTGGGTTGGGAAGTCGCCTACATTGGTTCTGCGACAGGAATCGAACGAGAGTTAGTCGCCAGCCATCCCGATGTTCGCTATATTGGCATTTCTTCGGGTAAGTTACGACGTTACTTTGATTGGAAAAACGTGAGTGACCCGTTGCGAGTCCTCAAAGGCATTTGGCAAGCTTCTCGCTTTCTCGGCAAGTGGAAGCCAGATGTGATTTTTTCCAAAGGAGGCTTCGTTTCCGTGCCCGTAGTGTTTGGGGGCTGGGTAAACCGACTTCCTGTCGTCATCCATGAATCTGATCTGACACCGGGTCTCGCTAACAAGCTGGCTGTCCCTTTTTCTAGTAAAGTGTGCGTAACATTTCCCGATACGCTTTCGAAAGTGCCGAAAAACAAAGGGATTCACGTAGGCGCAGTCGTGCGGGAAGAGCTGAAAGAAGGTCGAAAAGAAGCAGGGTTGGGTTATTGCACCTTTTCAGCCAAAAAGCCAGTCCTACTTGTCATGGGTGGGAGCTTAGGAGCGCGAAGAATAAACGAGGCAGTGCGTGGCACATTGCCCTCCTTGCTAGAGCATTTTTCGATCGTACATATCTGCGGCAAAAAACAAGTCGATGAAACGATTCAAATGGCAGGCTACAAACAATTCGAATACGTACAGGAGCAATTGCCAGACCTGTTGGCGATGGCTGATCTTGTCGTGTCACGTGCAGGCTCCAATGCGATTTATGAGTTTTTAGCCCTGCAAAAGCCGATGCTCTTGATCCCGTTGTCCCGTGAAGCAAGTCGGGGTGATCAGATATTGAATGCACAGTCTTTTGAAAGGCAGGGCTTATGTCATGTGCTGCTGGAAGAAGAGCTGACGGAAGCTCGCTTTTATCAAGCGGTAAATCACTTGCATAAGAACAGGGAGCCCATCTTGGAGCGAATGCGTGAAGAAAATGAGAAGAAAACAGATGCATTGGCGCAGGTCATGGCTATTTTACAGGAAACGGCCCGTTCAAATTAGCCCATCAAAAGCTTGCCGTCTTTCGTGCTGGAAGCGTACAATGAAGGCGTTGTGAATGAGGAGGTACATAGATGGAACAGTGGCGCTATATCGTGACGGAAGCAATGTCACCTGCGATGAATATGGCAGTAGATGAAGCAATTTTGCAGTTGCACAGTGAGGGCAAGGTTCCCCCGACCGTTCGTTTTTACACGTGGGACCCGGCGACACTGTCAATTGGTTATTTCCAAAAGGCAATCAAGGAAATCAATCTGGAGGAAGTACAAAATAGAGGAATGGGCTTTGTTCGCAGAGCGACGGGAGGGCGTGCTGTTCTCCATGATCAGGAGCTGACATACAGTGTCATTGTATCTGAAGACCATCCGAAAATGCCCTCAAGTGTGACGGAAGCCTACAAAATCATTAGCTTGGGACTGCTGCACGGATTTCAAAACCTTGGACTCTCGGCGGAAATGGTCTCGTTGGCGAGTGAAGAAGAGAAGGAAAAGTACAATTCTCCAGGATCATCTGCTTGCTTCGATTCGCCTTCTTGGTATGAACTCGTAGTAGAGGGGAAAAAAGTAGCGGGAAGCGCTCAGACCCGACAAAAGGGTGTTATTCTTCAACACGGCTCCATTCTGCTTGATATGGACGTAGATTTGCTATTCTCGCTCTTGCATTTCCCGTCGGAGCGGGTAAAACAACGGATGATCGATAGTTTCCGCCAAAAAGCAGTGACGATCAACGAAGTAAGCCCTCGGCCAATCAGTCTTCAAGAATCCATCGAGGCGTTCTCGAAAGGCTTTGCATCCGGATTGGAAGTGGAATTAATCCCATCAGCGCTAACGGACGAAGAACTCGCCTTGGCAGAAGAACTCGTAAAGACGCGTTATGCCACAGACGAATGGAATCTGCGTCGTTAATCAATAGAGAAAAGCTCTCTCGGATGGATGTTCATACCGGGAGAGCTTCTTTTCATTACACGAGTACACTTGTGTTGATATGCTGTTCAAATAAGTCTTGTAGCGTAAGCACGACAGGTCCTGGCTGTCCGTTGCCGACTGCGACGCCATCTACCGAGATCAGCGGCATGATTTCTGCGGTCGTGCTGGTGAGGAATACTTCATCGGCTTGCTGCAAGAAAGCAATGTCGAATGCTTCTTCATGTACGGTGATGCCATTGTCCCGAGCCAAATCAATGACCACTTGGCGAGTAATTCCGTGCAGGATCAGATTGTCGGCCTGATGCGTATACAGCTCGTCATTTTTTACGACGAACAGATTGGAGGCACTGCACTCCGTGATGAAGCCGTTACGGTGTAAAATCGATTCTTGGGCACCTGCATCCTTTGCATATTGCTTGACAAGAACAGCCCCCAGCAGATTGAGCGTTTTAATATCGCAACGCAGCCAGCGGATATCTTCGACGAGCTGAGCTGTCCAGCCTTTTTTCATATCAGCGACAGGGCGGTCCTTGCGACGGACAAAGCCCATGATCACAGGTTTGATACCAGACGGAATATCGTGTACACGCGGAGAGGCGCCACGAGATACTTGCAGGTAAAGGCTGGCGTCGTCATTCTCCGTGATGTTATTCTTGGCGATCAGCTGATTCGCTAAGTCAGTCAGTTCTTCGGCGCTCCATGGAAGCTCCATTTTTATTTCTTTGGCACTTCGGAACAAACGAGTGAGATGACCGTCCCATTGGTACATGCGACCCTTATAAATACGAACTACCTCATAGATGCCATCCCCAAAGTTATAACCACGGTCTTCTGGATGAACAGCGACTTGCCCGTCTTCTACCCATTTGCCATCTACATACAGCATGGTACTTCCCCCTCAATAAATTCCAATCCGTTTCTTTTAAACGGTTTTTTTGTTGATTCCACCTTAGCAAAAGGGAAGGACATAGGTCAATTTGAAAGTCGCCTTTTCTTTATCAATAATTTTACGGAGAACAGCACCTTTCTATTAAGAAATCATATGGAGGCGAGTCACTCGAAAAATCGACGTTTTGGGAGAAGGAAAACGAAAGCTGTCCGGCGGTGGCGCAGGATGATGTTATTTGACTAACTATTCTGACTAGACGCTGTTTGTCATAACCGCCCATAATAAATGCATAGAGCGAAGGAAAGGGAGAATGCCATGCGATCTGTCCGTCATTATGCGCTATGTGCCTTGCTTGTCTGTGGAACGATTTTGCCGTTACCTTTCCTTTCACATCATGCTTATGCAGAGGAAAATCAAGATTGGATCGATAGTGAACGCTTGTACAGCCATGTCGAGCAACTGGCGAGAACAGCCCGTCCACCTGCTACGGAAACGGAATTTGCAGCAGCTGTCTATGTGGAAAATACCCTTCGATCTTACGGGTACACGACCAAGCTCGATCCCTTTTCTTATTATACGTATCGAAAGCCTACTACTCTATCACTGACCATGGAGGAATGGCCGGGTCAAAAATGGACAGTGAGCGGATTTGCTTTTGGGATAAATGGAACCGCGACAGCAGAAGTGGTGAATGCAGGATTGGGAAGAGCGGTTGATTTTGCGAATGATGCATCCCGGGGGAAGATTGCTTTGGTCAAGCGAGGGGAGATTCCGTTCGGAGAAAAAGTACGCCAAGCGGCGGCTGCTGGAGCCGTTGCTCTTATCATCTGGAATGATCGAGAGGAAGGATGGAATGCTTCATTGGGCGAACCCTTGGATATCGCTGTTCCTGTAATAGCTTTGTCCAAGGCTGATGGCACAAAGCTCCAAAAACGCATCATGGACAAGCTGCCTGTCAAGGGAATTGTAAAGGTAGAAGGAGCCATAACCAGCAAACAAACCTCGTATAATATTGTGGCGAGCCAAAAGCCCAATCAAAACGACACCGGGCAGGTCGTCATGGTATCCGCTCACCATGATTCCGCTGGGTTATCGGTTGGGGCTAATCACAATGGCTCCGGTGTAGCGGCCTTACTTGAAATAGCGCGTAATATGGCTGACAAGCCGATCGATACGGAAGTGAGGTTCGTAAGTTTCGGTGCGGTTACTTCGGGAAGCAGAGGTCCGATAGCTTATGCGAATTCCTTATCAGCCAAAGACCGACAAGCCATGATTGCAGCCTTTTATGTCGATGGAGTTGGCAGTCAAAAGGCAGAGGTGGTTGCAACCACTTCGCTGGGCAACGAAAATCTGCCGATCCAACTCCTGAGAGAAGCGGGAGTGTCTCCTTCCGACAAGGAAAGGACGCGAGAACGAAACGGTGCAGCAGGCTTTTTGGCCGCAGCAGGTATTCCAACGGCACTTGTGACGAATGCAGGATCGGGACAAGCAACAGAAGACTCCTTGGCGCAAATTGATTCGGAACAAATCGCAACGGCAACAAAGGCGGTCCTTTCAGCGATTCACAAAATTACGGAACGAACAACACCAGCTTATCCGATCGGTTCTCCAAGTGGGGGACAGCTGAGAGCGGAGAGTGAGGCTTTGCAGTAAACGTCTCCTTCGAGGGACGTTTTTATTTGTGGTAAAATGGGGGAGAGCAAGCATGGATAGAGGAGGCCTACGTGACGATGAGTCCGTTGAATATTTTGGTGTTTATCCTTGTACTCTTGGTCGTGATCGGAATATTGAATTGGCTCCTATAATGCGAAAAAAAGTGGCCAAGACTCTGTCTTGACCACAGGAGCTACGAGTAAACAATCAGGTCAATTCTGACACTTCCAAACGTACCAGCCCATTAAAAACATGCCGCAATAGGTAGCTGCACTGGCGATCAGAGAAATACTCCACGGAACAACGATTGGGAGCAGAGAGAATAGAAGGACGGTAAGCAACATGACGATGATCAACGGCAGCATTTGCAGATGTTGACGTGTCGCAATGGGACGTGTCAACGAGTAGAGTAGTGCTGCGAGAATGACTCCGCCGTGCACAAGTGAGAGGATAGCAAGGAGCCAATCGCCTCCCGTCATCAGTTGAACCAAAATTTGCTTGATGGGCAGCACAGAGGCGTGGGCATCATGCCAATGGGCAAGAAGGATGGCTTGACCTAACATCGTGAACAAAAGGAAGATTCCAGTTCCGATGATTACCCCCATCCGCACAGTTCGCTCATGGGATGCACGCACAGCCAGTGGCAGAGTCGTAGCCAAGCTGATGAGAAAATGCAAGGCAAGGAAAAATACAGAGTGAATCAGCCAGTTCACATTCATTTGATAACCCAGGCTCGGTACTGGCACATGGGATTGTGCGCTGAAAATCAATCCGAATAATAATAAACCGATTAACAGAGACAGTGCTGTTGCAGTGACAATCCATCTCCAACGATTTATGATAAAGAAGATGGCTATAACGGACAGAAGGATGAACCATAGAGGAGACAACTCCTCCAAGAGAAAATCTGCCTGTTGGCCAAGCATGACTCCTGTATAGCCCAATAGCAGAATGTGGGTGATTACAGATAGGCTAGAAGCGAACGCTTCGCTACACAATACGTAGTACAGCTCGTACAGGGAGCGAATTTGCTTGCGATGGCAAAAGGTCAACAGCTGGACGCCGAACCATCCGAGGCCAAGAGCCGCAAGTGCAATGCCTATTGTCCCCCAGGAACCGAAATAAGTAAAAAAGCGTAACCACTCATATCCACCCAAGTAGAATCCACCTAACGCAGACCCTGCAAAAAGCACGGCGATATGCCAAGCGACTTTGTCCATAGGCATCATCCTCACTTGCAACTTGGTACAAGTGTATGAGACGAACAGGTCTGTTCAGAACAGACGATATTAAATAAACATAAATGTTTACAAATTATACTTAATGGAATATAATGATGATCATACCAGTATTTAGATTATCGATGGGGTGAAACCATGAAAATTGTAGGAATAGCAGGAAGCATGAATGCCAATTCTACGACAAAACAAGCGATTCATATTGTACTCGAAGCAGCGAAGGCTGCAGGTGCCGATGTTGAAATGATTCATCTCGCGGACTGGAAGCTGCCGCTATATGATGATCGTGACGATACCAGTACGTATCCTGAAATTGTCCATCGATTTGTCAAAACGGTTTCTGAAGCAGATGGGCTAGTGATCGGTTCGCCTGAATACCATGGCACAATGACAGGTGCTTTGAAAAATGCCATTGACTTTCTGGAAGGGCGTATTTTGCGTGACAAGCAGGTTGCCATTATTGGCGTAGCTGGGGGAAGCATGGGTGCTACGAACACGGTCAACACCTTGCAGTTAATCATGCGCAACCTGCACGCATGGCCGTTGCCATCTAGCCCTTCCATCCCAAGTGCTTACAATGCCTTTACACCAGAAGGCAAGCTGAAGGATGAGCGCTTGCAGGCGCGTATGGAGCAATTGGGTGAACAACTCGTGCAATATGTCCAAATGATGAACCCAACACCAGAAAAACAGCTGCGATAGGTACTTTTCTCTTGCAAATGCTTCTCATTACACGGTATCATATTTCTACGTGCCTTTTTTGGCTAGATGAAATAACGGTTTGGAAATGAGGGGTTCACAATGCCGCCGACGCCGAGTATGGAAGACTATTTGGAACGCATTTACAACTTAATTGAAGAAAAGGGCTATGCTCGTGTCTCCGATATTGCTGAAGCGTTGGAAGTACATCCCTCTTCGGTCACGAAAATGGTTCAGAAGCTTGACAAAGACAAGTATCTGGTCTACGAAAAATACCGTGGACTTGTCTTGACGCCAAAAGGGAAGAAAATCGGAAAACGCCTAGTGGATCGTCACAGTCTTCTGGAAGAATTTATGCGGATCATTGGCTTGGATGAAGAGCATATTTATAAGGATGTGGAAGGAATCGAGCACCATCTGAGCTGGGAATCGATTACATGCCTGGAGTATCTGGTTCAGTACTTCGAGGCAGATCCAAAGCGTATAGAAGAGCTTCGTAACATTCGTTTGTTAGATGAGCAAAAAGAGGAATAGTCTATATCGTTATCGTATTATAGCGCAAGCCGACCAGGCTTGCGTTTTTCTTTGTGGTAATGGAAAAGCTGTCGTCTTATACATGGAAAATAGGGAGGAATTTTAGGGAGGGGAAACAAGGTGAAAGCGGATGCAGTCTTTGAAGGTGGTGGCGTAAAAGGAATCGCTTTTATAGGTGCCTTACGAGTCATGGAGGAGAATGGATACACATGGGAAAGACTCGCTGGTACCTCGGCTGGCTCCATTGTGGCAGCTTTGCTCGGCGCAGGCTATTCCAGCCATGAATTGAAACCGATCTTTGAAGAGCTCGATTACCTTCACTTTCTCAAGCGCTCAGGGCTGGGCAGGATCCCTCTCATCGGACCACTCTATGAACTAGTCGTGCGGGAAGGAATTTATCGAGCAGATCGAATCGAGTTGTTCATAGACGAGTTGCTACGGCGAAAAGGAGTTCGAACATTCGGAGATCTTCCTCCCGGGAAGTTGAGGATTGTCGCATCCGATGTCACTGACGGAAAAATGCTTGTTTTTCCCGAAGATTTGGCACGGTATGATGTAGAACCAGATCAATTTCCAGTGGCACGAGCAGTTCGCATGTCTTCGTCTATTCCGTTCTTTTTTCAACCTGCAAAGCTGACAAGTGCTGGACATGTCCACTACATCGTCGATGGCGCATTATTGAGTAACTATCCCGTGTGGTTATTTGATGTACCGGGGACTCCGCGGTGGCCAACGATTGGTTTTCGCCTGAGTGATGACCAAGACAAGAGAGAAGCGACCAGCATTAAAGGTCTTTTTTCCTTCTCCCGGGGATTGCTGGCGACCATGCTCGATGCCCATGACCGCCTGTATGTGGAAAAGGCAAAAGCCGTACGGACGATTTTCATTCATACATTAGGGGTGAGGACTACCCAATTTCAACTGTCAAATGAAATGCGGCAACAATTGTTTGATTCAGGGGAAGCAGCGGCTCACAAATTTTTGGCACAATGGGATTTTGAAGATTACGTTAAAGTGTTTCGCAATAGCTCTCCGAAAATGCTGGTTTAAAAACAAAAACAGGTCGCCGATTCAGGCAACCTGTTCTTGTTTTTAGTGGGAGATATTATTTTGTGATTTTTCGTCTGGTTTCTCTTTTTGCTTTCCTTTGCTGCCTTCAATCACACGAAACGGATGATCTTTTCTCGGGGTAGTCGACTGCTTCTTCACAGCTTGCCTGGCAATGGAGGGCTTTGGTTTCACCTTGACCTTTGGTTGTCTAGGTTTGCCTGCGCCTTGTGAAAAGAAGGAGCCAGTTTGTAAATAGTTGCGCACGACCAAGAAAAGTACAACGGATAATCCCAGAATGGTAATCGTACTGACAGGATCATTGATGAGTGTCATCAAAAATCCGTAAATCGCCAATACCATCACGATCATTATCACTGGTGGAATGCGGCGTAACATAGGGCCTCACCTCTATGGGAATAAAAATGCCTCACGTTATCCGGTCGTAACCATTCTTTCCTGCACGTGCTTCTGATCAAGCTCCCGCATCTTCTGGAACGAAGCAATGGCTACCTCGACTTGGCTGTCATCTGGTTCGCGAGTTGTGATCTTTTGCAGCCACAATCCTGGATAACCAAGGTAACGTAGGACTGGTACATCACGGAGCTTGTTTGTCCACTGTAAAACCTCATAGGATACGCCGATGACCAGTGGCAAAAGAACGATGCGTTGTACGACCCTCTCCGTCAGGGAGTCATAACTGAATAACGAGTAAATCACAACACCGACCAGCACCGAGAAAATGAGAAAGCTGCTCCCGCAACGGTAATGCAGGGCGGAAAATTTTTGTACATTGGCTACTGTTAATTCTACCCCGGATTCGAATGCGTTAATCACTTTATGCTCGGCCCCGTGGTATTGAAAAAGCCTTTTAATCAACGGAGCTTGTGCAATGGCTGTAATGTAACCGAGGAGGAGCAAGATTTTAAATCCGCCTTCAGCCAACGTTTGAGGAACGCCATCTGGTACCCATTTACCGAGTAAAAAGTCGGCCAGAAAAACGGGAACGAGTGTAAACACGAATTTGCCGAACAGGAAGGAAAGTACCCCGACGACAGCAACACCTAAAATCATGGTGAGCTTCGATGGACTTTCAGAAACTTCTTCTCCTGACTCCATACTGTATTGTTCAGAGGCGAAGTTGAGATGTTTGGCCCCATTGGCGCTGGCTTCGACCAAACCAACGATCCCACGCAATAACGGAATCTTTTTCAGCGTAGTAATCCATTTATATTCCGTCCTTGGGGATTCAAAATACTCAATTTCATGATTTTTTTTGCGAACAGCTGTAACAGTCATGGTTTTGCCACCGAACATAACACCTTCGATGACGGCCTGACCGCCGTAGCTAGGTACGTTTTGTTGCGCCAATACAATCACCATCCTTACCACTATATTAACGGAAATGGCGACTTGAAGCTACAAGGAGTTCGCACTTTTCCAACAAATGTAAAGCAAAAGTGAAAAGCTTAGAGGAAGAGCATACTACAGAACAGAGGTGATGGAAATGGAAGTAAGTAAATCAGGTCGGAAGCACAGGGAAGCGCGCGTATCCCATATGGAGGAAAGTAGTCAAGGGAGTAAAAGAATCTCCACTTCGAAGATTCTGGAGGTCGCATTCTGGGGAACGATTATTTGGGGGCTCATTCGTATGATGGCTCACTTTTTGAACATGACCCCGTACGGAGTCGGAGCGTTTGCACGTCCCTTTATCCGTATTGAGGATGAAAATATGTTTGCGAGCATATGCCTCGGTGCCAGCGTGTTGTTCGTTGAAACAGTCGTTGCTTCATTTGTGTTCAGCTTGCTATTTAGTCGGATCCGTGCGTGGTGGTTAGGACTCGTCTACGGGGCAGTCATGTTAGTGATAGCGGGCTTCTTCTTTCATATCGGAAATTGGGAGGTAGCCACTTTGAGTACGGAAGGCGCTTGGTATCTGACGTTTGGTTTGTTCATCGGGATGACAATCATGCTCGAGCAGTCAGATGAGAATCATGCTTGGAATGAATCCACAAGGTAGGAGGATTTCTCCGCTCCTTGTCAAAATGGATGTAGCAATGTTTAAAATGTTGCATAGATGAATGCCCACTATGGAACCAGGACGGCTTGTGGTAAAATGTTTCATTAGTAAAAAAACTTTTTCCGAAGAATGTAGATGATGAGGGAGGAATGGTCGATGACTTCCGTTTTGTTACTGAACGGTCCCAACCTGAACTTATTAGGGACAAGGGAGCCGGATGTTTACGGAAGAGAAACGCTGGAAGATGTGGTGACTATCCTGACGGGTGTCATGGATGAGTTGGGCGGAAAGCTTGAGCATCTCCAATCGAATCACGAAGGTGTCCTCATCGACGCGATTCATCAGGCAAGAGGCGTCCATGACGGCATCTTGATCAATCCAGGGGCTTTTACACATTACAGCTATGCGATCCGAGACGCATTGGCCAGTGTGGCTCTGCCAACGATTGAAGTACATATTTCCAATATTCATGCACGAGAAACATTTCGCCATCACTCGGTCATCGCTCCTATTGCGATTGGACAAGTTGTCGGGTTGGGAATCGATGGATATGAATGGGCACTAAGAGCGCTCGTCCGGAAAATCGAAAAAAAATAAGAGCTTTCGAAAAGGGGAAAAGGCTGCCATGAAACAACGTCTGCAAAAATTGCGCGAAGCACTTACACAAGTTGGAGCAGAGGCGTTTATTACCGAAAAAACAGAGAACCGTTTCTACCTGAGTGGTTTCACCGGATCAACGGGATGGGTGATTGTCACCGAAACAGAGGCGTTTCTCGTCACTGACTTCCGCTATGTGGAACAAGCGCAAGAACAAGCACCTGATTATACGGTAGTAAATAACGAGCGAAAAGCTGTTGAAGCCATCGCAAAGCTCTTGCAAGAAAAAGGGATCAAGCGCTTAGCATTCGAAAGCAGCGTGTCCTTTAGCAGCTATCAGGAATGGAATAAAGGATTTGACGGAGTAGAGCTGGTACCAACAAGTGGTTTGCTTGAAAAAATCCGCATGTTTAAAGACGAATCCGAGATGGTCATTATTCGTGAAGCGGTTCGTATTGCAGAAGCAGCGTTTACGCATATTCAAGGCTACATCAAGCCAGGTGTGCGTGAATCCGATGTTGCTTTGGAATTGGAATACTTCATGCGCAAACAAGGAGCGACGGGCTCTGCCTTTGATATGATCGTAGCGTCGGGTGTGCGCGGCGCTTTGCCACATGGACGTGCGTCCGAGAAAGTGATTCAAGCAGGGGAAATGGTTACGCTTGACTTTGGTGCTGCTTATCAGGGCTACAATTCCGACATCACACGTACGTTGTCCGTGGGAGAGCCAGACCCGAAAATGCGAGAAATCTACGAAATCGTTTTGCGTGCGCAGTTGGCAGGTTTAGAAGCATTGAAGCCAGGTGTATCCGCAAAGGATGCTGACGCAGCAACGAGAGACATCATCACAGCAGCAGGCTATGGCGATGCCTATGGACATAGCGCAGGTCACGGTCTCGGACTGGAAGTTCACGAACTGCCGGGGTTGTCGACTGTAAGTACCTTCGTATTGGAGCCAGGTATGCTCGTCACGATGGAGCCAGGCATTTATGTAACAGGTCTTGGTGGCGTGCGCATCGAAGACGATGTGTGGATTACAGCTGATGGTCACGAGAACCTGAACAAGTCCACGAAAGAGTTGCTCATTTTGCCTGTGTAATTTATACTTATTCTGTTATTGATTGATTTGGGAGGACTACCATGATCTCTGTAAACGATTTTCGTACCGGTTTGACAATCGAAGTGGATGGCAATATTTTTACCGTGCTAGAATTCCAACACGTAAAACCAGGTAAAGGTGCGGCATTCGTTCGCTCCAAACTGCGCAATCTGCGTAGCGGCAACACGACAGAAATGACCTTCCGCGGCGGCGAAAAAGTAAACCCTGCCCGGATTGAATCCAGCACGATGCAGTACCTGTATGCTAGTGGTGATGAATACACTTTCATGAATACTGAAACATACGAGCAAATGACGTTCACTCAAAAACAAATCGAGCGTGAACTGCGTTTCCTCAAGGAAAACATGAACGTGCAAATCATGCAGTACAACGGAGAAACAATCGGCATTCAATTGCCGAATACAGTTGAACTGGTTGTATCAGAATGTGAGCCAGGTGTAAAAGGTGACACGGCTTCTAACGTAACAAAGAAAGCAACCTTGGAAACTGGCTTCGTAGTAAACGTTCCTCTCTTCGTAGAAGAAGGAGAGCGTCTGATCATCGATACTCGTACGGAAGCATACGTTTCCCGCGCGTAAAAGTACGGATTGCAAGAAAAGCTGTGCCCATTTGGGTGCAGCTTTTTTTATTTGATTTCTCATATTGATGCGCTATTGTAAAAATTATGCAATTACACTAAATTAAGTGGTACGGAGAAATAGTAGGGTGGAGGGGTACTGCATTGAGAACGGAACAAGAAATGATCAGCATGCTGATCGATTTCGCCAGGAAGGATGATCGAATCCGCTTGGTAACCTTGGAAGGGTCACGCACGAACAAAAATATACCCGCTGATCCATTCCAGGATTATGATATTTCGTATTTTGTGACAGAGATGGATTCTTTCAAGGAAAATGATCAATGGCTCGATATTTTTGGGGATCGGATCATGATGCAGAAGCCGGAGGATATGGAGCTTTTTCCGTCCGAATTAGGGAATTGGTTTTCCTATCTCATGTTATTTGAGGATGGAAATAAAGTAGATCTGACGTTGATTCCGATAGACGAGACAGAGCAATATTTTGCAGATAGCGACGGCCTAGTTGAGGTTTTGCTTGATAAAGATGCGCTTATCAAACAAGAGGTGCTCGCTTCCGATCGTCAATATTGGATCAAAAAACCAACTGCTAGAGAGTTTGATGACTGTTGCAACGAGTTTTGGATGGTATCTACTTACGTTGTCAAAGGTCTGGCGAGAAAAGAAATCCTGTTTGCGATTGACCATCTAAACGAAATTGCCCGACCAAATTTGCTCCGAATGATGGCATGGCAAATCGGATGTGAGAGAGGTTTTACCTTTAGTGTAGGGAAAAACTACAAATTTGTTGATCACTTTCTTCCAAAAGAAGATTGGGAAGCGTTACTATCCACTTATCGAGAAAATGGCTACGCTGACATGTGGGAATCATTATTCACTTGCTATGAGCTATTTCGAAAATACGCCAAAGCGGTGGCAGACAGCCTTGGATATCCTTATCCGGATTACGATGAAGCCATTACCAAGTATGCGGAAACTATCTACCATTCGTGGAAGTGAAAGTCGCCATTCGACCGCCTTTATCAAGGGCGGTTTTTTTATGCTGTTGGAAAGTAAAAAATTTGGAAGGTATTAATCTCCCAGGAATGCTGGTGAGAAGAAAAAGCGCAGGGCTCGTAGACCTTGACATCGCCTACCCAGTCGGAACTTCAAAAAGGGGACCACGTTTGTCGAACACTTCTTCCTCGAGAACCTTCCGCCCGTAGGGTGGCTTTGGCTCGACGGTACTCTTTTTGAAGTGGAGACGACCAGTGAATCACCCCTGCTGGCGTGTCAGAGTCGAAGAGACCTGTGCTTTTTCTTCTCCTCCACTATGCTGACTCAAACTTTTTTAAAAATGTAATCATTTATGGAAAGAAAATACAAAATGATCCGTTAATTCATATGAACCTGCCAAAACGAACGCTGCGCAGCGAACTTTTTTGAAATGGGAGGATTTCCTTTGCAGGATGATTGGTTGCTCATACAACAGGTACAAACAGGGAATCGGGATGCCTACGCGCACCTGGTCGACAAGTACAAAGATCGTTTATACAGCTATCTTTATCGAATGACGGGACAGCAGCAGGATGCCCAAGACTTGACACAAGAAGCATTCATCAAAGCGTACTGTCAAATGGATAAGTATAAGCCGACAGATGCATTTTTGGCCTGGCTGTATCGGATTGCGTCCAACTTGTGTATAGACGCGTGGCGCAAGAACAAGCACTACGCCAAAACATCTTTGGAAGAGACAAGGCTGATTGAATCCGATACACCCGAAAAAGCTTATCTGGAAAAAGAAAAGCAAGATACCTTGCAGCAGCAAATCATGGCGTTGGGTGAAGAATACCGCGTTGTGTTTTTGCTGAAATACTTGGAACAGATGAGCTACAAAGAGATTAGCGAGATTTTGCATGTTCCGATCACAACTGTACAAATGCGTATCCATCACGCCAAGAAAAAGCTCCGGGCTAGTATCGCGCAAGAAATGTCAGGAGGTGCTGCTATCTATGAATTGCTCCAAAACTGAAGAGTTGCGCAAGTATTTGACTGGTGAGCTATCTGCAAGTGAAGCTAGACTGCTGGAACGACATGTCGAAGAGTGCCTGCTCTGTCAGAGGCTGATGATGGAGGAAGAGGATAGCAGCGAGGAGTTCCCGAGCCTGCAAGTTCCAAGCGCGTTGCCCACAGATTTTACTGTCCAGGTGATGACAGCGTTAAAGCAAGTAAAATTGCCAAAGCCAAAACCAGATTGGAAAAAGAGGAGCGTAAACATTTTGAAGAAAACTGCGTTAGCTGTAGCGAGTGTCACGGCAATCATTACGTTTGGGTCCATGGTGTCTCCGACTTTTGCGAGCTATGTAAACAGTGTCATACAGTCGATTCAAGGTATCGATCAAGGAATGAAGCAGGCTGCTGAAAAGGGGTATGCCCAAGAAATCAATAAAAGCGCGACAGATCAAGGAATTACACTGGTTGTAAAAGAAGTGGTTGCGGATCCAGTGCGGATGGCGATCATTGCAAATATCGTGGATCAAAATGGCAAGCGTATCCCGTTTGATGCGGAAAAAGACGGATTGTCCCTTACTTACAAAACCAAGTCAGGTGAAGACCTGAATCCTGGAGGAGGGGGCTATACCTACGGAGAAGAAGGAGAGTATCTTGTCGTCAGCCATGATATTTTCCGATTCCTGAAAGATAGCAAGAAATTGCCGGATGAGATAATCGTCGGTGTCGAAGCAACGATACTGGGTGGGAAAGAAGGAAGTTGGAAAGTTGAGTTTCCAATTGATATGAAAAAGACGAGGGAAGTGGCAAACCATACAGAGATTGGACAAAAGTACACGACACCGCAAGGGATAAAAATCATATTACAAAACATAATGACGGTTCCGAGTACAAGTTTGCTAGAGTTGGAAACAGTCTGGACAAAAGAAAGAGAAGAACAAATCCAAAAATGGAAAGAGCAAAACGGCTGGATTGTAAAAGAGCCAAAACAAGGTACATTCACAGAAGCGGAGAGGATGGAGAGGTATTTTATCGATATGGGAGTAGCGTTCCAAATATTCGATGAAAAAGGGAATGTGGTAGCAGGATGGGACGATGCCATACAGGAAGAACTTAACCAAATTCGAAAGAACAACGTAAAGCACTCGTATCGCGGAAAAGTGCATGATGACGGTAAAGGAGTTACGAAATGGAATGGGATGACTCCACTAGCAAAGGATCAAACGTACAAATTAAGAATGCACTCCCTGTACCTGTATGAGCCATCGAAATTTCAGGCAACCATCCCGGTGCATACCTTGTTAAAGGATAAGGTGGCCATGACCAACAGTGACAGTACCTATACCTTAACCGGCTTTACCTTAAAAACGACGGAGGGAGATGAAGAAATCGGGAATGAGACTTATTTTGGAAAAGGTGCACTGATTTCGTTCTCGGCAATACTGCCAGAAGGGATCGTCTACACGACTGAATGGTCGGCACAGGATGAGTCCAAACAAACATACAATGTATCTCCTAAAGGAACAACATATACAAGAGGCAAGGATGGAAGAGTGCATGTTACAGGGACATTCTTCATCCGCGACCTTGAAAAACAGCCAAAAGAGTTAAAGCTATCTCACGCTATTCAACAACGCCAATATCAAGACCTCAACTGGGAAGTTCCATTTGAGATGTCCAATAATGCCAAACGCTAAAACAACATAGACAAATCCCCCTCTTGCATGTAAAAGAGGGGGATTTCGTTCTTTATCTGCTTCCAAACCATTCCCACAGCTTCAACACAAACGCTGTAATACCAGCAGCCATCAAAGGTCCGACGGGAATGCCCCGAAAAAACACAATGCCAATGATCGAGCCAATCACCAGACCGACAATCATATGTGGCTCAGAGCGCAGCAAATCGAGTCCTTTTCCATTCATCCAGGTGGCAATGGCACCACCAGCCAGTGCGGTTAAGCCGACGACCGTAGTGAAGAGGGGGGTGACGTCTTTCCACGATATTTTTTCACTGGCGAATGGAACCAGCACGGAAATGGTCAAAAAGAGCAGGCCGAGCTCCAAACCACGTCGTTCTACCGTTGGGAAAAAACGCTCCAGTGCCGTTAGTTTCAACACCAACAATATACTCGCGGCAGTGGCAATAATCGGTGAGCGCCCAATAAGACCGATAACGATCAGGATGACGAGCATCACTTCTCCAGACATCATTGGCATCAAAACCCCTGTCCCTGTTCTCCTTTCACATTATGAGACAAGGTGTGGGAGTATGCGTTTCTCCTTGATATAGGGAACAATTTGATATTGATCCACTTGAGCGCAGTACCGTATGTCGCTTGCGAGATGATGCTGGATGAGCCTTTTTCCTGTTGTGGTGTGGGGTAACAGCTCACTCAGTTTTCCCGCGTAGTACAGGTAGCTCGCTTTTAGAACTTCACTTAGATCACAAATTTGGATGCTCGGTAACGATTGTTGTGCCTGGACAATCATCAAGCCGGCGGCCAGACCGTCTTCTAGAGCGAATTCCGACCGGGTACCTGCACAGTACAGAGTAATATCGAGATGAAACGAAAGAGCGTGCCGAATGCATGCAGTGGCATTCAAGAAACAGCCAATCAAAAGAGCAGAGGCGCGTTCTGCTTTTTGGATCGCGCGAGTCCCGTTCGTCGTGGTGAGAATAAGCTGGCTCTCCGTTTTCCCAAGAGCTGCGATTTCGGTGGGTGAGTTGTTGCAGTCGAATTCAGGGATTTTTTTGCAGTGACGTTCGCCAGCCAAAATACAGTCGTTGGCGCGCAGCGAGTTCGCTTGCCCAATTGTTTCGACCGGGATTACGCTACGAAATCCATTGCCTAATGCGGTGACAATCGTACTGGAGGCACGGAGCACATCAATGACGATGACAACATGATTACTGATCTGTTCAAAACGAATTTCTTCCACGGTTGGCACCACTTCTATTCGCACGGATAACACCTTCCTCTCTCCATGAGAAGGGCTGTATCGCCGCGCAATCCTCGCCGGAGTGTTTCCACAGAGAATACATCTGTAGAGGCAATATTTCCGAGATTAACGTCGTTGCCAATGGCTTTGATGAAGCAGACCTGTTGATCTTTTTGTGGTGCTTCCCAGATCAGTCGGGAGGCTTTTTCTTTTGCTGCCGATACTATGTCTCGAACGAAGGAATCGTCAATCTTGCCGTCTCCGTCGCATACGCCGACAGTACCACTCTCTCTTGCTTCCACAATAACGTGACTGGCACCATTGTGCAGGTCGAAGCTAAGAGTCTCCAGCAATTCATCTCGACATGCGCGATACTCGGCCGTTTTTTTTCCGACCTCTGTGTAGACCACCAGATCATTGTCTAACGCGTAATTGATGGCTTCCTGACGGTGTGCGAAGGATAAGGGGAACGTTCCATCGGAGATTTCTACCGCAGTAAAACCGAGAGAGCGAATCAGCTTCATATAATCTGCAATCGTATTGTGCCGAATGGCAATTTCAAAAAAAGTTCCACCAGGCATGATGTGTACGCCATTTTGCTTTGCGAGGGTCAATTTTTGGTTGAGTATTTCGAGTGGGTACAGAGCGATGGTGCCAAAACCAAGTTTGTATAGATCGATATACGGAGCAGCCAGCGCTAACAGGTCGGAATAAGCGGTAAGTCCAAGGCCTTTGTCAATGACCATGGTTAAGCCCTTCGCCCGGGGCTTCTCTCGGATTTGCCCGGACGGGTTTGCCCAGCTGTCAGGCAAAAACGATTGATCACACTCTAGCATCGGCAAGTTCCTCATTTCTTCTAGGCGTATGGTTCAGTGTATGCCCAGCAGAGGGGAGGAGTGAGGGCAAACGCCTATAGAGGTGGTGCAAAAAGTGCTGAAATGATGTGGTACAGGCATAGAGTGAAAAGAGGGGAGGACGAGACGGTATGTTGGAAAAAGCAATTATGGGTATGGCGGCACTTAGGGTCTTCTCAGGCAGTATCGAGATCATTGCAGCTTTGCTCATTTTAAAAGTGAACCAGGTCGAAAAAGCATTACTCATTAATTCAGGTCTTGCGATCGTCGGGCCAATCATTTTGATCACCACCACGACAATTGGTTTACTAGGGATGTCGGATCGGGTTAGCTTTGCCAAAATTGCTTGGATTCTGGTGGGGATCTCCTGCATCTTGATTGGTGTCCGCAAGTAGTTATCCATTTCCTTCCATTGGTAAATGCAGTCATGATGGGGAACGATATGTGGGAGAGATTGGATGGGAGGGAATGTGGATGCCAGAATCATTGGCGAATCGAATCGCATACTTGCAAGGGTTGGCAGATGGGTTGGAAGTGGGTGAGAAGAGCCCCGAAGGAAAAATGATGGTAGAGATGATTGAGGTTCTAAATGAAGTAGAAGGTCAGCTACGAGAGCTTCACGCGCGAGTGGAAGAGGCCGAGGACTATGTGGAGGCCTTGGATGAAGACTTAGAGGATATTGAGCTCTACCTTTTTGAAGATGAGGATGACTTGTATGAAACCGTTATCGATTGTGAGGATGATGACGACGAGTACGCGACATTCTACGATTTGGATGATGATGAAGACGCGCAACGATATGAAGGACAAGTCGATCCCCATCTCGATACGACCTACGAGTTCGCATGCCCTAGCTGCCAGAAAGAAATCTATCTGCACGAGGGCAAAGATGAGGAAGGTTTCAGACACTATATAATAGAGCCGGTGGATAACAAGAAGACGAATAATCGATGATCCTGATAGGAAAAGCTTGCACTCGCGTTTCTAGCACGAGAGCAAGCTATTTTTTTTGCATAAATCCCGTCCACCTCTGCATAGGATGGAGGTAAGTCAGAGTGGACAAAGGCAGAATGCTGCAAAAGGAGGGTACCTGATGAATGAAATCTTGGCAATATTGCCAGCAACTTTACGCACGATTTTGACGGCCCTTCCTATCGCGGTAAGAGAGAATCTGGAAGAGATTCGGCTTCGGCAAAGCCAGCCGCTAGAAGTCCGGTTTGGCCAACAATCTAGCTACGTGACACCAACGGGGCAAATCACCTCCATACCCGCTCAAGGATGGCTGTTTTCAGCAGAAGAGGCTGCAAAGCTCTTAAACCAGGTCAGCCAGCATTCTCTCTATGCCTTGGAAGAAGAGTTGAAAAGGGGCTACATCACAGTGGTTGGCGGTCATCGCATTGGCATTGCGGGGAAAGTGGTGCTGGACAAGGGTGAAGTGAAAGGAATCAGAGATGTGACGAGCTTCAACATCCGGATTGCCCGCGAGAAAAAAGGTGCGGCCAAGAAGGTCATGCCGTATTTGTTTGAAGATGGCAAATTGCTGAACACGCTGCTCATCTCCCCACCCCAGTGTGGGAAGACGACCTTGCTGCGTGATATGGCGCGAACCATCAGCTACGGGAGCGAGTGGTCTTCAAGTCGCAAGGTAGGAATTGTGGACGAGCGTTCTGAATTGGCGGGATGCTTGCAAGGAGTCCCTCAACGAGATGTTGGTCCGCGGACGGATGTCCTGGATGCTTGCCCAAAGGCTGCGGGGATGATGATGCTGATTCGTTCCATGTCTCCTGATGTTCTGATTGTGGACGAGGTGGGAAGAGCAGAAGATGGCGATGCTGTCTGGGAAGCGATTCATGCAGGTGTAGCCGTCATTTGCTCGGCGCATGGAGCAAGCGTCAAGGAAGTAGCCGAACGCCCCATGCTGGGCAAGCTGATTCGATACGGAGCCTTTTCACGCTATATCGTACTCAGCCGCGCAAAAGGTGTCGGAACGATCCAGGCCATCTACGATCAAAGCATGAACCTGGTTGAAAGGGAGAAGGCTGCATGGTCAAGCTGATGGGAGCCGTACTCATCCTGTTTTCGGCGTCGATGGTTGGTTGGCAGATCGGCAAGTATTACGCGAATCGTCCCGTTCAGCTTCGGGCTCTGCTCGTTGCTCTGCAAATGCTCGAAACGGAAATTGTGTTCGGGATGACCCCACTACAGCGGGCGTTTGTGAAGGTTGGTCATCGTGTCTCCGAAGAGGTAGGGAAAGTATTTCTTCTAGCCGCTGAATTCCTGCAAACAGAAAAGGCGCATTCGGCTGAGGAAGCCTTGCAACAAGCAATGAACAGACTCTGGACACAAACCGCTTTGCGAAGACAAGAGCGAGAGGTGCTTGAGAGTCTAGGTCAGGTACTCGGATCATCCGATCGGGAAGACCAGCAAAAGCATTTGCGCCTAGCTGTCACCCACCTGCGAGGGCTGGAAGAGGAAGCTCGTGCAGAACAGGAAAAGTACGAAAAAATGTACAAGAGTTTGGGCTTCTTAGGTGGACTCTTGGTCGTCATCCTGATGTTCTAAAGGCGAGGTGTTCACAGTGGATTTTGATTTGACACCTGTATTCCAGATAGGAGCAGTAGGGTTCATAACAGCCATCCTGCATACAATCCTGAAGCAGGCGGGCAAGGAAGATATTGCGCATTGGGCAACTCTGGTTGGATTCATCATTGTCCTGTACATGGTGTCCCATTACATCGGTGACTTGTTCTCCGAGGTAAAACGCGTCTTCCTGTTCAACTGAGGAGGGGCTCCAGATGGAGATTGTACAAATAGTCGGACTAGGACTGGTGGCTACGATTCTCGCGCTAGTCATTAAGGAACAGAAGCCGATGTTCGCCTTTTTGCTGGCGATCGCGAGCGGAGTCATCATCTTTTACTTTCTCGTCGGAAAAATAGCAGATGTCATTCGGATTTTGGAAAGATTGGCGGTTCAAGCAGATTTGAACCTTGTGTTTCTGGAAACGATTCTAAAAATCATTGGAATTGCCTACATCGCTGAATTCGGTGCACAGATGACCCGAGATGCTGGACAAGGTGCGATTGCTTCGAAAATCGAGCTCGCTGGAAAAGTTCTCATCCTAGTTATGGCTGTACCGATCATCCAAATCATTATCGAAACAGTGATCGACTTGTTGCCGGCATAAGGGAGGTGGGATGTCCATGGCACACACTTGCAAGCTGATCCTGTTCTTGTTCCTGCTCCTTGCCTTGTTTCCAGTTGCCGTGTCTGCTGCTGTGACACCCGCGGCCGGTCCGATCAATCAAATCGTGCAACAACAGGTCGATCACTTGCAACTAGACCGAGTCGAGCAATACTGGAAACAGTTACAGCGCGACTATAAAGGGTATTTGCCCGACTTGAAATCGCAAGGCTTTATCCAAATCCTCATGCAGCAAGGTGACTTCAGTGTTTCAGGAGTCCTGCAAGGAATGGGCAAGTTCATCTTTCATGAGATTTTGATGAATGGCAAGCTGCTCAGTTCCATCATTATCATTACGGTCTTCGCGATGATTCTCGAAACGATGCAGAACGCCTTTGAACGCAATGCGGTGTCGACAGTGGCGTACTCGATTGCTTATCTCGTCTTGATGGTACTTGCGATCAATAGCTTTCATGTCGCCATTACTTATGCCAAAGACGCAATCGCGAACATGTCAGATTTCATGCTGGCCATGATTCCGCTCGTCATCGCGCTGCTTGCTTCGGTAGGGAATTTGGCATCAGCCACTATGTTTCACCCGCTGATTATTTTCATGATCAACACCAGCGGGATGATGATCTCGTACGTCGTGTTTCCGCTGCTGTTTCTCTCTGCCATGTTATCTATCGTCAGCCTGTTTTCAGAGAGGTACAAAGTAACGCAATTAGCGACCTTGCTTCGCAATATTGCAATGGGTGTCCTTGGCTCATTTCTGACGATTTTTCTCGCCATCATTTCCATACAGGGAGCGACTTCAGCAGTTGCTGACGGGGTCACACTTCGAACAGCAAAATACATCACGGGCAATTTCATCCCGATAGTAGGTCGTGTGTTCTCCGATGCGGCAGATACTGTACTCAATGCCTCGCTCCTGGTCAAAAATGCTGTTGGCTTGGCAGGCGTTTTGATCCTGATCATGCTATGCGCGTTTCCGGCATTGAAGATACTGGTACTGGCTCTGATCTACAATCTGTCATCTGCCGTACTCCAACCGCTTGGAAACAGCCCAATCATCAGTGCGTTAGGTACGATTGGGAAAAGTCTTTTGTTCGTCTTCGCTGCTTTGGCGACGGTAGGCCTGATGTTCTTTTTGGCGATTACGATCATTATTGCGGCGGGCAACATCTCGATGATGGTTCGGTAGGTGATGAGATGACGTGGTTAACACTGTGGTTGAAAAAAATTATCCTGCTCGTCCTTTTGGCTGCCTTCCTCGATCTGATCCTGCCCAATACGACACTGCAACGCTACGTAAAAATGGTGATGGGCTTGATTCTCTTGCTGACGATCATTTCTCCCGTGTTCAGTCTGTTCAGCCTCTCGCAGGAAGATTTGGCCTTTCGTCTGGATCGCTACCAACAAGAGCTGAACAAGCCTGCTTCGGCAGAGTGGAAGCGTATCACTGACAAGCTACTCGGTCAACAAAATCAACAGATGACCGCCTACGTCCAGACACAGGTAGCGTCCTCGGTAAAAGCCAGTGTCAAAGAGCAGTACGGCGTCACTGTCGAAGATGTCACGATTACCGTCAATCAGCAAAATCCGGAACAGCCAACCCTTGAGCGAATTGAGCTGGTAGTTGCTGACACGAACAAGGAAGAGCAAAAAGGGCAGAGCACGATTGAACCGATTAAACCTGTCCAGCCTGTTGAGATTACGATTGGCGAACCGATTCAAATACAACCTGATCCTCAATCAGATATTGCAGCAACAGCCTATCATGATAATCCACTTTATGCGCAAATCACAAACGATGTAGCGAAAGAGTGGGGGCTTTCGAAGAGTCAGGTTGTCATCACGGACGAATCGAAAGAAAGAGAAAAGCAGTAGCGGATACAGTCAGTGAAGTGAGGTGAAAACAATGAACCAATTATGGGAAAAGCTGAAAAGGCTGTTCGTGAAGCAACAAGGCGAGGCGATGCAGGAAGAGAAGAAAATCGTAGTAGGGAGCAAAGGCAAAAACCAAAAACTAAAGCCGATGCATTATTTCATCGTCATATTGGGAATTGGCGTAGCCATCATGATTTTGACGGATTTCCTCAGAGTGGAAAAAGATCAGCCACTCGGATTTGGAGATATAGGGAGTGAGGCACCCGGTCCCTCCGGTGGCGATACAACCTCCCAGGTGCTGGGGGGATCACCGACTACGGATGTCATCGCAGAATATGAAAACATTTACGAGACGCAGCTTCGCGATATCCTCGCTTCTGTTGTCGGCGTAGGCGAAGTGGAGGTCATGGTCAATCTGGAATCAACACCAGAGCTGGTTGTGGAAAAAAACCGCAATATTCGTTCCTCAACCAATCAGGAAATGGACAAAGAAAAGGCAACCCGCAATCAAAATGACCAGTCACGAGATGAGCAGGTAGTCATCATCCAAGGTGGTAAGCAAGATGCACCCGTCATCGTGAAGACGCTGAAGCCGCAAATCCGCGGGGTCCTGGTAGTGGCTAAAGGGGCCGATAACATCCAGGTTAAAGCGTGGATCACTGAAGCCGTACAAAAGGTTTTGGATGTTCCCGCTTATAAAATATCCATTTTGCCCAAAAAAGGGTAGGAGGTAATGACGAATGATTCTGCGAAAGCAAACGGTATGGTTGTTGACAATGCTTGCTGTCATGGTTGTGCTCTCCGGATATTACTTGGTGAAGGGGCCGCAAGACCAGGTCCCAACATCAGGACAAGAGCAAGCCGTCCAGAAACAGGAGCAAATTTCCGGTGTGGTTGTTGAATCCAAGCAAGTAGATCACGCCCCACAAGCAACTCCTGTCGATCAAGCTCCAAAAACAACGCCGGTAGAGGGTAAAAGTGGTACCCAAGAAGCCAAAACTCCTGCTGCACCAGAAGCGAAACCAGCCGCAACGAACACGGTTGTCCCCGTTGCAGAAACAGCGAGTGAAATCTTCCAAGGCTACAAAATGAAACGCGAAGCTATGCTGCAGCAACAAAAAGACGAGCAGCTCGCGATCGTAAACAGCACGGAGTCCTCTCCGCAGGCAGTAGCAGAAGCGATGGCTAAGTTTGAAGAACTGTCCAACACGGAAAGTGCTACAATGACTGCAGAAGAAATGCTCAAAGCGAGCGGCTATCAGGATGCGGTAGTTACCGTCCAAAATGACAAGGCGACAGTCATTGTACAAAAAGATAAATTAAGCGCAAATGAGGTCGTGGAAATCATTGCAAATGTGAAGCAGCACTTAAATATCCCAGCGACAAACATTAACGTACAATACAAGTCATCCTAATAAAAGCTGTGCTACTTTCTCGTTATAAGGGATAAGAGAAACGGGCATGATGGTAAGGATTTTCTCGCTTCTGTTGGAAAAGAAGCGGGGAAATCCTTTCTTGACGTGGTATAGGCAACAGGCTACCATGGATTTATGGTTTGCCAAAAGGATACATAATGGACTCCACGAACCTCTATTGAAAGAAAAGAAGGAGTGCTTGTTCGTAATGAAAATGCATGAAATCCGCGAAATTATTAAGTTAATTGATCAATCATCCATTCAAGAATTTAACTTGGAAACAGAAGGTGCCAAGGTGTCTCTGAAAAAATCCAATGGTACGGAAACGATTGTCGTAACGCAACCAGCGGTTCAAGCTCCTATCGCAGCACCAGTAGCACATATCCCGGCTCAGCCAGTTGTCGCGGCAGCGCCAATCGTAGCAGAAGCTCCGAAAGCAGCAGCTGTACAAGCATCGGATGAAGCAAATCTCCACAAAATTGTATCTCCAATGGTAGGAACTTTCTACAGCGCACCAGAACCAGACAAGCCGGCTTACGTACAAGCTGGTGATAAAGTGACTGCGAGCAAAGTTGTTTGCATCGTGGAAGCCATGAAACTTTTTAACGAAATCGAAGCAGAAGTAAGCGGCGAGATCGTGAAGGTGCTCGTAGAAGACGGCCAATTGGTTGAGTATGGCCAAGCATTGTTTTTGGTGAAGCCAGAATAAGGTGGGGGAGAGCGGAATGTTTCAAAAAGTATTGATTGCCAATCGCGGGGAGATTGCCGTGCGTATTATCCGGGCATGCCGCGAGTTGGGCATTCGTACGGTCGCCGTCTACTCCGAAGCGGATCGAGAAGCGCTTCATGTGAAGTTGGCCGACGAAGCTTACTGTATTGGTCCAAAGGCATCTAAGGAAAGCTATTTGAATATAGCAAACATCATGAGTGTAGCGACCAAGGTAGGGGCAGACGCCATCCATCCTGGTTATGGCTTCTTGGCGGAAAACGCCGACTTTGCCGAGATTTGTACCGCTTGTAACATTACCTTTATCGGTCCAGACCCGGAAGCGATTGTGAAGATGGGGGACAAGTCTACAGCCAAGGATACGATGAAAGATGCAGGTGTACCTACTGTACCAGGTACGGAAGGGCTGATCGAAGATGTGGCTGGCGCTGTTGTCACAGCAAATGAAATCGGCTATCCTGTCATGGTCAAAGCGACGGCGGGTGGCGGCGGACGCGGAATGCGCGTAGCCGTTAACGACGAAGATTTGGAAAAGGCGATCCGTCAAGCGCAAAACGAGGCGAAAACGGCTTTTGGCAATCCAGGGGTTTACTTAGAGAAGTTCGTGGAAGGCCCACGACATGTGGAAATTCAAATCATGGCTGACAAGCATGGCAATGCCGTATACTTGGGTGAACGCGACTGCTCCATCCAACGTCGTCACCAAAAGCTGATCGAGGAAGCACCATCTCCAGCTTTGAGTGAAGAGCTTCGTAGGCAAATGGGTGACGCTGCCGTTGCGGCGGCAAAAGCCGTTTCCTATCACGGAGCGGGCACTGTCGAGTTTTTGCTGGACAAACACGGACAGTTCTACTTCATGGAAATGAATACGCGCATTCAGGTAGAGCATCCTGTAACCGAGCTGGTGACTGGCTTTGACCTGATCAAGGAGCAGCTGACCGTAGCGGCAGGTCAACCATTGTCCTTTACACAAGAGGATATTCAAATGGATGGCTGGTCAATTGAATGCCGCATTAATGCTGAGAATCCTGCGAAAAACTTCATGCCTTCACCAGGTCGTATCACGGAATATTTGGCGCCAGGTGGCTTTGGTGTGCGCGTTGACAGTGCGGCGTATGCGGGATATTCCATTCCGCCATACTACGACTCTATGATCGCCAAACTGATTGTGTGGGGCAAGGATCGTAACGAAGCGATTGAGCGCATGAAACGTGCCTTGAGCGAATTTGTGGTAGAGGGTATTACAACAACGATTCCATTCCATTTGAAGGTAATGGAGCACGAAGTGTTTGTCAGCGGGAATTTCGATACGAAATTCTTGGAAACCTACGACTTGAACCTGGATGAAGAGTAAGTAGGGCTGATTTGTAAAAATACGGTGTGCTTGGTATAATGAAATACAAATTAGAGGGAGGTGCGAAGCATGGAAGAGTTTACTCCAGATTTAGATAGAACAGAACTTGGTAAGGTCCAGATCGCTCCTGAAGTGTTGGAAGTGATCGCCGGCATGGCTGCATCCGAAGTAGAAGGTGTGGCACAGATGAGCGGCGGTTTCGTAGGAGAAATAGCTGAACGTTTAGGCCGTAAAAATATAGCGCGTGGTGTGCGTGTAGAGGTTGGCTCCCGTGAAGCAGCGGTGGATGTATCCATCATTGTCAAATACGGACATCGCATCCCGGAAGTCGCTCGAAATATTCAAGATAGTGTACGCAATGCGATTGAGAGCATGACAGGCCTTTCAGTAGTAGAAGTAAACGTACATATCGTTGATGTTGAGTTGAAAGCAGAAGAAAAAGCGCCGGCACCAGTACCGGTCGAAGATCACCAGCGCGTGCGCTAACAAGCAGCGGATGGATGCCCCCTACGAACAGGGGGCATTTTCCTCATTTGAAAACCTGATTTTGTTTAGGCTTTCAGCGTAAATTCATGGAGTTTTCTGGAGCGTGCCGTGTTTGGCTCCTTTTTCAAACATGGTTGAAAGGAGAGGTGCTTGTGAACTTGTTTGACCGCTTTATCTT
This sequence comes from Brevibacillus sp. NPDC003359, assembly GCF_042878995.1. NCBI lineage: Bacteria > Bacillati > Bacillota > Bacilli > Caryophanales > Paenibacillaceae > Brevibacillus > Brevibacillus sp. NPDC003359. The sequence continues at coordinate 207,290 of NZ_JBIAOR010000001.1, forward strand.
GACGATTTACAGCTTTGCGCTCATTGTTTTGTCCTGCATCGCGATAGCAGCTACCAGCGGACTGATCCCGCAAGATTTTTTCCGTCCGTACGTGGATCAGATGCTGACGGGTACGAACATCACCTATCTCATTGTCGCGATTATTTTCCTCGTTGTCAGCCTTCGCTTCTTTTTCAATTCTTTCCGCTCTAACAAGCCTAAAGTAGAACGGGGAATCCGTCAGCGTAGTGATATGGGTGAGGTCAACATTACGATTCAGACAATCCAGACCATTGCTGAGCGTGCAGCCCGCCGTGTGAAAGGAGTGCGCGATATGAAAACGACAGTCAAAGCACTCGAGAGCGGCAATATTATCACCCTGCGTGTTTCGGTAGATGGAGAAACGCCATTGCCTGAACTGACACAGAAGCTACAGGCTGACGTGAAGGAGCAAGTCGAAGGGATTGCTGGTGTTGTCATTTCCGAGGTGGCCATTGTCGTGACGGAAGTAGCTCAGCAGGAAAACTACGCGGCTCGTAAACGGGTGGAATAGAAGGTGAAGTCCATGATGTGGGAGTTATTGTTGGAACACAAGGGGAAGCTAATGGGGATTTTGGCCGGACTTTTTTTCGGCATTATCTACCTTCTCGTGGGATTTTGGGATACACTGGTTTGTGTTGTGTTTGTCGGGACCGGTTATTATATTGGTCGCAAGCTCGATCATAAAGAAGACTTGCGTGAGATACTCGACAAGATTTTGCCAGGCAAGTTTCGGTGACATAAAGAAGGTTCGAGCTCAATCTAATTAGTAGGTGAATGAATGGTATGAAACGAAGAACAGCACGAGAAAAAGTAGTTCAATGTCTTTTCCAAATCGATATGGCAGAGGTTCCGCTAACGGATGCGGTTGCCCTCGTCATGGAAGAATCCGAGGAAAATGCGCAGTATTTGCGTTATCTCCTCGACGGTGTATTGAAAAACTTGACTGAGATTGATGCGGAAATCAAGAAGTATCTGCGTGGATGGCATTTGGAACGCATCGCCAATGTAGATCGAGCTATTCTTCGTCTGGCGTTTTACGAGATCATGTTCGAGCAAGACACTCCTGACAAAGTCGTGATGAACGAAGCGATTGAGATCGCGAAGCTCTTTAGCGACGAGCAGTCCCACCGATACATTAACGGTGTGTTGTCGAGCTTCTTGCAATCGCGTGAAACCAAGCAGGCGTAATAGGTAGGAGATACAAGCATGAGTAAGGTAATGTTGGGCATCGACACGAGCAATTACCGGACATCACTGTGCTTGGCTCAGGAAGACGGCCGAATTGTTGCAGAAGCAAAACGCCTTCTAAAAGTAAAGGAGGGCAAGCGCGGACTGCAGCAATCCGAAGCCGTCTTTCAGCATGTGATAAACCTGCCGGAACTAAGTGAAGAGATGAAGTGGAAGGATTACGAGATTGCAGCGATTTGCGTAAGCGAGAAGCCCCGTCCGCAAGACGGATCGTATATGCCTGTATTTAAGGTAGGAGAGGGCTTGGCGAAATCGTTGGCGACTTACTTGCGTGTTCCCATGCACTTGACGACTCATCAAGAGGGACATATCGCGGCGGGGGAATATACCGCTGAAGTGCGTCCGGCAGAGGACCGCTTTTTGGCTGTACATTTGTCTGGAGGCACCAGCGAGTTGTTATTGTGCGGGCGTCATGCAGCGGGTTATGCCATTGAGAAGATCGGCGGGACGATCGATCTGCACGCTGGGCAGCTGGTGGATCGGATTGGTGTGGCACTCGGTCTGTCCTTTCCTGCCGGTCCTGCGCTGGAGCAATTAGCCAAGGACTCAACAGGTGCATTTCGGATTTCTTCGGCGGTCGATGGGCTTTCCTTTAGTTTTTCTGGTCCAGAAGCGTCGCTTTTGCGTGAAGTGGAGAAGGGAAGTACGAGTCCTGCTGAGATTGCGCGGGCGACGGAGCAATGTATTGCCAATACACTAGAGAAGTCATTGCGCCATGCAGTAGAGCAAGGCTACCCGAAGGGCATCTTGATCGTTGGAGGAGTAGCTGCTAATTATTACATACGTGAGCGGTTAATCAAACGCCTGGAACACCCTGCCGTGAAGGCGAAGCTGTACTTCTGTGACCCCGTTTACTCCGGTGACAACGCCTATGGAGTCGCTATGTTGGGGTGGATGAAGCAAAAGGCGAACATTAAATAAATGAAAACTTTTTATAATTCGGCTTTACAGCTGAAGGGGAAATCGGTACACTTAACGTATCGACGTTGATAAAGGAGGCTTTTTCTCCATGGCTGCAACCATTCTCCAGGGAAAAGAAGTAGCACAGAGCATTCGGGCCGAATTGGCGAACGAAGTAGCTGAATTGAAAAAACAAGGGATCGTACCGGGCTTGACCGTTGTCATTGTTGGCGACGACCCGGCTTCTCACTCCTATGTACGGGGGAAGGCAAAAGGCTGCGAGGAAGTTGGTATTTCATCCGAGATCATCAAGAAGGACGTTGACATCACAGAGGAAGAGTTGTTGGTTATCATTCAACAGTTGAACGAAAATCCGAACGTTAATGGGATTTTGGTTCAGCTTCCTCTTCCTGCTCATATTTCAGAGCATGCGGTAATCGAAGCCATTGCCCCTGAAAAAGATGTGGACGGTTTCCATCCGATTAGCATAGGAAACATGGTGTTGGGAAATGATACCATGCTTCCTTGCACGCCGCACGGGATTATTGAATTGATCAAGCGCACAGGAACCTCGATGGCAGGCAAGCATGCAGTGGTGATTGGGCGCAGCAACATCGTTGGTAAGCCGGTATCGTTGCTCCTGCAACAGGAAAATGCTACGGTAACCATGTGTCATTCTCGTACGCAAAATCTTGAGGAATACACGTTAAAGGCAGACATCCTCGTCGTTGCAACCGGTAGGGCTCATATGATCGGCAAGGAGCATGTCAAACCGGGCGCCGTCGTCATTGACGTTGGTGTGAATCGCATCGAAACGGGTAAGCTGGTTGGAGATGTCAAGTTCGACGAGGTCAAAGAAGTGGCTAGCTTTTTAACCCCAGTTCCAGGCGGTGTTGGCCCGATGACGATTACGATGCTGCTGAAAAATACGGTTGTGGCAGCGAAAAAGCAAGCAAAACAATAGAAGAAAATCTGCAACATATTATAGAATGGATAAGGCATAAGCTTTATCCATTCTTTTGCATAGTTCTTGTTACATGCATGGCAAAGCCAAGTTTTTGTAAAGGAGGGGCCGCATGGCATTGCAAGATATCTTATCAGTCAGTGATCTCAATCGTTATATTAAGCTCGTACTGGAACAGGAACCCCACCTGCAAGATATATGGGTGAGAGGGGAAATCTCCAATTTTACCCACCATTCCAGCGGTCATATGTATTTCACGCTAAAGGACAAGCAGTCACGCATCAAAGTCGTCATGTTTGCGAGCTATAACCGCTTCCTACGTTTCTTGCCCAAAGATGGGGCAAAAGCGATTGTACGCGGGTCAATTTCCGCATACGAACGGGACGGCGCGTATCAGTTGTACGCCAAAGAGATGCAGCCAGATGGTCTCGGTTCGCTTTATTTAGCATTTGAGCAGTTAAAAGAAAAATTGGCGCAAGAAGGGTTGTTTGCAGCAGAGAGGAAGCGGATGCTCCCGCGTTTTCCCAAGCGTGTCGGTGTCGTCACTTCGCCGACAGGAGCTGCTATCCGAGATATTTGCACGACGATTCGCAGACGGTATCCGCAGGCAGAGATCGTACTTTCACCTGCAGTTGTCCAAGGTGCGGACGCACCGGCATCGATTGTCTCCGCTATTCGGATCATGAATGATCAGCCTGACATAGATGTTCTCATCGTAGGGCGCGGTGGTGGTTCCATCGAGGAGCTGTGGGCTTTTAATGATGAAAACGTAGCGAGGGCGATTGCTGCATCACTCATTCCTGTCATCTCCGCCGTTGGACACGAGACGGATGTGACGATCGCCGATTTCGTAGCAGATGTCCGGGCAGCTACGCCGACTGCCGCAGCTGAATTGGCTGTCCCTCATTATTTGGAATGGGTCGAGAGAGTGCGGCAGCTCGAAATACGGATGCATCGAGCAGTTCGTGGTACCATGACAGAGCAGAGGAACCGTCTGACACGCTTGAGCAATTCGTATGCGATGCGCCAACCGGAACGTAGGCTAGAGGAAGCCGCAGAACGATTGGATCGAGCACAATTACGGATGCGTCAATCGATGAAGCATTTGCTGGAGCGAAGACGCGAACGCTATGCGAGATTAGACGAACAAATCAAGCGCTATCGCCTCGCCGATCAAATCGGGGACAAACGGAAGAATCTAACCAAGCTCCGTGCCACCCTGGACGAACGGATGCTCGGCCGTCTCAACCAAAAAAGAATGGCATTCGCAGCTCGTGTAGCTACATTGGAAGCACTGAGTCCGCTGAAGGTCATGCAGCGTGGATTCTCACTTGTATACACCAATGACAGACTCGTAAAATCGGTGGAACAGTTTGCCCCGGGCGATGAGATCATGGTACGATTAAGTGATGGCAGTGCAACTGCGCGTGTGGAAAAATTGAAGCGGGAGGAGGGGAAGCACAATGGCTCGCAAGAAAACGGAGCAAGAGACTGATATGCAGTTTGAAGACGCGATGAAGCGTCTGGAAGAAGTCGTCAATCGACTCGAAGAAGGGGACATCCCTCTCGAAGAAGCGATTACGCTGTATCAGGAAGGCGTGACTCTTTCCAGAATTTGTGGCCAAAAGCTGGATGCAATCGAAGCGAAGATTACCCAGTTGGTGGAAGAAGACGGACAGGTAAAGCAGAAGGCTTTTCGTGTGGAAGGAGAATAATGATCGGCGTGCATACATTCGAGAGTTATTTGGTGGAGAAGACCAACTATATAGAACAAAGACTCTTGCCAGCACTTGAGCAGCAAGGAGTTCCGGAAAACTTGTATGAATCCATGAAGTATTCGCTCATGGCAGGTGGAAAAAGGTTGCGTCCTATGCTGGTGTTGGCGGTCCTCGAAGCACTGGACAAGCCGATTGAACGGGGGGTGGCATTTGCCGCTGCCTTGGAAATGATACATACGTATTCCTTGATTCACGATGATCTCCCTGCGATGGACGACGATGATCTTCGTCGCGGAAAACCGACCAATCACAAAGTATTCGGTGAAGCAACAGCCATTCTCGCAGGAGATGCTTTGCTGACTAGAGCATTCGCCTACATTGCAGAAGCATACATGGATCGCTCCGATGTTTCAGCGGCTACTACCGTGAAACTGATTGCGGAGCTGGGAAAACGAGCTGGGGCAACTGGCATGGTTGGTGGACAGATGGCTGATATCGAAGGAGAGAGCAAACGCCTTAATCTGGATCAGCTCGAATATATCCATCGTCACAAAACGGGTGATCTCTTGATCGCAGCCTTGCGCGGGGGGGGCTACCTCGCAGAAGCATCCGAAGGACAAATGGAAGCATTGACACGCTATGGTGTATGCATTGGACTTGCTTTTCAAATTCAGGATGACATCTTGAATGTGGAAGGAGATGCCCAAGAGCTGGGGAAAGCAGTTGGCAGCGATGCGGATCGGGAAAAGGCGACATACCCATCGCTTCTTGGTCTAGCCGAATCGAAGGCGCGTCTTGACGAATTGATTGCAGAGGCAAAAGCAGCGCTTGCAGATGCGGGAATTGAGAACTCTGCACTCAGCCCTTTGGCCGACTACGTTCGTGATCGTAATAAATAAGTGAAAGCTGGCAACCCATACGGGAAATGCCAGCTTTTTTGCATACCTACCTATTACAAGCTTTTATCGTCAATGCTATTTAAAAATTGTTCAATCTCGCCAATCACCGATGGTATACTGTCTTCCTCAAATGGAGAATACAGCTTCGCCACTTGCACCAACTCGAGGAACGACTTGCTTCCGCCTTCGCGGCAAAGCGTCAAATAATCCTCCCATGCTTGCTTCGGCTCAGATTGAGATCGTTTCCAAAATTGGAATGCACAAATCTGGGCCAGTGTGTAGTCGATGTAATAGAAGGGGTTTTGAAAAATATGCGATTGCTGTTGCCAGAACCCGCCCTCCTCAAGATACTCATTCTGTGCATAATTGCGATGGGGGAGGTACTTGCGCTCAATTTCACGCCAAGCCCGTTTACGCTCTGTCGGGGTCATATCGGGGTTCTCGTAGATAACATGCTGGAACTCATCAACAGACACGCCGTACGGAATAAACTGGAGTCCGCCACTCAAATGAGAGAATTTGTATTTGTCGGTATCTTCTTTGAAAAAATGCTCCATCCATGGCCAGGTCAAAAACTCCATGCTCATCGAATGTATTTCACATGCCTCATAGGTTGGGAAATGATATTCAGGGACCTCAAAATCTCGGCTTACATACACCTGAAACGCATGTCCTGCCTCGTGCGTGAGTACGTCGATATCATCAGATGTACCGTTAAAATTGGCGAAAATAAATGGAAGCCTGTATTGGCTGATGTATTCACAGTAGCCGCCTGTAGCCTTTCCTTTTTTGCTCAATAGATCTAAACAGTCATTGTCCAGCATGAAGTTGTAAAATTCGTCGGTTTCAGGTGACAACTCGGCATACATCTTTTTCCCGTTTTCCACAATCCATTCCGGCGGGCCTTTGGGGCTTGGATTCCCTGTAGCAAAATCAAAGGAAAGATCGTAATACTCAAGTGTATCGACACCAATGCGCTGGCGCTGACGTTCGACGAGCTTAGACGCTACTGGAACGATGTGCTCAAGCACTTGTTGGCGGAAACTGGCTACCATTTCTGCGTTGTAATCGGAACGGTTCATACGTGCATAGGCTAGCTCCACAAAGCTATTGAAGCCGAGTTTTTTGGCGATGCGTGTGCGTACCTTGACGAGCTGATCGTAAATGCGATCAAATTCGTCCGTATTTTGCCGCATATAATCATACTTCGCTTCATTAGCGCGTTTCCGCATGTCTCTATCTTTCGCGATTGTAAAAGGAACCATTTCTGAAAGGTTTCGCTCTTCTCCTTCAAACATGATTTTGGCAGAAGCTTTTAGAGCGACATATTGACTAGCCAAGCGGTTTTCTTCCTGCAAATCAGTGATAACTTCTGGCGAAAATGTACGGAGTGTGCTCTCCGCGATGCGAAACAGCTGTGCTCCCCATTTTTCCTCCAATTCAGCGCGGAAGGAAGAATCGACGATCGCCTGATAGTAGCGGGAAACGATTCCGGTATACAAAGGAGTTGCTTCATCCCAATAGTCCTGCTCCGCTTTGTAGAAGGGATCCTCTGTATTGATCGTGTGGCGGATTTGTGCGACATACCGTGCAGATTCCACTTCTTGTCGCAGTTTGTTCAATTGAGCCATGCGCGTATCTTGCTCAGAGAAGCTTGTAGCATGTTGAAACGCTTCCAATAATTGCGTGAATTGTCCTTCAACTTTGTCTATATCCATGCGCTCATACTGAATTTGTGAGAACTTCACGGACGTCCACCTCTTTATGTTCGGAGTATGTATTCAAAATCATCTTACCAGAAAATGCAAGATATCGCCTTCATATTCGTATATGTTGATGAAAAGTGGTGTTTTTATTAAGAAACCGTTATAATGAATCAAGCTGAAAATAAGCGAAATCGGCTATAGCAATAAGGAAAGCCGGGTTTTCTAGTGGCTTGATTGATATGCAGCATGCACAATCGCCGGAGAACGAACAGTGGAAAGTGAGGAATACCAGTGCTGCTTACTACTATAAATGATCCTCAAGACTTGAAAAAGTGCACGCAACCGCAGCTACATACATTGGCATCCGAGATCCGTCAGTTTTTAATCGAGACGCTATCGAAAACAGGTGGTCATCTCGCGCCGAATCTGGGAGTCGTCGAGCTGACGCTAGCGCTGCACTATGTTTTTGACAGTCCCAAGGACAAGCTGATCTGGGATGTTGGACATCAAGCATACGTACATAAACTGCTGACAGGACGCCGGGAGATGTTTCCGACCTTGCGTCAGTATAAAGGGCTGTGTGGGTTCCCAAAAATGGTGGAAAGTTCGCATGACGTCTGGGAAACGGGGCATAGCAGTACGTCGTTGTCTGCCGCAATGGGGATGGCGACTGCGCGGGATTTGAAAAAGGAAAAGAATCATGTCATTGCAGTCATCGGTGACGGTGCGCTGACAGGCGGTATGGCTCTGGAGGCCTTGAACCACATCGGTCATGAGCGTAAGAATGTCATCGTTGTGTTAAATGATAACGAGATGTCCATTGCGCCAAACGTTGGGGCCTTGCATAACTACTTGGGTAAAATTCGCTCGACGGAGAATTATCAATGGGCGAAGGATGAAGTCGAAGGATTATTGAAATCCATTCCGGCTGTAGGGGGAAAATTGGCTCACATGGCTGAACGCTTCAAGGACAGCATGAAGTACTTGCTCGTATCTGGCGTTCTCTTCGAAGAGCTCGGCTTTACGTATATTGGCCCAATCGACGGACATAACATGGAGCTGTTACTCGATACATTGAAGACAGCCAAGCATACAAAAGGCCCTGTTTTGATTCATGCCATCACGAAAAAAGGACTAGGCTATGCGCCAGCTGAAGCTGACTCAGTCAAGTGGCATGGTATCGGTACTTATAAAATCGAGTCAGGTGATACACCGAAATCTGCACCAACGTATACGTCTGTTTTTGCAGATACGATGATGAAGCTCGCAGATGAAGACAATTCGATCGTGGCTGTTACTCCTGCGATGCCAGCGGGTTCAGGTTTGATCCCATTTGGACAGAAGTACCCGGACCGATTGTTTGATGTCGGGATTGCAGAGCAGCACGCATGTACATTTGCGGCAGGATTAGCAACACAAGGCTTGAAGCCGGTCTTTGCGATTTATTCGACTTTCTTGCAAAGAGCCTATGATCAGTTAATCCACGATGTCGCGCGCCAAAAGCTCAATGTGATTTTCGCCGTTGACCGTGCTGGGCTCGTCGGAGCAGACGGGGAGACGCACCAGGGGATGTATGACGTGGCATTCATGCGCATCATTCCGAATATGGTCATCATGGCACCGAAGGATGAAAACGAACTGCGTCACATGATGAAGACAGCAGTTGAATATAAAGAGGGTCCGATTTCTTATCGTTATCCGCGTTTGCCAGTTCGTGGCGTCAAAATGGATGATGACTTAAAGGTACTCCCAATCGGAAAAGCCGAGATTGTACGCGAAGGCAAAAACGTGGCGATCCTTTCGTTTGGTCACGTATTTGAAATTGCTGAGGCGGCTGTCAATCAGCTTCAAGAAGAAGGAATCAAGCCGATGCTTGTCAATGCACGTTTTTGCAAGCCTTTGGACGAAGAGCTTTTGTTCCGACTTGCGAAGGAAGGCTACGATATTATTACTGTCGAAGAGGGCTGTGAAATGGGCGGATTCGGCAGTGCTGTCATTGAATGCTACAATCGTGCAGGCTATCACGGAATGACTGTACAGGTTGTCGCGGTACCTGATTATTTTGTCGAGCATGGAAGTGTAAAAGAACAGCGGCAAGAGGTAGGGCTCACAGCTGATAATATCGCTGCTCGTGTCCGAGCCTTGATGCCAATTTCGAAGGGCGTAGTGGAAGCATGAGTGTAAGGAAAGAACGGGTTGATGTTCTCTTGGTCGAAAGAGGCCATTATGAGACTAGAGAAAAAGCAAAAGCAGCCGTAATGGCAGGCCTTGTGCAAGTAGCTGGCGACCGATGTGACAAGCCGGGAACCAAATTTGCCGAGGACGTTGCGATTACGGTGAAGGGCGAGGTACACCCGTATGTGAGTCGGGGTGGCCTCAAGCTGGAAAAGGCATTGCGAGTCTTTGAGATTGATATGAAGGATCGTGTCATGATGGACATCGGGGCCTCTACTGGCGGTTTTACAGACTGTGCGCTGAAAAATGGTGCGCGACTTGTATACGCCATTGATGTCGGGTACGGACAACTTGCGTGGAGCTTGCGACAGGATGAACGGGTAGTGGTCATGGAACGGACAAATTTCCGTCATATGGATCCCGAGGCATTCGAACATGAACGTCCGGATGCGGCATCGATTGACGTATCGTTCATTTCATTGCGACTGATTTTACCCGTGCTGTACCGTTTTTTGAAGGATGGCGGCGATGTTGTTGCGCTAATCAAGCCTCAATTCGAAGCAGGTAAAGAAAGAGTCGGCAAGAATGGAATCGTACGTGATCCAGAAGTACACGAGAGCGTACTGACTGACATTGGACAATTTGCCAGTGGATTGGGTTTCGCACTAAAAGGCTTGGACTACTCTCCTATTACGGGGGGAGAAGGAAACATTGAATTTGTTATGCATGTCCAGAAAAGTGAGGGCGGCATGAATTCGGAAGCATGGTTGCAAAGCCTAACAGAGGTAGTTGCTTCTGCTCATGCGAATTTGAAATAGGATGAAAAACCAAAGCCTCGGGAGTTTTGTCACAATCGAGGCTTTTTATTTATGCATGTGAAGTTGTATACTTGTATATGAGGTTGTTCAAGAAGGATTTCCAACCAACCAGTTTTGGGGTGGACCACGTGAAGAAAATTGGAATCATAGCGAACAAAGGAAAACCCGAAGCACGTATCGTTGCACGGGAACTGCTGTATTTACTTGAGGACAGAGGGGCGCAGGTATTCCTGGATGAACATGTCGCATCAGATGTAGGGCATCCAGAACTGGGCGCATCTGTAGAAGAGATGGGAACGCAGGCGGATCTGGTTTGTGTATTGGGAGGCGATGGCACGCTACTCAGAATTGCTCGCCAGCTTGCCGGTCACTCTATCCCGATCTTTGGGATTAATTTAGGCACGTTGGGATTTTTGTCAGAAGCGGAACCGGAGCATCTGCCTCAGGCTGTAGACAATCTCCTTTCTGGCAAGTACGACATTGAAAAGAGAGCGATGCTGGAAGCGTGTTTGGTGCGAAAAGGAACCATACTGGGGACATACACGGCGATGAATGATATTGGGATTGCAAAAGGGTCATTTTGCCGGATCATTCAATGTGCGGTCTTTCTGGATGATGAGTACGTTGCGACGTTCAGCGGAGATGGTGTCATTGTCTCTACGCCGACAGGATCAACGGCATACTCACTCTCAGCAGGCGGTCCAATAGTAGCGCCTAATGTGGACATGCTATTACTGACGCCAGTGGCTCCTCATTCTTTGACGGCCCGGCCGATGGTCCTGTCAGGCAATCAAACGATCCGAGTCGAGGTAGATGCCATTCATCAAGAGATGGGACTGTCCATTGACGGGCAGTTTGGTTATCGACTTGAGGGCGGCGATCAGATTTACATTAAAAAGTCACCGTGTGTTACCCCGCTGATTAAGTGGGAAAAAGGTGGCTTTTTCGAAGCAATACGTACGAAATTACAAGGGGAATGGGAGTAATCCATATGAACAAAGGGCAACGACATATTCGTATTCGGGATATCATCAGCAATCAAGAAGTAGAAACACAGGATGATCTGGTGGACCGCTTGCGGACTGCTGGCTTCACTGTTACGCAAGCGACTGTATCCCGAGACATCAAGGAATTACACTTAGTAAAAGTGCCGCTCCCTGATGGACGATATAAGTATTCAATGCCTGCTGAACAAAAATTCAATCCGCTGCAAAAGCTGAAACGCATGCTTGTGGATTCCTTTATTAGCATTGACCAAGCTGATCATTTTATTGTACTGAAGACACTTTCGGGACATGCGAATGCGGTAGCCGAACTGATTGACAACCTTCCATGGGAAGAAATCATGGGGACAATCAGTGGTGACAACACGATCCTGATTATTTGCCGTTCCAAAGAAAATACCCATGAAGTGACGAAACGCTTAATGGAAATGTTGTAGAAGGTGGTCGCTTGCGATGCTAGTGGAACTCTCGATTCGAAATTTTGCCATCATCAAATCAGTGACGGTCTCTTTCCAAAAAGGCTTAAACATCCTGACAGGTGAGACTGGTGCCGGTAAATCCATCATTATCGATGCGCTAGGTCTGTTGCTGGGAGGCCGGGCTTCGGCTGATTTTGTCCGTTACGGTGAGCCTCGTGCAGAAGTGGAAGGACTATTTGAATTGCCGCCCGGTCACCCTGGACTTGCCGTTTGTAAGAATGTCGGTGTCCAGATTGAGCAAGACGGTATGCTCGTGGTACGCCGAGATATATCGAATCAAGGGAAGAGTATCATTCGTATAAATGGCCAGCTCGTGACCCTGGCTATGCTGCGTGAGTTAGGGCCTTGGCTGGTTACTGTGCATGGACAACATGATACACATATGCTGATGCAGTCAGACAAGCATATCAATTGGCTCGATGCCTATGGGGAAAGTGCGTTGGGAGCTGCGAAGCAAGAGTACGGTACCCTGTATGCTGCTTACCGCAAAACCAAGCAAGATCTGGAGCGTATGGCACGTAACGATCGGGAGCTGGTACAGCGCATCGATCTCTTGCAATATCAGCTCGATGAAATTGAGGCGGCAACCCTCACACCTGGCGAAGACGAGAAGCTCTTGCAGCAGCGGAAAAAGTGGATGAACATTGAAAAAGTTTATTCAACGATTCAAGACGCATACCGCGCATTGCATGGTGACCAGAAGGGAATGGATTGGTTAGGACATGCGATGGGAGAGCTAGAGCGTGGTGTGAACTACGAAGAACAGCTCGTGCCGATTTTGGAGATAGTCCAATCGGCATACTATCAGATTGAAGATGTAGTACATAACCTTCGTCAATTGTCGTACCAAATGGAATTTGAGCCGGAGCAGCTGGCGGAGGTAGAACGTCGTCTTGATCAAATCCAGTCATTAAAACGCAAGTATGGCAAAAGTGTTGATGATATTTTGGAGTACGCTGCCACGATTCAGGATGAATTGGATGACATGCATCACTATGAAGACCGCCTCCAGCAGGTAGAAAAACAATTGCAGGAGCTTGCAGCCGATTTGGCGGTGGAGGCTTTGGAGTTGTCCGTTATTCGTTCCGAATGTGCAGGAAAACTCGCGCAAGAGATCGAGCAGCAGCTAAAAGAACTGCACATGGAGCGTGCTCGTTTTGCCATCGATGTCAGACAGGCGCCGGATGAAGATGGGGTGGAAATCGACGGAATCAAGCGCTTCGTAGATGCGAATGGAATGGATCAGATCGAGTTTTTAATCTCACCTAACCCGGGTGAGCCATTGCGTTCCTTGGCGAAGATTGCTTCCGGCGGGGAGCTGTCTCGGGTCATGTTGGCCATTAAAACGATTTTGGCGGGTACAGATCAAGTGGAGACACTCATTTTTGATGAAGTCGACACAGGTGTAAGCGGAAGAGCGGCTCAAGCGATAGCAGAAAAACTCGCCCGAGTCGCTGGACAGCGCCAAGTCCTGTGCATTACACACTTGCCGCAGGTCGCATCCATGGCAGATGCGCATTTTCTGATCAAAAAGGAAATGAGCGAGAATGAAACGGAGACGCGGGTGCATCGTTTGGCTGATGATGAACGTGTAACGGAGCTGGCCCGCATGCTAAGCGGAGCAGAGGTAACAGCGAAAACAGAAGAACATGCGCGCGAGATGATCCTTCTCGGTCGCGAACGAAAGACTGTCAGCTAATTTAAGTTGGCAGTCTTTTTTTCGTGGTTTCTAATGTTCAGAGTGGGTTATTTTCCTGACATAATCCGCTTGGCTGGTGGCAACATTAAAGGTACACAAGGTGGAGGTGTCCCTCATGACCGCTTGCGGTCATTCAAAACGGACTTGACCGTTTTGTTTTGTAGGTGTAGGTAGGGAACGGTAGGAGTGATTACTGGTGATCCGACAAAACAAAAGAAAATGGATGGGAAGTCTCCTTCTCCTCATCACGGCGCTTGTCGTGAGTTCCACCCCGTTCCGCGATCTGTCCTCCTTTCCCCGTGAATTGCGTTTGATGGAAGGGTCCCTCGAGCAGCTACGGGTCTCTGTGCCGGTAATGGGCACGCTAATCAATAGCAATCCTGATATTTTGCACGTTAACGGGACAGAGGCGCGTGAGGTTTCCGTTGATTTGAGCAGACCCATGTCCGTTGAACCGCGAAGGGCTGGGGAAGCCCAATTGCAGGTGAAGTGGCATAACATTCCGCTGACTGCTGTAAAAGTAAATGTATTGCCAGATCTGCGGTTGTACCCTGGTGGACAATCAATCGGGGTGAAGCTGCAAACAGCGGGTGTTTTGGTTGTCGGTCATCATTTAGTTGACAATGGTAAGAACAAGTTTTCTCCAGGTGAACAGGCAGGTATACACGTTGGTGACATGATTATCAAAATGAACGACATGTACATCAATGACATGAACGACGTAAAGAAATTGATTAACGAAACGGGCAAAAAGAATCATTCCGTTCAGTTGCTTGTCGTTCGTGGCAAGGAAAAGCTATCGCTCACTTTACATCCTGCGAAAGACAAAAAAGACAGTGAATACCGTATGGGTCTCTATATTCGGGATTCAGCGGCAGGCGTAGGGACATTGACCTTTTTTGATCCGAATTCCAAAGCGTACGGAGCGTTAGGGCACGTCATTTCCGACGTTGATACTGGTCAAGCCATTGTCGTAGGCGATGGTCAGATCGTGCAAGCAAGTGTCACATCGATTGAAAAAGGACAGAGCGGCAACCCAGGGGAGAAATTTGCGCGTTTCTACAATGAAAGTGAAGTTCTCGGAAATATAACCAAAAATACCCCTTTTGGCATTTTCGGCAAAATGAAGGACGAGCCCAAACGCAGTTATTATCAAGAGCCGTTACCAATCGCTCTTGCTGAGCAGGTAGAGGAAGGACCAGCCAAAATTCTTACTGTCGTGGAAGGACAAAAGGTGGAAGAGTTCGATATTGAGATTGCAAACGTGGTCAAGCAGCATTTTCCTGCAACCAAAGGGATGATCATTAAAGTCACGGACAAACGCCTTTTGGAAAAGACGGGTGGCATCGTACAGGGGATGAGCGGAAGTCCCATCATTCAAAAAGGCAAGATCGTCGGTGCCGTCACACATGTGTTTGTTAATGATCCTACTTCGGGATATGGCTGCTACATTGAATGGATGCTTCAGGATGCTGGCGTGAATGTGCGCGGTACTGCTGAATCCAATGCAAATACGAGCAAAGCTGCCTGAATGAAAAGCCGTCACGCGAACGATGCGAGGCGGCTTTTCCGATTTTTGCAGTCCTTTGACGAATCGATTATAAATGAATGGATTCTTTGTCGAAATATCAGTTAAATCATTCAATCTTTCGTCATTGGCAGGAATGGAATTTGCTTTGTCGAATAATTTTTGTAGAGAAAAGATGGTAAGGACTAATCCTTTTAGATTTGTTAACCTCTAGAACGCCACCTTCTTTCCAAAAGACCGTCCATTGTTAGGAGGAACGACCTTGAGCAAGATTGAAGTGTTGTTGGCAGATGATAACCGTGAATTTGTAAATCTGTTAGAAGAGTACATCAGTAGCCAGTATGACATGAATGTTGTGGGTGTTGCTTACAACGGCAATGAGGTAGTTCGACTGCTGCAGGAACGTGTACCCGATGTATTAATTTTGGATATCATCATGCCACATCTGGATGGCTTGGCTGTTTTGGAGCAAATTCAGGCCATGCGCTTAAGTCCCCAACCTAAAATCATCATGTTGACTGCTTTCGGGCAGGAAGAGATTACGAAGAAAGCAGTAGAACTGGGAGCAGCTTACTACATTTTGAAACCGTTTGATATGGAGGTGCTGGCACAGCGCATCCGTCAAATCATTACAACCAAAACTGCCTCTTCTTTTGTTTCTTCAGTGAAACCGCAAGCAACTTTGCAAATCCGCGGACGCAATTTGGATGCGAGCATCACCAGCATTATTCATGAGATTGGAGTTCCTGCTCATATCAAAGGTTATTTATATTTGCGGGAAGCGATTACAATGGTATACAACGATGTCGAGCTGCTTGGTTCGATTACCAAAGTCCTGTATCCGGACATTGCGAAGAAATTCAATACAACCGCTAGTCGCGTAGAACGTGCGATCCGTCATGCGATAGAAGTAGCGTGGTCCCGCGGCAATTTAGATTCCATTTCCAGCTTGTTTGGTTATACGATTTCCAACACCAAGGCGAAGCCGACCAACAGTGAGTTTATTGCCATGGTGGCGGACAAGCTGCGGATTGAAGCGAAGATTAGCTAGGATGTAGATACACATTTACAGGATGATTAACCAATACAAAAGACATTAGCACTTGCTTGCTAGTGTCTTTTTGTATTGGTAGGAATTCGGAGTGTTTCCATTAGGAAAGCTTGTTCCTATTAGTTCTGCCATCATTCATAGTATCTGTACAAATTGCGGGTATGTTATCGAAAGTTATGTTGAAAACCCATCGAAATTTAAATACCCGGATACATAGGTTTTATTGAGAATAATTTCAATCGGAGATAAATAAAAATGAGCAAACTATTATCCTATAAAGAAATTCGTATTCGTTCTTCTACATCACCTATTGAGTATAAAAGCGCTGGTTATCGTCAAAGATTTCTAGCCATTAAAGGAAAAGAGATCGCCAATACAGGTATAGATTGTGAAACCTGTCTTTTTTATGCCGACGTTTCAGGAATGGATATGAAAAACCCAACAAAAATATCTAACAAATTAAATCAAGGGATACATACACTGGACCCAGATTTCATGTCAGATCTATCTTGTCTCATTCCAAATGGTCATTACGTGGTAACTTTACTAAAGGTGTATCCAAGGGTTAAAAGAGAGGCATATGGGACTGAGTATTATAAGGCTGGGCTAAGGAATATAAGCAGTATGAGGAAAATAGAAGAATATATAGTACCAATTCAATCCAGTGAAACATTAAATCCAATAGCAATAAATGAGTACGTAGAAATGGTGGATGTAAAAGAAACACCAACAGCATTGAGCATTTCTTTCCTAGATATAAAATATCCGATGATTGATTATGATGAGGTATGGGTTTATAGTCATTTTTTATTGGATGGTCATCACAAAATGTTTGCGGCAGGTAAAGCCAAAAAAGCCATCACCCTACTATCCTTTTTATCGATTGATGAGTCGTTCGCAAATAAGGAACAAATAGATAAACTTTTCCATGTTTTAACCTGAGTTGGATAGTTTGTGAAACAAGGGCAGGCCGGTCATTGGTTATATGGGCAACACAGGTTTTAGCGTTGGATATCATCTCCACTTGGATGTAGTTTGTGCAAAAGTATGGAAAGCAGCAGAAACACAAATGAACTTAGCCGTGTGATGCGAAAAGAAGTAAAGCCAGGGTATGTTAACCCTGTCTTTCGCTAAGGTTCGTGTGTTTTCCACTAGAGCGCGCAATTCCTTCTCATCATTTGACTCGGTTGATAAGGCAACATACCAAATTCCTGTCCCCTCATCAAATCGATCAATGGCTAATACGTAGGCAGCAGTGGCACTTCTGGTGTGCTTGCCGTTTCGCTACAAGCTGGAAGGATAAGTGCTAGTGCAAGTAGTAAGGCTAGTTTTAATTTCAAGCTGCAACTCTCCCAGTTATGTTTTTATGGATTTTACCAAAGCTAGGAAATGTATACCATATCTAACCCGATTCGCTCGATGTTGAGTATGGTGAAAAAAGATAACCAACAGTGAGTTCATTGCGATGGTGGCAGACAAGCTGCGGATTGAGGTGTTGATTAGTTGATCTAGTCGCAAATCGCGTACTTCTCCTAAATATTAGGAATAGATCGATCGATATGGAAACGTTTGTTATAATTTTCGTGAGACTGATATGATCAGTAAAAAACATCTCTTTTCCAAAAAGGAGAGGGATGTTATTTTATGCATCCTGCAAAAGCAATGAAGGCATGAACTACTCTTTCCGGAGGAATTGAACCAATGTGCCTAGAATTAATCGTTATGATAAAAGAAACACCAGGATTTGAACCAAAGCCGCTACTCTCCCCATATGTTTTGACAGGCAAGCTGTTACGCGAAAATAGCCCTCATTTTTTCAAGCGTTTTCCGAAAAGACAGGGTTGGTGGGTGACAACCGAAGAGGGCTGCGCTTGCAGATTTAGCATTTCCAAGCATCCTGATAAAGTAAAATTCGGGATGTACCCGGAAGAGGAGAGGCCTCGGTATTACCAAGAATACGAGGAGCTACTTGATCACGACAAGACGCAAGTTGAGCTGTATGGTTTATGGATAGGTGATAAATTCACGAAAAGAGAACCCATTTACTCGACGATCGAGGCCCTCTTTTCACCGAAAAAATTTTCTTTAGACGAACAACATTACATCCTGACAAAATGAACTCTTAATAAGAAACTGCCGCAGTCCCTTGCGAGATTTTGATCCTCCTATGTAAAATAGAAAAGCATACGATACAAATACATACTACTAAGAGCGAGGCAGGTGCTGTGAAAGTGCGCAATTTGGATGAAATTCTCGCATTTAACCGTGAATTTGTGGCGAGCCATGAATATGAAAAGTACCAAACAACCAAGTTTCCTGATAAACGTCTGGTCGTGCTCTCTTGTATGGATACCCGTTTGGTTGAACTGCTGCCGAAAGCCATGAATATGCGAAATGGGGATATCAAGCACGTAAAAAGCGCCGGGGCAATCGTGTCCCATCCTTTTGGAAGTATCATGCGCAGTATTCTTATTGCAATCTACGAATTGAATGCTGAAGAAGTGATGGTGGTCGGGCATTATGACTGCGGGATGAGTGCGATAGACAGCAAACGCACGATGGAGAAGATGCTGGAGCGAGGAGTCTCGGCTCAAACGTTTTCCACGCTTCAACATGCAGGGATTAACTTACATAAATGGCTACACGGATTCGATCGTGTAGAAGAAAGTGTGAAAAATAGCGTAGAAACGATTAAAAATCACCCGCTCCTCCCACCGAATGTGGAGGTACATGGTTTACTCATTGACCCGGTTACCGGAAGATTGGACGTTGTCGTGAATGGGTATGAGCGAATGAAAGACAGTGAATGATCCTAACCTTGCCCCCATTTCGCGGAAAACATTTCTCCATAAAGTCACGAAATGGGTAGGTGGAGTAATTGGTCTCGGTGTAGCGACTGGCGTGTACGGTCATGTCTGGGAGCGAAAAGCTCTTGAGATTGTGCGATTGTCCATCACGATACCGGGATTACCCGAAACCTTTAAGGGAACAAAGCTTATTCACTTCAGTGATGTCCATCTCGGTCATTATTTTGAACCAAAAGACTTACAACCCGTCATAGATTTGATCCAGAGCGAAAAACCGGATTTGATTTGCTTCACAGGGGATATCATTGATGAAGTGACGCGACCTCTGTTCGCCGCCGTCCCACTTTTCAATCAGCTCCTAGCCCCATTAGGCAAATTCGCCGTTTTGGGCAATCACGATTATCGAGCTGGTGAACAACAAAAAGTTCGAGATGGCTTAGTCGCGTCTGGATTTGAGGTGTTGGATAATCGGCACGTTGTCGTGCACAAAGATGGCCAGCAGTTATATATGGTGGGAGTCGATGATGTTTTCTATGGCGTACCTGATCTTCCAAGGGCGTTGGAAAATATCCCGCCGGAGGGCAGCGTTATCTTGTTGGTGCACGAACCGGATTTTGCTGATATCGCGTCAGAGCATCCCGTGCATCTCCAACTGTCCGGCCACAGCCATGGCGGACAAGTGCGCTTGCCCTTCATTGGTCATCTCATGGTGCCGCAATACGGGCGTAAATATGTTCAAGGACTGTATCAGGTAGATGGCATGGCTGTGTACACGAACAGAGGATTGGGTACGACGATCTTGCCAGTTCGTTTATTTTGCCGCCCGGAGCTTACGGTCATAACGCTACATTGAAATTTTATTAATAATGTTCCTTGATCCATTGGACGAATTGCTGGAAAGCATCGTCCTCTTTTTTTGGATGCAGGTAGGCGATGAGTGTGGGGCGCACTAATTCACCGTTTGCGAAATCGTAAGCGACCAATCTTCCGGTCGCTAGCTCTTGTTGAATGGTTCTTTCCGGAAGGATCGTGATCCCTAGCTGGCGTTCGACCATTTTTTTAACCGCATTAAAGCTGTCCAGTTCCATAATAATATTCGGAAAAACTCCCTGCTGTGCCAGATAGCGATCAATCCGTTGGCGATAGGGAGCGGTGTGATTCCCGAACACAATCATTTCCTCGGTTCCCCATGCCTGAAAACCTGGAAACCCGCTAGCCCAAGGATGGCTGGGCGCCATGACGAGCAGGAGCTGATCGCTGGGAAGGAATTCTTGATGGATGTGCGGGTGATACATTTCACTCCCGAGAAAGGCAATATCGGCCGTTCCGGTTAGCAGAGCGCTGAGGGACTCCTCATACAACGTAGAGCGTACGTAGCAGGTGAAGCCCGGATGAGCAATACGGTACTCCCCAATCAGACGCGGCAGCTCATAGGCGACAAAAGCTTTGCCCGCGACGATGTTCATCGATTGGCGCTGTTCTTTCTCTTGGATAAAGGAGCGCATTTGCTCCACGATATTCGTAGCAACCGGTAGTAACCGACGTCCATCACCTGTCAGACTGACCCCTGAGGCAGTGCGAACAAAAAGCGCACTCCCAACCTGGCGCTCAAGCTGCTTCAATCGGTGTGTAAGTGTTGATTGCGCCAAAAATAACGCCTGTGCAGCGCGATTAATCGATCCATGCCGAGCAATCGTCAAAAATACCTCAAGACTTTCTCGATCCATTGTGAGTTGCCTCCTATTCAAATTCTCGATAACTAGTTATCTGTATTCTATAACAAGGATGACAAACATTGGAATATGATTAGGGCAGGAGGTGTTCCCGATGAAACATGAGGAGATCAAACAGGCTGTGCAAGCGCAATTTGGAAAAAATGCAGAGCAATACGTGCAAAGCAAGACGCATGCAAAAGGCACCGACCTGGAACTGATGGTGGAGTGGATGCAGCCAGCAGAGAAGTGGCGGGCACTGGATATCGCCACAGGAGGTGGGCACGTAGCGAGGACATTGGCTCCACATGTGAGCTTGGTCGTCGCCACGGATTTGACTCGCCCGATGCTCATGGCCGCGGCTGCGGCCAATAATACAGAACTTGTCCATAATGTGATGTATGTTCAGGCTGATGCAGAATCTCTTCCGTTTCTCGATGAATCATTTGAGATCGTCACATGCCGAATCGCGGCTCATCATTTTCCGGATCCGATGGCTTTTGTTCGTGAGGTGAGTCGCGTGCTGTCCCCTGGTGGGATGTTTCTCTTCATCGACAACGTGTCGCCAGAGGAGTTATCACTCTCGGCATTCATAAATGAGGTAGAGAAAACACGCGATCCCAGTCATGTTCGCTGTCTTTCCGTAAGTGAATGGCGCGCGTTGTTTGAAGCGAATGGCTTGACCCCGCAAAAGCAGCAGGAACGCAAAAAAAAGTTTGAGTTTTTACCATGGGTCAAGCGTACTTCCGAATCATCTGAGCAGGAAGCGGCTGTCGAAAAAATGCTGCTGAACGCTACAGATGAACAAAAGGAATATCTAGGACTAACGAGTAAGGAAGGCAGAGTATTGACCCATCAGATTGACGAATGGATGGTTCTGTGCAAGAAAAGAGGAGGAAATGAAGAAGATGATAACTAAGCATGAATGGATTGGGCTCGATCATATACAATTAGCAGCACCAGCCGGAGCAGAGGATGTAGCGCGTAAGTTTTTCGGGGAGCTTTTGGGAATGCCGGAGGTTCCAAAGCCAGAGAAGCTTCTCGTTCGATGTGGCGTATGGTTTCAATGTGGTGCCCAAATGATTCATATTGGATCGAAGAAGGATTCATTCCCGCGAAAAAAGCACATCCGGCGTTCCTTGTGCAGAACATTGGTTCACTAATGGAGCACCTGCAAGCACATGGGGTATCGATTCGGATTGACGATGAAATCCCTCACCTTATCCGCTTTTTCACAGAGGACCCATTTGGAAACCGACTGGAGTTCATGGAGGCGAAGCAGGAATGACAATAGATTTTCACGCTGAGAAAAACCAGTTGAGCTATACAGGAAGAACCGCAGACGATTCGTGGAGTCAGACGATCCTGTCACTTGTGAATCCCGTTGGGAAAAACGTCGTGGACATCGGTTGTGGCGGTGGAATTTACAGTAAGGCTTGGTCTGGGCTAGGGGCTGCTACTGTTACTGGCGTCGACTTTTCCCACGTGATGGTAGAAGCGGCTAGAGAGCAATGCGCTAACGATCCGAAGATTTCGTTTGCACAGGGGGATGCCCGCGCAACAGGCTTACCCAGTCAGTGTGCGGATATTGTATTTGCTCGCGCATTGATCCATCATTTCCCGGAGCAAGACTTGCAGAAGTTTTTTAAAGAAGTGATCAGGCTATTGGCACCGGGGGGAATATGCCTGATCCAAGACCGGACGATGGAAGATGTCAAAATGCCAGCCTCACCGACTCATTTTCGCGGCTATTTCTTTACCCGATTCCCGCGCTTGCTCACGATAGAACAAACACGCAGACCGGATGATACAACGGTGCAGAACACGATGAAGCTCGCGGGGCTTGAACAGGTGAACAAAACAACGTTGTGGGAGACAAGACGCGAATACGATAGCTGGAATGACTTGGAAGCTGACTTACTTTCAAGAAAAGGCCGCTCGATTTTGCATGAATTGAC
Source organism: Brevibacillus sp. NPDC003359 (assembly GCF_042878995.1). Taxonomy (NCBI): domain Bacteria; kingdom Bacillati; phylum Bacillota; class Bacilli; order Caryophanales; family Paenibacillaceae; genus Brevibacillus; species Brevibacillus sp. NPDC003359. The sequence goes on from NZ_JBIAOR010000001.1 coordinate 229,977, forward strand.
CGATGTGGAACTGAAAGACCTCGTTCATTCCATCCATGATCAGGTAGCCGGGCAAGAAAAATGGATGGAGCAAGATTGCTGGAGTATATGGATAGGCAGCGCAACATGTGGCACAATAAAAGGGAAATAATTGTGAAACTTTTTGTTCACAAATTTGGATATGCTTGTCTCATAATACGTGAAGCTATATAATGGAATTGCCATTGTATTCCGGTTTGCGTCATCATGGTGAAGGAGTTGTCGTTCATGAAAATCGTTTTATTTGACATCCTGATGTTTATCTTCACATTCTTTATTGCTTGGGGCTGTTTGAGTTCCATCAAAGCGAAAAACGTATTTGCAATCGCATTTGGCTTTGTATCTTTGATGGTTTTCCTGTTCGCAGATGGTTTGATCATTTACTACCTGGTCAAGGGTGCGTAGATTAAACTGAAAACGCTTCGCTTAAAAGAGGTTGTGCATTTGATGCACAGCCTCTTTTTTTGTGGGGAGAACATCTTGGTGGGGCGGTTTTTTGCATGTAGCAAGGAAATATTTAGCATACTAAGGGCGGAGGTGGAAAAGTGGGCAAACAAAAAGGTTCTGCAGGACATTCATACACGGCTGTCGTAGCAGCTGATCTGAAGACGAAGCAGTTGTGCAAACGTCTCCACTCTCATCATATCGCTATCATTGATCACCCGGACGTTGATGAAATAGCAGCACAATCCTTACTGGAAAGAGGAGTAAAAGTCGTCCTCAACCTCTCGCCATTTATGACAGGGCAATATCCGGCTGAAGGGGCTCGCCGACTTTTAACAAACAGTATCACACTCTATGAGGTGTTGGATGTAGATGTGTCGGATTCGTTCATGGAATGGATCGAGGGCAAGTATGCAACGATACTTGAAGAAAATCTGTATATCCTTTTGGAAGAGAAGTGGGTCCATGTATGTAGGTTGCAGCGAGTAACGGTTCCATCCGTTTTAAACCGATGGCATGAAGCACACGATAAGTTGGATGACACACTCTCTTCGTTTATTGACAATACACTTTTGTACGCCAGCAAGGAAAAAGACCTATTCTTAAAGCCGCTTTGTCATGTGCGATTACATACAAAAATGGAACAGCGACATGTGGTTGTCGTCGTTCGCGGCAAACATTACAAAGAGGACTTATTGACGCTTTCTTCGTACATTCGGGAGTATCATCCTGTATTGATCGGAGTCGATGGCGGTGCAGATGCTCTCATGGAAGCAGGGTATCGTCCAGACCTGATTGTGGGAGATATGGACAGCGTCTCGGACAGAGCGCTCCAAAGCGGGGCGGAGATCGTCGTACATGCTTTTGTGGATGGGACAGCACCTGGAACGACACGCGTAAAAGCTCTCGGTTTACCGTATCATGTCTTGCCTGCGCCCGGCACGAGCGAAGATGTAGCGATGCTGTTAGCGTACGAAAAGGAGGCTGAACTGATCGTTACGATCGGCGCCCATACCAGTATGATTGATTTTCTGGAAAAAGGGCGCAAAGGTATGGCGAGCACGTTATTGGTCCGCACGAAGATCGGGACGAAGCTGATTGATGCCAAAGGAGTCAGTCATCTCTATCGGCCGAGCGAGTCATGGAAACTGTGGAGTTGGTGTATAGTCGCTATGCTTCTACCTGTTTCAGCCGCGCTCGTCATTAATCCAATCGCCCGTCATGCTGTACACATGATCTGGACGCAGTGGCGGACTTGGGCTTTATGAACAACGCACTTTCATGGAGGTATACATGATACCCTTCCGCTATCATTTGATTTCACTTGCTGCCATATTTGTCGCACTTGGGGTAGGTATCTTGTTAGGAGGGACGGCAGGCCATTCATGGATTTCGCAAGGAACAAAAGAGATTCTTTCCAAAATGGAAGCAAAGTACGATCACGCTCTCAAAAGCAACCATGAACTAAGGCATCAAATGAATCGATTGCTCAAGGAAGTTGCGCGCAGCAACGAAGAGGTTGTCCAACTCATGAGCATACGCTATGTGGATGAACTTGCGGGAAGTAAGGTCTACGTTTGGCAGGAGGATGGTCACGTTGCTGAACGGATTAAGCAACTGATGCATTCAGTAGGCATGGAAGTGGTTTCTTATGGCGAGGGAAACAGTTGGGAAGATGGGGTGCTTTTGGTTGTCGCCAGGCAAGCGCCACTTTGGCTACGGGAAAAACAGGCGAATTCCTGGATTCAGGTTGTAGAAATGCCAGACTCTCCTGCAAAACAATGGTCACTTTTGGAGCAAGTGCAAAATAGATTGGCAGAGAGGAAGGGCTCGCGTGAAAAAAGTTAGTGTTGTCATCCCAGCGTTCAACGAACAGGCTTCCATCGGTGATACACTCCGTGCCATCCGTGAACGCTTTTTTTGTGATGAATTGATCGTCGTCGATGATGGCAGTAAAGATGAGACGGCAAACATCGCAAGCAAGTGGGCGGATATGGTGATTCGTGCGCCGCGCAATCAAGGGAAAGGTGCTGCTGTTCAACTGGGCTGGCAGTGCGCCAGTGGGGATGTGGTCATGCTTCTCGACGGTGATTTGCGAGACAGCGCAGCAGAAGCCGCCCATTTGCTTGCGCCGGTTCTACAAGATGTCTGTGATATGGCCGTAGCTGTTCTTCCGCCTCCACAAGTGAAAGCAGGTCTCGGATTAGCAAAGGGCTTGGCCCATCATGGCATCCGGATGTTGACAGGCTTTGAAGCAAGAGCTCCTTTATCGGGACAAAGGGCAATTCGTCGCGAGCTTCTTAACCGATTGGGGAATCAGGATAAAGGATTTGGCATAGAGGTGGGGCTCACTGTCGATGCTTTGCGGGCAGGGTATCGTGTAGCAGAGGTCCCTGTCTTTTTTTCACATCGAGAAACGAAAAACGATTGGGCAGGCTTCCGTCATCGCGGGAAAGAGTTTGTCGCTATTAGCCGAACGCTATGCTGGAAATGGTGGGAGGGGCAGGAGTGGAAACGAAAATCATAGTGTTCATGCTGCTCTTCGCGATCGTAATTCCGCTAGTGCTTAACCGCCCGTTGCATAAAATCGCTACACAAAAGCTCCATGCACTGGGGATGAATCGATTCAATTACGGTGGAGACCTCGTCCTGACAGCGGGAGGGCTCATCCTCGTATGTTCGAGCGCTATAACAGGGATTGTGCTCATGGGACTACTTTTGCTCAGAGGGGCTAAAAGCGAACTTCTCCTGCACGGTTTTTTATTTCTAACGGGTATGCTCACAATGGCATTATGGGGATGGCGTGATGATCGCGCATCAGATCGAGATGCAAAAGGTTTTCGTGGACATTTCGGAGTGTTATGGCGAGAGCGGCGAATAACCAGTGGCATGTGGAAGCTGATTGGTGGGACAAGCACGGCTTTTTGTCTTTCCTTATCACTTTCGAAAACATTGTGGGCAGGAATTGTTTCCTTTAGTTTACTTGCACTCTCCCCTAATATCATTAACTTGTTTGATTTGCGGCCTGGACGGGCGATCAAAGTGTTTTGGTGCCTAACAGCACTGGCAGGAGCTTTTGGCCTATGGACAAGAGGAGCCAGTGTGACGATGGCAAATTGGATTTTTTTGATCCCTGTTTTTATTGCAAGTATGCTCATATTTCCCCATGACGCTGGCGGCAAAATCATGCTCGGAGATACAGGGTCGAATGCATTGGGATTTGCAGTAGGCTTTACCTTTGTCATCGGGACACCCATTAATGTACAGGCGAGCATGCTTATTCTTTTCTTGTGTCTTCAGATAGCGGCAGAATTTTGCTCGTTTTCCCGTGTCATCGAACAGGTCGATTGGCTCCGTCGACTCGATCAATGGGGGAGGGCTACAGAAGCAGAAAATAAAAAAAACCAGACTGGCTCGTCCGGTTTGGTCTAGTCCTCGTCATCAGGTTCAGGAACCATGAAACGGGGCTGTACGCGATTTTTTTTGCGCTCGTGATGGAGAATAAATCCGGCAATAAACCATACAGGGATGGCGAAAGCCAGTATACCTAAAATGAGTTTTCCCCATAAAAAGCTGACATCGGGAGAAGCAGAGTGGAAGAATGCGTCACGGATTAATTTGATTCCATACATGGCGATTGCTGCCGGGATTACCATAATTAAGAGTGCAATGATCTTCTGAAAAACCAAGGGTGGTTCACACCTTTCTCTAGCGCTGAACTTCCTCGACAGTTACAGCATGGTCTTTTCATCATATCGGATGCGGACTGCCTTGTCCACCGTACCTATAGCACACGAACGAGCGCACGTTAGGGAAGAACGCCTGTCCATCAACGGTTTGTTGGAGTACAATGGTAACGAGTAAGATCGTAAAGAGGTTGTTCAAAAAGTGAGGGGTCTCTCGCATGCACAAGCTGCTCATCGTTGGTGCGGGACGTGGTGGAACAGCACTCCTGCGGATGCTAAACCAGATGGACCGATTACAAGTCGTTGCCGTCGTCGATCAACGACCGGACGCTCCAGGCATACTGCTGGCCAGATCATTGGGGATTCCCGTCGATCAAGATTATCGGCCTTATTTGGATGAGGATCTGGATGTTATTTTAGAAGCTACAGGGGACTTGGGGGAGTATGAGCATCTCAGGCAATTAAAGAACGATAAGACGGTGCTCATCCCAGGAACGTTTACGAGAATCGTCATGAAATTGATACGGGAACGCGACAAGCTGATTGCGGTCTTGATGCAAAATCAGCGGGAGCGGGAAACGATGCTGGACTCCACGCATGACGCGATCATCGGGGTCAATCGCCAAGGAATTATTACGTTGTTCAACAAAGCTGCAGAGCGATTGATGGGCATCGAGGCGAGTGAAGTGCTGGATACAAAAGTTGCGGAGCGTATACCGAACACCCGGTTACATATTGTATTAAAGACAGGCTCTCCCGAATTGAATCAGGAGCAAGTCTTGCCGAATCAGACGCGAATTATTACAAACCGCGTACCCGTTCGCAATGATCGAGGAGAAGTTGTCGGAGCTGTTGCCATTTTCCGTGATATTACAGAAATCATGGCTTTGGCAGAAGAAGTGACGAACTTGAAAGAGTTGCAGAGCATGCTGCAAGCAATCATTCAATCTTCGGATGAAGCGATATCTGTCGTTGACCAATACGGAAATGGACTTCTGATCAACCCGGCCTACACGAGGCTAACGGGCTATTCGCAAGATGATATCATCGGCAAGCCAGCGACGGTAGACATTTCTGAAGGCGATAGCATGCATATGCAAGTGCTGAAAACGAAGAAGGCAGTGAGGGGCGTCCCCATGAAATTGGGACCAAAACGCAAGGACGTCATGGTCAATGTTGCACCTGTTGTGGTCGATGGGGAGCTGAAAGGCAGCGTTGGCGTCATTCACGACGTCTCCGAATTCAAGCGCCTAACAGAAGAGCTGGAGAAAGCTCGTCGTATCATCCGCAATCTGGAGGCAAAATATAGCTTTGCAGACATAATCGGCTATAGTGAGCCGATGCAACAAGCGATCGAGCAAGCCAAAAAAGCGGCGTTAACACCTGCAACTGTCCTTCTTCGTGGTGAATCGGGAACAGGGAAAGAACTATTTGCCCACGCCATACATAATGCAAGTGAACGAAAATACAACCAATTCATCCGCGTCAATTGTGCAGCGATCTCAGAGAGTCTCTTGGAGAGTGAGCTTTTCGGTTATGAGGAAGGCGCGTTTACAGGTGCGCGTCGAGGCGGAAAGCGGGGGCTGTTTGAGGAAGCGAGCGGTGGAACGATCTTTTTGGACGAGATCGGCGAGCTATCCATGAGTATGCAGGTCATGCTTTTGCGCGTCCTGCAGGAGCGAGAGGTAGTGCGAGTCGGCGGAACGAAGCCAATCAACATCGATGTTCGCGTCATTGCGGCTACCCATGTGAATCTGGAGGCGGCTATCGGAGCGGGACGTTTCCGTGAAGACTTGTATTATCGTCTCCACGTCGTACCGATTCATATTCCTCCACTCAGACAGCGCTTGGAAGATATTAAGCCCATTGCTTTGTATCTGCTACGAAAAGCCAATCTGGAGTACGGAAGAAATGTAGAAGAGCTGCATGAAGAAACATTGCAGATGCTTCTGTCCTATCACTGGCAAGGCAATGTACGAGAGCTAGAGAATGTACTGGGCAGGGCGATGATTCATATGCGGATCAACGAGCGAATCATTATGCCGGAGCATTTGCCCCCTCTGGAAAGAAGAATCGTTTCGACCAAAAAGGAAGAGACCCAGCGAGAGGGCACCACTGGTACCACATTAAAAGAAGCAGTGGAAAAAGCAGAACGCCAGCACATTTTGCGGGAACTAGCAGCAGCCAAAGGCAATCGTACCCTTGCGGCCAAACGCCTCGGAATCGCGATTCGCAGTTTGTACTACAAGATGGAAAAATTGGGCATCATGGATGTGCAGGAAGAGTAATGGACTAACTACGCAAAATATTGCATGCAAATCTTTGCGTGTATATGCAAAAAAATGCAGACTTGACGTCGGGATGATCATTCCACGTTCTTGTAAATAAAGCGCTTTCATAAGTTTGATTTTATTGGCATGACTTTTGCATATACTTCTTGACGGGAAATTCTCCAAATGGAGCCCACTGTTACGCCTGCTTACCTAAGCGGAAAACGAAAGATACTAGGGAGGTTTCTTCAGTGAACATCTTTGATTACATGCAAAAGTACGATTACGAGCAATTGGTATTTTGCCAAGACGAAAATTCCGGGTTGAAAGCAATCATTTGCATTCATGATACGACATTAGGACCAGCACTCGGCGGTACGCGCATGTGGCCTTATAAAACAGAAGAAGAAGCGATTGTGGACGTACTGCGCCTCGGTCGAGGCATGACTTACAAAAACGCAGCAGCTGGACTGAATATCGGTGGCGGTAAAGCCGTTATCATTGGTGATCCGCGCGAGCATAAGAGCGAAGAGCTGTTCCGGGCTTTCGGACGCTTTATCCAAGGGCTGAATGGTCGTTACATTACTGCTGAGGATGTAGGAACTACGGTAGCAGATATGGACATGATTCACTTGGAAACGGATTTCGTAACAGGTGTTTCTCCAGCATTCGGTTCCAGTGGCAATCCATCCCCAGTAACAGCTTACGGTGTCTACCGTGGAATGAAAGCCGCTGCCAAATTGGCTTACGGTTCTGATTCTCTCTCCGGTCGTGTGGTAGCCGTACAAGGTGTAGGAAACGTAGCGTACAATCTGTGCCGCCACCTGCATGAAGAAGGCGCGCATTTGATCGTAACGGACATCAATCAAGAGAACGTAGATCGTGCAGTGAACGATTTCGGTGCCAAAGCCGTAGGCGTTAACGAGATCTTTGGCGTAGAGTGCGATATCTTCTCTCCTTGCGCCTTGGGAGCGATCATCAACGATGACACCATTCCACTCTTCAAAGCAAAAGTGATTGCAGGAGCAGCTAACAACCAGCTGAAAGAAGAAAGACACGGCGACCAAATTCACGAAAAAGGTCTGATCTACGCACCTGACTACGTGATCAATGCTGGTGGTGTAATCAATGTGGCAGACGAGCTGCAAGGCTACAACCGCGAGCGTGCACTGAAAAAAGTAGAAACGATCTATGACAGCATCCTGAAAATTTACGAAATCGCTGAACGTGATGGCGTGCCTTCCTACAAAGCTGCTGACCGCATGGCGGAAGAACGCATTGCAAGTCTTGCAAGATCACGTAATACTTTCCTGCAAAACGGCAAGACTGTTTACAAGCGCTAATCTCGTTTCTTCTATAAAGTTCATACTCCTGACCGCTCTTCTAGGAAGGGCGGTCAGGAATACATAAACGGTTTTCTTTGAATATTCATATTCTCGTAAATACACAAGTTAGCTTTCCGAATGAAAGGAGAGATCGTGGTGTCTCAAGAGTTTGATCTAGTCGTCCTCGGGGGAGGTACCGGCGGTTATGTAGCGGCAATCCGCGCTTCCCAATTTGGAATGAAGGTAGCAATCGTGGAAAAAGAAAAGCTCGGTGGTACTTGCTTGCACCGTGGTTGCATCCCATCCAAAGCGTTATTGCGCAGTGCAGAAGTATTCTCCACCCTGAAGGAAGCTGACAAATACGGAGTCTCGGCTGGTACTGTAGGCTATGACTTCACGAAAATACAAGAGCGTAAGCAAGGCATCATCGACCAACTTCACAAAGGGATTCAGTACTTGATGAAAAAAGGCAGCATTACTGTCTTTGAGGGCATTGGAAGAGTGATGGGGCCTTCCATTTTTTCTCCGCAGGCAGGTGCTGTGCGCATTGAAAAGGAAAACGGGGATCAAGAAATGATCGTTCCACGGTTCCTTTTGCTTGCAACAGGTTCTCGTCCACGCACACTTCCCGGTTTGGTCATCGACGGCTCTTATGTGGTAACAAGCGATGAAGCGTTGCAGTGGGAGCAATTGCCTGCTTCTGTTGTCATCGTTGGTGGCGGTGTCATCGGGATTGAGTGGGCTTCCATGCTCAATGATTTCGGTGTGGAAGTAACTGTTGTGGAGTACGCCGACCGTATTTTGCCGTTTGAGGATGAAGAAGTGAGCAAGGAATTGGCTCGTCTGTTGAAAAAGCGGAAAGTCAACATCGTGACGGGAGCAAAGGTGCTGCCTGAATCGTTGGAAAAAGGGGAAGGCAAAGTCTCTATTCAGGCGGAAATCAAGGATGGAGTCCAAACCTTCGAAGCCGAAAAGGTACTCGTATCAGTAGGACGCCAAGCAAATGTAGAAAACATTGGTTTGGAAGCAACAGAAATCAAAGTCGAGCGTGGCGTAGTCGTGGTTAATGAATTTTTCCAGACCGCAGAGTCTCATATTTATGCGATTGGTGATGTCATTGGCGGTCTGCAATTGGCACATGTTGCTTCGCATGAAGGAATACTCGCCGTGGAGCATATGGCTGGACAAAACCCGCACCCGATGGATTACACCAAGGTTCCGAAATGTACGTATAGCCGACCAGAAGTCGCAAATGTCGGACTCACTGAAAAAGAAGCAAAAGAACAAGGCTATGATGTGAAAATCGGCAAGTTCAGCTTTAAACCGCTGGGTAAAGCACTGATCCACGGTGAGAATGACGGCTTTGTGAAGTTGGTCGTTGATGCCAAGACCAATGATTTGTTAGGGGTTCACATGATCGGTACACATGTGACAGATATGATTTCCGAAGCGGGCTTGGCCCGTGTACTAGATGCGACTCCGTGGGAGATCGGTCAGACGATTCACCCGCATCCATCCTTATCAGAAGCAATCATGGAGGCAGCACAGGCTGTCGACGGAAAAGCGATACACAATTAGCAAGGAGGGAATGTAACGATGACAACCAAGCGGCATGAGCAAGTGGGATTAACCGATGCGCAAGTCCTTGACATGTATTATTACATGCTATTGGCCAGAAAAATTGACGAGCGCCAATGGCTGTTGAATCGTGCGGGCAAAGTACCGTTCGTGATTTCCTGCCAGGGTCAGGAAGCAGCTCAGGTAGGGGCAGCTTTTGCGATGGAAAAAGACAGGGATTTCTTATGCCCTTACTATCGCGATCTTGGTTTGGTGCTGGTCTTTGGCCAAACAGCCCGTGATTGCATGCTGTCCGCTTTTGCGAAGGCAGAAGATCCGAATAGCGGTGGAAGACAGATGCCAGGTCACTTCGGTGGCAAGAAGTACAATATCTTGTCGGGCTCAAGCCCTGTGACTACCCAAGTGCCACACGCTGTCGGTATGGCTTTAGCAGGTAGAATGAAGCAAAAAGACTTTGTTGTGTATGCATCGTTCGGAGAAGGCTCCAGCAACCAGGGGGACTTTCACGAAGGTGCGAACTTCGCGGGTGTCCACAAGCTCCCAGTTATCTTTTTCTGCGAAAACAACAAATACGCGATCTCTGTACCACTGAATAAGCAGTTGGCTTGTGAAAGTGTAGCAGACCGCGCGATCGGTTACGGCTTCCCAGGAGTCAGTGTGGACGGAAACGATCCGATTGAAGTATACCGTGTCATGAAAGAAGCGGTTGAACGTGGGCGAAGTGGTCAAGGGCCAACACTGATCGAAGCTGTTATGTATCGCCTTGTTCCGCACTCGAGTGACGATGACGATCGTGTGTATCGTACGAGAGAAGAAGTGGAAGAAGCGAAGAAAAAGGACCCGTTGATTGTATTCGCTGCCTATTTGAGAGAGATCGGACTCTTGGACGAGCATAAGGAAGCGGATATGCTTGCCCGCGTACAGCTGGAAGTGGATGAGGCCACTGAATACGCAGAAAACGCGCCATATCCAACACCAGAATCGACAATGACATACGTATACGGGGAATAAGGGGGGATCTATTATGGCAGTCATTTCTTTTATTGATGCAATTACAATGGCGATGCGTGAAGAAATGCGTCGCGATTCCAATGTGTTTATCCTCGGTGAAGACGTTGGCGTACGCGGTGGGGTTTTCCGTGCGACAAACGGATTGATTGAAGAGTTTGGCGAAGAGCGCGTGATTGATACGCCACTGGCTGAATCGGCTATTGTCGGTGTAGGGATTGGGGCGGCAGCTTACGGTATGCGTCCAATCGCGGAGATCCAGTTTGCGGACTTCATTATGCCAGCTGTGAACCAAATTGTCAGTGAGGCGGCGAAAATGCGCTATCGTTCAAATAACGACTGGCATTGCCCAATCACGATTCGTGCCCCATTCGGTGGCGGGGTTCACGGTGCATTGTACCATTCGCAATCAGTGGAAGCGATGTTCACGAATACCCCTGGTTTGAAAGTAGTGGCACCTTCGACACCTTATGACGCCAAAGGTCTTCTGAAAGCAGCCATTCGCGATGAAGATCCGGTGCTCTTTTTCGAGCACAAGCGCTGCTATCGTTTGATTAAGGGCGAAGTGCCTGAAGACGACTATGTGCTACCGATTGGTAAAGCGGACGTCAAGCGAGAGGGTACAGACATCACAGTCATCTCCTACGGTTTGTCTCTGCACTTTTGCCTGCAAGCTGCGGAAAAGCTCGCACAAGAAGGGATCAGCGCGCATGTTCTCGATTTGCGCACGCTGTATCCATTGGACAAAGAAGCGATTGCAGAAGCGGCTTCGAAGACAGGCAAAGTATTGATCGTACACGAGGACAACAAAGAAGGTGGCGTTGGCGGCGAGGTAGCTGCCATTGTAGCGGAGCATTGCCTGTTCGATTTGGATGCCCCGATTAAACGTCTTTGTGGTCCAGATGTACCGGCTATGCCATACAGCCCGCCAATGGAAAAATACTTTATGCTGAACCCGGAAAAAGTATTGGAAGCAATGCGCGAGCTGGCCAACTTTTAAGGCGAGGAGGACCATGGATCATGGCAACGAAAGTACTTATGCCCCAGCTCGGAGAGAGCGTGACCGAGGGCACCATCAGCAAATGGTTGGTCAATGTAGGCGACACAGTCAAGAAATACGACTCACTGGCTGAAGTGACGACGGATAAAGTAAACGCAGAGGTTCCTTCTACTGTTTCAGGACGCGTCACTGAGATTGTCGTGCCAGAAGGCGAGACAGTCGCTGTCGGCACATTGATCCTATATATAGAAGAAAGTGGAGCGGAAGGTGCTGCTGCAACGCCTGTTGGCACGACAGAAACAACAGCTCCACAAGCACCTGCAACTGAGCAACCAAAGGTAGCTACGCCGGTTGTATCCATTCAGCAAGCGCCAATCGCTGATGGACCAAAGCAACGTTATTCACCCGCTGTTGTCATGCTTTCACAGCAACATGGCATTGATTTGTCCCGAGTTGCAGGGACAGGCGCAGGCGGTCGTATTACGCGCAAGGATGTCCAAGCGATTATTGACGCGGGCGGACAAAAGCCAGCTGAGACAGTGAAAGAAACGGTTGCGCAGGCTCCCGTGGCAGCTGTCGCACCATCTACTGTCGTTTCAACACCTGCACCGCAAGCACCACCTACGACTTCTGCTGCTTCAGTAGATATTCCAGTTGCAAGTGGTGACCAGATTGTACCTGTAACGTCCATTCGTCGTACGATTGCAAATCGGATGGTACAGAGCAAGCATGAAGCTCCACATGCTTGGACGATGGTCGAAGTAGACGTGACCAATCTGGTTAACTTCCGCAATCAGGCAAAAGGCGAATTTGCGAAAAAAGAAGGGCTCAACCTCACTTTCCTGCCGTTCTTTATCAAAGCGGTCGTGGAAGCGTTGAAAGAGTACCCGATGATCAATTCCACATGGGCACATGACAAAATCATCGTGAAAAAGGACATCAACATCTCTATCGCAGTAGCCACTGAAGATGCTCTCTATGTTCCTGTCATCAAGCATGCTGACCAAAAATCGATTCTGGGTATCGCAAAGGCAGTCGACGATCTGGCAGCACGCACCCGTGCAGGGAAATTGACGATGGATGATATGACGGGCGGAACCTTTACGGTTAACAACACAGGCTCCTTTGGCTCTGTTTTATCGCAGCCGATTATCAATGCTCCACAAGCTGCGATTCTGAGTGTCGAGTCGATTGTGAAACGCCCTGTCGTGATTAACGACATGATCGCAGTGCGTTCAATGGTCAATCTGTGCATGTCCTTAGATCATCGCGTGCTGGACGGTCTGATTTGTGGGCGATTCCTGCAAAGTGTTAAGCAAAAGCTTGAGAATGTAGGACCGGATACCAAGCTGTACTAAGGTGTCATCGAAACCAGGTCAAGTAATGACCTGGTTTTTTGATGAAAGAATCGCAAAAAAAATTTTCCAAATCGATCGTTACGTATGTAACTTTTTTGGAGACTTCCTCGTCTTACCAATTGGAGCCAGTAAGTCTCATAAATGATATAGAAGAGATTCCCACCAGATAGCATTTGTGGTAGACTGGTAGCGTCCTGCTAGAGAGATTTTCCAGATTAACGGTAAATATGGGAGGAAAAACATGAAGAAAAGTAAAAAAGCACTACCAATAGTGCTGGCATCAGCGCTGGCCGCTACACCTTTTGTTGCAGTACCGCAAGCATATGCTGTCGAAAAATTGGATGTATCAGCTGACAATGATGGTGCCGGTAAAGAAAGTGACTATGATATTAAATTCACGCTAGAAGAAGACCTGTCGAGCGGAGATACCATCACGGTTGAGTTCGACGATGATTTCGATGTGGATGATAAAATCAGCAAGAAAGATATTTCCGGTATCGATGTCAAAAAAGTTGAAGTGGATGACAATGAAGTAATTATCACGGTAGATGAGGATTTTGAATCCGGAGATAAAATTTCTTTTACCATTAAAAAAGGGATCACCAATCCTGATGATAAGGGTACATATGATGTAAGCGTAGAAACCGAAAATGAGAGCTCTGACACCGACGAAGTGGAGATCAAAAAAAGCAGCTCCAGCAGCAGTAGCAGTAGCAAGTCCAAAAACGATTACAGCGTAACGTTGAGCAGCAAAGCAGCAGGCGAAAAAGTAAGCCTCAAACTCGGCAAAATTTCTCTGAAGGGTAGTGATGAGCTGGAGACGAACTCCACCATTACCGTCACTTTCCCGGAGAAAGGCATGCTGCCTTCGAGCATTGATGAAGACGATGTAAAAGTAAATGGTACTAAAGCGAAATCCGTAAGTATTAGCGGTAGCTCGGTAGATATCAAGATTCCGAGTGGAGCAGACTCAGATGATTACATTACGCTGGAATTTGACAAATCTGCTGGTATTGAGAATCCTAGCTCCGGCGACAAATATGTTATTAAAGTGAAATACGATGGTACCACATATGAGTCAGATCAATTCGAAATTACGAAAAACGGCTCCAGCAATAGCAGCGCTTCCGACAGCTTTACGGTTAATCTGTCTGATCCAGCTGCAGGAGCTCGCACTAGCTACACGTTTGATGCTGACTTCGGCAGCAAAGAATTGAAAGAAGATGGAGAATTGATTCTTGAGTTCCCATCCTCTGATATGGTACCGGGCATTGTGACAGCATCAGACTTCTTGCTCAATGGGAAATCAGCGAGGAAAGCAACTGCAATGGGGAACAGAATTGCTTTGGTTGCACCAACCGGCTTCAAAGCGACTAGCAAAGTGAAGGTTGAAGTTACTTACGGAGCGTGGGTTTCGAATCCTAAATCGGCTGGCAGCTATACGTTGAAGGCTACTGTTTCCGGAAGAACCCTGGAATCCAAATCCTTCAGCATCGGTGGCTCTTCGGTGAACCCGACGCCAACCAACCCGACAACTCCAGTACCTGTTCCAAATACATCTACCAATAACAGCACGGCAACAATCGCATTGACGCAAAATGCACTTGGCAAGCAGACCGGTGTGAACGTGGCAATCAAAGGATTGGGTGTTGGTCTGCAAAAGCAACGCGATTTCATCGAGGTCGTATTCCCGGTAGGCTACAAGGTACCGGCTTATATCGCGCCAGCTAACATTTCTGTGAATGGTGTAGGTGCGAATTTTGTTGCGGTTCGTGGACAAAACGTTCTGATTTATCCGTCTCAGGATATTCCAGCGGCAACAAACGCTAATATCGTGATCAATCCAGCGGCGAACATCGTAAACCCTGCTGTGAAAAACACATATAGCATCAGCGTATTTACTTCCGAAGAAAGAGGTTTGCTGTTCGCGCGTGCTGTTGGTGTAGGTATGCCTTCCCCGGCTCAACCAAAGCCTGTAACGCCAACACCACAACAGCCGCAACAACCATCGACGGTTATTCCTACTAACTCGGCATCCTTTAAAGTAAATACGGCAAACTTCACCCTGCATGGCAAAACGTATCCGCTCTCTGTAGCTCCTTACCTTGCAGATGGAAATACGACTATGGTTCCAGCCCAATTCTTTAAAGAAGCGCTGGCACTGACTACGCAATGGAACAATACAAGTGTTGCTGTTATCAGTGGAACCAAAGTAGTGAAATTTACAGTTGGATCGAAAACTGCAAAAGTAGGCAATACGGATATCCAACTGCCAGCACCTGTTGTCCTCAAAAACGGCATGCCAATGATTCCAATCCGTACCGTTACGGATAATCTTGGTTACAAAGTCGGCTGGGATGCGAAAACTTCCAGCGTATATGTACACAAATAAAAACTAGCTGGGACAAACGAAAACCCCTTTCCACTTTTCGGTCGGAAAGGGGTTTTTTCTTCGTTTATGCATCACTCGTTTATTGAAAGTAAAAAAACGTGGGAACAATGAGTGAGAGAATTACAATGCCGATCAGGATTTTTGCAAAGAGCGATTGGTGTCTCATTCTAATCGAACCTCCTTTCAAGGTCGAGGAAATTATCAGGTGATTCTGTAAGTGGCTGTGCTAGAATGAAGAAAAGGATATCATTGGCTTTCTTTTTTTCGCCCATGCTGAAATTGTACCGAAATGTAGCCAATGAGACAACCACTTACAAAAGGATGATGATTCGTGAGCGCACCGAACAAAATTGCCCATATCGGCATTGCGGTAAAAAGCTTGGAAAAGACGCTTCCCTTTTATACCGAGCAATTGGGATTGGAGCTGGTTGGAACCGAGATCGTAGAGAGCGAACAAGTGTATGTGGCATTTTTAAAGATCGGGGAAAGTCATATTGAATTACTAGAACCATTGAGTGATGAGAGTCCGATTGCGAAATTTATGGAAAAACGAGGGGAAGGCATTCATCACATTGCTTTTGATGTAGATGACGTTGCGGGCCGTTTAGCCACATTAAAAGAGCAAGGTGTACCTCTTATTCACGAGGTTCCTAAAGCAGGTGCGCACGAAGCGTTAATTGGCTTTTTGCATCCAAAGGCAGCGAATGGCGTTTTGTATGAGCTGTGCCAATATCCGAAAGAATCATAGGCGTTTACGTAGTAGAAAAAATTTTTTTGCGGTATACTGGAACTTGTGAATAAGTACCAAAATCGGGCAGTACGATCAGGAGGTAACGAGTGTGAGTACGATCAACCAAGAGCGTTTGTTAAATGAATTTTTAGAGCTCGTCCAGATTGACAGTGAGACGAAGAACGAAGCAGAGATCAACAAGGTTCTCAAAGAAAAACTGATTGCGATGGGCTTTACCGTAGAAGAGGATGACGCAGCAGCCAAAACGGGGCATGGTGCCAACAATCTGATCGCAACCTTGGAGGGAACTGGAAAAGGTCCTGTTATCCTGTTTAGCAGTCATATGGATACGGTTGTACCAGGAAACGGAATCAAGCCACAAATTCGCGATGGTTATATTTATTCCGATGGAACGACGATCCTCGGTGCGGATGACAAAGCAGGAATCGCCGCGATCTTTGAAGGTATTCGCAGCATGAAAGAGCAAAACTTGCCGCATCCTACGATCCAAGTCGTACTGACTGTGGGAGAAGAGTCTGGACTAGTTGGCTCTCGCGCAATGGATTCCAGCCTGCTGAAAGCGGAAATGGGCTTCATCCTTGATTCAGAAGGCCCGGTTGGGAAAATTACAGTAGCTGGTGCTGGACAATACCGCATCGTAACCAAAATCCACGGTAAAGCAGCACATGCAGGTGTGAATCCGGAGGATGGCATCAGTGCTATATCGGTCGCTAGCAAAGCAATTTCTCGTATGCCACTGGGACGCATCGATGCGGACACAACTGCAAACATCGGTCGTTTTGAAGGTGGAAAAGCGTACAATATCGTAACGGATTATGTGGAAATTTGGTCGGAAGCACGCAGCTTGGTTATGGACAAGCTGGAAGCTCAAGTGAAGAAAATGACAACAGCATTTGAAGAAGTGGCAGCCGAGATGGGTGCGACTTGCGAAAATGACGTTATTTTTATGTACCACGGCTACAAATTCAACGAAGAAACGCCTGTTGTGCAAAAAGCGATTGCGGCAGTTAAACGTGTTGACCGCAATCCTGAGCTGGTTGCAAGCGGCGGCGGTAGCGACGGTAACGTATTTAACGGCTACAACGTGCCAAGCGTAAACTTTGCTATCGGCTATGAAGAAATCCATACGAAAAACGAGCGCATGCCAATCGCTGAACTGAACAAAGCGGCTGAATTGGTGCTCGCTGTTATTGCAGAAGTACAAGAATAACCAAAAGAAGGTCGGAATCTCCTTGCGAGGGGTTCCGGCCTTTTCGTTTGTTTGCATTCTCGTTTGCATGTTTGAGACAACCACTGTTCATCATAGACTGAATAGAAAGCTCCGGGACGAGGCAGGAATGAAAGGAGGAAGCTGCGTGCTCCGTTTGGCGGTGGGGACGGTCCAAAAAGTGCTGGAAAAGCAAACAGGGATGCAGATGCTCGAAGTCAGGACAGAATCAGTTGCTGGACCCAAAATGGAGAGAGTGTTGTCTTTTTTGCAGGAGGATTATAAAAGTGGAGATGTACTTTTGATCAATACAACTGCTGTTCGTCTTCAATTGGGGACAGGTGGGTATCACTTTGTTGTAGGAAAAGTTGCCCAACCAGAGGAAACCGATGTCCTTCCGAATGAGTGGGGGCATGTCATGAAAATGCGCTATTCGCCGTGGCAGCTGGCGGTTGATTCGGTAGAAGAACAGGCCAGTCCGTATCACTCTTTGTTTGTGCAAGAAGACTTATCCTTGGAAGGTACCCCTGTTTTGATCGGAGAGCTGCATAGTTTTCTGCCTGTTGCTGTCCTTTCCTTGCATAAATACAAACCAAATGCTCGTATCGTATATGTCATGCCAGACGGCGCATCCTTGCCGATTGCCTTGAGCCAGCACGTCCATCAATTAAAAGCAAACGGGAGCTTGGCTGCGACAGTGACGACAGGACATGCGTGGGGCGGAGATCGCGAGTCGTTGACGATTCATAGTGGCTTGTTGGCAGCACGCCATGTAGAGCATGCCGATATTATTGTTTGTATGCTGGGACCTGGGGTAGCAGGTACGGGTACCCCTTATGGCTTCTCGGGAATTCAGTTGGCTGAGGTCATTCATGCCGTATCCACTCTAGGTGGAACGCCCTTTTTTATTCCTAGAATCAGCTTTGGCGATCCACGTACCAGGCATTACGGTGTTAGCCATCATACAGTCTCGATATTAAACAGATTTGCTCTCTGCCCTGTACTTGTTGCGATCCCGATTTTCGGGGATGAAAGAGATGATGTCCTTTCACGGCAAATGAAAGCGATAGAAGTTGCGGGGAAGCATATTTTCATAAAGGGAAAAGTCCCAGACCTGTCAGAACTGGCATCACTGGAAAAGGGGTATGGCTTGTCCTTTTCTACGATGGGGCGAAATTGGCAAGAAGACCCTGCTCCTTTTCAGACGGCATGGATGGCTGCCGATTTTGTAGGAAACAGTCTGGGCTACATCGTCCGAACAGTTAACGACGCCCAGCATTCGCCCGCTTCATCAAGTACTCTTGAAGCGTTAGGTCTTTATTTGACCAGGAACGAAGTGTAGCCTTGATCTCCCAAGCTTTCCCGACCATACGCAATTGCTTTTCACTAACATATGTTTTCATTCATGATCTCCTCCGATACAATAGGGTGGACAAGCTCTATGCTCCCAACTTATGGAGGGAATCGACGATTTAGAACGACTTCATGTAAAAAAGGATGATGACGACAGTGAGTAAATATGATCATTTATATGAAAAAACCATTTCCAGTCAACCGATTTATGACGGAAGAATTATTAAGGTCAAGGTGGATGAGGTGCTTCTGCCCAATGGCAACACAGCCAAGCGAGAAATCGTGAATCATCAAGGGGCGGTTGCCGTATTGCCGATAACAGATGATAACAAGATGGTTGTGGTTCGTCAGTTCCGCAAAGCATTGGAGCGTAGCATCGTGGAAATCCCAGCAGGAAAGCTAGAGCCGGGGGAAGAGCCACTTGCATGTGCGATGCGGGAGCTGGAAGAAGAGACCGGTTACGTAGCGAGTCAGTACACACCGCTCAGCTCTTTCTACACATCGCCAGGCTTCGCGGATCAAATTTTACACGTTTTTGTTGCCACTGGTTTGAAAAAAGGAGAAAGCAAGCCGGACGAGGATGAGTTCGTCGATGTGCTGGAAGTGACACTGGAAGAAGCGCATGCCCTGCATCAAAGTGGAGAAATTCGAGATGCCAAGACGGTAGTGGCATTGTTTGCGTGGGAAAATAAAATGCTTCGTGAACGTGGCTAGTACCATGCTGCGTTCCTTTTTTTGCGACATGCATATTCATATCGGAGGGACGTGGACGGGGAAACCTGTGAAAATAACGGCTTCCCGCCAAATGACGCTCACCAAAATTTTGGAGGAAGCCTCGGATAAAAAAGGGATGGATGTCATAGGGATCATCGATGCGCATTCACCGGAGGTTCAGGATGAGCTGATAGATCTCTTGGAGAAGGGATTAGCGACTGAACATGAGGATGGAGGAATTTCCTACAAAGATACTTTGCTGATAGTGGGGTGCGAAGTTGAAATCAAAGAGCCAGGACGTGGTGCAGCTCATTTTCTTGTTTATTTGCCGAAGTTACGAGATATGAGGCAATTTACCGCCTGGCTGTCTGAACGCTGCAAAAATGTGCATTTGAGTTCTCAGCGTATCTATACATCGCTTATGGAATTACAAGCCTGTGTCCAGCAATTGCAAGGCCTCTTGATCCCGGCACATATTTTTACGCCGCATAAAGGCTTGTATGGGAGCTGTACGGATTCGATGGTAGAAGTCCTTGAACCTTCGCTCATCTATGCGGTTGAGCTGGGATTGAGTGCGAATACCAACATGGCAGACCGCATATCCGAGCTTCATGACAAAACCTTTCTCACAAATTCAGACGCCCATTCACTAGCGAAAATTGGCAGAGAATATCAAGCGATGTATATGCAAGAGCGTTCCTTCGCAGAGTGGTCGAAAGTAATCAAGCGCATCGGTGGCAGAGGTGTTCATATGAACTACGGTTTGCACCCCGAGCTTGGCAAATATCATCAGACGGCGTGCCAAGGGTGCCAGTCTTTACTATCGGCTGATGCTTCAGGCAAATGTCCGGAATGCGGTTACCAACGAATTGTGCGAGGGGTTGCAGCGCGCATTGATCAGCTGGCGGATGTAGAAACAGGCAAGCATCCGGCGTTCCGTCCTCCTTATATCGAGCAAATCCCGCTGGAATTCATTCCAGGAATCGGTCCGAAATTGTTGGACAAGCTGTATCGGTCGTTTGGTACACAGATGAATGTATTGCATCGCGTGAACGAAGAAGAGCTCACCCATGTTGTCGGAGAGAAAATCGCTTCGCTTATCGTGCAAGCGAGAGAAGGAAAGCTGTCTGTCCAAAAAGGGGGCGCCGGTACATACGGAAAGATCGTCCCAATGTAGGGTGTCATAGGGGAGAACTCGTCCGCATAAGCTGTACAGTAATCAGCGAAGCGGGAGGCGACGAAGTGTGCGTTCACGAGTCGGACAAACTATCCAATCCTATGCGAGAGAACATCAGTCACTCTACTGGTTCACGATCGTCCTGTTTACGATGGGCATTATTTTCGGAGCCGTCCTCGTCAATTCATTGCCACTATCACAGAAGCAGGAGCTGTACGGTTTTCTGCAATATTTTTTTAACAGTCTTGGCAGTGATGGAATCCCTGAGACCAGTGCCCATTTTCAGCAGGCGTTTGGTCATTATGCCAAGACCATCGCGATCATGTGGGTCCTAGGGTTGTCCATCATTGGGTTGCCCATGATTTTGTTGATGCTCTTCTTAAAAGGGGTCGTGGTTGGTTTCACCGTCGGTTTTTTGGTGAGTCAACTTCAATGGCAAGGCGTAACATTTGCCATGGTGGGTGTTCTCCCGCAAAATTTATTAGTCGTCCCTGCCCTTTTTATTGTAGGTGTTAGCGGAATTTCATTTTCCCTTCGACTCATCCGGACGAGAGTGCTTAGCAAAAGAGATGTCATCATGCCTCATTTTATGGGCTATACCGTCCTTGTTCTTAGCATGCTGGCGGTATTGACGATAGCAGCCTTGTTTGAAACCTTCATTTCACCCAGGCTGATGCAGCTTGTACTTAATTAAGAATAATTCTCAGGTAATAACTTATGCATTTGACTTATTCGATGCCCCTCTACTATAATAGGAACAGGTTTCATGCGAGCGGGGAGGGGCATTAATGTTGGAAGAAAAATTAGAGAAAATTAAGCAGCAGTTGCATTCACAAAACTACAAGCTGACACCACAGCGTGAAGCCACTGTTCGCGTGTTGTTGGAGAATGAAGAAGATCATTTGAGCGCGGAAGATGTTTACTTGTTGGTGAAGGATAAAGCCCCGGAAATCGGGCTTGCTACCGTATACAGGACATTAGAGTTGTTGAGCGAACTGAAGATCCTTCATAAAATGAATTTTGGCGATGGCGTGGCTCGTTACGATCTTCGTGATGATAATGCTGCCTATCACCATCATCACCTCATTTGCCTCAATTGTGGTACGGTGGATGAAATTTTTGAAGATCTGCTTGTCACAGCAGAAGAAAAAGTCAAGAATGTTTACAACTTTTATATTACCGACCACCGATTGACCTTTTACGGAATCTGCAATCGTTGTGTAGATAAAGTGAATGTGGAGGACTTCAAATAAAGTCGACTTCTCTGGGAACGGAGAAGTTTTTCTTTTTTCCTTGGGAGCTTTTGTAATGGCAGATCTATTCCTGTGGAATCCTAGGTGAGGATCGATTCGAATGGAGCAAGGGACAAGTGCATATAAATGAAAGAAAGTCTGTAAGGAGGCTTACGGATGAAGGTCTCTTATCGCCGCTTGATGGAGGGGCTTCGTTTTTTGCTTCTTTTCATTACCTGCACCTTGCTCTCCTACGGCATCATTACTTTGCTGGCGGACAAATTTCTTCCGGCAAACCCTTATCATGAACCACATGGAAATGCGGTGAAGGTAGTAAAAGTCATCAATACCTCTCAGGCACAGGATTTTGACGGATATGTCGCACGACTACAGCTCTTTTTTTTAATGGGAGAGTAATGCAAGTTTGAGTTTTTTATCTGGAGAAGCAGGAGTTTCTTTTTCTTTGTGGAAAGCAATACAAGATACTTATCAGCTGAAGGGGACAGCTTCATGGACAGTCTGATTGATCAGTTTATTCATTTCCTGACAGTGGAGAAAGGGCTATCGAGAAATACCCTGGAATCCTATCAACGGGATATGGTGGCCTTTACCTCGTATTTACAGGAGCAAGGTGTCGCTCGAATAGAAGATTCTACTCGTACGCACATCATTGGTTACTTGCTTGTTTTACGGGAAAAAGGACGTGCTACAGCGACGCTTTCTCGCAATATGGCATCGATACGAGCGTTTTATCAGTTTCTCATTCGGGATAAATACATAGAGAAAGACCCATCCATTCATCTGGAAACACCGAAGATCGAGAAACGCTTGCCAAAAGTGCTCTCTGTTGAGGAAGTGGAACGTCTTTTGGAAAGTCCTCCTGTCAATCATCCTGCCGGGCTGCGGGACAAGGCGATGCTTGAGCTTTTATATGCGACAGGCATACGTGTCTCGGAGTTAGTCAATCTGGATAGTGCTGATGTAAATCTGGATATGGGCTTTGTCAAATGCATGGGAAAAGGATCAAAAGAGCGAATCATTCCGTTAGGCTCGGTTGCCATTCAAGTGGTTCGTCACTATTTACAGGCAGGGCGCCCCAAGCTGGTAAAAGGAACTGGCGATAATGCATTATTTCTGAATCACTTGGGCAAACAAATTACACGGCAAGGTTTTTGGAAAATTATCAAACGATATGCCCAAAAATCAAACATCCGTGCAGAGATTACACCCCATACGCTTCGCCACTCTTTTGCCACTCACTTACTGGAAAATGGAGCCGATTTGCGCTCTGTTCAAGAAATGCTTGGGCATGCTGATATTTCAACCACCCAGATTTACACACATGTGACCAGAACGCGGATTAAGGACATCTATGCAAAGACGCATCCGCGAGCATGAGTATGAAAAAACGATCGACTCCGCCTGATTGTTGGGCGGAGAAAAATTTTCTGAATCAGGTCAGACGTCTGACGACTTGGTTGTAGAATCGAATGACTGGTAAACAGGAGGCGTTAAGATGCAGTATTCACGAGTTTTTTTGATCGTCATGGACAGCGTAGGGATTGGCGAACAACCTGATGCGCCTAAGTTCAATGATGCAGGAGCGAACACCTTAGGTCATATTGCAGAACGTGTTGCAGGATTTTCATTGCCCAACTTGCAAAAATTAGGATTGGGAAATATAGCACCACTCCAAAACGTTGCGCCAGTAGCAATCCCTATGGCCCATTATGGAAAAATGCAGGAAATCTCCATGGGGAAAGATACAACGACTGGTCATTGGGAAATCATGGGTCTGCATGTTTCTACTCCGTTTAACACGTATCCAGACGGATTTCCACAAGAGCTGATCTCGGAATTTGAGCAACGTATCGGTCGCAAGGTGCTCGGGAACAAGGTTGCTTCGGGAACGGACATTCTCGACGAGCTTGGTGAAGAGCATATGAATACTGGTGCAGTGATTGTCTATACGTCTGCGGACAGTGTATTCCAGGTGGCAGCGCACGAAGAGATTGTTCCGCTAGAAGAGCTGTACCATATTTGTGAGGTAGCTCGTGAGTTGACGCTTCGTGATGAATTCGCCGTTACTCGTGTCATTGCGCGTCCATTTGTTGGACAGCCAGGCAATTTTAGCCGCACAGCAAATCGCCACGATTATTCCGTGAAGCCATTTGCTCCGACAGTCATGAATCGTTTGCAAGATGCTGGACTTGCTTCTATTGCGATTGGCAAAATCGGCGACATTTACGCAGAAGAGGGCGTTACCCAATCTATCCGTACCAAAGATAACATGGACGGTGTGGATCAAATACTGGGCACGATGAAACAATCGTTTACAGGCCTTTCTTTTGTCAATCTCGTGGACTTCGATGCGAAGTTCGGTCATCGCCGCGATCCAGAAGGGTATGGTCAGGCATTGATGGAGTTCGATGCTCGTATTCCAGAGCTTTTGGAAGCGCTACAAGAAAATGATTTGCTGGTAATCACTGCAGACCATGGAAACGATCCTGTACATCATGGCAGTGACCATACGAGAGAATACGTTCCGTTGCTTGTTTATAACAAGGGTATTCAAGCTGGACAAAATTTGGGTATCCGTGAAACATTTGCGGACTTGGGTGCGACCATCGCAGACAATTTTGAGGTAACTGCTCCAGTGATTGGGAAGAGCTTCCTTAATCATTTATAAAGGTTAAGTAAAAATAAACATTTATATAATAGAAGAAACACAAAAAAGGAGAGAGTTGAATTGGCAAATTTCCATGATGCAGTAGCATATATCGAACCGAAACTAACAGAAAAACCTACGATTGGTCTCGTACTCGGATCAGGGCTGGGTGTTTTGGCAGATGAAATCGAAAATCCTGTGATCATACCTTATCATGAAATTCCTGGCTTTACTGTGTCCACCGTTGTCGGCCACAAAGGACAACTCGTGATTGGCAAGCTGCAAGGCAAGCAAGTCGTTGCGATGCAAGGTCGTTTTCACTTTTATGAGGGACATGGTCTGGATGCCGTTGTTTTCCCGATTCGTGTCATGAAGCTACTCGGCGTAGAAACCATTATTGTGACCAATGCGGCTGGCGGAATTAACGAAGGCTACAATCCAGGCGACCTCATGCTGATTTCCGATCACATCAACATGACGTTCCGCAATCCATTGATCGGTGCAAACGATGAAGAATTGGGACCACGCTTCCCAGATATGTCTGAGGCTTATTCCAAACAGCTCCGCAAGCTGGCACATGAAGTTGCGTCCGAGCAAGGAATCCAACTCCGTGAAGGTGTATACGCAGGTCTGCTCGGTCCTACCTACGAAACTCCTGCAGAAATCCGTATGCTCCGTCTGTTGGGTGGGGATGCTGTAGGGATGTCAACTGTACCAGAAGTAATCGTGGCACGACATATGGGTGTTAAGGTGCTCGGTATTTCGTGCATTAGCAACATGGCAGCAGGTATTTTAGAACAGCCTCTGTCCCATGATGAAGTAATGGAAACAACAGAAAAGGTAAAATCGCAATTCCTGGCTCTAGTTAACGGTATCGTAGCCAAAATGTAAGTAACGGATTCGGAGGGATTAACAATGCGTATGGTCGATATGATCGCCAAAAAACGTGATGGCGGAGAACTGACAACAGAAGAGATTCAATCTCTGGTGACAGGCTATACAGATGGAAGTATTCCTGATTACCAAATGTCCGCTCTGGCAATGGCAGTCTTTTTCCGTGGCATGACCGCGAGAGAAACGGGAGATCTAACCTTGGCAATGGCAGGGTCAGGCGAACAGCTTGACCTGTCTTCCCTGCAAGGAATTAAAGTAGACAAGCACAGTACAGGCGGAGTAGGAGACAAGACTACTCTTGTTGTTGCGCCATTGGTAGCAGCAGCGGGTATTCCTGTAGCAAAAATGTCTGGAAGAGGCCTCGGATACTCAGGAGGCACCATTGACAAGCTAGAGTCCTTCGTAGGTTTTGAAGTAGAACGCACACGCGAGCAATTTTTGCAACAGGTGCGTGATATTGGCGTGTCCGTAATCGGGCAGTCTGGCAACCTGACACCTGCAGATAAGAAGCTGTATGCTCTGCGTGACGTGACAGCTACTGTAGAAGCTGTGCCGTTGATTGCAAGCTCCATTATGTCCAAGAAGATCGCCGCTGGGGCAGATGCCATCCTGCTTGACGTGAAAGTAGGAAAGGGCGCTTTCATGAAGAGTATTGAAGAGGCAGAAACGTTAGCAAATGCGATGGTTGCGATTGGCAGCCAAGTAGGACGTAAAACGGTGGCGGTTATCAGTGATATGAACCAGCCGCTTGGCTTTGCTGTGGGCAATGCACTCGAAGTAAAAGAAGCGGTGGAGACACTTGCAGGCAAAGGTCCTCGTGATTTGACTGAGCTGGTATTGGCTATTGGTTCGCGCATGCTTGTTATGGGTGGGCTCGTTACGGATGTGGAAGAAGGACGTAAGAAGCTCGAAGATCTGATGGCTTCCGGAAAAGCAGTGGAGAAGCTAGCAGAGATGGTAGAGGCCCAAGGCGGAAACAAGCAGGACGTCTATGATTTGTCTCGTCTGCCGCAAGCTAAGATTATTCATACCGTTACAGCCGAGCAGGATGGCTATATCAGCGAGATTGATGCGGAAGCAATCGGTCATGCTTCTGTTGTCTTGGGTGCGGGCAGATTGACAAAAGAAATGCCAATTGACTTGGCAGTAGGTCTTGTTCTGCACAAAAAACGCGGGGATCAAGTGAAGGCTGGAGAAGTTTTGGTCACCATTCATGCCAACGAAGACCGTCTTTTGCAAAGTGCTTTGAAAGAAATGGAAGGTGCCTTCCAAATTTCGACAGCGATCGCTGGAGACCAACCGTTGATTTATAAAATTATTGAAGCATAGAACATCCGGATATTAATTGATTAATCAAATAAAACAAGGCGTGCAGAGCACATACGCACGCCTTGTTTTATGAGTAAAAATACGTTTCTCGAAAAAATATTGTTGATTAAATCTAGTTTTTCATATTCAATAGTAAGATATAAGTCCTTATTTATTATATAAAATATATTTTACTGTTCGGATTGACTTTATAAAGTTTTATTATTCTACTTGTCAAATTTCGTTGACACCGCTATCATTTCAGATTACTTTTATTGTATTAGACTGTTTGTAAAAGATTATTGCGAAATTCGTAAAAAAATGATGGAGGTTCCCGGAAAATCGTATTTATGAAAAAGCTGGACCATGTCGACAGACAGATTCTGCAAATCCTCCATGAAGATGGGCGTATCCCATATACAGAAATCGCCCATCAACTAGGCGTGAGTGAAGGAACAATTCGATCGCGCATCACTCGTCTTTTGCAAGACGGAGTCTTCCAATTCGTAATTCAACCCGATCCAGAGAAATTAGGATTACATGTGCAGGCTATCATCGGGTTAACCACAAAGCTAGGTTTGCAGAAAGAAGTGGCAGAAAAATTGAGCAAATTTTCTGCAGTACGCTTTGTAGGCGCTTATAGCGGTAAGCACGACTTGATTATCCAAGCGTGTTTCCATAGTAATGATGAGCTGATCACCTTTGTCAACGAACGACTCTCTCAAATTGAAGGAATTGCAGCTGCGGATGTTTCATTGGAACTGAAGCAGTACAAAGACACCTTCTCTTTCGTTCAAGACGACGAGGTGACCCTGCAATGAAAGGGGTTGATGCCTTCCAGCCGAAGTCAAGCAGCTTCGTGTAGTTTTCATTTTTTTCGTCCTTTATTTTCAGAAAAAAGACAAAAAAGAAAAACATACTGGGGGTTATTGCGTTGAAAAAGAATATGTTTGCACTTGTGAGCTCGATTGCTGTATTAGGAACTGCCCTGGCAGGGTGCGGTGGAGGTCAACCAGCTGCAGCTCCACCGGCAGGAGGAACTCCAGCACCTTCACAGCCTGCAACACCAGCTGCTGAGAAGAAGCCACAAGTTTTAAAGATGAACCTTCACACGGAGCCACCTACAACTGATCCAGGGCTCGCAGAGGACACGACTTCAGGCGCAATTATCTTGGCAACCTTTGATGGCTTGACGCGCATTGGTACCGACGATAAGCCGCATGAAGCTGCCGCTGAGAGTTACACCGTCTCTGATGATAAGCTCACTTACACATTTAAAATCAGAGAAGCGAAATGGAGCAATGGTGATCCTGTAACAGCACATGACTTTGAGTATGCTTGGAAGCGTGCTCTCGATCCAAAAACAGCTTCCAACTACGCATATCAGCTGTACTATGTAAAGAATGGCGAAAAAGCAAATAAGGGCGAAGCAAAGCTTGATGAAGTAGGCGTGAAGGCACTTGACGATAAGACGCTGGAAGTTAAGCTGGAGAATCCTACTCCATACTTCCTAGAATTGCTTGCATTCCGTACCTACTTCCCAGTTAACAAAAAAGTAATTGATGCAAATCCGAAGTGGGCAGGGGAAGCAAGTTCGCACGTCGGTAACGGACCTTTCAAAATCGAATCTTGGCAGCACAAAAGCAAGATGGTGCTCGTGAAGAACGACAATTATTGGGATAAAGATAATGTAAAGCTCGACAAAATCGAATTCTCCATGGTAGAAGACGAAAATACAGAGCTCTCCATGTTCGAAAATGGCGAAATCGATTGGGCTGGGGCGCCTATGAGTGCTTTGCCGACAGATGCGATTCCAGCATTGAAAGATCAAGGCAAGATTCAAACTAATCCAATCGCTGGTACGTACTGGTACAAGTTCAATACTGAGAAGCCGCCATTTAATAACATTAAAGTTAGAAAAGCATTTGCCTACTCGATCGATCGTAAAGCCTTGATCGACAACATTCTCCAAACGGGTCAAATCCCGGCAACAGGCGCTGTACCTCCATCCATGGTGCTGAATCCAAACGGCTATTTCAAAGACAAAGATTTAGAAAACGCGAAAAAGCTTTTGGAAGAGGGACTGAAAGAGGTTGGCATGAGCAAGTTGCCAGCGATTACGTTGTCCTACAACACATCTGAGGCTCACAAGAAGATTGCTGAGGCCATCCAAGACCAATGGAAGAAAAATCTCGGTGTAGATGTGAAGCTCGAGAACAAAGAGTGGAAAGTTTACCTCGAAGATATGCATGAGGGTAACTTCCAGATTGGACGGATGGGCTGGCTGGGTGACTTCAATGACCCAATCAACTTCCTGGAGCTCTACAAGGATAAAATGGGTGGAAACAACGATACGCGTTGGGAAAATGCAAAATATAAAGAGTTGTTGAACCAATCCGCTCAGGAGCCAGACCTCGAGAAACGTAAGAAAATTTTGGCAGATGCAGAGCAAATCTTGATGGATGAAATGCCAATCATGCCAATTTACTTCTACACGCAATCTTGGGTACAGAAGCCGGAAGTGAAAGGCGTTCACCAAACTGGTTTGGGTGACGTGGATTGGAAAGGCGCATACATCGAGTAATCACATAACGAAGGAAACGGGATTTGCAGCAGAGGGTATATGGTTGCACATATACCCTCTGCTATGCAAGCCCTTCCCATAAATACCAGTTGGCATGATTGCCAGCAAAGAGAAAAATAGAGAGAGAAGCTTTACTGCAAGAGATCTAAGGGTTATTTACACAGCCGATTTTTACACTGTGTCGGCAGCGTTCCGCAGTGTAAACATGGGACGTGAAAGCAATCAAAAATCTACCAAGGGGGTAAGTTAGTTGATCCGTTATCTCGGTAAGCGCATCATTTTTATGCTCATCTCGCTCTTCTTAATTGTAACGGCCACCTTCTTCATCATGAAAGCAGTACCAGGTGGTCCATTTACATCCGAGAAGCAGGTCCCGCCGGAAATTAAGGCAGCACTAGAGGCAAAGTACAAGCTGAACCTACCGATGCACGAACAATACTTTGAATATTTGAAGGGTGTTGTAACGTGGGAGCTCGGTCCGTCGTTTACGGAGAAATCTTCAACTGTTAACGACATGATTAATCGTGGTTTCCCAGTCTCTGCTCACTTGGGAGCACAAGCTTTATTGCTCGCTATTTTTGGTGGGATTACGCTAGGGGTTATCGCAGCGCTAAACCATAATAAATGGCAAGACTATTCCGCGATGGTCATCGCCGTTTTGGGATTATCGGTACCAAGCTTTATTTTGGCGTCCTTTTACCAATACATTTTCGCTATTAATTTGGGCTGGTTTCCAATCGCGAAATGGGAAGGATTCGAATACACCATCCTTCCATCATTGGCACTTGCCGCATCACCGATGGCATTTATCGCGCGTTTGACGCGTTCCAATATGATTGAAGTAATGGGTCAAGATTACATTAAAACAGCAAGAGCAAAAGGTTTGCACACTATTGCTATTACAGTAAAACACGCAATCCGTAATGCGCTCTTGCCAGTTGTTACTTACCTGGGTCCACTGATTGCCGGTATTTTGACAGGTGCATTCGTTATTGAACGTATTTTCGGTGTTCCTGGTCTTGGTCGCGAATTCGTATTGTCCATTACAAACCGCGACTATACGGTAATCATGGGTACGACCGTGTTCTACTCCATGATCCTAGTTGTGATGATTCTGATTGTTGACATCGCATACACCTTGGTAGACCCACGGATCAAACTTTCGGACGCAGGAAAGGAGTAATGACACGTGCAAAACTTGACTAAAGAACATTTCGAGCCAATTTCCGTTGACCTTCGTCAAGCAGAAGCAATCAAGCGCCCAAGTCTCTCTTTTTGGTCTGACGTTTGGCGTCGTTTGAAAATGAATAAAGTCGCAATGATTTCTATGATCTTCATTGCTGCATTGATCGTATGTGCCATTGTGGTTCCATGGCTAACTCCCCAAGATTATTTTACGACGGATCTGGCTGGCAAGAATAAAAAGCCGTCTGCTGAACATTGGTTTGGAACAGATGACCTAGGTCGTGACGTATTTGAGCGTATTTGGTACGGAGCACGTATCTCACTGCAAGTAGGTCTTGCCGCAGCGTTCATTGACCTGATCATTGGTGTGATCTGGGGCGGTCTCGCAGGTTTTTATGGTGGAAGAATAGATGAAATGATGATGCGTTTCGCAGATATCTTGTTTGCGATTCCGTACCTGCTGGTTGTTATTTTGTTGATGGTTGTTTTAGAGCCTGGTGTTGGAACGATTATTCTTGCCTTGACGATAACGGGATGGATCGGTATGGCCCGGATTGTGCGTGGTCAGATCCTTCAATTGAAAAACCAAGAGTTTGTACTGGCAGCGCGCTCCCTTGGCGCTGACGCCAACCGTCTGATCTTCAAACACTTGATTCCTAATGCTTTGGGGCCAATCATCGTAACGTTGAGCTTGACTGTACCTTCCGCGATTTTCGCAGAATCCTTCTTGTCCTTTATCGGGTTAGGGGTTTCGGCACCGATTGCGTCGTGGGGAACGATGTCCAATGAGGGCTTGCCGGCCATGAAGTACTATCCATGGCGTTTGACATTCCCGGCAATCTTTATTTCCATGACCATCTTGGCATTTAACTTGTTCGGTGACGGTCTGCGCGATGCAGTAGACCCACGCCTGCGTAAATAGGAGGGAACGTCGTTATGGAACGCATTCTTGATGTAAAAGACCTGCATGTATCCTTCCATACGTATGCAGGTGAAGTAAAAGCAGTCCGCGGTGTGAATTTTCACGTCAACCGCGGAGAGGCTGTAGCGATTGTAGGGGAGTCCGGTTGCGGTAAATCCGTAACCGCTCAAACCCTCATGAAGCTGATTCCGATGCCTCCAGGTGAAATTAAAAAAGGGCAAATTCTCTTCAATGGCGAGGATATTGTCAAGAAGTCGAAAAAAGAGATGGAAGCGATTCGCGGTAAAGATATCGGGATGATCTTTCAAGATCCGATGACTTCCTTGAACCCTACAATGACCATCGGTAGCCAAATTACCGAGGGATTGATCAAACACCAAAACATGTCGAAAGCTGCAGCACGTGATCGTGCCATTGAGCTGTTGACTATGGTTGGTATTCCGCAACCTGAGAAACGTGTGGAGCAATATCCACACGAGTTCTCTGGCGGTATGCGTCAGCGTGCAATGATCGCAATCGCTCTCGCCTGTTCGCCGAAGCTGTTGATCGCGGATGAGCCGACGACAGCTTTGGATGTAACGATTCAGGCGCAAATTTTGGACCTGATGAAAGAATTGCAAAAGAAAACAGGCACTTCCATTATCTTGATCACGCATGACCTTGGTGTTGTTGCTGAGATGTGTGAACGCGTAATTGTTATGTACGCAGGAAAAGTGATTGAGACAGGAACAGTTGACGATATTTTCTACAATCCGCAACACCCTTACACCAAAGGCTTGCTTCGCTCGGTACCACGTCTTGACTTGAACCGTGATGAGCCACTGACACCGATTTTTGGTACGCCGCCAGACCTTCTGCGTCCGCCAGCTGGCTGTGGATTCACTGCGCGTTGCGAATCTGCGATGCGTGTGTGCCAAGAGATCGATCCTGAGCTGAACGACATCAGCACGACTCAGCGAGCAGCTTGTTGGCTTCAGCATCCGCTTGCTCAGAACCGTGCGTAGAAGGAGGGATATCAGTGGATAATCGTGAAAATTTGATTGAAGTACGTAATCTCAAAAAGTTCTTTTCGATTGGCGATAATACTCTGAAAGCTGTGAATGATATCTCGTTTGAGATCAAACGCGGAGAAACATTGGGCGTAGTAGGAGAGTCAGGCTGTGGAAAGTCCACTGCCGGTCGTACCATCTTGCGACTGTATGATGCGACTGAAGGGGACGTCCTGTTTGAAGGTAAGAGCATCATGAATTTGAACCAACAGGAAATGAAGGCGATGCGCCGTAACATGCAAATGATTTTCCAAGACCCATACGCATCCTTGAATCCGCGTATGACAGTTGGGGACATCATTGGCGAGGCGCTGGATATTCATGGTCTGGCGACTGGTCAAAAGCGCAAAGAGCGCATCCAGGAGCTCCTTTCCTTGGTAAGCTTGAATCCTGAGCATATGAACCGTTTCCCACATGAGTTTTCAGGTGGTCAGCGCCAACGTATCGGAATTGCCCGTGCATTGGCAGTAGAGCCAAAATTCATCGTGTGTGACGAGCCGATCTCTGCTCTGGACGTATCCGTACAAGCACAGGTTGTAAACCTGCTCGAACAACTGCAAGAAAAAATGGGTCTGACTTACATGTTCATTGCCCATGACTTGTCCATGGTAAAATACATTTCCGACCGTGTAGCGGTTATGTACCTGGGTAAAATGGTTGAGCTGGCAGAAAGTGATGCTTTGTATGAAAAGCCGCTCCACCCGTATACGCAAGCGCTGTTGTCGGCGATTCCGATTCCAGACCCAGAAATTGAGCGTAACCGTGAGCGCATTGTATTGCAAGGAGATGTACCTAGCCCTATGAACCCACCAAGCGGTTGCCATTTCCGTACGCGTTGCCCAAAAGCAATGCCGGAATGCGCTGCATCCATACCTGTATGGAAAGAAGTAGAGCCAGGACATTTCGCGGCCTGTCATTTGTATAACTAAATCAACTACAAATAACGAGTTCCGAGGCTACTCGTGCAGCCCGGAACTCGTTTCCCTTCATAAGGGAGGTTTTACCTCTGAAAAAAATGGGTATTATACCCAGAGGAAGTTTTTTTCAGGGGTATTTTTTCGGAGTTCTTACACTGGAAAATTGTAGGAGTGAAAAAGGGGGCAGGCAGCATGAGTAAATTTTTGTCGCCACGATGGAAGAAAAAGGAGGCATTTTCGAATCTCATACAAAAAGTAAATGTAACAAGCCAAGTAGCATCGGATAAGCTTAAAGGATCTCTTGCAACAAAAATGATTGTGTTTGGTCTAATCCTTGTACTTATTATCATTGGTTCTTTGCAATACATAGCCCTTTCCTTCTCGAAATCAACGTTGTTTAGCATCACCTCGAATCAGGCAAAAATGCTGGCTGACCAGCATGCGAATAGCATGGAAGATGACATTCAAGCGATTGTGAACTCCAGCAAATCGGCGGGAACCAAACGTGTGATGATGACAGACCTGCAACCGCTGATCATGGAGCAGTTTACTTTATTGCGCCAAGCACATAAAGAAGTATCCAGAATCTATTTGATCGACACGGCTACCGGGAAATCCCTATATTCCTTGACCGGGACGAATGAGATTGACTTCAAGCAAAAGCAGTACTTCCAAAGAGCGCTAACCACGAAATCCTTGGTCATTTCTGATGAAGAAATCGTTGAAGGCAGCAACAAGAGTTTTCTTTATATTGCGACACCGATAGGGGAAAAAGCCGATGATACGAGCAGGTTGTTCGTTGTTGGCTTTACGATTGACCAAATGATTCAAAAGATTCCTGAGATCTCTTTCATGGAAAACGGCTATGCATTTGTCGTTCGACAAGATGGTTTGGTTGTAGCCCATCAAAATCCGAATAATAACAACAAGCTCGTGCTGGCAGGGGACAAAGATTATCAAGAGATGCTATCCCTGATGCAGTATGAGACAAGCAACAGCTTACTGTACTCGGATCATGGAATTGATTCGTTTGCAGCTTTTGCACCGATCCCGATGTTGAAATGGAATGTGGTTTTGTCTACGGGAACCGACGAGGTGTATGGTGAAGTGGACGGAATGTGGCTGTACTTCGTGCTCTTCAGCTTGCCGATCATCGGACTCTCGGTGTGGGCGATCTGGTGGTTTGCGAAACGGATTCGACTGTCCCTGTTCGCGATAGCACGAGATATGGATCAAATCGGCGCCGGACATTTTAATATCAACGTAAAGGTAAACGGTAATGATGAGCTGGCTATGGTTGGCCGCAAAATGAATGACATGGCGGCTGAACTGCGCAAGTTGATTGCCCTTGTACAGGGACAAGCTACACAACTGAACGTAGCGACAGATGAGCTGACGTTGTTTGCGCAAGAAAACAAAGGAGCCATTAACGTCATTACGGATAATATTTCTTCGATCGCGCAACGCGTCTCTACGCAGACGAATGAAGTGCAAGCAACGGCCAATACCGTCTCTGAAATATCGGAAGGTGTTGAACAGGTGGCTGTGGCTGCCGAATCTACATCGGTTGCCACGACTCGTACGTTTGAGAGAGCGCAAGGCGGAATGGAGTTAGTGGAGAACGTAATCAATACGGTAAGACGTGCCACAAATGAGGTAGAACGTACCGCCGGGCAAATGCACAGCCTTCGTGAGCGGGCTCGTGAAATTACGAGCATCGTCGAAATGATTACGAGTATTGCATCGCAGACGAATTTGTTGGCGCTGAATGCAGCCATTGAGGCTGCCCGTGCTGGAGATGCGGGTCGAGGATTCTCAGTCGTAGCCAGCGAGGTTCGCAAACTCGCAGAGGAAAGCAGCTCCTTCTCTGAGCGTATCGCTGCCATTGCACATTCGATCAATGATGAAGCAATGGATATGAGCAAGCATATGGACGAGATCGTTACAATGGTGAGTGGAGGCTTGCAGTCTGTCGAGTCTGTGGGTACTGCTTTCCAAAATATCGTGGGAGAGATTCAATCGGCTGCAGAGCAAAGCGAATCGATGACGGCGACCTCGGAAGAGATGGCGGCGGGTAATCAGGTTGTGACGAACTCCATGCAGCGTCTTGCCACCATGTCGGATGAAATTAGTGAATCGATCTCAGGTGTGGTTGAGACAGTTGACGAGCAATTGAATTCGATTGCACGCATTAATGAAAACGTGGAACAATTGAAAAAAATGGCGGACGAGCTAACTCAAAATGTGAGCCGCTTCGTCATTTAAGGTAGAGTCCCTTCTGCAAGCTGCGAAAGGGACTCTTTTTCGTGAAACCGGATGTGTTGCGAGAAGATAATCTTGCCGTTTTTGTGTGAATATTTTCCTTTCGTGATGGTGAGAATAAAACCATGAATGGAGGGAAGAGACTGCTATGAAACGGAATGGATATCTCGCTCTATGTTTTGTTATGTGCTTCACCATCTTTTCTCCGATGGCTGTTGCCAAAGAAAAGGCTGGACAGCAAAAAGGCGATAATCATTTTGCCCCACTAGCGTCATCCGCGGTGATGATTGAAGCGGATACAGGAACAGTCTTGTATGAAAAGAACGCCAATGAAAAAATGCCACCCGCGAGTATCACCAAAGTAATGACCATGCTTTTGATCATGGAAGCGGTGGAGCGGGGAGAGCTTAAGCTTACCGATAAGGTTCGAACGAGTGAAAGAGCAGCATCGATGGGCGGATCGCAAATTTTTTTACAGCCCGGTGAAGAAATGACGGTAGAGGACATGCTGAAAGGGATTGCAATTGCTTCTGGGAATGATGCCTCAGTAGCGATGGCTGAGCACTTGGCTGGGACAGAAGAGAGTTTTGTCGCGCGAATGAATGAACGCGCACAGCAGATCGGCATGAAAAATACGCATTTTGTCAACTCGAATGGACTTCCTGCTGCGAATCACTACTCATCGGCGGCAGACATTGCGATTATGTCACGCGAGCTCTTAAAGCACGACGGCATCACGAAGTTCACCGGTACGTACCAAGACTATTTGCGCAAAGATACGGAGAGTCCCTTCTGGCTTGTGAATACAAACAAGCTGGTGCGTTTTTATGAAGGTGTGGACGGTTTGAAAACAGGATACACAGGGGAAGCGAAATACTGTTTAACAGCGACTGCAAAACGAAACAACATGCGTGTCATTGCAGTCGTCATGGGTGAGCCTGATGTAAAAACGCGCAACAATGAGGTTTCGACCATGTTCAATTATGCATTCACACACTTTCAGGTGATGCCGATGTACAAAAAGGGAGAAGCTGTGCGCGCACTAGTTGTGGATAAAGGTCAGAAACCGCAAATTAATGCGGTGACGCCACATGCGGTAAGCTTGTTGATGAAAAAAGGAGAATCAGCCGATACCTTCCAGAAGGAAATTGTCATCAATGAGGCGGTGCATGCACCAATAGCAAAGAACCAAGTAATCGGCCACATTTTCATCCGTACGAAAGATGGTAAGGAAGTAAATCGAATCGACCTGTTCCCAGAAGATCAGGTAGATAAAGCCAACATGTGGGAGATTCTCAAGCGAACTACCAAGAGCGTTTTGATTAGCTACTGACAGACAGCATGAGCGCGAAAAGAATCGAGTTGCCCCGAATCGAATGGCGTGGCTGCTCGATTTTTTTGTTCTTTTGTCGGCTGGCAGGAATTGGTTTCGCCGAGGAAGAAAGAGAGTTTCTATCAAGGGAGAAGGAGTGTGTCAGCTATGAGTTTACGAGTTGCGATGGAGACACGGCAGGATGTGCTGGTAATCCGTTTGCAGGGTGAGCTGGATCATCATACGGCAGAGGAGTTGCGCAAGAAGGCGGATGATCTTTTGCGTAACTCTACTATACGCCATATTGTACTGAGTCTGGCTGATTTGGCGTTTATGGACAGCTCTGGTATCGGAGTTATTTTGGGAAGATACAAGCAGATTTCTGCCCGATCTGGAGAAATGTACGTCTGCTCGATTAATCCTACGATCTATCGAATATTTGAGATGTCCGGGTTATTCAAGGTGATCAAGTTTCGCGAAAATGAAGCGGATGCTTTGCATGTTCTGGGGGTGGCGTAATGATGATACAACGTAACTTTATGTCAGTGTCGTTTGCAGCATTGAGCCAAAATGAAGCATTCGCACGTGTAGCAGTCGCAGCCTTCATTTCCCAACTCGATATTACGATGGACGAGCTAGAAGAAATCAAAACCGTTATATCCGAGGCTGTTACAAATGCCATTATTCATGGTTATGACGAAAATCCTGAGGGTGTGGTACAGATCTCTGTGCGAATTCAAGAGGACAGCATTGATCTGATTGTGGAAGACAATGGACGAGGTATTGAGGATGTGGAGCAGGCCATGCAGCCACTCTATACGACGAAACCGGAGCTTGAGCGTTCTGGAATGGGCTTTACAATTATGGAGAATTTCATGGATTCTTTGGAAGTGGCAACGGTTGTGGGTAAAGGAACAACTGTGCGCCTCACCAAACGCCTAGCGTTTGCCAAAGCCTTGCAAAATTAGGGGTAGTGCCTATGGGTGCCGATATCAAAAACGCGAGTCAACCATTTCTGACCAATGACCAAGTAAAAGAGCTAATTGCCAAAAGTCAGGCTGGGGACACTGAGGCAAGAGAGCTTCTCGTCAACAGCAATATTCGGCTGGTCTGGTCCGTCGTCCAGCGCTTTATCAACCGTGGATACGAAGCAGATGATTTGTTTCAGATCGGTTGTATTGGCCTTTTGAAAGCCGTAGACAAGTTTGATCTCTCCTATGATGTTCGATTCTCGACCTATGCTGTGCCGATGATTATTGGAGAAATTCAACGCTTCTTACGCGATGACGGTACAGTCAAGGTAAGTCGATCACTCAAAGAAACAGCCAATAAGGTACGACGAACAAAGGATGAGCTGTACAAGCAATTCGGTCGCGCACCCACGATTGCAGAGGTTGCGGACGTGGTGGGGATTACGCCAGAAGAAGTCGTGTTTGCGCAGGAAGCGAATCGGGCGCCCTCTTCCATCCATGAAACGGTTTTTGAAAATGACGGGGACCCCATTACTTTGATCGATCAGATTGCGGATGAAGGGGTCAACAAATGGTTTGAAAAAATTGCCCTCAAGGATGCGATCAGTCGATTGAGCGAGCGGGAACAACTCATCGTCTACCTGCGCTACTACAAGGATCAGACGCAGTCGGAAGTAGCAGAGAGGCTGGGAATCTCGCAAGTGCAGGTATCGCGCCTGGAGAAGCGTATTTTGCAAACGATCAAAGAACAATTTGAACATTAACTGATGAAAACACTCCGGTCACTATGTGACTGGGGTGTTTTTATTGTGAAAAACATCTAGATGTTTTTCATTAAACAGAATGTGACCGCTTGCGGTCAGCAAATAAACGATCATTTCCGTTTATTTGCATGGGTTTTGTGGCTCGGCACATACTAGCGAATAATCAGGTAGTTGATGGAAGGGGAAGGTATCATGAAAGACGCGTTGTTTCTGCGCCTGCGAAAGCGATTGGCCGTACAGCCTCAGGCAATGATTACACTTGGGGACATTTGCCAGCTTTTCTGGGATGGAGAGCGCGAGGAAGCGTTAAAGCGGATGCCCATTTACCAGACAAAGCCAACGGATGGCAATTTGATCATTATCGATATTATGCAGGTGATTAAAAGGCTGCGTTCTGTCTATCCCGACGTGGAACTGGACGTTCAGGGTGCTCCCCAAATCATTGTGGAAGTACTCAATCCACGAAAGAAAGCGAATCCGATTTTGGTGGCGATGGTGTGGCTTTTGTTGTTTATTGGCTCAGGATTGGCGATCATGAATTTCCATACGGATG
Source organism: Brevibacillus sp. NPDC003359 (assembly GCF_042878995.1). NCBI lineage: Bacteria > Bacillati > Bacillota > Bacilli > Caryophanales > Paenibacillaceae > Brevibacillus > Brevibacillus sp. NPDC003359. Next base: position 268,879 of record NZ_JBIAOR010000001.1, read on the forward strand.
TCAGCATGATGAAGGTTCACGAACGAATCTACTATTTGATAACAGGTGAAAAAAGTCATCAGCCTTTGTGGATGCAAATCCCTTACTCCATCGGAATCGGCTTGGGGATGATTCTGTTTTTTAACCATATCTTCCAGAAAAAAATCAACGAAGAACCTAGTCCGTTAGAAGTTGAATTGTTTATGTATCAGCAAAGCCTGGATCAATACTACATACAAAATGAAAACAAGGAAAACCAGCGGACGAAGAAATGAGCATCATCAAGTGTTTGTTGCTTATTTTGATCGGGCTGGGTGGAGGGCTTGCAGTAGGGAGCGGGCTGGTCGCGTTTATTACCGTTCTGGACATCATTCCAAGGTTGACACAATTAACGAATGCTCATCGGTATATCCGCTCGCTGGAATGGGCTCTGGTGGCAGGAGCGCTTTTTTTTACGTTTATTGACTTTTTTCACTGGGGTGCTCATTTGCCCGTTATCGTTTCTTCGATCTACGGGATATTTGCAGGGATATTTGTGGGGACACTCGCCGCAGGCTTGACTGAGGTGCTGAATGTCTTTCCGATATTAGCGAAGCGAATCCATATGGATGGCAGTCTTCTCTATCTGTTAATGGCAGTGGTTTTGGGAAAAGTGACGGGTTCCTTGCTGCAATGGCTGCTCCATCTGTGAAATGGTAAATACCACTATTCATAGGCATCTTTAGAAAAAGGAAGGATATAGGAAGAAAGCTTACAAGGGAGTGAAAGGGCATGGCAACCAAAACAAAATCCAAAACCCCCGGATCGATGCAGATGACCAAACAACTGTATCAACAGCAAGCTTCCAAGTTCCAGCCCAAACGAAACGTTCTGCTTAACTCGTTTCGAGCGTTTTGGGTGGGAGGAACTATTTGTCTGTTGGGTCAGGCCCTTCAGAATATGTATATTACCTTTTTTGGATTTACGGAGAAAACCGCGAGCAATCCGACCGTTGCTACGCTTATTTTTCTATCTGTTTTGCTAACGGGATTTGGGGTGTATGACAATATTGGGCAGTATGCCGGAGCTGGGTCAGCAGTACCTGTTACAGGCTTTGCCAACTCCATTGCCTCTGCCGCGATTGAACATCGGAGTGAAGGACTGGTGCTCGGGGTTGGGGGAAATATGTTCAAGCTCGCAGGCTCCGTTATTGTATTTGGGGTTGTCGCTGCTTTTATCGCTGGCATTTTAAAGAGCCTGATGAAGATGTTTTTCTAAGGGAGGGCTGTCGGTGTCAAACAATCAACCAGTGAAACGAGTCAATCGGCAAACCTGGCACTTCGATCAAAATGTACGCTTGCAAAGCTCGGCAGTTGCTGTGGGACCAAAAGAAGGAGAAGGACCACTGGCGCACTTGTTTGATAAGATCCACGACGATATGTATGCAGGCCAACAGACGTGGGAAGACGCCGAACGCCAGATGATGGAGGATGCAGTCAACACCTTGCTGCAAAAGGCAGGGATCACGGGCAAGGATGTGGATATCATTCTCGCGGGTGACCTGTTGAATCAGAACATCACTACCAACTTTACAGCAGAAAAGTTGGCGATTCCGCTTATGGGCATGTACGGAGCTTGTTCTACCTCGATGCTCACACTGGCAAATGCGGCGGCTTTGGTAAACGCAGGCTATGCAAACAAGGCGATTGCTGCTTGCAGCAGCCACAATGCTACAGCGGAAAGGCAGTATCGTTATCCCACAGAATACGGAGGCCAAAAGCCGCCAAGCGCCCAATGGACAGTGACAGGAGCCGGCGCGGGATTGGTCGGGATAGGTGGAAATGGTCCGCGCATTACGTATGCGACGATGGGAAAAGTAGTAGACATGGGGATTAAAGACCCGTTTGACATGGGGACGGCCATGGCACCAGCAGCTGTCACGACGATCCAGACGCATTTTCAAGATACGGGGCGCTCTCCACAGTCCTATGATTTGATCGTGACTGGCGACCTGGCAGCTGTCGGATACCCGATTGTGAAAGAGCTCATGTTGACAGAAGGATACGACATGGATCAAGTCTACAATGATTGTGGGCTGATGATTTACACTCCGGATCAGGATGTATTTGCTGGTGGGAGCGGTTGTGCCAGCAGTGCAGTGGTCACGTATAGCTACATTTTGGATCAGCTCAACCGTGGGTTACTGAAAAACGTGTTGGTTTGCGCCACGGGAGCACTCTTAAGCCCGGTAAGCACTCAGCAGGGCAATTCGATACCGTGCATCGCTCATGCGGTTGCACTTGAAGGAGGAAAATGATGGAGTACCTGATTGCTTTTGTCGTAGGGGGATTGGTTTGTGTTGTTGGCCAGCTCCTTCTGGATGTTGGCAAGCTAACGCCTGCTCATGTCATGAGTACGCTGGTCGTGGCAGGAGTATTTCTCGATTTTATCGGCGTGTATGACAAGTTTATTGATTTCGCAGGTGCAGGTGCAACTGTACCGATTACGAGCTTCGGTCATTCTTTGTATCATGGAGCCATCAGTGAGGCCGAACAAAATGGGTTGATTGGTGTAGCAACGGGGATTTTTGAGGTCACGAGTGCGGGTATATCGGCTGCGATTGCATTCGGATTTTTTGCCTCTCTCGTCTTTAAACCCAAAGGGTAAGTCCAGGCAGTAAAAGGCGGTGACCCAGCATGGACACAGTACGCCGGAAAGTCATATTGGTGACAGACGGAGATCATATTGCCCAAAAAGTTATCGAGAATGTCGCCAAGCAATTTGGTGGTCGATGTATTTCGCTGTCTGCCGGGAATCCGACTCCACTACGAGGGAATCAGATGGTCGAACTGATTAAAATGACACCACATGATCCTGTGATCGTCATGTTCGATGACAATGGTGATTATGGCAAAGGTAGAGGGGAGCGAGCACTCGAATACGTGGTGAAGCATCCTGATATCGAAGTAATCGGTGCGATCGCAGTAGCTTCGAATACACGCTGGGTCAAGGGTGCGACAGTCGCTTATTCCGTAAACAACCAAGGACAAATTGTAGAAGAAGCCGTGGATAAGGACGGGTACGCAGACGAGCAGCTTCAGCATCATATTTATGGAGATACCGTAGACATCTTGAATTCCTTGCATGTACCCAATGTCATCGGCATTGGAGATATAGGGAAGATGGAAGGTAGGGATAGTTTGCAAAACGGTTGTCCCATCACAACAAGAGCGGTGCAATGGATAATGGAAAGGAGCGGCTCTTATGGCACAAGTCACAGAAAAACGGCATCCCATTTCGACTTATCTTGAAGAGAACCAGAAATATTTGAACGACAGGCTTGGTGTTGGCAAGAGTTTTGATATCGGAGTCCATGATTTTTATGTGGGTCATACACGAATGTTGTTGTATTACATAAATGGCTTCGCCGAAAGCTTGCTTATTTCGCAAATCATGCGTGAGTTGAACGATGTGCGTGAGCGTGATCTGGCTGATAACGCTTTCGACCAGCTGTTCCACAAATTCATCCCGTTCTTTCAGCTCAGCAAGGTGGAAACGACCGACGAATTTATGGATAAATTGCTCGTCGGTCAAGTAGGGCTTATTATTGACCGATCTCCTCACGCCATTATCATCGATGCCAAAATCCTGCCCAATCGCTCACCACAAGAGCCAGATACGGAGCGAATCGTCCGCGGCGCGCATGACGGTTTTACAGAAGTGCTCGTAACCAATACGGTTCTTACTCGTCGAAGAATACGTGATGAACGACTCCGCTTTGAAATCATGCAGATTGGGGAGCGTACGAAGACAGATGTTGCAGTTGCTTACTTGCATGATGTAGCAAATGAAGAGCTGGTCCAAACGTTAAAGGAACGTCTACAAAACATCCAGATTGACGGAATACCGATGGCGGAAAAAACCGTCGAAGAATTTATCATTGGAAAGACGCTGAATCCGTTCCCTTTGGTACGATATACAGAGCGCCCCGATGTGGCTGCTACACATCTATTGGAAGGCCACGTACTGATTTATGTGGATACCTCACCGAGTGTCATGATCACACCCGCTACTTATTTTCATCATGTACAGCATGCGGAGGAGTATCGACAAACTCCAGTAATCGGTGCTTATCTACGCTGGGTTCGTTTTTTGGGGATTTTTGCTTCCGTTTTTGTATTGCCGATCTGGCTGCTTTTGGTCATGCACCCTTCCATGATACCAGAGTCACTTCACTTCCTAGGGATCAAAAAGATGGGCAGCATTCCTATTTTGGCACAATTTTTGATCGCTGAGGTCGGTCTGGACTTGATGCGAATGGCCGCTATTCATACGCCGGCACCCCTCTCGATTGCCGTAGGTTTATTAGCCGCCATTTTGGTTGGGGATGTGGCGATTAAGGTAGGACTCCTTGCACCAGAGGTTATCTTGTATTTGGCAGTGGCCGCAATCGGGATGTATGCAACGCCTAGTTATGAGTTGGGCTTGGCCAATCGGCTTATTCGCTTGTTTCTGATTCTCATGGTGGGCTTTTTCTCTACACCGGGTCTGATGATCGGACTTACGCTCATTCTGATTTTCTTGGCTTCCACACGTTCGCTCAATACGCCTTACTTGTGGCCGTTCATTCCTTTCAACTACAAAGGGATGAAGGATATTGTGGTACGGCTAGCTGTGCCAAGCAAAAATAACAGGCCGAGTATCGTTCGCGCGCAAAATTCCTCTCGGCAATAATATTCTGAAAACGGCTGGCTTCACCCATTGTCAAACGCACAACCTTGTAGTAAATTGTAGGAAAGCCTTACGAACAAAAGTTTCTGTATGGCAACTGACGTTCCTCGTTGGTTGCCTTTCTCTATAAAATTTTGTCTATATACATCATCGGTGCGAATGAATTGGGGAGGAAACGAAACATGTACTTACACGGGACAAGTCGAGTGAATGAACAAGGAAACCTGGAGATCGGAGGCTGTGATACCACACAGCTAGTTACTACTTACGGAACACCTTTATATGTGTATGACGAACAACAAATTCGCACCAAATGCCGGGAATTTGTCAACGCATTTCACAATACGGGTTTTTCCTTTCAGGTTGCTTATGCGAGCAAAGCTTTTTGCACGATGGCGATGTGTAAGCTGGTTGAAGAGGAAGGCTTGTCACTCGATGTAGTATCTGGCGGCGAATTGTATACGGCCCTGCAAGCTGGATTCCCCGTTGAGCGCATCCATTTTCATGGGAACAACAAATCTCATGATGAGTTAATCATGGCGCTTGACGCCAAAATCGGCTGTTTTGTAGTGGATAACTTTTATGAGTTGCACATCTTGGCGCAATTAGCCGAAGGGCGGAACGAAAAAGTCTCTGTTCTCCTGCGTGTTACACCGGGTGTAGAAGCTCATACGCATGAGTACATTTCTACAGGACAGATCGACTCCAAGTTTGGCTTTGACGTGCAAAACGGCCAGGCTCTTGAAGCGATTCAGTTTTCTCACGAAAGCGATCATGTCCATTTATTAGGGGTTCATAGCCATATTGGCTCACAAATATTTGAAACAGAAGGCTTCCTCGTCGCTGTCAAACGATTGACAGAACTGTTGGGCGAAGCAAAAGAAAAGCTTGGATTCCTGCCGGAAGTACTGAATGTAGGAGGCGGCTTCGGCATTCGGTATGTAGAAGGCGATACACCGCAGTCCGCGGAAACGTATATCAAAGCCATTACAGATATTGTTCGCCAAGAACTCACAGCGCTTGCGATTCCACTGCCTGAGATTTGGATCGAACCAGGTCGGAGTATTGTAGGGGATGCAGGAACTACCTTGTATCGAATTGGATCGCAAAAGAACATTCCAAATGTCCGGAAATATATTGCGGTCGATGGTGGGATGACAGACAATCTGCGACCAGCATTGTACGATGCCCAATATGAAGCTGCGATTGCAAATAAAATGAATGCACCTGCTACAGAGGTTGTTTCGATTGCAGGGAAGTGCTGCGAGTCAGGTGATATGCTCATCTGGGATGTGAAGCTGCCAGAAGCGCAAGCGGGCGATATTCTCGCAGTCCCAAGCACAGGTGCATATGGTTATTCGATGGCGAACAACTACAACCGGATTGCTCGTCCTGCTGTTGTATTCGTAAAAGAAGGAGAAGCAGAAGTGGTCGTAAGACGCGAGACGTACGCAGAAGTAGTTGGTCACGATGTTTTGCCAAAACGCGCGCAGCTAATGCGCTAAACTTTTAAAAAAATCCACAAACCTTCCCGATTATATGGGAAGGTTTTGTATTTCCTTCATCTGCCATTCATGATTGCTTAATGTTTTCTAGGCATAATGAAAGGGTGAGGGGGAGCGATTCATCATGTTGTCGACTCTTATGAAGCGGTTTCGACGAATACCCTATTTTTCCTTGGACAAACGCCAATGGATGAAGGCGATGATTCGGCAAGAAGTGGAGAGAGAGAAGAAAGTCGTCCTGTTTTACATAGATATCGTCAAGCTGACAGAGATAGAGCATCGCTATGGTGATACGAGTGCCAAGAGAGTTCTTCATATATTTGAAACCATTTTGCCAGCTGTAGCTCGTCAAGCTTTTGAAATCAAAGGGAGAATCATCGCGATTCAAAAGCTGTGGGGAGATGATTTTGCGATCTACACGTCCTTTTCGAAAATGATGAGCGAGGAAGACTGTCAAATGCTATCGATTCATTTTCAGGAGCTGGCTGAACGACAGTTAAATCGACAAGTGAGCTTCGTCAATCGCGAGGAGCTTCGTGTCCATATCGGCTATGCGGAAATCATCGGAGAAGATATCGTGAAAGAGATGTATACCTCTGTCAAACATGCTGTACATATGGCCAAGTATGGGATTACCTCCGAAAAATATGCGCACATCAGACTATTTCACAAGCTGCTTGCAGAAGAAAACGTTCAGATGCACTTTATGCCGATCATTCATTTGCCAAATGGTGAAGCTTTGGGATGGGAGGCATTGGCGCGAGGACCAGTCAACAGTCTCTTTGCAACTCCCGCTGCCTTGTTCAATTATGCGCAGGAGACAGATACGGTTTTTCGTTTGGAGCATATATGTCGCAAGCGGGCATTAGAGCATATACGTTACCTGAGGCCGCATGAAAAACTATTCATCAATTTGGACCCACGTGCGATTGACGATCCGTTTTTGTTACGTGGCAAAGTGCAGATGCTTTTGGCAGAGTATGAGCTGACGCCACAAAACATTGTCTTTGAAATTACAGAGCGCCACGCGATTACGAATTACGCTGCCTTTCGAAAAATCATCGAGGAATACCGCAAGCAGGGCTATATGATTGCCGTAGATGATGCGGGAGCAGGGTATTCCAGCTTGGAATCGATTACAGAAATTTACCCAGACTTTATCAAGCTCGATATGTCATTGATCCGAAATATCGATGTCGATCCGATTAAGCAGGCGTTGTTGGAGACGTTTGTTTCCTTTGCTGACAAAGTGAACTGCAAAATCATAGCAGAAGGGATCGAGACGGAGCGTGAGCTGGAAACGCTCATGGACGTCGGTGTCATCTATGGACAGGGTTACTATTTAGGAAAGCCTGACAAAGGGATGGCACAGCTATGTGGAACGGCTATGAACTTTCTGCGGTTTACGATGGAAAGGCGGATTGAGCAAGAAGCAGAACCAATGCTGCCCACTCCGGCTATGACCGAAATCTTGGCGAAGACAATCAGTGTTGAAAAGCACTTGAAAGTAAGACGTATCCATGAGATTTTCGAACAAAATCAGCGGATTGAAAGTGTGGTTGTGCTGGAGAACAGCATACCGGTTGGACTTGTCATGCGTTTTTCTCTGTATCAAATTCTCGGTGGTCAATACGGAATCGCGCTGTACTATGAAAGGCCCGTTTCTCAAATCATGAATACCAACCCGCTCAAAGCTACCAAATACGACAAGTTGGATGAGGTAGCGAAGCGAGCGATGGCAAGAGACGCTTATCATTTGTATGATGTGGTCATTATTATTGACGAGCATGGCGAGTACATCGGTATCGTTACCGTGCAGAAGCTGCTAGACAAAATGGCTTCCATCAAACTCGAGATCGCGAGCTCTGCCAATCCGCTGACAGGATTGCCGGGGAATGTGCAGATTGAAAGGGAATTGAATCAACGGCTGAAACAGAGTGATCATCATGTGGTCATCTACTGTGATCTCGACCGTTTCAAATGGTTTAACGACCGCTACGGCTTCGAAGTGGGAGATCAGATTATCGTTCGAACGGCGAACTTGTTGCGGGAAGCTGCGAAATGGTACGGAAGTGGGTCTGACTTCATCGGTCATATTGGCGGAGATGATTTTATCCTGATCACAACTGCGCAATGTGCGAATGATGTTGCCTTGTTTATCATGGATGCTTTTACGCCGCATTTTTCGGACATTTATGAAAAGCGCAGAATGGGGGACGGTCAGGAGCTCTCGATGTCGATGGCAGGTGTCGTCCTTTATGCAGGGAAGTACACCAGTGCCGAACAAGTTGCGGAGAGGGCAGCGTACGTAAAAAGGGTGGCAAAAGCGCAGACGGGGACTGTTTTTATTACCGACTGTGAGTTGCCTGGCGAAGAGCAGATCCGCATCGAGGGATAAATTGGACGTCAACCGTTCTCCATGGTAGAATGGGTACGTTAACTTTACAAGGTATGGAGGTTCAACATATGAAAAAAGCGCTCATTACCATGGAAAATGGTAACCAAATCGAGTTGGAGTTGTTCGATCAAGAAGCTCCGGGCACAGTAGGAAACTTTGAGAAATTGGCTAACGAAGGCTTCTACAACGGTCTGTCCTTCCACCGCGTTATCCCTGGCTTCGTAGCACAAGGCGGTTGCCCTTACGGAACAGGTACAGGCGGTCCTGGTTACACAATCAAATGTGAAACAAAAGGAAACCCACACAAGCATCTGCGCGGTAACCTGTCAATGGCACACGCAGGAAAAGACACAGGCGGAAGCCAATTCTTCATCTGCTACGATTCTTTCCCTCACCTCGATGGCGTACATACAGTATTTGGTCGCGTCACTTCCGGTCTGGAACACATTGATGCAATCAAACAAGGCGATAAAATGGGTACAGTAAAAGTAGATTAATAGTAGTGAAATGAACACCGATGAGGGAAACCTTGTCGGTGTTTTTTCGTTAAGATGCATGCCGGGTCTAGTTTGAATGGGGTTGTAAGCCTATCTATCTGCTGGTATGCTAGAAGATAGACGACTTTTTGAACTCGCATGACTAGGAGGAAGCAATGGACCTTTTTCACTTTGATTGGAAAACGGTACCGTTTCGCATGATTGCGTTCGTTATCGCTTTTACTTTGCATGAATGGGCGCATGCCTTTGTCGCTTGGAAGCTGGGTGACAATACGGCTAAATCGGAAGGCCGTTTAACATTAAATCCCATCCCGCATATTGATCCGTTTGGTTTGATTCTCATCTTGTTTGGTCCATTTGGTTGGGCGAAGCCGGTGCCGATCAATCCTCTTCATTTTCGCGGGAACAAGCGTTTAGGCATTGTTTACGTATCGGTGGCAGGTCCGATTATTAACCTGATCCTATCGATCTTATTCTGCATCGCGTACATTCTTGTACGCTATTCCGGAATGTTGGTAGGAATGAATGAAAAAGCAGCCTTCGCCATTGAGGTAACGCTTGAATTTAGTATCATCATCAATGCGGCACTCTTTGTCTTTAACCTTTTGCCGATCCCACCATTGGATGGCTACAAAATATTGCGCTTCTTGTCTCCGCGCAGTTGGGATGCGAAGTACTATCATTATGAGGTTTACGGACCGTGGATCTTGCTCTTGCTGATTTTCATTCCGGGTGTCAGCTCTACCATTTTCGGGATTCCGCTTGCTATTGTTAGCACCTGGATTCAACAGATTGCAGTGAACATATTAAGCATGTTCATCTAACGGAAACGAGGGACGACTTTTGGCTTACAGCATCAAACTTGATTCCTTTGAGGGACCACTCGATCTGTTGCTCCATCTGATCGACAAGGCTGAGGTGGACATCTACGATATACCGATAGCGGAAATTACGGAGCAATACCTCGCGACGATTGACAAGATGCAAGAGCTCCAACTGGATGTGGCCAGTGAGTTCGTAGTCATGGCGGCTACGCTCCTCTCTATTAAAAGCAAGTTGCTGTTACCCAAAAAGGAGGAGCATGTCTTTCAGCAGTTCCTCGATATGGATGTAGACGAGATAGACCCCCGTGAAGAACTGGTTGCGCGTCTGTTGGAGTACAAGCGCTATAAGATGCTTGCCGAGAACCTGCGAGAAATGGAAATCGGTCGTAATCAAGTTTTTACGCGTCCGGCAGAAAATTTGTCTCCTTATGTGCGTGAAGAGGATCATACCGTGACGAATGTGTCCCTATATGATTTGATCAACGCGCTGGAAAAACTGGTGAAGAAAACAAAAGAAAAAGAACCAATTACCAAGGTGTCGCGCGACGAAATCTCCATTAAGGATCGGATGACGGAGATACGCCAAGTCGTACGCGGCGGAGGGATGGTTCGATTTTCTGAGTTGTTTACCCAAGGGGCGACGCGGACAGAGATCGTAACAACCTTTCTCGCCTTGCTTGAGCTTATGAAGGCTAAGCACATTACGTGTGTACAAAATCAATTGTTTCAAGAGATCATCATCTGTGAAAACGGAACGGAAGGAGCCCATACTGATGGACTATGACAAGCTGAAAGGCGTAATCGAGGGCTTGCTGTTCATCTCGGGTGACGAAGGAATCGATGCCAAGGAAATCAGTGAAATCACTGAGGTGTCGGAAGAAGAGGTCGTCGACTTGATCGAAGACATGAAAGCTGACTTCCGCCGGGCAGGACGCGGTATTCAAATCGTGGAAGTGGCAAAAGCGTATCAGCTGACCACTCTGCCCGAGCATGTGCCCTTTTTTGAACGGCTAGCAACATCGCCAGGTCAGTCAACGCTGTCCCAAGCAGCATTGGAGACACTCGCAATTGTTGCTTACAAGCAGCCCCTGACCCGTTCGGAGATTGAAGAAATCCGCGGCGTTAAATGCGAAAAAGCACTGAACACCCTCTTATCCAAACAGCTCATTCGCGAAGCGGGGAGAGCAGAGGGGATCGGGCGCCCCATTTTGTACGCGACCACCAAAGAATTTTTGGAGCATTTTGGTTTACGGGAACTGGGGGATTTGCCAGAACCGCCTGTCAATCTTGATATCGAAGAAGCGCGTCTGGAAGCATCGGCGCTATTCGGAAAAGCAGAAGAACCGACAAACGACTAGTTACAGCCCGGACAGTTTTTCGTACTATCATACGACTCGTCCCCATATACTATGGTACAAACCTGTGTATCGTGGTATAACGATGGCTTTTCTCTTGCCTAATAGGCAAGGCGAGCCCAAGTTTTCGAATGGGGAGGACGTTTATGAACACACGAAAATATCTGTCCGGCGTACTCGTCGTTTTTCTTTTTATACAGATGGCACTTACGCCGGCAGCGGTAGTAAAAGCTGCTGCAGCTCCACTTAGCTTGTCAGCCGAAGGTGCGGCGCTAATCGATGTAGAGAGTGGGCGGATTCTTTATTCCAAAAACGGTACGAAAAAAATGAGGATTGCGAGCCTGACCAAAACGATGACAGCAATCGTAGCGATTGAGATGGGCAAATTGGATGCACAGGTAACGGTACCGCCACAAGCAGTAGGCGTAGAAGGTTCATCGATCTACTTGAAAAATGGGGAGAAGCTCACGCTTGAAGAACTGCTGTACGGCTTGATGCTGCGGTCTGGCAATGACGCAGCCGTAACCATCGCAACCCACATCGGGGGGTCAGTGCCTGGATTCACTTATTTGATGAACGAAAAGGCTGCGATGATTGGAATGGAGCATACGAATTTCACCAATCCGCATGGTTTAGATGACAGTAACCAGCATTACTCTACGCCAGAAGATATGGCAAAGCTGTCCGCCTACGCCTTACATAATCCGGTATTTCGTCAAATCGTCTCAACGAAAGTCAAGGATATTTCATGGGAAGGCGAACAGTGGGATCGGCGTCTACTCAACAAAAACAAGATGCTTCACCTATACAACGGTGCTGATGGCGTAAAAACGGGATACACCAAACTCGCGAAGCGCTGCCTGGCTTCCTCGGCTACACGGGATGGGAGGCAGTTGGCGACGATCACCCTGAATGCTTCTGATGACTGGAACGACTCCTCCAAGCTGATGGATTGGGGCTTTGCGAATTATCCGCTTAAAGAGTTGGTCAAAAAGGGACAGGAGGTAAAGCCTGACACACCAGTCACACTTGAAGCAGGAACTCATCTTGTCACAACAAACGCCTTTCAATATCCACTGCAAGCAGCAGAGGCAGAGGGGATTCACAAGCGTGTCATTATGGGAGAATCAATGGTAACACCGAAGATGAACGGTCAGCTAGCCGGGTTTCTTCAACTTTATTTAAAAGAAAAGATGATTGGGCAGGTTCCGTTGCTCGTTAGTGTAGATGCGCCGACTTTAGCCGTTCCGCAAGTTTCACGCTCAATGTGGCAGCAGTTTTGGAGCATAGTGTCAGGGGGGCTGTGGAGTGCTTAATGTCATCTGGCTCGGGCTCATTGTCATTAGCATTGTCGTTGCGGCCATGACGGGACGGATGGAAGCGATCAACGCAGCAGCGTTTGAGGGAGCCAAGACAGGAGTAACCGTTAGTCTCGGACTACTCAGCGTTCTCGCCTTTTGGATGGGAATGATGCGGATTGCAGAAAAGTCAGGACTCCTTGAACTATTGGCTCGGGTATTGTCACCGATCATCCAAGTCCTTTTTCCCGATGTACCAAAAGGGCACCCTGCTATGGGATATATCCTCTCGAATATGAGCGCAAATCTGCTCGGGCTCGGTAATGCGGCAACGCCAATGGGGCTGAAAGCCATGGAAGAACTCCAAAAGCTGAATCCAGACAAACAAAATGCTTCGGCTGCCATGTGCACGCTATTGGCAATCAATACAGCGAGCATCACGATTATCCCGACGACGATGATCGCGATCCGCATGCAGTATGGTTCTGTAAATCCTGTAGAAATCGTAGGTACTACGCTGTTATCTTCCTTTGCTGCCACGATTGTCGCCTTGTTGATTGATCGCATGTATCGCTATCGGCATATTCGAAGACACAGATAGGGGGGAGTCCTTATGTACCAATGGGTATCCCTGCTCTCTCTTTGGGCCATTCCCGTTACAATTGCCTTTGTCTTGTTGTATGGGTGGCGGAAACAAGTCCCCGTCTACGAGACGTTTGTAGATGGAGCAAAAGGCGGCTTAAACACTACGATTCGGATACTCCCGCACCTGATTGCCATGATGGTCGCGGTGAGTATGTTTCGGGAGTCAGGAGCATTGGATCTATTGCTTCGCGCACTCAAACCGCTACTGGACCTGTTGCATTTTCCTGAAGAACTGGTCCCGCTGGCGTTGCTTCGTCCGTTGACGGGAACAGGCTCACTTGCCATTGCAACAGATCTGATCGCGCAGTACGGTCCCGATTCTTTTTTGGGCAGATTGGCAGCTACCATGCAAGGTAGCACAGATACGACACTGTATGTCCTAACCGTTTATTTTGGCGCAGTTGGTATTCGTAATTCTGCCTATGCGTTAAAGGTAGGCTTGTGGTCGGATCTGGCTGGTGTCATATTCTCGCTCCTCATTGTCTCCTATATTTTTGCGTAAAGAAGTTCAAATAGCGTAGGCAGATAAAACTTCCTCATGGATATGGGGAAGTTTTTCCCTTTTTCTTGTCCACACTAGTAAGAATGGGTATGATGTTGTAGAGGTGAACCAACGATGGAACGTTTACAAAAAGTATTGGCGCATGCTGGAGTCGCCTCTCGTCGCCATTGTGAAGAATTGATTGCGCAGGGCAAGGTGCAGGTAAATGGCCAAGTAGTACGAGAGCAGGGAATAAAAGTCGATCCACTCAAGGACAGAATTGTAGTGAATGGTCAGCAGGTTAAGCTGGAGCAACATGTCTATCTACTGCTGTACAAGCCTACTGGTGTAATTACGAGCGTCACAGACCCGCGCGGTCGACGGGTAGTGATCGATCTGTTGAAGGGAATAAAAGAACGGGTATATCCAGTCGGTCGCTTGGATTACGATACTTCCGGCTTGCTGCTCTTGACGAACGACGGAGAGCTTGCCAACAGGCTGGCACATCCAAGCTATGAAATCGATAAAGTGTATCGGGCATGGGTAAAGGGAATCCCCAGTCAGGAAAACATGCACAAGCTAGCAACCGGCATTCGTTTGGAAGACGGCATGACTTCTCCCGGTCAGTCCAGATTGTTAAAGTCAGAGTCTAGCAGCCAGAGGGCATTGGTAGAACTGACGATACATGAAGGACGAAACCGCCAAGTGCGCAGAATGTGTGAGGCGATTGGCCATCCGGTTTTGACATTGGAGCGAATCCGTTTAGGGTTTCTCACTTTAGATGGACTAAAGCCCGGCGAATTTCGCAAGCTCACTCTAGAAGAAGTAGAAAGCTTGAAGCGGGGATTGGTTCAAAAGAAACGCAGCCCGCGGTCGAAACATTGATTCGTTCAAAATCTGTTCATAAGTTGTGCGCTGTCGGAAAAACTAGGAACGCTATAATAGAATGGGAAAAGGATGCAATTTATTAGCAGTAGATGGGAGTATGGCCTCATGAACAAAAGCAATCGTACATATGTCAGGATCGCGGTATTGGGTGTTTTGCTTGTAGCGCTGGTCTTTGCACTCTATTCCAGCTTTGTGAAGGACCCCGGTGCTGTGAAAGTAGGAAGCGATGCTCCGAATTTCAGTTTGGAGCAACTGAATGGACCAGAGGTGACTCTGGAAGGCTTGAAAGGCAAGGGTGTTATCCTCAATTTCTGGGGCACGTGGTGTGAACCCTGTAAAGAAGAAATGCCGGCATTGCAAGAGCAATACACGAAGTTCAAAGACAAGGGATTGGTTGTCGTTGGTGTCAATATCGGTGAATCGCCAGTTGCCGTAGAACCATTCGTGAAGCAGTTCGGGATTGACTTCCCTATTTTGCTCGATCGCCAATCTCAAATTACAAAGCTGTATCGCATCGGTCCAATTCCGACAACCTTTTTCATCGACCCAGATGGAGAAGTGCAGGACATTTTTATCGGCCAGTTAGATGAAGCGATGATTGAGTCGAAAATTACAAAAATCTTGCCGTAAGTGAGGAGCAATGATGGATCAGCGAAAATGCGAATGCGGTCATACCAACCCGGTTGGGACGCTGCTCTGTGAGTCTTGCGGGAAGCCTTTGAATGTGGAACTCGACGAGCAGACATCGTTTCCTGACATGCGTTATGAAGGAATGGCAAGACGTTCTCAAACGAATAAGACGAAGGTAATCGATCGAGTCTGGAACTTTTTTTCTTCGGTCAAAATTGCAATCGGTATCATTATTGTCATTTTGGTGGCATCCGCTGTCGGAACCATCTTTCCGCAACAAATGTACATACCGGTTCCCGTACCGACTGATGCAGATGTTGCCCGTTTTTATACGGAAACATATGGAACGCTGGGAACGATTTTCTACGGGCTAGGCTTTCACAATATGTACTCCTCCTGGTGGTTTGTGACTCTTCTGGTCATGCTCGGTACTTCTTTGGTTATCTGTAGTCTGGACCGCGTAGTGCCGCTGTATAAAGCGTTAAAGAAGCCAAGATTGAACCAACACAAGTCCTTTCTGAAAGGGCAAAAGCTGTTTGCAGAGGGTGAGCTTGCTCCAGAAGCCAATCAGGAAGCGATACTGGACGCCTCCGCTCTGGCCTTGAAAGAAAAAGGATACCGCATTTTCCGCACAGAACGAGCCATTATGGCTGAAAAAGGCCGTTTTAGCCGTTGGGGTCCTTACATTAATCATATCGGACTGATCTTGTTTTTGGTCGGTACCCTGATGCGAAGCCTGCCTGGCTTTTACTTGGACGAGTACGTCTGGGTGCGTGAGGGACAAACAATGGCGATTCCGAATACCCCTTACTACATAAAAAACGAGAACTACACGACAGAGTATTGGTCGAAAGAAGAAATGCCGGAGCAACTGGAGCTTAAGGGCGGAGCCATCGTGAAGAGCTACCAGACAGAGGCCATTTTGTATGAAAATAAAAGCGCTGACGTTCCAGGGAAAAAGCCGGATTTGGTAGAAGTACAGAAGGGGCCGATCGTCGTGAATCATCCGATGGAGCAGGACAGCCTCTACATTTATCAGAGCGGCGTGCAAGAGATGCAGCTTGGAGCGCTCAATTTTACATTGGTTGATTTGAAAAACAATAAAAAAGAGATCGGCCTTATCAAAATTGATCTGTATAATCCACAGCCCGAGCAAACCATTGCAGATGGGTTTACGGTACGGATTTTGGATTACTTCCCCGATTTTATAATGGGAAAAGACGGGAAGCCGGCAACGAAAACCAATTTGCCTAAAAATCCGATGGTGGCTTTAGAGATCATTGGAGAGAATGGCAAGCATAACGAAAAAGTGGTTTATCTAGAAGGAACCATTCTTACACAGAAAAATGATCCGCGTTACGGACTAGACATCAAAATGCCTGATTTAATCGATATTGCAGGGCTGAATGTACGGGTGGACAAAGCATTGCCACTGATTTATTTCGGTTCATTCATTTTCCTTGCGGGCGTTGTAATCGGGATGTTCTGGCAACATCGTCGGGTTTGGGTACAGACGCAAGAGGGAAGTATCTTGGTAGCAGCTCACACGAATAAAAACTGGTTCGGTCTTCGCAGAGAAGTAGATGGGCTGGTTAAACAAGCGGAGCTCCCTGTCACGATAGAAGATAAAACGAAGGCCAAGGCCTAAAGCTTCAAAGGGGGACAAACAACGTGCAGCTCATTCAACTGAGTGACTGGTTACTGGATATCGCGTTCCTGCTCTACGTCATCTCGTCTATCGTCTTCGCTGTAGCCGTGACGGGTAAAAATTGGGCAGGGCGTGATCCCAAGAAACATGAAGAGCGTTATGGACGGATTGCGTATTGGTTAGCCGTTATCGGTTTTGTGGCGCAAACAGGGTATGTGATGGCTCGCTGGATTGCCGGCGGCCATAGCCCGACGAGCAACATGTTTGAGTTTATGGCATTTTTGGATTACTGTATTATCCTGGCCTATTTGATTATTTACCGGATCTACAAGCTGACCTCGATTGGGGCGTTCGTCCTTCCGCTTGGGGTTATCATGCTCGCGTATTCGTACGTGTTCCCGAAAGAAATCACCCCATTGATTCCTTCTTTGCAGAGCTACTGGCTGCATATTCACGTGACTACCGCTGCACTGGGTGAAGGGATTTTGGCGGTTGGTTTTGCAGCGGGTCTGATGTATTTGATCCGTACTGTTCCGCAGCATATTTCGACGAAAAGCACGAAATGGCTGGAGATCGTGCTGGCTGTGGTCCTGATGCTCGTTGGTTTCATTTTGATGGACTCTACGTTTGCTCGGATGGATCAAAAGACGGTATTTGAGATGAAAAAAGAAGAAATGAATGCAGCAGGACAGATGGTAAAACCGAAAGTGGAGTACATTCTGCCTGCAATTGTTGCACCTGCTGATTCAACGATAATCAAGGAAGGGCCGATGTCTCCACTCTTTACGGCACCTACCTGGATGGAAGGAAAAGACGCCGCGCGTAAATTGAACACGATGCTGTGGTCAGTCCTTACAGGTGTGATTCTGTACGGCGGATTGCGCTTGATTTTCCGAAAACGTTTAGGGGCTGCAATCAAGCCTTCCGTTGAGAGTGTGGATCCTGAGCTTCTGGATGAGATCAGCTATCGAGCGATCAGTATCGGATATCCTGTGTTTACCCTCGGAGCTCTTATCTTTGCGATGATTTGGGCAGAAGAGGCGTGGGGACGATTCTGGGGCTGGGATCCGAAGGAAGTATGGGCCCTGATTGTCTGGCTCTTTTACAGCGCCTACTTGCACTTGCGTCTATCCAGAGGATGGATTGGTGCAAAGTCAGCCTGGATGTCTGTCATCGGGTTCGTCATTATTTTGATTACACTGGTCGTGGTCAACTTGGTCATTGCTGGTTTGCACTCTTACGCTGGTGTGTAAAATTTCTGCGAAAAGCTGGTTATACCACCAGCTTTTTGGACTATCTTCTAACGGTTTTACGATATTATGAGAGCAAGAGGTGTTCCAGATGGAAAAAATGGCACGTATTCTCGTAGTGGATGATGAAGAGCGCATTCGCAGACTTCTGAAAATGTACTTGGAAAGAGAAAACTTTCTGATTGATGAAGCAGATAATGGCGAGCAAGCAGTCGAAATGGCAGTGGGAAGTGACTATGATATCATTTTGCTCGACTTGATGCTGCCAGGAATGGACGGAATCGAAGTATGCCAGCGTGTTCGTGAATTCAAGGCAACCCCTATTATTATGCTGACAGCAAAAGGGGAAGAAACGAACCGCGTTCACGGGTTTGAGGCAGGGGTGGACGATTATGTCGTGAAACCGTTCAGCCCGCGTGAGGTCATGTACCGGGTAAAAGCGATTCTTCGTCGCTCTTCCGCGACCGCTTATTTGAAGACAGAGACATTCAACAGTCATTCTGTTCTTGTTTTCCCGGAATTGACCATTGATCACGATGCACACAAAGTCATCGCAAGTGGCCAAGAAGTGAGCCTGACTCCGAAAGAGTATGAGCTGTTGCACTATCTGGCATTGTCGCCGGATAAAGTGTTTACGCGTGAAGAGCTGTTAAAAGATGTGTGGCACTACGAGTTCTTTGGCGATTTGCGCACGGTGGACACGCATATCAAGCGTCTCCGCGAAAAATTGAACCGCGTTTCTCCGCAAGCTGCCAATATGATCGCCACGGTTTGGGGCGTCGGATACAAGCTAGAGGTGCCTAAGTAAAGTGGACGTTATTTTTCGCAGTGTAGTCGGAAAGCTTTGGATGACCATTATTGCCTTATTTGCTCTCGTCTTGACGATATTCAGTTTGTTGCTCGTTCAATCCTTTGACAGCTTTTATAGCAATCGGCAGTCCAAGAATTTGCACGATCTGGCAGATGGTATCGCAATCGGTTTGGCGCAGAGTCCGGATATGACAGCAGCGATGGAGATGGCTTCTAGATTTGGCTTGGTCCATCATACGGGTATGGTCATTCTAGATGAAAAAGGCAAACAAGTCGGTATGAGCGAGGGAGCTGGTCTCCCTCGTATTCCAGTAGAGCAATTGCTCCAAAATCCTGCGTTGCGTTTGCCTGATGCGCTGGCAGGTAAGCATCCTGCACCCAAAACGATTTATATTGATGTGAAGAATTCCGCTGATCAGAAGAACAACAAGCATGAACTGCTTGCGGTCGCTGTGCCTTTAGAAATAGCAGCAGGGAAAACGGGCGCAGTGGTCATGTACCAGGCGATTGAAGATTTTGATGATACGGTTAGTGAAGTCAGATTTTTAATCTTTGTGGTTGGCGTCATCGGATTCGTCTCTACCACTGTATTCGCCTTTTTCCTCTCATCGCGTATAACGATTCCATTACGTCAGATGAAAGAAACGGCGCATCGCATTGCGGAAGGGGACTTTCATGCTGAAATCCCGATCAGGACCCAAGACGAGACAGGTGAACTGGCTGCTTCTTTTAACACGATGGCAAGCAAGCTCAATCAATTAGTAGATGCACTGTCCAAAGAGAAGGAGCAGCTAGCGAGCGTCCTGAGAAGCATGGTAGATGGTGTTGTGATGATAGATGTGAGCGGCAAGCTGGCCGTAACGAATCCTCCAGCAGAACGATTCTTGCGAGATTGGAATTTCGAGCATTCAGAGGAGCCTGTGCCGCTGTTCTCGTTCTATCAGCAGGTATTGCAAACCGGACAGGAAGTAACAGAGGATGTCCCTGTTCAAGGGCGGATATGGTCTGTTGTCATGGCACCTTTGAATGATCGCGATCAAATCCGTGGAGCTGTCGCAGTTCTTCGGGACATCACGCAGGAGCGCAAGCTGGATAAGATGCGGAATGATTTTGTGGCAAACGTATCCCACGAGCTGCGAACACCTCTGTCCATGTTGCAAGGGTACAGTGAAGCGATTGTGGATGATATCGTGGCTACTCCGGAAGAGCATAAAGAATTGGCGCAGATCATCTATGACGAGTCTGCGCGTATGACCAAGCTGGTGAATGAATTGCTCAGTTTGGCGCGGATGGAAGCGGGGCATGTTGAATTGTTCCAGGAGGCGTTGGAGTTGCGTCCATATTTAGAGCGCATTCAACGCAAATTCACCAATTTGGCAAGGGAACGCGAAATCCATCTCTTCCTTGAAATATCGACGACGCATACGCATGTGCTCATTGATCCTGATCGCATGGAGCAAGTGCTAACGAACTTGATCGATAATGCGCTGCAGCATACGCCAAGTGGGGGAAGTGTCACCATTCGGGCGCGCGGGGATAAAACGTTGCTGGTTGAAATAAGCGATACGGGCAGTGGCATCCCGCAAGAAGATTTGCCGTTTGTTTTTGAGAGATTCTACAAAGCTGACAAGGCTCGCACACGTGGGCGTTTAGGCGGAACTGGTCTTGGACTAGCCATTGCGAAAAACCTTGTCGAGGCACATAGTGGTACCATCAGTGTGCAAAGCAAACTGGGTGAGGGCACGACTTTTACAATCGCCATGATGCTGCATAAAAACAAATAGGAGTGTAGAGAGAAATGATCAAAACGATCTTATTTGATGTTGACGGGGTTATGTTGAGTGAAGAGCGTTACTTTGATGCTTCTGCATTGACAGTGTGGGAATTTTTGTACAGCCAGCAGTATGTGGGGCTTGCAGGGGAGGAATTCACACCTGCTCCAGAAGAAGCGCAAATCAGACGAGTGCGCGAGCAAGTTTTCGCTCATGATGAAGTGCTGAATTTCATCAAGTCACGTGGAATCAACTCCAACTGGGACATGGTTTTCCTCGCGTTTTCCTATCAGTTGATTCGTTTGATTGAAGCGGTTAAAACGCAAGTGCCAGAAGCAACGAGCCTTCTCAGCGGACAAATTGATCGACCGCAACTGGCAAAAGTGAAAGAGTGGGCATCCACTTATCCTGATTTCCAAGTAGACTACGCAGCGTTCACCGCTGATTTTGCCAAAGGTTCCGCACAAAAAGCAGAAATGCTGCTCTACTTGAATCAGATTGCGAAAGAGCGTTGCGGTGTTTCAACAGAAATGTTCTCTCGCAATAGTGATCTATGGCAGTTGATTCAAAAGACGTTTCAAGAATGGTATCTCGGTGATGAGCGCGTGGCCGCATCGATTGGACGTGAAACCATGCAGCCAGGCAAGAAGGGCTTCTTGACAGACGAGATTCCGATTGTACCGCCAGCAGAAATGGTCGAGTTGTTCCGCACGTTAAAAGAAAGAGGATATACACTGGGAATTGGAACAGGACGTCCTACCATCGAGACACATGTTCCCCTCAGTGAGATGAATATACTGGAATGGTTCGATCCAAACCGTGTCGTAACTGCCTCTCACGTACTCGATGCGGAAGAAGCATTTCCTAGCTTTGCGCCGATGTCCAAGCCACATCCTTATTCCTATGTGAAAGGGTTGCTCGGACTCGATGCACCGATTAGCGATGCCGTCCATTTTTCATTGCCAATCGAAAATGGAGAAGAAGTGCTGATTGTCGGAGATTCGCTCGCAGATTTTCTAGCGGCTCGCTCGATCGGTTGCAAGTTTGCAGCGACATTGACTGGGCTGTCTGGTCAAGATGCGCGCAGCAAGTTTGAAGAGGAAAAAGCAGATTTTATTCTGGATGATGTTCGCGATATCCTTTCCATCTTGTAAACAAAGAAACACCGCCGTATGTAGAAACGGCGGTGTTTTTTTATTCCCAACAAATCGATTGCAAGCATTTGAAGCGAAAGGCATGAATCAAAAAGGATTCAATCATGTTTGTCCTAACAATTACTTCGAAAGCACCGTCTTCACGAGAAAAAAACATGACATCTGTATAGTCTTTGTTCCCTTCAAAATAACGGCGAACCTCTTTCATGCGCCCTCGCATCGATTCGGTTTTGACGATGATCTCGAAAGTAGCGCCCTGCTCAGAAACATTTTCCTTTATCTCGATTTCCTTTTCATCATAGGTGTAATGGAACAAAGGTATTCCTCCTCACCAAATAAAATAACGCAGGTAAACGTAGACATGAGCAATCATGATAGAGAGGATCATTAACGGGAAGGCGACCTTCATAAAGCTGAAAAAGCCGATATGATATCCTTCCTTTGAAGCCAAGCCAGCAACAATCACGTTGGCGCTGGCCCCAATCAAGGTACCGTTCCCTCCTAAACACGCCCCAAGTGCAAGGCTCCACCAAAGCGGCTCCAAATTGGTGATCCCGAGGGCTCCCATTTCCTTGATCATCGGAATCATGGTGGCAACGAACGGGATATTGTCAACAAAGGCAGAGGCGATAGCGCTCAACCAGAGGATCAACAGGGAGGTCTTCAGTGAATCTCCACCCGTCAGATTTATCGCTTCACTTGCGAGCTTTTTGATCACGCCTGTTTCCACTAAACCAGAGACGAGAACAAACAGGCCGATGAAGAAGAAAATTGTATTCCACTCCACTTTACTGATCGCGTCTTCTAAATAATGCTCTCCAGTAATCAGGAGCAAAAGAAAAGCGCCAGTTAAAGCGATAGTTGCTGATTCCAAATGAAGGGCCCCATGGAGCATGAATCCAATAATGGTTAACCCCATCACAGTCAAAGACTTTTTCAATAAACGGCTGTCGGTAATTTCATCGCGTTCATTGAGCTGCATGATTTTTGCGCTCAACTCAGGTGACGTTGTTAACTGCTTTCGGTAAATCAAGACCAAGCAAACAACGGTTACAGCCATAATCACGATGATAACTGGGCTCAGATTCACGAGAAACTTCATAAAATCAAGCTCGGGTACAGAACTACCAATCATGATATTCGGTGGGTCACCGATCAACGTAGCTGTTCCTCCGGCATTGGAAGCGATAATTTCGCTGATTAAAAAAGGAATCGGATTCAGCTCGAGCTGGCGAGCGATGCTAAACGTCACAGGTACGATGAGAAGTACAGTGGTAACGTTGTCCAGAAAGGCGGAAGCAAAGGCCGTAATCAAGCTCAGGTAGACGAGGATACGAATCGGTTTGCCTTTTGCGACCTTTGCCGCACGGATGGCTACATACTTGAATACGCCGGTCTGCGCCGTAATGGCAACTAAGATCATCATCCCGATAAGTAGGCCAAGCGTGTTAAAGTCGATATGGTGAATCGCTTGTTCCTGTGTGACGATCCCGACCAAGACCATGAGAATTCCGCCAGACATGGCGACGATGGTTCGATGTAACTTTTCGCTAATAATAAATGCATAGGTAACTAAAAAGATAGCAATAGCGAATAATGCCTGGTTCGTCATAAGAAGCTCCTTCCTAGGTGTGTAGAATTATCTTGTCCCATTATAGCTCTAACCAAAATAAGGGTAAAGAAAAAGACCCGGCATTTGGCCAGGTCTGTTCTCGTGTGGAAGGGAGAACCTACAGCTCGATTTGTGTAACGCTTTTCACTTCCGCCAACTCGCCCATCGTATCGAGAAGCTCAGGCGTCAATGGTTTGTCGACAGAGAGCATCATGATCGCGTCTCCACCGATATCACGGCGTCCTACCTGCATCGTTGCGATGTTCACGCTGTTTTCACCCAAGATGGAGCCAACACGTCCGATCACACCAGGACGGTCATTATGGTGAATGTAGAGGAGGTAGCCCTCAGGTGCTACGTCAATCGCAAAGTCGTCAATTTTTACGATACGCGCACCGTAACCATTGAGTCGCGTTCCAGCCACAATACGTGTCTCTTGCGTCGTTTTTAAGCTAACGGTCAGTAAATTCGTAAAGCCTTTGTTTTGCGCTGCCTTTTGCTCAGTTACGGTGATGTCACGTACTTTTGCCAAAATCGGGGCGTTCACATAGTTGACTTCCTCGCCCAAGCGGAAGGACAGCACGCCTTTGAGGACTGTGCGAGTCAGTGGGGACGTGTCTACATCCGTCAGCTCACCGCTATATTTAATCGAAATCTCCGAAATGGAACCTACCGTCACTTGGGCAAGGAAATGTCCGAGCTTTTCACCCAGCGTAAAGTACGGCTGAACTTTTTCCATCACGTGTGCGGGGATCGAAGGTAGATTCACGGCGTTTTTGAATGGTTCGTCACGAAGAACCTTCAGGATTTCTTCCGATACGTCTACGGCCACGTTTTCCTGTGCTTCAATCGTCGATGCTCCTAGATGTGGTGTCGTTACCACTTGTGGCAGACCGACGAGAGGGTTGTCTACAGGTGGTTCTTCTTCGTAAACGTCCAGAGCTGCCCCAGCGACTTTTCCAGTGGTAATCGCCTCATAGAGAGCCTTCTCGTCAATGATTCCCCCGCGAGCGCAGTTGATCAAACGAACGCCATTTTTCATTTTCGCAAATTCACGCGAGCTGATAATATGGTGGGTTTCCTTTGTCAGCGGAGTATGGACGGTAATAAAATCTGCTTTGCGGCAAATTTCATCCACAGTTGCGTTGGTTACCCCCATCTTTTGTGCACGTTCCTCGGTCATGAAAGGATCGAAGCCCAGGACGGTCATGCCAAATGCTTTCGCGCGCTTCGCAACCTCTGAACCGATACGGCCCATACCGATAACTCCCAGTACTTTGTTGTTCAACTCAACCCCTTGGAAGCTTTTACGATCCCATGTACCGTCTACTAGCTTCTTGTGAGCTTGAGGGATGTTGCGAGCGACAGCCATCAGCATCGCAAACGAATGCTCTGCAGTAGAGATCGTGTTGCCGTCTGGAGCGTTGATGACGGGAATACCTGCTTGAGTTGCAGCGTTGATATCAATGTTATCGACCCCAACACCCGCGCGACCGACTGCCTTCAGCTTTTTGCCGGCAGTGAGTACCTCTGCTGTCACTTGTGTTTGGCTGCGCACGAGCAGTGCATCGTAGTCACCAATTACATCGATCAGTTCGGCAGGGGAGAGGTTTGTCTGACGAACTACCTCTACATCAGAAGCGTCCAAGAGTTGTTGGATTCCAAATTCGCTAAGTGGGTCAGTAATGAGTACTTTATACATGTGCAATGAGCACCTCCTGAGCAGCTTTTACACCAGCACCCAATTCAACTGGGGCACCGATTTGGTGAAGCGACATTTCGATAGCAGAAATGACTTGCAGGACATCCAGTGGCTCACAATAGCCCATATGACCGATACGGAAGATCTTGCCTTTTAAGTGCTGCTGACCGCCAGCAATCGTGATGTTGAATTGCTGCGTTAACATTTTGCGGAGAGCTTCTGCATGAAAGACACCAGCAGGGTCGCAAGATGTAACTGTCGTCGATGCGTATTTATCTTCCGCCATCAGTTTTATGTTTAATGCTTTCATCGCTGCGCGAGTCATGTCTCTCATCAGCTCATGACGCTTTACGATAGCTGGCAAGCCTTCTTCCTCCAACATATCCAATACCTCGGCGAGACCGAAAATGAGGGATACAGCAGGCGTATACGGTGTTGTTTGTTCAGCTAAGCTCTTGCGGTATGCTTTCAGGTCCAAATAGAAGGCGAGCGATTTGTTTTGCTCAATCACGTTCCAGGCCCGTTCACTTGCAGCGAGGAAGGCAAGGCCTGTCGGCAGCATGAAAGCTTTTTGCGAGCCGGTTACCACGATATCGACACCCCAAGCGTCCATTTCGCATGGAACCGCGCCGAGGTTGCTTACCGCATCTACAATGAAGAGGGCGTCCGAATGAGTGCGGATTGTTTTCGCCAAGTCTGCAATCGGATTTTCAACGCCAGTGGATGTTTCACAGTAGGTGGCGAATACGGCTTTTACTTGAGGCTTTTTTTGCAGGAATGCTTCAACCAGCTCTGGCGTTATGGCTTCGCCCCAAGGCACTTCCAATCGATGGGCGATTACACCGTAACGCTCGCAAATTTTTGCAAAGCGCTCACCAAATGCACCGCTGATGAGAATGGCAGCTTCATCGCCTGGTTGGAGCGTGTTTACGACACCCATCTCCAGCGCACTCGTTCCGCTACCTGCCAAGATGTATACGTCCTGCTTCGTGCCAAAGTAAGGCTTCAGTCTTTCAGCAGTACGGGCGAAAAGAGCGGAAAATTTGCCGCTGCGGTGTCCAATCATCGGTTGGTTCATCGCCGATTGGACACGTGGTGGAATGGGGGTAGGGCCAGGGATTCTCAAAATCATTTTGTCTGTAAACATGGGTTCTCTCCTCCTATATATGTGCATATCAAAAAACCTCCCGTTCTCACACTGCTCCTATTACAGAACAGTGAGGGACGAGAGGCTTTGCTTCGCGGTGCCACCCTCATTCGCTCTTTTTTTCTCAAAAAAGAGCCTTGGTAGGTACATGACCTATAAGAGATAACGGATCTACCGTTTGCGTCTACTGGGATAGTAAATCCACTTTTCAACGCAGCAGCTCAGAAGTGCTTAACCGTGGGAGAAACCGCCGATTTGCAGCAACCATCGGCTCTCTGGGGATTTCTCATTCACAGCGTTTCTTCGTCGTCGCTGTTGTTTTATAAGGTGTTTCGTAAGATTTGTACTTACGATATCACGTCAAAATATCACCGTCAAGAAGAAAAACAAGAAAAAATGAACATTATTTATTTTATATCAGTTATCGTTCGTGAATAATAGTTAATTTTATGGTTGAAAGTCCTTGGAAACGACCAAAACACGAACGTTAAGATATCAACCTCACAAAAAATGGGAAAAACGCATTTTAATGTTCGGTTTTTGCTGTTGTTTTTATCTTACCGAAAAATCACAAAAGAAGAAACGGAAAGTTATTGATCATTCGTTCAGTGGAGGAGGGGAGGGTAAAATAAAAAACCTCTTACATACCGAAGTACGTAAGAGGTTTCTTTTTCCATTAGTAGATGGAATACTATTCCACTTTAATAGAGTCGGTCGGGCATCCTTCAGCAGCATCACGAACATCGTCATGCAGGATATCCGGGATTTCAACACTGTTAGCGTTGTCATCCAACTTGTTGAACGCAAGGCCCTCATCGTCGTAATCAAAGACGTCAGGAGCCGTGGCGCCACAAGCACCGCAAGCAATACAAGTATCTTTATCTACCCATGTAGTCATCGTGGTTTCACCTCCCATACCGAAGTGGTACGTCCACTATCATAGACCATTGTATGCTCTTGTTGACAAGATTTCAAGATTGAATCAGTCTAAAAATGTACGACTACTTATAAAGAGGGATTTCAGGCGCCTTCAACACGGAGTAGAGCTGCGTATTCAAGCGTTTAAAATCTCCCGCAGATACTGCATCTGTCGCATTCAAAACCTTCACAGCAGCGGTCAAATCCTTGATACCCAGACCTTGAACTTCATTAGAGGCGATGAGCAAATCAAGTCTTGCAGTCAGGTCCTCAGGATTATAGCTGCTCCACTGGGTGCTTGCTGACATAGCAACAGCCGCGAGATAGGTGCGGTAATGAAACGGATACTGCTTCCACTGCGAGGTGTTAACGGTTCCAGGTACTTGCTTTGGCATCGGTTGCTTCACCACATAAGCTGATTCCCAAGAAGCGATGGAGTGATACACCATTTCCTGTGCCGTTAGCCAGTTATTTTGGAAAAGAGTCAGATTCGCTCCGATAGAGGCAGGCGTAGCATTATTTTGATCGGAACGAATCTGCTCCATACTATCCAAATACGCCCGTACACTGTTCGTAAAAGTGGCGTGAGCTTGTCTTAACATGGGTGACGTCGGCAATGGAACGTTTTTCTCCAGCTCTTTCTTTGTCTGGTCAGCTACTTTGCCGAGCTGCTTCAAGCCATCCTTCCGTTCACTTTCGTTCATTTGATTCCATTTATCCATCGTATTAAAATGCGCTTGCTTCAGATCAAGCATCGGTGCATAAACGGCATAGTAAAATCGGATAAAGTCCTGTTCGTTGTACAGCTTTTGCTCACGTAGCAGTTTTTCTTTTTCGGCTTCCTTTTTCTCAGCTTCGAGTACGGCGGCTTGTTCCGACTCCAATTGTGTCTTCATATAATGGGCCCCGAAAAAAAATCCACCAACCGTGCATGCAAGTGTTATGATGATCATATACGCCATCATAAATTCAGTTTTTTTCAATCGTTTTGTCATACCATCCTCCAAATCCAATGATGCAGTTTACTTCGCTTACTTTAAAGCTTTGCAAAATATAGAATGATGTAAGGAGTACCAATGAACAGTCGGAACAGTGCGGCAGAGGAGCAGGACCTTTTATGTGCGGTCGCCTTGAATGCCATGTTACCTCTGGCCAATGAACGAACGCTGCAATCAGCCTACTACATACTGCGTGGCAGAAAAGCCAATCAGACACTGCAAGATGTGCATTTGTATACCCTTTATCCGTATTATCGGATGTTTTCTCGTTTTCCAAGAGAGCATTGGGAGAAAATAGTTTCAACTTTATTTCAGGCAGGCTGGATTTTACCTGTTGATGCAGTTGGAACGAACTCGAAGCCGACATTTACCTTTTCTGATATAGGATTGCAGCATGCCAAACATACGTACCAAACATATCGGTTTGAAGTATGGTTCGCACCTTTTACACAGTCCGATTTGGCGGAGCGAATCGAACCATTTTGGAGCAGGCTTCATCTTATGGTGCAGACGATCTCGCAAATGCATCATGGTGATCTCGGCTTCATTCCGGTCGTTGCGGATAAGACAGCACAGCGTTGGGTAAAAAAACAATTGGCAGATGGGGCCATGCGAAATGCATGGAAACAGCAATTGTCTGACGAGCTATATCGACTGTGGGAGCCCTTGGATGAAGGTGTGCAGGAGCTTTTGTTTTGTCAACTGTCAGGCGCAGGACAAGTGGGCAAGACCATGGGGCAAGTAGCAGAGATTCGCCAAACGAGTCGTAGCTATCTCACGCTGCAATTTCGATACGGACTTGGCGCTTCGATACAGACGCTGCTTGCGAAGAGCAATCATTTTCCTCTTTTATCAAAACTCGTTACAGAAACGCACAAGCTGGATTCACGTCTAACCGAAAGTGCTGCTCGTACATACGCACTTCTTCAGACTGGCTGTGATAAAAAAGAAATAGCGAAGAAACGACAAATGAAAGAAAGTACGATAGAAGATCATTTGGTAGAGATTGCCCTGCGCTGTCCGGAATGGGACATGACAACGTATTTGCCAAATGAGCTGGCTAAAGAGATCGTGGAGACAAGTGAGCGCCTCGATACTAGCAGACTCCGGCTTATCAAGGATCAATTGGAAGCGACAGTAACGTATTTGCAAATCCGATTGGCACTGGCACGCGCGACAAGGGGGGCAAAATGAATAAAGAGCTCATGTACGATAGATTAAAGCTGCATTTTGGATACGACTCATTTCGCCCCGGTCAGGAGTCCATTATTGAACGTCTGTTGCGTGGACGAAGTGTTCTCGGGTTATTAGCAACAGGTGGTGGGAAATCAGTGACGTATCAGCTGCCAGCATTGCTTTTGCCGGGTCTGACCGTCGTGGTTTCCCCATTAATCTCTTTGATGGTTGATCAGGTGCAGCAGCTTCGAGCACGAAAAAAAATTCAGGCTACCTATTTGAACAGCATGCAGGATCCGACAGAGTCCCGTGAAATCTTAAAAGGGCTATCGGAAGGCGCGTACAAGCTGTTGTATGTTTCTCCGGAAAAGCTTCAACAGCCCTATGTTCAACAAGTGTTAAAGCGGGCGAGGGTGTCTCTGATCGCTATAGATGAAGCGCATTGCATCTCGCAATGGGGACATGACTTTCGTACGGATTACTTGCGATTGCCGGAAGTCGTGAAACAATTGGGAGCACCGCCTGTTCTGGCTGTGACGGCAACTGCGACGGCGACTGTTCGTGAGGAAATTTGCAGCTTGTTTTCCATTGAAAAGGAAGACGTCGAGTTGCAGTCGCTTAATCGGGCTAATATCGCCTATGATCTGGTTGAAGTTGCGGAGGAAAGTGACAGGCGTTCTTATGTATTTGATCAGATAGATCGTTTGCAGGGCCCTGGGATCGTTTACTGCAGCACGAGACAAGCTGTAGATGTGTTGGCAGCCTCTTATCAACTCGATGGAAAAAAACGCGTTTACGGGTACCACGGCGGCATGAATAGCATGGAGAGAATGCTGATCCAGTCCCAATTTCTTGCGGGAGAGCTGGATGTTATTATTGCAACCAATGCATTTGGTATGGGAATCGACAAGCCAGATATACGCTACGTCATCCATTATCAGATGCCAGCGAGTCTGGAGGCATACGCACAAGAAATCGGGCGGATCGGTCGTGACGGCAAGCCAGGGTATGCGCTGCTTTTATTTTCGTGGGACGATTTGCAGATTCATCAGCACATGCTGGAGAAGGAGTACCCGACACAAGCGCAAGTTCAGAAGTACGAGCAGTTGTGCAATTCCGGAGTACCCTTGACGAATGAGGCCTTGGCGATGTCGGATATATCCGAAGAAATGGGCGCACTTCTTGCCTTTTATGTGGAAAGGGTGCTGGCCTCATACGAAGTTGCCGCTGCGGGAGAGTCGTATCCGAAGGCTCAAATCATTTGGCAGGAAACGGAAAAAAGAAAAAGCTTTAAACAAAGAAAACTGGCAGAAATGGTGTCTTACGTACGAGGAGAAAACTGTTTGCGTGCGAGCATCAATACGTATTTCAAAGAAAATGATCATCAATTTGATCTGTACTGCTGTAAGAAATGCGGTCTAACGAAGGATGCCTACTTCCAAACGAATGACAATGCAATCGTAAAGAATGAACAAATCAAATGGAATTTGCGGCAGGCGTTAAACACTCTTTTGCCGAACCAATAAAGGAGAGAAACA
The DNA here is from genome assembly GCF_042878995.1 of Brevibacillus sp. NPDC003359. Lineage (NCBI taxonomy): Bacteria > Bacillati > Bacillota > Bacilli > Caryophanales > Paenibacillaceae > Brevibacillus > Brevibacillus sp. NPDC003359. The sequence continues at coordinate 299,814 of NZ_JBIAOR010000001.1, forward strand.
TCGAGTGAGGGAAGATCGGCTAGAGGTGGATGAAGCCACTCTTCGGCTGAATCTATGGTTGACACAAGGAATCGTGATGGGAGTGGCTGCCGCCGGTAGCTTATTGGTACTGGGCTGGGATGCTACCCTTTCCTTGTTTACTTTGCCAGGTTGGATTGCCGTGCTGTGGGCCATGTCTGTAGCAGCAGGCATTATCATCGCGAGTATTGCGATGGATCGTTACTTGCCCAAGCGATGGCAAGATGATGGCAGTATTAATGAAAAAGTTTTTGGGGCCATGTTACCATCCACCACAATTCTCGTCTGTATGGTAGTAGGGGTGGGAGAGGAATGGCTATTCCGTGGAGTCATTCAATCGCTTACCGGGAATTTTTGGAGCAGTCTTATTTTTACACTGATCCACGTACGTTATTTGAAAAAACCGCTCATGATGATAAGTGTATTTGGTACAAGCTGGATCTTAGGACTATTATTTTCCCACTATCAGTCCCTTTGGCCCTCGATTGTAGCTCATATCCTTATTGACGTCATGTTAGCTTTTTATTTACAAAAAACGATCAAGAAAAAGGGGGAGGAAGAGTGAATCTCGAGCATAATCCATTACCACCCCGACGCTCCCGTCATACTCGCCCAAAAGCGTCGTTCTCGTTTAAAAAGTGGATTCAACCGGGATTGTTCTTGTTTGGATTCGTTTTTTTCGGGTTAATTGGTCTTGAGTTGTACAGGGCCAATGTCCCACATGGGTCCGCAGCTACTGGTAGTGTTAAAGTGGAAGAGGTTAATAAGACGAGTACCACTTCGCAAGGAAACAAGACAGGGGAAAAGGAGCCTGTATCCGTAATTCTTCCCTCGACGCCTGAACCCAATGTAAGTGTGACCACCCCACCTGCCAAAGCGAAAACGATCGAAGTAAAGCCAGTTCAGTCTGCAGTGAAGGCGACTGCAAGCGTACAGAAACCTGCTGTGAGCCCAACTCCCCCCCAGACTCCGACTGGTACACCTGTAAACAAGGCAAACCAGAATGCGAGTACTACCAGCAAGGCAGCTACACCGGGAAAACAAGCTTCAACCCCTCCTACAGCAAAATCGAAGGTCGTAAAACATGTGGTGAAGAAGGGCGAAACGTTGTTTATGTTGTCACGAAAGTACTATGGAAACAATTCGAACGTAGGACGAATCGCAAATTATAATGGGCTTCATACAGGATCAGGCCTCGTTGAAGGAAAAGTTGTTTTGGTACCCCTCGCTCAGTAATGAGATCATGCTCCACTGGCAATGCTATCGGGAAAAGGATAAGCAGGTGGATGCGAGTGGAGTATGATACGGTCATTGTCGGTGGGGGGATTGCAGGGCTTCAAACCGCAATCCAGCTTGCAAGATGCCTTCGACGCGTAGTAGTAATTGACATGCCAGGTGGTCGATCAACAGTCGCCAAAGCCTACCGAAACATTCTCGGATTTTCGGAGGGGGTTAGTGGCGATTTTTTGCGTCAAGTAGGCAGGGAGCAAGCACAAAACTACGGCGCTAGCTTTATTGCAGACGAGGTAACAAAGCTTGCTATTGACTCCAACGGCTTATTTTCGGTAGGTACGAAAAGTGGCATACATACACTTACTTCACGGACACTCGTATTGGCGACCGGCATTCGTGATCCATTTCCAACGATCCCTGGCTTCACCGATTGTGTAGGAATATCGATCTTCTTGTGTCCCGACTGTGACGGCTATGAAACAGTAGAGAAAGATACGGCAATCATTGGAGCAGGCCAGAACGCTGTTTCGATGGCAGATGAACTTATTTATTATACAGACAGGTTAACGGTCATTAACCATGCAAAAGTGCAGGTGGATACGCATGCTCTCTCTGGACTGAGCCAAAAAGGGATATTGTATCGGGAGGAAGAAGTATGTACCCTTCATCATACGGCGGGGCAATTGCAAGAAATCGTGCTCTCTTCAGGTGAACGATTGCTTGCAGAAAGAGCATTCCTTGCCTTTCCTGGTGCCCATGCTTTAACAGAGCTTTTACGTGGTTTTTCCGTGCGAATTCATGAAAAGGGCCACATCCATACAAATCCGCGAACAAAAGAAACCGATCATCCCAACATATGGGCTGTTGGAGATATCAATGAGCATTCTCAACAAGTGTCGATTGCCATGGGCGATGGAACACAGGCGGCCATTTGGATTCAAAAGCGACTATGTGAATATGAGACGTAGAAAAACGCCCGATTCTGGGCGTTTTTTCATGTACAAACCCTTATGAATGAGAAGGAACCCGAACTAGCAGGACCAAATATAAATAGGTAAGAAGAACAATGAGGTGGAACGTTTCCTGGGAAAGCGCAGGAAATGACAGACAACAACAAAGTTTCTTTTTTTGTAAGTGAATTCGACCGATACGGGAATGATGCGTAGGTGTCATGGTAGCTTTGTTCCATTAACTAAATGTGGTATGATAGGACTACCCCGTATTTTCCAGTCCATCAAAAAATGGATGAATGCCAACAGGTATTCGCCGGAGAATGTGGAGAACTCTTACAGGCTTACCATCATATTTTGTAGTACGACTGGATGGCGAGGAGGGACAGTCATGCGTGTTGAACGCCTTGGTCAAGATAAAATACGAATCTTTTTAACTTTTGATGACCTCTCAGAGCGCGGGATAGAAAAAGAAGACATGTGGCGTGACATTCCTAAAGTTCATGAACTGTTCAACGACATGATGGAACAGGCTTATCACGAATTAGGATTTGAGGTATCAGGGCCTGTTGCAGTTGAAGTGTTCGCCTTGCCAGCTCAGGGAATGGTCGTAATCGTAACGCGTGGCAAGACGGGCTCAAAGGACGGAAAAGAAGAAGAGTTCGAAGACGAGGATGTATACGAGCTAGAGGTCACGTTGGAAGAAAGCGATTTGATCATGTATGCCTTCCGGGACTTTGAGCATATGGTTGAAGCCGCCCATCGCATTAACGCCCTTTTGACCAATGGCGGAGCTGCCTACTTCTACCAGGGGAAATATCATCTGGTGCTGGAGGAAGTCGACTTGGATCAGGAGCGTTATCACAAGCTAATTGCGATCCTCTCTGAGTACGGAGAAGCGACGCCGATAACGATTTATGTGTTGGAAGAATACGGGAAAGTGATCGTTGCCGACGATGCTGTAAAAGAAATATGCAGGCATTTCACGTAATTGAAATGAAATGTCTGGGAATATAAAACAGCACCTAGTCAACCAACTAGGTGCTGTTGCTGTCTGTACAGATTATGCTAGGCCATCAAAAAAGTCAGCCTCTTTACCTTGAATGGTATAGTTCGGAAGGTTGTGCCAAGCCAATATGTAATGATTGCTTGGCGGAACAGAATCGTGCTTGCCTTTTGTTACCCCAGGGAAAACACGCTCTACCGATAGGTGCTGTGTTCTGTGCGCCCGCAAGGCATCTGCTACTTTCTGCATGTATTCCGGGGCGTGAATGATCGTAGTAATGCTCTCGATTGGATCCGTAAAGGGAGGTTTTATCGAACCAAATCCTTCGTCGGATGAGCGAGTCGCATAATAAAACTTTCGCACACTCGTATCTGGAACTAAAGAAAGGACAGCCTGGGTGGTAGCATGACTAATTGCCAAATGGTCAGGATGTCCGGAGATGCCATGTGGTGCAAACGTGACGACGATTTCCGGTTGGATCTGGTGAATCGCCTGGTGGATACGAGTAACGAGCTCATCTACGGGCACTATGTTTAGGAACTTATCCTCGTATTCCCAGACGTCTACCTGATCGAAACCGAGTATGGCACAAGCGTCGCGAAGCTCTTGCTCGCGAAAGCGGGGGAGTTCTTCCGGTGTGCATAACGGTGGTTCACCAGCTTTCCCAGCTTGCCCTTTTGTTGCACACAATAGATGAGAGCTGGCCATTTTGGTTTCGCTATATTTGGAAATGGAAATCCCACAAGCAAACGTTTCATCATCGGGATGGGCAAAAACAAACAAAATAGACTTTTTTTTCATAAAAACACCTCCATGAATAAACTTCCACCATTACCTTTTCCATTATGGCATAAATTCACTAATCCTGTAATGAAAGAAGTAAGTTTGGGGACAATACAAGCATGATTGGACGTGCGTTTGAAGCTGTTTGTACAAAATGTAATCTGTAAAAGCGATTTCAAAATGAATGGTAAATAATTGAATGATTATGCAAAACAAGGCACGAAAACGTTTTCGAAATGGAAAAAAAACATTTTTAAGCTTCTCATAAATGATACAAGCGTGTATACTAAAGGCGGCATTGACCGAAAACATTTTTGAGGTGGTAAGTAATGGGTAATCAAGACGTGGTAACCGAAAGCACCGAAGGGAAAGAAAAGCAAGAATCATTGAACTTGCTCCATTCAACTCAAACGGTGATCAAGGAAGCACTGGAGAAACTAGGTTACCAAGAATCGATGTTTGAACTCTTGAAGGAGCCGCTACGCGTTTTGACCGTACGCATTCCGGTTCGCATGGATAACGGCGAAGTAAAGGTGTTTACGGGCTATCGTGCACAGCACAACGATGCAGTTGGTCCGACCAAGGGGGGCATTCGTTTCCACCCGGAAGTTACTGAGGATGAAGTTAAAGCACTTTCTATCTGGATGAGCCTCAAAGCCGGTATCGTTGACCTGCCATATGGCGGTGGTAAAGGCGGTATCATTTGCGACCCGCGTGAAATGTCCTTCCGTGAACTGGAAAGACTGAGCCGCGGTTACGTTCGCGCAATCAGCCAGCTTGTGGGCCCTACTAAAGATATTCCAGCTCCGGACGTCTTTACGAACTCACAGATCATGGCATGGATGATGGACGAATATAGCCGTATCCGTGAATTTGACTCGCCTGGTTTCATTACGGGTAAACCAATTGCTTTGGGTGGTTCCCATGGCCGCGAAACAGCAACTGCAAAAGGGGTAACCATTTGCATTCGTGAAGCAGCGAAGCGTCGCAACATCGAAGTAAAAGGTGCTCGCGTAGTTGTTCAAGGCTTTGGTAACGCTGGTAGCTACTTGGCAAAATTCATGCATGACGCAGGCGCGAAAGTCGTAGGTATCTCTGATGCGTACGGTGCCCTGCATGATCCGAACGGTTTGGATATTGACTACTTGCTGGATCGTCGTGATTCTTTTGGTACAGTTACGAAGCTGTTCAATAACACGATTTCGAACAAAGAACTTCTTGAGCTGGACTGCGACATTTTGGTTCCAGCAGCGATCGAAAACCAAATCACAGCTGCAAATGCTCACAACATCAAGGCGCAAATCGTAGTAGAAGCGGCAAATGGCCCAACTACTCTTGAAGCGACTAAGATTTTGACTGAGCGTGGTCTTCTACTGGTTCCAGACGTACTGGCTAGTGCTGGTGGTGTTACTGTTTCCTACTTCGAGTGGGTACAAAACAACCAAGGCTACTACTGGTCCGAAGAAGAAGTAGAAGAGAAGTTGGAAAAAGTAATGGTTCGTTCGTTTGAAAATGTATACTCCATGTCTCAAACTCGTCGCATTGACATGCGTCTGTCTGCTTACATGGTTGGTGCCCGTAAAATGGCTGAAGCTTCTCGCTTCCGCGGTTGGGTATAATTGTTCAAACAACCCTCCATATATTGAGAAAACATGGCTTCGCCAGCTTTGGCGGGGCCTTTTTTTATTGGAGTATGTGGCTGTAGTGGAGAGAAGAATATTTCCAGCCTAGGCTCCAGGCTCCGTCCTGCTGGGGGATATGACTGTCCGCTCCGAAGGGATTCGCGGGGAAACGCAAAAGTGGTAACCGCTTCGACGTAGGAGCAGGTTGCGTTTCTTTTTCCCGCTCATCCCTTCTCCGCTTGGTAGGACTCCACAAGTCGCTACGTCTGGAAATATTCTTCTCTGTCGTATCTGATTACATTCTTCAATCTTTTAAGTCTTTTAAATCAAGGGTAAACAAGGATAGCTCGTAGAGGAAACAGGAGAAAACAGCGAAGATCTTAGGGACACCGACCGAGACGGAATGCAAAAAGCGAAACACGCCCTTAAGCGGCCACCTCTGAGACACATCCTGAGAGGACCACTTTGGCCGCGGTTTCGCTTTTTGCATGGAGGCGGGCAGTCAATCCCGCAGGGGTGGACCTAGAAGCTGAGCGTTTTCTCCTGTTTCCTTCCCACCACTACAGCAACGTACTTTATTTTCATTAAACGAAACGAAAAAACCTCCTAATGTGCAGGAGGCTGTCGTCATATTATTTACTGGTCGAATAACTGCTGAAGCTCTTTGAAATCCCGTGTTTTTTGAAGCGTTACAATTAACTTAAGACGAGCTTTTTGACCGTTCAAACCATTGGAGAAGATGATGCCCATCTCTTTTAGTTTGCGGCCACCACCTTCATAGTCATAGATGTCCTGCACCTGGCCGTTATAGCAGCGGGAGACGAGCACAATGGGCACGCCTTTGTCGAGTAATTGCTGGAGGGTAGGGATGATGGCGGGAGGAAGATTTCCTAATCCAAACGCCTCTACGACGAGTCCATCAATGGATTGCTCCAATAAAAACTGCAACCAAGCGGGCTCCATGCCAGCAACTGCCTTGATCAGCGGCACATTCGCATCAGCATGGGTAATGGCATAATGCTCTCGATCCAATGGAGCATGGTGGTATTGCACAGTTTTTTTCGCAATGGTTCCAATCGGTCCGTATTGAGGAGATTGGAAGGTAGCGACATTACTCGTATGTGTTTTGGTAACGTGACGTGCTGCGTGAATTTCATCATTAAAAACAACGATAACGCCTTTGTTCAGACTTTCGGAGTTAGCAGCTGCACGAACGGAAGAAATGAGATTTACGGGACCGTCAGCCCCGAGTTCATTGCTGCTGCGCATGGCTCCGGTCACGACAATCGGGACGTGAACCGATAAAGTCAAGTCGAGGAAGTATGCGGTCTCTTCCAACGTATCGGTCCCATGCGTAATGACAATGCCATCATAATGATCATGTTGAAAGGCTTCCTCAATATCGAAACGAAGCTGATTCATGATGACAGGAGTCATGTGAGGGCTAGGCAGGTTGAGTACATTTTTCATGGTGACGTCCGCGTGTTTTTCTAAAAAAGGAAGGATTTTGTTGACTGCTTGATCATCCAATGGCTTTACGCCTTCTGAGTCATCGACAGACATGGCAATCGTACCGCCTGTATTCACTACCAAAATTTTTTTTGACATGATCTCTCTCCTGTAGCGGGTTTTCATCAACCAGTATTCATGGTACGATGAACAATAGTCTTGTGTAAAGGAGTAATAAAAGATGATTGCTTTGATCGGCGCGGCAGTTGCCCCCGGTATCGCCATCTTAAGTTACTTTTACCTGCGTGACAGTCTCGAACCGGAGCCGATTTCGATGGTGATCCGGTCGTTTATCTTTGGGATGCTGCTGGTGGTACCGATTATGGTGCTCCAGTACATCATGCAGAATGAATGGAACTGGCGGGATGGCATTGTCGCGGAAGTTTTCCAATCCGCTGTTGTAGAAGAATTTTTTAAATGGATGGTCATCTATTTTACGGTTTATAAACATTTGGAATTTGATGAGCCATACGATGGAATTGTTTATGCTGTTGCGGTGTCTCTTGGTTTTGCTACGTTGGAGAATTTGTTCTACCTCATAATCAATGGAACAAACATTGCCATCTGGCGTGCCTTTTTGCCGGTATCCAGCCATGCGTTGTTTGCGGTGTGGATGGGCTATTATCTCGGAAGGGCAAAGTTTTCCAAAGACGCCAAACATGAGCGGCTTTTTTTATGGATGTCGATTACTTTACCGATCGGCTTGCATGCACTGTACAACGTGATCTTTTTGGCAGTGCAAAACTGGTTGGTAGTGATTCTGCCATTCATGCTCGTTTTGTGGTGGCAGGGCTTAAAAAAGGTACAAAGAGCACACGATTACGGTTCTAAAAATCTCTCTTCACGTCCACAATAGACGGTAAGGAGGAGACGTACGTGTTTAAAACCGAACGAGCAAAAGTGACAATTCAATGCCATGTATGTGGAGAAAAGTTTACACTGCGTGGTCATCGAGAACCTGGAGGGCAAATAGAAACAGGGTTCAAGCAGTGCCTATGTGACAATGACAAGCACTTTCGGATTGACGAGTCCTGATCTCTTCCATTCCCAATTGAAAAAGCGTGACAAATCTATGTGGGCCGATGCAAATAGCATCGGTCTTTTTCTATATCCAGATTTACATGCATAATCCAATCTTCCTCCACTAACACTATGCAAAGATTTCAATACATGCCAAGGAGGATTCAGCCATGCGTACAATCTGGATCGCAGGTGTGTTGGTGATGTTGGTAGCAGCGGGCTTGAGTGGATACAAGGTTGTCTGGAAGGAAAAGAATGTAGCTGCCGTACAAGAAGAGCAGATGGCTGCACCTGCAGCAAAGAAACAAACCGCCAAAACCAAAGCCAGCTTTCATCCATCACGAATCTCTGACAATGATTTGAAAATCATGGCGAATGCTGTTTACGGGGAGGCAAGGGGAGAGCCATTTGAAGGGCAAGTAGCTGTCGCAGCCGTTATATTGAACCGCGTGAAGAGCCCTTCGTTTCCTGATACGCCCTCGGCTGTGATATTCGAACCACGCGCTTTTACAGCAGTTGCTGATGGGCAAATATGGCTTACACCGAATGAAAGCTCAACGAAAGCAGTGAAGAATGCACTAAACGGCTGGGATCCGACAGGAGGCTGCACGTACTATTTTAATCCGGATACAGCAACATCTGGTTGGATTTGGAGTAGGCCACAGGTCAAAAAGATCGGGAAACACATCTTCTGCAGATGATCGATGCGTAATCAAAGGAGGAGTGGCAAGGGATGGTATATGGAGCAACAGCACGCGTTTTATTTCCCGTCGCCCTGGTCGCCTTAATAGGGGCTGGCGTGTGGGGATATCAGGAGCACAATGAGAAGAACTCGGTCCTGATCAAAGCGGAAAACTCATACCAACGAGCTTTTCATGATCTCACGTATCATGTGGACAAGTTGCACGATGAGCTAGGCAAATCGCTTGTGGTCAACTCCCGCAGACAAATGACCCCAATCTTGACGAGTGTTTGGCGGCTTGCCTATGCAGCACAAGCGGATGTCGGACAACTCCCATTGACCTTGATGGCGTTTAGCAAAACCGAAGAAATGCTGTCGAGGGTGGCTGATTTTTCCTATCGCGTAGCTGTACGCGATTTGGATAAGAAACCGTTGAATCAGAGTGAATACAAGACGTTAAAGAGCCTGCACACACAAGCAAAAGATATCCAAGATGAGCTGCGCAAGGTCCAATCACTCGCGATGGACAAACAATTGAGGTGGATGGATGTCGAGACGGCATTAGCGAAAAATAATAACAAAGAGGACAATACCATCATCGATGGTTTCCAAACCATTGAGAAAAAAGTGCAGGAATACCCTGATTTAGACTGGGGCGTCGGGATACAGAGTCTCGATAAGAAAAAGCAGCAGCGAATCAAAGGGATCGATGGCAAACCAGCCACGAAAGAAGAAGCAGAGAAGAGTGCACTGGAATTTCTCGGGATGAAGCCGGGAGAGGCGAAGGTTGAAGTGAACGAGAACGGCAAGGGTCAGGAGTACTCAGCGTATAGTGTGCGCGTCACGCCAAAAGGACACAAGACAGCCGTTAACCTCGATGTCACCAAACGCGGCGGAAAAGTCGTTTGGATGATGAACGAGCGTGCAGTGGGCGAGGAAAAGCTGGACATGAAGCAGGCGGAAGAAAAAGGGCGAGTATTCTTGCGTAACCACGGGTTTGAGAATATGCAGGTCTCCGAGATTGACAGCTACGACCGCAATGCACTCTTTACGTTTGTCCCTGTTCAGGACGGAGTCAGAATCTATCCAGATGGGGTGGTCGTTGAGATTGCGTTGGACAACGGAGACGTTACTGCCTATAACTCGACAGAGTATCTGTTTAATCACAAAAAGAGAATTCTTTCACAGCCCCGTCTCATGAAAGAAGAAGCAAGAAAAAAAGTCAATCCGATCGTAAAAGTGACGGATCAGCGCCTTGCCATCATCGAAGGGAAAAACGATGGGAAAGAAGCGCTGACGTGGGAAATGACAGGCAGCTTTGAAGGGAATTCGTATATGATCTACATCAACGCCTTGAATGGAGAAGAAGAAGAAGTTGTGAAAATGGAAACGGGCTCAGGACAGAACGAAGGACAATAGCATTGAAAAGCATGGGGAAAGCTTGTTTTTTAGCGGCTTTCCCTATTTGCTGATTCGAAACAAAAGGGTATATAATGGAAAGGGTGATAGGGAAGGGGAGGAACATTTACTTTATGATGCTTCCGCGAATAGGACAAACAATCAGACTAAACTTCACGAGTTCCTCAGAAGAAACGGAGCTGCAAACTTTCAAAAGCCGTGTGGCCGATATGAAGGACGATGTAGCATCCATCGAACTGCCAACCAGCGAAAATACTGGACGGACTGGGGTATTTCAACCAGGAACGGAATGCTTGGTTTGGTATGTTGGTGAGGATGGCTCACGCTATGAATTCCGCTCTGCGATTGTCGGCAGGCAAAACAATGACATTCCTGTACTGCTTTTGCAACTGCCGGCCAAAGAGGAGATCGTTCGTACACAGCGAAGAAACTACTTGAGAATTGACACCACGGTAGACATCGCAGTCAAACTGGATGATCCGATTCGACGCTATCATTTTTTGGCACGAACGCTGGATATCAGCGGTGGTGGGCTATCTTTTAGCTGTGAGGAAAGTTATCATTTGAAGGAAAAAGACAGCTTGCATGTCTGGATTGCCCTTCCAAGTAAAAATGGACAGGCCCAGCATGCATTTGTTGAGATGGAAATCGTCAGACAAAAACCGGCTGAAGAAAAAGGTTTGCACCAATGGATTTCAGGTAAATTCACCCAAATCAGTGAGCAAGACCGGGCAAAAGTGGTTAGAGCGTGTTACGAGAGACAGCTAGAGCTTCGCAAAAAAGGCGTTGTGGATTGACGCCTCATCAGAGGAAGTGACCCTATTGACCAGTCAGTACAACGATCGTTTTCGCAGCTTTTCCAAACGGGTAGAAAAAGGCATCATGATTGGAATTGTCATATGCGCGATTGTACTGACTATAGGCGAAATCCTCGTTCAGTACGTACCCGCAAGACTAGTATTAATCGAAACAGAGCGCTTGGAAGGCGTGTCCAGAGAGCCCTAAAGGTTTGCGCATGCTTCCATACTATGGTACTATTATAGATAACATAGAAAACGGTCCTGGATCGTTTTTTATAGACCGCTAGTGGTCACAGCCAAATTCGAAAAACGCAATCGCGTTTTTCAACACACAAAGAATGGGAAAGGGCTTCGACAGAAGCTTTTCTTGTTTTATTCCCATCCGAACTAACGTACATAGCAGGTGAGAAGTAATGAACATTGCCATTGATGGACCAGCGGGAGCAGGCAAGAGCACTGTCGCCCAAAAAGTAGCGGGACAACTGGAATACGTGTACATTGACACGGGTGCCATGTATCGTGCCCTCGCTTGGGCAGTCCACCATCATCAGCTCCCTATCAACGATGAGTCTACAGTTTCCGAACTTTTGCAAAAAAACAAGATTCAACTGGTTCGGGAAAACGGACAGCAACATGTATACTGGAATGAAATCGATGTCACAAGCTGGATACGTTCCACAGAAGTGAGCCAGTACGCCTCCATTGTAGCGAGCTACGGTTCCGTACGTGAACAAATGCTTGTGCTCCAGCGACGATTGGCGACTCAAGGCAATGTCGTCATGGACGGCAGAGATATCGGTACTCATGTTTTGCCTGATGCAGATGTGAAGATATTTTTGACGGCCTCTATCCAAGAGCGTGCAGAACGCCGCTGGAAGGAACTACTCGCAAAAGGTACCCAGACAGACTTGGCTGAGCTGGAAAAAGAAATCGGAGAGCGAGATCGACGGGACATGCAGAGAGAAGTGGCACCGTTGCGCCAGGCGGAAGATGCCGTTTTGGTAGACACAACAGGAATGACCATTGATCAGGTGGTCGATCACATCTTGCAAATCTGCGAGCGAACGGGAGAGTCAACCCATTGAGTTACTATCGTTTATTCAGAGGTTTTTTTCGCATAATTTTTTCGCTTGTCTATCGTTGGCAAGTGATCGGGCGTGAACATATACCTAAGGAAGGCCCAGTGATCCTTTGTGCCAACCATATTTCGTTATGGGACCCACCTCTTCTAGGGAGTGGCATCGAGCGTCAGGTTCATTTCATGGCCAAAGAAGAGCTTTTCAAAATTCCGGTCTTATCCTTTCTCATTACCAAATTCGGTGCATTTCCGGTCAAACGGGGTGCAGGAGATCGTGCGGCCATTCGCACGACTCTCAAATTGCTGGAAGATGGAAAAATCTTTGGAATTTTTCCGGAGGGAACCCGCAGCAAAACAGGGGAACCAGGAGAAGCGATGCCCGGAGTGGCGATGTTTGCTCTCAAGTCAGAAGCCGCGGTCATTCCGGTAGCCATTATCGGGCCATATCGACCGTTTCGTTCCATTAAGATCGTTTACGGAAAACCGATCGATCTGACGTATCTACGTGAGGCCAAATCAAGCGCTGATACGTTGAAGGAAGCGAGCGATCTGATTATGGAGCACATCAAGCAATTACGGAACCAGCATCTCTCTTAGCAAACGGTATAGAATTGCTAAAGGGACGAATACTAAATCTGCTGGAACTTACTGGCTTCATCAGTACTAACTGCCAGCCATCAGGCGACAGTTAAAAATATACATGCTCCCGCTTCGTGTAGCGAGGTTGTACACAACCTGTACACAACCTGTACATAGACGTTTGGGACTGGATGGTATTAAGGAGGTCTTTTGAATGATGGAAGAAACGAACGTAAGCTTGACGGATGCAACAACCATTTCCGTAGGAGATGTCGTAAAAGCAACCGTAACAAAAGTTGAGGACAAACAAGCGCTTGTAGATCTAGGTTACAAGTACGATGGTCTGATTCCTATCAGCGAACTGTCTCCACTGCATGTTGAAAAGGTATCTGATGTAGTAGCGGTTGGTGATACTTTCGAAGTGAAGGTCATTAAGCTAAACGATGAGAAAGAAGAGCTCGTTGTTTCCAAGAAAGCGGTAGCGATGGAATCCTCTTGGTCTGATCTTGAGCAAAAAATGCAAGCTGGTGAAATCATCGAAGCGACTGTGAAAGAAGTAGTGAAGGGCGGACTGGTTGTTGATGTAGGCGTACGCGGCTTCATTCCGGCTTCCATGGTAGAGCGTCATTTCGTTGAAGATTTCTCCGATTACAAAGGCAAAACGTTGGCTTTGAAAGTAGTAGAAATGGATAAGGAAAAGAATAAAGTTATCCTGTCCCATAAAGCAGTTTTGGAAGACGAAGTAAAAGTGCAAAAGCAATCCATTATCGATAAAATCCAAGTGGGTCAAGTATTGGAAGGAACGGTTCAGCGCATGACCGATTTCGGTGTATTCGTGGATATCGGTGGTGTTGATGGATTGGTTCACGTATCTGAACTTGCTTGGAACCGTGTTGATAAGCCGTCCGATGTTGTGAAGGAAGGCGACAAGGTACAAGTGAAGGTCCTCAAAATTGACCGTGAAAACGAGCGCATTGGCCTTAGCATCAAGGAAACGCAAGCAGGTCCATGGGCGAACGTTGCTGAAGATTTCAAAGCGGGCTCTATTTTGAATGGTACTGTAAAACGTTTGGTGTCCTTCGGTGCATTTATTGAGCTGGCTCCTGGAATCGAAGGCCTTGTACACATCTCCCAAATTGCAAACCGCCGGGTGAATACACCAAGTGAGGTGTTGAAAGAGGGCCAAGATGTACAGGTGAAAGTATTGGACGTTGTTCCACAAGAACAACGCATTAGCCTCAGTATCCGTGCAGTAGAAGAAGACCGTGTGGAACAGGCAGAGCGTGCGAGCAAGCGTGAACAGCAACAATTCACGCAAGAAAACAACCAACCAATGGGAGTGACATTGGGCGAGTTGTTCGGTGATCTGAAAGACAAGTTCAAGTAAGATAAAAAGCAGAATTCATGGGGATACGCTCTGGCGTATCCCTTTTTTCTGGGAGTGAAAGTCTAGGAGGGGTACAATGGATCGTCGTTCGATTAGAAAACTAGACCATATTCGAAATGCTCTTGTCAGCGGGGAAGATGGTGCGAATAGCTTTGATGATGTTAGCTTTGTTCCGAACAGCTTGCCGAATACAGCGCTAACTGAAACCTCACTGGACACCGAGATCGCATCCTTGCGACTCTCCTCACCGATTTTGATCAATGCGATGACGGGCGGAGCAGGTGCGACTACGCAGATCAATCAAAAACTGGCGATGATTGCAAGGGAACGCAATCTGGCTATGGCTGTTGGCTCACAAATGGCCGCTCTGCGTGATCCAGAGGTTATGGATAGCTATCGGATTGTCAGACGGGAACATCCACAGGGGATCTTGTTTGCAAACGTTGGGGCGGAGGCGACAGTGGAGCAGGCAACAGCAGCAGTGGAGATGATAGAAGCGAACGGACTACAAATCCATCTGAATGTCATGCAAGAGCTGTTGATGCCTGAGGGGGATCGGGATTTTCGCGGCTATCTCGAGCGTATTCAAGCGATTAGGGAGAGTCTGAATGTGCCGGTCATTGTCAAAGAAGTAGGTTTTGGCATGGCGAAGGAATCAATCGAGAAGTTAATGGAAATCGGGATCAGAACAATTGATGTGGGTGGACGAGGCGGAACAAATTTTGCTCAAGTGGAAAATATGCGAAGTGATCACCCTCACGCGATGTTTGAGGATTGGGGATTTACGACTGTGGAGAGCTTGCTGGAGGCGGATGCTGCCGGTCATCCAGGAATGTCGTACATAGCAACGGGAGGTGTTCGTCATGGACTGGATGTTGTCAAAGCCGCTTCCTTAGGCGCGTCCGCTGTCGGGATGGCAGGGGCAATGCTGCGTCTGGTTCAACGTGAATCTCTGGAAGACTGTTTGGCCACTGTAGATAGATGGCATTATCAAATTCGTGTGGCGATGACGGCACTCGGAATGAAATGTCTGGCAGACGCGGTTTGTACTCCTGTTATGATTACAGGAAAAACAGCGGAGAGAGCTAGGCTTCGTCATAGGCAACTGGAGAGACTGGCGCAACGTTAGTTAGTGGACGAGCATTCGATTCATGAAATTTCCTTGGTTGAGGCATACTTTTGGGGGAGACAACCATCATTTTGAGGAGATGAACATGAACGAGGGAACCGTTGCGATCCTCATCCAGTGGTCATTGTTGTGTCTTGTCTGGATGGGAAGCTTTGACTTGCAGCTGCGAAACATGAAGATGGAGCGTAAACGAGTGCTCGCAGTGATTAGCGCGTTTTTAATTTGCGCGTTTGTTAGCTGGGAAATTTATTTTGCCCCCATCCAAGTTAGTCTAAGTGGAACGATATTGCCACTGATTGCAAGCATTGTCCTTTACACCAAGCTCATGTCCAAAATACGCAGATTGTACTTGCTAAGTGCGCTGGCAACGGCCCTTTTGCTATTTTGGCTGCGATGGCTGTTTTTTACCGATCCGATCTTGCTGTTTTGGGATGAAAGGATCATCGTACCCGCTGTTGGAGTAAGTACGATTTTTTTGATGAGCAGAACAAATCTGGGACAGCTGTTTCAGCTCACGCTCTCCATGCCACTCGCCGATGCGATACATTCGCTATATTTTTGGAAATTGTCGGGTTCCTGTCATTGGGGATCGGAGTATGCGCAAGATCTGCTGTGGAGTGGCATTTCTCTATGGGCTGTCGTCAGCATAGTCTGGACTGCGATTCGTCGTATCCTTGGTAGAACAGAAACAGAGTCTTCCCATTCCGATACGGGCAGGTGACGCTAGGGTGATGAAGGGATTGCTAGCTTATGAATACGTTTTTCCTTTAGTTATGGGTTTCCTATTCGGCATTTTGTGTCGGATTCATCTTTTGCGAACAGATTATCGACAATATCCAACCTATCCACACGGTAAAATCATTCACGTTTCACTTGGGGTGATCGCATCCGCGCTCGGAGCGTTAGCGATTCCTGCCCTGCTTAAAGAGAATTACACAGCCGTAACATTTTTGACGGTGGCTGCTCAACAATTCCGCGATGTCAGGAACATGGAACGCACTACTCTAACAGAGATCGATAAGCAGGAGCTGGTGCCCCGTGGTGGCCCTTATATCGAAGGAATCGCAATGGTGTTTGAAGGGCGCAATTACATGGTCATGTTTACATCTTTGGTGACGACGACGGCTACCATCCTTTTTCATTGGTGGGGCGGAGTCATTGCAGGTGTCATTGCCTTGATGATCTCTCGCAAGCTACGCTCTGGAAAAACGCTGTCGCTGATTGCGGAAATCGAGCCGGGGGAAGTAAGGGTCGAAGGAAGAGACTTGTATGTCAACGACATTTACATTATGAACGTCGGATTGGCAGATGCCCAAGAGATCATACGTGAGCAAGGTGTGGGTTTTATTCTGACGCCGAGGGATGCCAATGCCAAAGTCACGATTGCCCACCCAGGACAGCGGCAAGCGATTCTGCACGATGTTGCGACGCAGCTCGGTGTATATACAGATACGGGAGAGCCATCGCTAACACCCTTGGTAAAACGTGATATACAGTCAGGTAGACTGGGTGTATTTTTATTGCCGCAAGAAAAAGATTTGGAACGCGCAACGTCCGTCATTCGTGCAGTCCCGATTCTCGAAAGCGTCTTCCGAATGCCAACGAAGACTAGAATCGTGAAAAAGGAGCTGTAGGTCATGACAGGATTAATCTTGGCGGTGATTACGACGAACAGAGACAGGATTGCGGGTGGTGTCCCGATTTTTATCGAGTCTACTACGGAGAAGATGCAGCAAACCGCTTTTACTTTGGAAAAGATACTGGACGCGATGGTGCATGAAGTGAGCGACGATACCCTTATCATTGTTCGGCATAAGTAGTGTATGGTATGATTAGCTAGTCAAAACGTAAAATGAGAGAGAGTGTTGTTGATTATGGGATTACCAGTGGTAGCCATTGTGGGGAGACCCAACGTGGGGAAGTCCACGATTTTTAACAGATTGATTGGCCAACGAGTCGCGATCGTGGAGGATATGCCGGGAGTAACCCGTGACCGCCTGTACGGGAAAGGTGAATGGCTAACGCATACTTTCCATGTGATTGATACCGGTGGAATTGAGTTTGGCGAGACCGACGAGATTCTTACACAGATGCGTTACCAGGCAGAGCTCGCGATTGATGAAGCTGATGTCATCATTATGATTGTAGATAGCCGCACAGGTGTGACAGATGCGGACATTGAACTGTCACGGATGCTGAATCGGACAGGAAAACCTGTCGTACTCGCGGTGAACAAAGCGGATAATCCGGAAATGCGTGCGGATATTTACGACTTTTATTCCTTGGGCTTGGGCGAGCCATTCCCTGTCTCGGGTAGCCATGGTCTTGGCTTGGGCGATATGCTGGAAGACGTGGTTCAGTATTTCCCTGCTGAGGATGACGAGGAGAGAAAAGAAGATGTCATTCGCGTATCCATCATCGGTCGTCCAAACGTAGGGAAGTCTTCCTTGACAAATGCGATTCTTGGTGAAGAGCGAGTTATTGTCAGTGATGTTGCCGGAACGACCCGTGACGCTATCGATACGCCGTTTGAACGCGATGACCAAAGCTACATTCTCGTGGATACGGCAGGTATGCGCAAGCGCGGTAAGGTGTATGAAACAACGGAAAAATACAGTGTAATGCGCGCGATGCGTTCCATTGAAGATTCGGATGTTGTTCTTGTTGTCATTGACGGTGAAGAGGGAATAATCGAGCAGGACAAGAAGATCGCAGGTTATGCACATGAGGCTGGTCGCGGTATAATCATTATCGTCAACAAATGGGATGCTGTCGAAAAAGATGACAAAACGATGCAACGCTTCACTGAGTTGATCCGCGAAGAGTTTAAATATCTGCATTACGCACCGATCATGTATGTTTCTGCGAAATCAAAACAACGTGTTCACACGATTCTTCCAAAGGTCAATGAGGTTTCTCAAGCTCATGCGATGCGAGTTCCTACCTCTGTCCTTAATGATTTGGTAACGGATGCGACAATTCGTACCCCACCACCATCTGATCGTGGAAAGCGCTTGAAAATCAACTATACGACTCAAGCGACGGTGAAACCACCGACGTTCATTCTGTTTGTTAACGATCCAGAACTGATGCACTTCTCCTATGAACGTTACATAGAGAACAAAATCCGTGAAGCATTTGTGTTTGAAGGCACGCCAGTACGTATCTGGACGCGGAAAAAAACGTAGGGAGAGAAAAACGCCATGGTGTTATTATCCTGGGTGATTAGCTATTTAATCGGTTCTATTAGCTTTAGCTATCTTATCGCCAAAAAAGTCGCAGGAATTGACATTCGCTCTCATGGCAGCGGAAATGCCGGTGCAACCAATACACTTCGGGTGTTAGGAAAAGGCCCCGGTATCGCCGTTCTCCTTCTTGATGCACTAAAAGGAATAGCTGCGATGGGACTGACTCACCTGATGACAGGGGACCCGGCAGCGTATGCAGTGGCAGGCTTGTTTGCTATCGCCGGTCACAATTGGCCGATCTATTTTGGATTCCGCGGGGGAAAAGGCATTGCGACGACGCTAGGTGTCGTGCTAGGTTTTTCTCCCTTGGCATTTTTGATCGCTGCAGTGCTGGCTGTCATGGTCATTGCGATCACTCGCTTTGTTTCATTAGGATCATTGGTTATCGTAACGGTTATCCCATTTACCCTTTACTTGTTGGACAAACCCATTTCCTTTTTTTGGGCGAGCTTGGCGATCGCAATCTTTGCTTACATTCGTCATTTTAATAATATCCGCAATCTTCTTTCAGGAAACGAACGGAAACTAGGGGACAAGTCCAACCGGAAGCTGGGATAGGGAACGTACTGAGAAAAGTGGAGGGGGACGTATTGGTTCAAAATGTTACGGTCATTGGGGCCGGCAGCTGGGGAACGGCACTTGCAACAGTCTTGGCGGACAACGGGCATCAGGTTACGCTTTGGGTACGGGATAAAAAGCTGGCAGAAGAAATAAACAGGAAGCATGTGAATGAGAAGTACCTGCCGGGAGAAACGCTTTCTGCCAACATTGTGGCGACGACCAATATTCAAGAGGCAGTCATTGGCAAGCGCATTGTTCTTCTCGTTGTTCCTTCACATGCCATGCGTCAAATTTGTCAGCAAGTGGCTCCGTACTTAGAACCGGATGTACTTTTGATCCATGCGACAAAAGGCTTTGAACTGGAAAGCCAGAAGCGAATGTCAGAAGTCATTGCGGAAGAGGTGCCGAAAGAGATTGCGTCCAGATTGGCTGTGTTGTCAGGACCTAGCCATGCCGAGGAAGTAGTCAAACGGCAACCAACGACAATTGTGATGGCATCCGAATCGGAAGAAAGCATGCTCCGCTCTCAGGATTTGCTGATGAATACGAATTTTCGTGTGTACACCAACCCGGATTTGATTGGCGCTGAGATCGCCGGAGCGCTGAAGAACATCATTGCACTTGGTGCAGGGATGTCTGATGGCTTAGGGTATGGAGACAACGCCAAAGCAGCCTTGTTGACCCGTGGCTTGGCGGAAATTAGCCGTCTGGGCATTAAGCTTGGTGCTAAGCCGCTTACGTTTTCAGGCCTGGCTGGTGTTGGCGATTTGATTGCCACTTGTACAAGTAAACACAGCCGAAACTGGCGTGCAGGCTATATGCTCGGTCAAGGAAAAAAACTCGATGACGTACTAGCACAGATGGGGATGGTCGTCGAAGGCGTTCGCACGACGAATGCTGCCTTTTCCTTATCGCAACGCGAGCAAGTTGAAATGCCAATCACTTCTGTTCTGTATGGAATGCTGTTTGAAGGAAAAGAAGCTCGTCAAGGCGTGGAAGAACTGATGGGGCGAGGAAAAACCTTTGAGATGGCGTACCTCAATCCTGATGCGGAATAAGTCATGAATGAAGTATCACCGATTTAGGCTTCTGCACATACGATAGGGTGAAAGCCCATGTGCAGGAGGAGAGTTCACATGAATAATATGTCGAAACGACTTTTTGAGCGCTTGCAAGGAAAAGCAACGGAAAATGTCGATGAAGAAAAGCTTCGCTCACTGGCCGGTCAGGTTAAGCGCAGTGATTTTGAAGACGAGACCAAGCTGCGTCAAATCATTCGCACGCTCGCTACCCTTAGTGGCAAGCAATTAACTCCTGAAAAGGAGGATAAGGTCATTGAAATGTTTCGCAATCAGGAAATCAATCTGGGTGACATGTCCTCCTTGACCAAGCTGCTCAAATAAGAGAAATGGGCGATTATGCCCGTTACCTGCAACAAAAACCGTCATACAGTAAGACTAGGAACAATCATGGCTCTACAGGGACATGGCTGACCTACAGATTGCAAGAAAAAAAGAGGGATCTTATCCCTCTTTTTTTCGTTCCTTGGTGTTGCCGCTAACCTGTGTAATCAGGTTCTGGACCAAAGGCGATTGCAGGAGACCGAGTAATTGACCGATATCTATATTGCCTAACAGGTTGCCTAAGCCTGATTCCTGGGGTGTTTCTGCTGCCTTTTGTGGCTCTGGAGCAGCTTTGCGTTTGCCAGCAGGCTTTTCGGCAACGACTTCAGGCTCAGGTGTGCGTTTCCCGAGGTTCTCAATCATCTCCATCGCCCCGTACAACGAATCCATCGTGTCTTCTACCTGCCGAATCGTGCTGCCGATCCCTTTGATGTTATGGCGCATTTTCGTAACGGAGGTGCGCAAATCGACCGCGGGCAGGATTTTTTTCGGTGTAATGGAAAGGGAGACATTTTCGACTTGGTCGCTCAATTTTTTGCTGGGTATAGGCGCGTAAGGATTCCGCCATTTCCGATTATTTACTTTATTACTCAACGTTTCATCCCTCCAATGGGCGAATTCATCACGATAGTCTATGCGAATGTCTAGTATTAGGTTCGCAAGCGTCAGACGAAGAGGGGGAAGTATGGTATAATAAAGCAAAAAATGCAAAGGATGCTGCAGTCCCGATGTATATTGATCCTATGACAAAGATGAACATTTCCTTGATTGCCATTGGGCTAATGTTCGTCTGCAATTTAATTATGATCTTTGCCAGAAAAATAACCAATACGTTTTTGCGGTTCCTTGTGAAGACCTTCGCATTCTTATTATTACTCGTCGTGCTTGTCATGATTTTAATTGTGATTTTTGTCTAGGGAGGATTATCGATGTCAACGATCACACTACTTACTCGTGCAGGCAGTCATGAAGTCTCGATCGAGTTGAATCAATCGATTGTTGCTCTTGCCAAAAAGAACAACATTGTGTGGGGTCATGCTTGCCAAAGAGGGGTATGTGCACAATGCCGTACGCATGTTTTGGAAGGGGCAGAGTACTTAAACGAAGTGACACCAGAAGAAAAACTGCGATTGCGCAAGGCAGAACGCGCAGAAGGCTACAGATTAGGCTGCCAGACGAAGATTGTTTCACCAGGAACAGTCAAGGTGGCTCATCGGCCTTATTAGTAAAGGAAGTGACGGAATGGGGAAAGTAACCTTTCTCCCGAGCAAGAAGAGTGTGAAGGCGCGGACAGGGCAAACCTTGGTCAGCGTAGCTTCGTCAGCTCGTATCGTAATCCCGCAGAGATGCGGTGGGCACGCATCTTGTCTGATGTGCCGCGTGGTCGTTGAGAATGGCCTCTTGTGCCCGCCAACGGTGCTAGAAAAGCGCAAGCTGCCTGAAAAGGATCTGGATAATGGGATTCGTTTGGCCTGTCAGGCAAAAACGACGGAAAAGGATTGTACGGTCAGGATTCCAGAAAGTAAGTTGAAATCAGTGGTAGCGGCTGCACTCGAGCGACAACGCAAAGAAAATGAAGATGGAATGTAAGAGGTGTGTACATAAGATGTGGCAATCGTGGCGAAAATCGTTCAAGCTTTTGATCAGTTTGACGATTCTGTCTTCCCTTTTATCTGGCTGCTTGTATCCGGATGAGCGCAGGGCAGAGAATCAAATTCCTAGTACATTTTTTGTAGAAGCAACGCAAAAAGCGATTGAGCAATTCCAAAAAGACACAGCAGTATTGCCGATCGTAACGAAATCCCTCGATACTCCTATTTTTGAAAAATACGAGATTGATTTCCGCAAAATGATCCCTAAATACATGCCGGATGTACCTGGGAACGCATTTGAAAAAGGTGGCGTATACAAGTACGTATTGATTGATGTGGATACAAAGCCGACAGTGAAGCTCATTCATTTGACAGCTGTCAGTACGGTAGCAGACGTACAGATCGAAGTAGACCGCTATAAGGGACATTTCGAAAAGCTACCTGTACTCGCTGACTTGGGGAATGGATACTATTCCATCGATCATGACCGGCTCGGGTTAAAAGCGTGGCAGGTGCCGTCTACGATGGGGACTTACTTATTGCCACTGGTCATGAACGCTGAAGGACAAGTCGGAATCGATTATGCTTCGGATATCGCGCAATTGCTTCGGGATACAAAAGTAACCGTGCCAGCTAAAACAGACCCGCGGTACGTAATGGCGCGCAATTCCATGTTCGTTCCCGCGAAATCGTTTCCATATGAAATGGTGAATGGTGAACCGAAGCTTCTCAAACTAAATTAACTTCGTAAAAAACGACTCTCATCAGGGTCGTTTTTTTTGGTTCTAGTTAACGCAAAAATACATATATTTGTACTGTCCACAAAACTAGTACGAGATTCCCTACGAAAATACTGGCGGTCAGGGATAATTCGGAAAATCGGTCATAGTGTAAAAATAGACAAATAGAAGGAGGTCATCGATCGTGGAACGAGTCGACATCTTTAAAGACATTGCCGAACGGACGGGCGGAGACATCTACCTCGGAGTGGTAGGCCCTGTTCGTACGGGAAAGTCGACCTTTATCAAACGGTTTATGGAGCAAGTTGTAATCCCGAATATCAACTCTGAAGCGGAGCGGATTCGAGCTACAGACGAGTTGCCGCAGAGCGCTTCAGGACGAACAATCATGACAACCGAACCCAAATTTGTTCCGAACCAGGCCGTTAACGTACATGTGACAGAAGGACTCAGCATCAATGTCCGCCTCGTTGACTGCGTTGGCTATACGGTACAAGGGGCAAAGGGCTTTGAAGACGACAATGGCCCAAGGATGGTAAATACGCCTTGGTATGAAGAGCCTGTACCATTTGAGGAAGCGGCCGAAGTCGGGACACGCAAGGTTATCCAGGAACACTCAACCATCGGGATCGTTGTGACAACGGATGGCAGCATCGCGGAAATACCGCGTGTAGGATACATCGATGCAGAGGAGCGGGTTGTAAACGAGCTGAAGGAAGTTGGAAAACCGTTCGTGATCGTTGTGAACTCGACGCGTCCGCGCTCCGACGAAGCACAAAACCTTCGCGTACAGCTCCAGGAAAAATACGATGTACCAGTCGTTGCTTTGTCGGTCGATCATATGACAGAGCAGGAAATCTTGCTCCTCATGAGAGAAGTACTGTTTGAATTCCCAGTCCATGAAGTAAATGTCAATCTACCGAGCTGGGTAATGGTGCTGGAAAACGGGCACTGGCTGCGTCAGAACTACGAGGAAGCTGTACGTGAGACCGTGCAGGACATCCGCCGGTTACGCGATGTGGACCGTGTCGTCGGCTTCTTCAACGACTATGACTTTGTAGAGAAAGCCTCTCTTGCTGGCATGCACATGGGGCAAGGGATCGCAGAGATTGACCTCTATGCGCCAGATGAACTGTATGACCGCATCTTGATGGAAATTGTCGGCGTGGAGATAAATGGCAAGGATCACTTGCTGAAAATCATGCAGGAATTCGCACATGCCAAGCGCGAGTTTGATCAGGTAGCGGAAGCATTGCACATGGTCCGAAGTACGGGCTACGGTATAGCAGCCCCGTCTTTGCATGAAATGACCTTGGACGAACCTGAACTCATCCGCCAGGGACCGCGCTTTGGAGTCAGACTCAAAGCAACAGCACCGTCTATTCACATGATTCGGGTGGATGTCGAGTCTGAATTCGCACCGATTATCGGAACAGAGAAGCAGAGTGAGGAGCTTGTCCGCTATCTCATGCAAGATTTTGACAAAGACCCGCTTTCCATCTGGAATTCCGATATTTTTGGACGCTCGCTCCATTCCATCGTAAGAGAGGGTATTCAGGGAAAAATTACCATGATGCCAGACAACGCCAGATACAAATTACAGGAGACATTGGGTCGAATTATCAATGAGGGATCGGGTGGCCTGATTGCGATCATACTCTAATAAATAGTTCCAAAGTCCTATAAACAACAAATATAGGGAAGGCATCTGACATGACGAGATGCCTTTTTTTCTTGTATTTCGTTCAAATTCGACAGGAGGGGCTTGAATTTAAGAAATCGGTGTATTACTATAAGCTTGTCAGATCGGTAAAAACAACCAATCGTGTATAAAACGCTTCGTTTCGGTTAAGAAAAATAATAGCTAGGACTTGGTGTTCTTTGAGGGGAGGTGAAGATAATGAACAAAACAGAACTGATTGCAAAAGTGGCTGAAACCACAGAACTCACCAAGAAAGATGCAACAAAAGCAGTTGATGCAGTTCTTGACGCAATTGCAGATGCATTGAAAACTGGTGATAAAGTCCAACTGATCGGCTTTGGTAACTTCGAAGTTCGTGAACGTGCGGCTCGTAAAGGTCGTAACCCACAAACTGGTGAAGAGATCGAAATCGCTTCCAGCAAAGTACCTGCGTTTAAACCAGGTAAACAACTCAAAGACTCCATCAAGTAGTTGTTTCTTTTGAGAACGAAGCACTTACATAAAAAAATCCACATTGATAAAATGTGGGTTTTTTTCTGTGTACATACAGTTTGCCTATGAAAATACTGGTATATCTTTTTGTCTTTTTTTAAACGATATGGTAAGATTGGCTTTGATCGCGAGCAGGCACTAAGTCTGACAGGAACTTGGCGCAGGCAGACTTTTGTGATGAGAAACAAGGCGTATGCCGTTACATAGGAGGTACAATCATGAACGTCGACTTGGATAAAATACAACAAGCTGTTCGCATGATCCTAGAAGCAGTAGGGGATAATCCTGATCGAGAAGGAGTGCTAGATACCCCTAAGCGAGTTGCGAAAATGTACGCCGAAGTATTCGAGGGCATGCATATAGACGAAGAGAAGTATTTCGAGACTGTCTTCAGCGAAGATCATGAGGAAATGGTTTTAGTGAAGGACATTCCGTTTTACTCCATGTGTGAGCATCACCTGGTTCCCTTTTTCGGCAAAGCGCATGTCGCTTACGTACCGCGTGGGGGCCGCGTGGTAGGACTGAGCAAGCTGGCGCGTGCGGTTGATACCGTAGCAAAACGTCCGCAGTTGCAGGAACGAATTACAGCAACAGTAGCTGACGCGATTATGCGCAAGCTCGATCCGCATGGCGTGGTTGTGGTTGTAGAAGCAGAGCATATGTGCATGACGATGCGTGGTGTGAAAAAGCCAGGCTCGAAAACGATCACCTCTGCTGTTCGCGGGATGTTTGAGAAAGATGCAGCTGCCCGTGCAGAAGTATTTAGTTTGATTCGCTCTTAGCAAACGCATATGCATAGCTGAGAAAGTTAAAGCCTACAAAATA
This sequence comes from Brevibacillus sp. NPDC003359, assembly GCF_042878995.1. NCBI lineage: Bacteria > Bacillati > Bacillota > Bacilli > Caryophanales > Paenibacillaceae > Brevibacillus > Brevibacillus sp. NPDC003359. Next base: position 325,592 of record NZ_JBIAOR010000001.1, read on the forward strand.
CAACACTTCTCATTCGGAAAAATCATTCGGGGAGAGGTGTTTTTATTTAGAGAGTGGCTGATAACGGATGTGAAAGGGAGCGAGATCGTCCCGTTTATTCCGATAAATATTCGAACACTATAATTTGTGGGAACATCAGAGAGAAAACCAAGGCTTGCTATGACCAAATACACACCATCCTGTTTTGGAGTAAAGGCCGATGTGCTCGGATTATACTCATTGTTTAAATCAAATAATTCATCTGGATATTCAATTGTCGTCAGATCAGCAGGTCCCACACGTTGTGTAGTAGTTTGATTGACGGCTCTGAATGCTGAAAATAGTTGACTAGCAGGGCTGATTATATTGATCGTTGGTTTAAACGTATTCGTGACCTTGTTTTGGTTGTTATATTCATTTTTGATTGGACAACAACAAGGCTTTGATTTACAGAGAGAACAACGCTTCTTGTCACTCAATTAATAATCACCTCCTTCACTTCTGTTATTCCTAACATCATATTTGAGGTTGTCTCACGCTGGAACGGTAATTGACATGCGGCTCTCGTACAAATTGATGGGAATGAGAATGACACGTAAGGAAACATGATTTGGTTTTGAAAATGAATCTTCATTCTCTTATAAAATATTCAACGGGATGAAAAAAGATGGAAGATATTAGTTCTTTTATCTTGCAAGGGTGAGCGGCAGTATTGTATAATCAAAAACGTAAGTAGGGAGTAACATTTTCACGACAAACGTGAAAACGTCGGGATGTGGCGCAGCCCGGTAGCGCGCACCCTTGGGGTGGGTGAGGTCCAGGGTTCGAATCCCTGCATTCCGACCATACGCATATAACGAACAGAAGCCTGTAGCTTAGGCTTCTTTTTTTGTGTGAGATTTTTTACTCTCCCAAGTAGTTCCATTTTGCTATTGGCTTCCTGATCTTTCTTTTTTATAATGATAGGTAGACAAGCTAGGGAAGGGTTGTTCAATGCTATGAAGGTGCCTGTATCACTTCAACCATATTTGCAAACATTGCCGCAAACCAATGATGCCACTTCGCTTTCGTATGGAGACGAAGGGCTCTTCTCGGACATCCTGCAGTCCCAGTTAGCAACAACCGGCCAGCGGGTTATCAGTTCGCAGGAGATTTTGGCCAAGCTAGATGGTTCACGGAGCTGGAGGATTCCTGCCCATATTCAAAATGAGCAGTCCCTGTCTTTTGCAAAAGGCGCGTCTGTTCCTACAGCGGAAATCTTGGACAAGATTGATCAGACAGCGAAAGCGATTGGAGTGGACGTTGATCTGGTGAGAGAGGTCGTCAGGGCCGAATCCAATTTCAATCCGAATGTAGAATCTCACGCAGGGGCGAAGGGCTTGATGCAGCTGATGGACAATACGGCAAAAGCCATGCAAGTCCGCAATGTATATGACCCTGATGAAAACCTTGAAGGTGGAACAAAATATTTGAAGACACTTCTGGATCGTTATGATGGAGATGTGAAAGTAGCACTTGCTGCTTACAATGCTGGGCCAGGTCGGATGAGTCGTCTGGGAATCAGCAGTGATGAACAGCTTGAAGCGAAGTTTGACCAATTGCCACAAGAGACACAGCGCTATGTAGACAAGATCACGAGCCGACTGGAGTCAGAAGGGGCATCATACTAGACGTAGGCGCATACCGTATTGGTCAGGAGGAAACATATTGGCACAACCATCGGGTTTTAACCAGGATTATTTCGTAGTCAAAGCGAAGGAAAATGGCGTTCATGTGATCGGGTTAACAAGAGGCACTGATACGCGTTTTCATCATACAGAGAAGCTTGACAAAGGCGAAGTCATGATTTTTCAATTTACGGAGCACACCTCTGCGATTAAGGTGCGAGGAAAAGCAGTGATTTACTCGCAGCATGGCGTCGTGGATACGACCGATTAAAGAGCAAGTCGTTTTGCTAAGAAGCAGGCATAGCCTGCTTTTTTTGTTTGTACAATGGAGGAGAGGAGGGATGTCTATGCCGCGTCAATTGTTGATGGCGATTGCTGTTTCCACTTTCTTGGCTCTGATGCTGTCGCTCGTTCCCACAAATCAGTGGATGCAAGCGGATATACCGACGTTTCAGTCAGCGCGTGCCATTCACTTAAGCGAGCAAAATGCCCTTGATTTGTTTACAAGGATGTCGACGCATTATAATATTAAGCGTATAAAATGGGAAAACCCATCGATCTATGTCGATTTTGTAGTGAAACCTGCCGAAAAAGTAGAGTTAAACACCGTCTATCAAGATTTTTACCGTTTGACATACGACTTGCGTACCTATGCAGACAATGTCGGGCCCGTGTACTATCGCTTGTTAGAAGAGACGGATCCACCAAAAGAATCGAGATTATTGATTGCCATACAATCGACAACGGGAAATCTCGTAGGACATGACAAACCTTTAACCGACCCTTCGGATATCCAGACCTTTGTAAGCAGTACATTTCCTATTCGGATCGAGCCGTATTTTTATGAGCGAATTAGTCCCTGATGGAAGAAGTATGGTATGATAGTAGAGACGGCCTTTTGACCGGACGGTAGAGCAAGATCGAAGAGTAAGGAACAGTACGGAACAGGCAGACATCTATAGGTTGTGCAGCTTGTGGAGGAGGACGCATGAGCAAAGAATTTTCCCCGAATGTAGAAGAAGTTCGGTCCATTATCGAACAAATCTACAAGAGAATCACCCATTCCTATGTAGAACATTATGTTGACGTTCCTTCCATGGCGGAAAATCGTCTAGAGCTGTTGTACCTTTTTTTGCTGGAACAAGACATGCCGAAGGAAAAGGCTTCGGTTTTATGTACTGCAACAGGCCTTGTCCAATTGGGACTCGACACGCATGAGCTCGTGAAAAATGAGTACGATTCCTCACAGAGCGCGGAGCGAAACAGGCAGCTGACCGTACTTGCGGGTGATTATTACAGCAGTCGCTACTATCACCTTCTCGCTTCAGCGGGTGAAATCCAAGCCATTCAAGTGTTGTCAGCAGCAATTCAGCGAGTCAACGAAGCGAAGATGAGACTCTATATCGCGGGGCGAGACAGCAAGAGTTTATCAGATGAAGAGTACTGGGAACTGCGAAATACGATTGATACGGGCTTATACGTGGCTGTTGTAGAGGAGTACGCCGATTCGGCTGATCGCCGTTGCTTCTGGAGCGATCTGATGAAGGAAACAGCCAAGGTAGAGAGTGTGATCGGAGAGTGGGAGCAGCTCAAATGGCAAGAACAAGTCCCTTTTGGTTTTGCCCGTTTTTTGTTGCAAAAACCTGGGGCTACACTCGCGCAAGTTTTGTCTGGCGTTGAGGGGAAAGCCATGGAATTGATCGGTTTATGTGAGCAAATGGTGCGTACGCTGCATCCTGCAGAGACACGTAACATGCTTGCATCCATTACGGCACGGTACTCCCATCGGATCAGTCGCTTGAAGAAGGTAATTGAGGAGATGTAGCCAAGTGAACCAGACACAGATGAATGAGAAAGCAGAGTACGTTCACTCCGTTTTCGAGAGCATTGCAGACGATTACGACAAAATGAATAATGTAATCAGCTTTGGCAGTCATATTGCTTGGCGTAATTACACGATGAAGCAGATGAATATCCAGCCAGGGCATACGGCGCTGGATGTTGCTTGTGGTACAGCAGACTGGACCATTGCATTGGCTAAGGCAGTTGGAAAAGAAGGCAGTGTTGTTGGTCTTGATTTCAGCCAGAATATGCTGGATGTAGGGGCATATAAAGTGGCGAACGCAGGTGTTGGTAACAACGTAAAACTCGTGAACGCAGATGCAATGAATCTGCCATACGAGGATCATACATTCGACTTCGTGACGATCGGGTTTGCCCTGCGCAATGTACCGGATGTTCAGCAGGTCTTGAATGAAATGGCGCGTGTCGTGAAGCCGGGCGGTAAAGTCGTTTCTCTGGAAGTGTCCAAGCCCCCATTCATTCCGTACCGGAAGCTATTTTACTTATATTTCTATAAAATCTTGCCATTGATCGCAAAGCTGACAGTCAACAAGTACGAAGAGTACGCATGGCTGCCGCATTCCCTGACCAATTTCCCGGACAGTCGCGAGCTGGCAAGCATGTTTCAGAAAGCAGGCTTGGACCCGGTTCAGGTCAAATTGTTTATGGGCGGCGTATCAGCCTTGCATATTGGCACCAAGCCATAGCTTGACGTATGCGATGGCGCTAAAACGTGTATATGGGGAGTAAACCGGTATTTCTTCACTAGATAGGAAGTGTCATAGATGGGTCTACGTAAATTGAAAATCATCTTGGAAATGATTAAATTCGAGCATTCCCTTTTTGCCTTGCCTTTTGCTTTTATGGGAGCTGTTTTGGGAAGTATAGTGGTAGAGAATGCATGGCCTACCTGGTCAGAAATTTTTTGGGTGACGGTAGCTATGGTGGGCGCTCGAAGTGCAGCGATGTCTTTAAACCGAGTCATCGACCGGGTTATTGATGCGAAAAATCCTCGGACGGTCACACGAGCGATTCCTGCTGGCCTCATTTCGATTGTGGAAGTCATTTTGTTTATCGTGGTGTCATTTGCGGTGTTGTTCATTGCTGCATTCCAGTTAAATGATTTGGCTGTGAAGTTGTTGCCGCTTGCTGTGTTTGTGCTCGTGCTTTATTCCTATACGAAACGCTTTACTTGGCTTTGCCACTTTGTTCTCGGGGTTTCCCTCGGGTTTGGTCCGTTGGGTGGCTGGGTAGCTACAACGGGGCAAGTAGATGGCGTCGGCCTTCTATTGTTCGCATCCGTTATGTTCTGGACAGCGGGATTTGATATCATTTATGCGTGCCAGGACGCTGAGTTTGACCGAAAAGAAGGGCTACATTCAATGCCGAGCCGCTTCGGAATTGCCAATGCACTTCTGATCGCCCGCGTGTGCCACGTTCTTACTTTCGTTGGCCTGATGTCCCTGTATGTAGTTGCAGACTTGTCTATTTGGTTCCTGGTAGGTGTGCTCATTTCGGGTGCAATTTTGATCTATGAGCATACGTTGGTGAAGCCGACAGATCTGTCCAAGCTGGATATGGCATTCTTCAATATGAACGGCATCTTGAGTGTCGTGATGTTTACTTTTACGATGATTGATTTGGTGATTGCATGAACAAGCAAAAGTGGGCTGTCGGGATAACTGGTGCAAGTGGTGCTATCTATGGTGTTCGAGTCGTCCAGGAGCTTTTACGTGCTGGACATATTGTTCACTTAATGATTACAGAAGCAGGCTGGCAAGTATTTCGTGATGAACTGGATTGGCACACGGATGACAGAGAAGCTCTATTGCAGGAGAAGCTGCAACAAGACTTTTCGGGTGAGCTACATTATTGGGGACTGCGAGATTTCAATTGTCCCGCAGCCAGTGGTTCCTATCGTTGTGACGGTATGATCGTAGTACCGTGCTCGATGGGGACTGTTTCTGGCATCGCACATGGCGCGTCAGGTAATTTGCTGGAGCGTGTTGCTGATGTCATGATCAAGGAAGGTCGGCGCTTGGTCATCGTTCCGAGAGAGACGCCGCTCAATGCGATTCAGCTCGAGAACATGCTCAAATTAAGCCGCCTGGGAGTCAAGATTCTGCCTGCCATGCCAGGCTACTATCAGAAACCGCAAACCATGGATGATCTGATCAATTTTGTTGTAGGGAAAACTTTGGATGCAATTGATGTACCACATTCGCTGTTCCGGCGTTGGGGGGAATAAACGCATGCAAAAGTCTTTGCGTGTTGGACAAATTTTGTATACCAATGTATTGCCGGTTTACTTCTATTTTGATCAGGCGAAATTCGAAGACCGAATCGAATTCATCCGCCAAGTTCCTGCGCAGTTAAACTCTGCAATGGCGAATGGCGAGATTGACTTGGGACCGATTTCTTCGTTTAGCTATGCAGAGCATGCCTCCGAATACGTGGCATTGGCAGATCTGTCTGTCAGTGCCAAGGGGAGAGTAGGCTCCCTTTTCTTGTTCAGCAAAAAGCCGATTGAACAATTAAACGGTGCCAAAATAGCTTTAACCAACACATCGGCTACCACAGTGAACCTCTTAAAGATCATTCTCCATAAGTTTTACGAATATGAGATTTCTTACGTTACACAGGAACCCATTTTGCAAGAAATGCTGGAGGATGCTGATGCAGCACTCTTGATCGGGGATGACGCTATTTCAGCTGAGCGAACGGCCAAAGACCTGTATGTCTATGACTTAGGGGAGCTGTGGCATCAGTTTACGGGCTATTCCATGACCTTTGCCATTTGGGCTCTTCGTCGAGCGGTTATTGCCGACCATCATGATTTGATTGCGGAAGTCCATGTATCCTTTTTAGAGAGCAAAAGGAAAACAAGAGCGAATACAGCCCCATTGATTGACTACGTTCACACACATTTCGGTGGAGAGAAAGAGCAATGGATCCACTATTTCCAAGGATTACAGCACGATTTCGGTGACGTTCAGCGGATTGGACTGGAGTACTATTACCGATGCGCAGCGGAGCTGGGACTTCTATCGGCACCTGCAACCGTCGATCTGTGGCAGGCTGGCGGCCGACAGACCAATACTACGTTGACGAGATAGGTGGAACGGATGAATCTAGTCGATATTTACTTCAAGATGAAAAAAGATGTCCAATACATAGAAGATGAGCTGGAAAAAGCAATTGATACACCGGTTCGAGAGCTGCATCAATCTTCGACTCACTTGCTCAAGGCAGGAGGAAAGCGGATTCGTCCCGTTTTTGTTTTGCTTGGCGGTAAGTGGGGCAATTACGATGTCAAAAAACTAAAGCATGTGGCTGTTCCTCTCGAACTGATCCATATGGCTTCCCTGGTGCATGATGATGTAATTGATGATGCGGATAAGCGTCGCGGGAAAGATACCGTTCGGATGAAGTGGGATAACAAAGTAGCCATGTACGCCGGCGACTATATTTTTGCACGAGCTTTGGCCATTGCCTCTCAACTCCCCATCCCGCAATTGCACCAAATTCTATCGAATGCAATCGTCGAGGTTTGCAAGGGAGAAATCCAGCAAGTAAAAGATTTGAATAACTGGGACCAAAACTTCCGTACGTATTTGCGCAGAATCAAACGAAAAACTGCGCTATTAATTGCGATTAGCTGTCAATTAGGAGCAGTTGCAAGCGGTGCGACAGATGAGATGATTCGCAAAATGTACTGGTACGGCTACAATGTGGGGATGGCTTTTCAAATTACCGACGACATCTTGGATTTTACAGGGACTGAGAAGCAGTTAGGGAAGCCTGCTGGAAGCGATTTGGTGCATGGAAACATTACGTTGCCAGCGCTTTATTCGGCTCATCATGGAAAAGCACGTTTGCAATTCCAGGAATGGATCGCGCAAAATACGTTTTGGGATCATGCGGATGAAGCGATTCGTTTGGTGCGAGAAGATGAAGGCATTGCCTTTTCGCAGCGCCTCGCTGAACGCTATATTGCCCGTGCGCATGCCATTCTCGCAGATTTACCTAATAACCAAGCCAAGACATCTCTGACAGGTATCGCCAATTTTATTATCGATCGCAAATTTTAATGATATTTTGACGCTCTGCCTGTTGCTTGACCACGCTAGTTTTGATAAAATTTTCGTTGGTGTCCTATGCACCAATACATAGCTCTAATGGAGGCATACTTACAATGGAAAAAACATTCCTTATGGTAAAACCAGATGGCGTACAACGCAACCTGATCGGGGAAATCGTATCCCGTTTTGAGAAAAAAGGCTACCAACTCGTAGGCGCTAAGCTGATGACAGTAAGCCGCGAACTGGCTGAAGAACACTATGCAGAGCACAAAGAGCGCCCGTTCTTCGGTGAACTGGTAGACTTCATCACTTCCGGACCAGTATTCGCTATGGTATGGCAAGGTAACAACGTAATCACAACTGCTCGCGCTATGATGGGCAAAACAAACCCAGTAGACGCTGCTTCCGGTACAATCCGTGGCGATTTCGCTACTTCCGTTGGCATGAACATCATCCACGGTTCTGACGCTCCTGAGAGCGCTGAGCGTGAAATCGGCCTGTGGTTCTCCGCTGAAGAAGTTCTCTCCTTCGAGAAAACAATCCAACGCTGGATCTAAGAATGATAAAGAAAACCCCATTTTTGGGGGTTTTCTTTTTTTTGTCAAAATCTTTGTCAAAACAGATAGGATAATGACGAAATATAGCGAATGAAGTTAGGGAGTTTTCAAAGGGGGTACGATTCAGCATGGAAGATAAGGACTTTCTCCAATTTATTGCTAGCGTTAAGAAAATGACTGGAATTGATCTTGCCCTCTACAAGGAAGCACAGATGAAGCGCCGTCTAACCTCGTTGAGACAAAAGCGGGGGTACGACACATTTGCCCAGTATTTCGATGCCATCGCGAAAGACAAGGAGCTTTTCTATGAGTTCCTCGACAGGATGACCATCAACGTATCGGAATTTTTCCGTAACCCAGGCCGATGGGAAGTTCTCGAGAATAAAATTTTGCCACGTTTGGCAAAACAATCGCCGCGGGTGAAATGCTGGAGTGCGGCATGCTCGACAGGAGAGGAGCCGTACACACTCTCGCTGATTTTGCTACGCAAGAAGATGGATGCGACCGTGCTTGCTTCCGATATTGATGAGGGAGCATTGGCAAAAGCGAAACAAGGGGTATATACGGACCGCTCCCTGCAAGATTGTCCGAAAGACCTCGTAACAAAGTATTTTGAAAAGGATACACTCAGCTATCGCATAACGGACGAAGTGAAGAGAAAAGTGACGTTCAAAAAACATAATTTATTGGCGGACTCATTTGATTCTCAATTTGATTTGATTATTTGCCGGAACGTGATGATTTACTTCACCGAGGAAGCAAAGCATGAGCTGTATCATAAGTTTAGCCGGGCACTGAAACCAGGCGGGGTTCTCTTTGTAGGCAGCACCGAGCAAATTTTTCAGCCGCAACAGTATCAACTGGAAACAGAGGATACGTTCTTCTATCGAAAAATGGGTTGATTCATGTTGGCCTTAGTATATCTCTGCTGTTTTTTTCCAAGACTAGGAATACCTACTTTGCAAGAGGAGGCAGCAGATGGATAAACACAAGGTCATCGAAGCATACCGTCGAGGGCTGATCACGTTGCAGGAATGTGGTCAGATATTAGGGGCGGAGAGGACACAACTAGATGATTTGTTACGCGTGGATCACACTCGAAAACCGCTGAGCCCCAATCCTTTTTTCAACGTGTAGGTATGTCAATCCTGAATCATTCGCGATAGCGTAAAGAGAGCGCTTCTCCTTATACGGAGGGGCGTTTTCCTGTAAGCAGAAAAGGTTTTTCGCAGACGTTTGCCACTTTTGTATTTCCACGGCGTACTAGGTATGATATTATAGCGCTTAAAAGTGATAAAGGACAGCACCCCGAAAAGAGTACCGGTAGGGGGTAAAGGCTGCCTGGAGGATGGAGGAAGGATAGAGATGCGTTACTTGACAGCAGGGGAATCCCACGGGCCGCAATTAACAGCTATCATCGAGGGCGTACCGAGCAATTTGCCGATTTCCATTGAGGAAATTAATGAGCAGTTGGCACGTCGTCAGAAAGGCCATGGTCGCGGCAGAAGAATGCAGATTGAAAAGGATCAGGTGAAAATTCTTTCTGGTGTCCGTCATGGATATACAACCGGAGCTCCTATCACACTGGTCGTTGAAAATAATGATTGGACGCATTGGCAAGGAATCATGAGTGCTGAGCCTGTAGAGGAAGGCGCTGAAGAAAAGCGTCGGGTTTCCCGTCCACGCCCTGGACATGCTGATTTAAACGGGGCTATTAAGTATCACCAACGCGATATGCGCAATATTCTAGAACGCTCCAGTGCTCGTGAGACTACTGTTCGCGTAGCTGTTGGTGCAGTAGCCCGTCAATTGCTGGCTGCATTTGGTATCCGTATTGGTGGACAGGTACTCCAGATCAATGAGATCGTGGCGAAGCGACAAGAAGTGAGTCTGGACGAGCTGATTGCGCGCACTGAAGAATCGCCAGTACGCTGCTTGGACAAAGAAGCAGAGCCACTGATGATGGCAGCGATTGACAAAGCAAAAGAAGACGGGGATTCCCTTGGTGGTACCGTAGAAGTTATCGTAGAAGGCGTGCCGATTGGATTGGGTAGCCATGTGCAATGGGACCGCAAGCTGGATGGACGTCTTGCACAAGCGATTATGAGCATTCAGGCTTTCAAAGGTGTCGAAATCGGTATCGGTTTCGAGGCATCCGGTCTGAAAGGCTCGCAAGTTCATGACGAGATTATTTGGAACGAAGAAACAGGTTACAGCCGTAAAACGAATCGTGCAGGTGGACTCGAGGGCGGAATGACGACAGGAATGCCTGTAGTAGTACGCGGTGTTATGAAGCCGATCCCTACCTTGTACAAACCGTTGATGAGTGTGGATATTGACTCCAGAGAGCCATTCTCAGCGAGCATTGAGCGTTCCGACAGTTGTGCTGTTCCAGCGGCAAGTGTGGTTGCGGAGGCAGTTGTAGCGTGGGAGATCGCGAATGCGATGTGCGAAAAATTCCCTTCTGATTCTCTTGACGACATGGCAGAAAACGTACGTCAATACCGTGCGTACACGGAGAAATTCTAATGAGTGTAGAGAAGCTGACTGTTGAGCTGGGGGAGCGTTCCTACCAGATTGTGATTGGCGACGGTCTTTTGCACCAGGCAGCAGCGTTGCTAGTAGAGGCAGGAATTGCTTCTACTAGCAAGCTGATGATTATCACAGATGAGAATGTGGCCGTTCATTACTTGGAGCCTTTGCTCGATATTCTGCGGCAGAATGGGTATCAGGCCCACTCTGCAATCGTCCCTGCTGGAGAACAATCAAAGAGCCTGGCTGTCTACGAACGTTTGATGACAGAGGCGATTGAAGCAGGACTGGACAGGAAGTCTGTTGTATTGGCTCTCGGTGGTGGAGTCGTAGGAGACTTGGCTGGATTTGTGGCTGCCACGTACATGCGCGGCATTGATTTCGTTCAAATGCCGACCACCTTGCTCGCACACGACAGTTCGGTTGGTGGAAAAGTAGCCATCAATCATCCGCTCGGAAAAAATCTCATTGGTGCTTTCCATCAGCCAAAAGTCGTCATTTACGACACGAAAGCTTTGCGCAGCTTACCGAAGCGTGAAGTCGCAGCAGGATTTGCAGAGGTTGTGAAGCACGGACTCATCGCAGATGCTGCCTTTGTCGATTGGCTGGAAGACAACGCTGATTTGCTATGGCAACTCGATTCAGAATTATTAGGGAAAGCCATTGAAAAAGGTTGCGCAGTGAAAGCGGCTATTGTTTCTCAAGACGAGACAGAGCAAGGGCAGCGTGCATTGCTCAATTTGGGTCATACGTTTGGTCATGCGTTTGAAGCGCTCTCTGCCTACTCCACTCTGAATCATGGAGAAGCCATCTCGATTGGGATGTGCTTAGCAGCAAAGGTAGCGGAACGTATTGGTTTTGCCGAGACAGGTGTATACAATCGCACGAAACGGATGCTGGAATTGTTCCATCTGCCAACTGCGTGGCCAGGTAACCTTTCTCCAGATGCTGTGCTGGAAGCCATGAAACGAGACAAAAAGACCGTAGGTGGAAAGCTGGCATTGGTGTTGCCGAGGGCAATCGGGCAGGTTGAAGTCGTCAAAAATATAGAAGAAGAACTCATACTGGGAGTCATGAGAGAAGAAGTGGAGGGATAAGGATGGGAATGAGAGGAATCAGAGGCGCGGTCACGGTGGAAGCCGATACGCGTGAAGAGATTGTCTCCTCTACCAAATGGTTGTTAGAGGAAATGGTAAGCCACAATGAAATAAATCCCGAAGACATTGGCAGCATTATTATCACGACGACAGAGGACCTCTGTGCGACCTTCCCTGCTCAAGCGGCCCGCCTGCTTGAAGGAGAAGCTTGGCAATATGTACCGCTCATGTGCGCAAGAGAAATCCCGGTGCCGGGTGGCTTGCCGCTTTGTATCCGTGTCATGATGCATGTGAATACGGACAAGACAGCAAAAGACATTCATCACGTCTTTTTGCGTGAAGCAGTCAAGCTACGCCCGGATTTGACAAATCGCGGTTGACAATTATGGCGCTCTCTTTTACCATAAGTGAAACGAGAGCGCCTTGTTTTTCCGGTAATAAGCAAAAGCCGGCTGAGAGCAGAGAATGAGTAGAGCAGAGTTGAGATGAGTTAGGTCGAGGAGAGAAGAGAAGGCTGGGTACATATTGACACCCAATCCAGGTCTCTTTGTCTGGATTTTTTTGTATACAAAAAATTCTCCCCCTACCTCTCGCTCTAGGAAGCGGGTGTAGAAAAGGTGGATGTCTCATTCCCTTTTCTCTCCCACTAATTGAGGAGATGAGAGTCCATGTATTTCCCTTCCCTTGCCGAGGTTAAGACCCTCTCGGCGTCGTATTCCCTTATCCCTGTAAGCATGAAACTGTTGGCGGATCAGGAAACACCGATTCGCTTGTATCAGAAGATTCGCACGAGTGATTCCTTTTTATTGGAAAGTGTAGAAGGTGGTGCGCGTTGGGCGCGTTTTTCTTTCATTGGTATGAATCCTTTTCAGATCGTGGAAGCAAAAGGTGAAGAAATCACCGTTTCCTATCGCACTGGTGAAAAGCTTGTCCAGACAGGAAATCCCGTGTCCTTTTTGCGTGAAGAAACCGATCGCTACAAAAGCCCGAAGCTGCCGGGGCTGCCTCGTCTCAGTGGAGGTGCAGTAGGCTTTTTCGGCTACAATACGCTGCGCTACTTCGAAAATTTGCCTGCGCATCGCAAGGAAGCTGTACGAGTGCCGGATATGCGCTTTCTGTTCGTAGACGAGATGATCACATTTGATCACTTGAAGCAGGAAATTCAATTGATTGTGAACCTTCATGTGGAGCCAGGCGATACCGCAGACATCATTGGCGAAAAATACAAGCAAGTCTGTGAACGAATCGAGGAACTGGCTACAAAAGTTTCGGCTCCGCTTGAAATGGATCAACGTATTCAAGTAGCGGCAGATACACCAACGCCATTGACCGTACAGCCAAATATGACGCGTGAGCAATACGAGCAGCTAGTCGTGCAGGCGAAAGAATACATCGCAGCCGGCGATATTTTTCAAGTCGTGTTGTCCCAATGTTTTTCTGTAAAGACAGATGTCGATCCTTTTGCGGTGTATCGATTGCTGCGTACGTTGAATCCTTCACCGTATATGTACTATCTCGAATACGAGGGCGAGACAGTGGTCGGGACATCACCAGAACTGCTCGTGCGTGTAGAAGATGAAAAAGTAGAGATGCGGCCGATTGCAGGAACGCGAAAAAGAGGGGCGACCCCACAAGAAGATGCTGCGTTGGCGGCGGATCTTTTGGCAGATAAAAAGGAGAGAGCCGAGCACTACATGCTGCTGGATTTAGGTCGCAACGATGTAGGAAAGGTCTCTGCTTACGGAAGCGTGAAAGTGGAAGAAGCATTGGTTATTGAAAACTACTCCCATGTGATGCATATGGTTTCGCATGTGACTGGCAAGCTTCGTGAGGGACTGCACGCTTTCGATGCATTGCTGAGTGCCTTTCCGGCTGGTACGGTATCTGGTTCACCCAAGCTGCGGGCAATGGAAATTATTGCAGAGCTCGAGCCTGATGCACGCCATCTGTATGCGGGAGCCATCGGCTACATTTCGTTTGATGGTTCTCTCGATAGCTGCATCACGATTCGAACCTTGTTCTTTCAGGATGGTTACGCACATGTACAGGCAGGTGCAGGCATCGTAGCGGATTCGGTCCCAGCGAGTGAATATCAAGAAACGGTGAACAAAGCAGCAGCGATGCTCTCTGCGTTAGAAAAAGCTGAACAGATGTTTGTCAGAAAGGTGGAGTTGTCATGCTAACATACGCGCTGGAACAAATTCTGCTTGGCAAGAACTTAACACGAACGGTTGCAGAAGAGGCCATGGGCGAGATTATGGACGGAAAGGCAACTCCGGCTCAAATTGGTGCATTTTTAGCGAGTCTTCGCTTGAAGGGCGAGCAAGTGGAAGAGATTATCGGTTTTGCCAAAGCCATGAGAGCGCGGGCGATGAGTTTTCCGATCGATCTGCCAGGCTTGGTAGACACCTGCGGAACAGGCGGCGACGGTAGCCATACCTTTAATATTTCGACGGCGAGTGCACTTGTCGCAGCAGCTGACGGGGTACGCATCGCCAAGCATGGCAATCGTGCGGTTTCCAGCAAAAGCGGTAGCGCTGATGTGTTGGAAGCGTTGGGAGTGCCAGTCAATTTATCTCCAAAGGACGCGGCAGACTGCCTGCGTGCGACCAATCTTTGCTTCCTGTTCGCTCCCCTGTACCACCAAGCGATGAAGCATGCGGCAGGCCCACGAAAAGAATTGGCGATTCGCACGGTGTTTAATTTACTTGGACCATTGACGAATCCAGCAGGTGCCAGCCATCAGCTGATGGGCGTCTATGATGCCAAATTGCTTCCAAATGTAGCCGCAGTCTTGAATGAGCTGGATGTGAACAGAGCGCTCGTTGTCGCAGGCTCGGATGGTTTGGATGAATTGACGGTCACGGGAACGAGCCATGTTGCCGAGTTGCGGGATGGACGTATTTTGACTTATGAAATCGAGCCTGAGCAGTTCGGTCTGCGCAGACACGAAAAGGATGCTTTGCGCGGCGGTGATGCGAATGAGAATGCCAAGATCATTCACGATGTGTTTTCCGGTGCACGCGGGGCAGCACGCGACATCGTTTTGCTGAATGCGGGAGCGATCCTTTACCTTGCAGATCGTGTTAGCTCGATTGAAACAGGGGTTATACGTGCAGCGGAACTAATCGACGGCGGACTGGTAATGCGCAAGCTCGAGCACGTTCGTCACATCGCAGGAGGAATGATTCATGCTTCGTAAAATCGTAGAAAAGAAACGCGAAGAGATCGCACGTCTTTATACAGAAACAACGGTTTCAGCATTGCTTTCAGCAACGAAAGAAGTCCAACGTCCACGTGGGTTTCGTCACGCTTTGGAGACGAGTATACGGCCTGTAAGCGTGATTGCCGAAGTGAAAAAAGCATCTCCGTCCAAAGGATTAATCCGACCTGATTTCCAGGCAGTAACCATAGCGAAGGCTTATCAGGCGGCTCAGGCAGAATGCTTGTCTGTTTTGACAGACGAGTCCTTTTTTCAAGGGAGCTTGAGCTATCTGCGGCAAATTCACGAGGCAATCGATCGGCCATTACTCAGAAAAGACTTTCTTCTTGATGAAATACAAGTCGTCGAAGCAAGGGCAGCTGGCGCAGATTGTGTGTTGCTCATTGCTGCCATTCTCGATCAGGAAATGCTTCGTCACCTGAACCAAACTGCCGAGGAGCTGGGTATGGATGTACTGGTTGAGGTCCATGACAAACGTGAATGTGAGCTTGTTTTTCAAGCGATGGAACCCAAATTGCTCGGGATCAACAATCGAAACTTAAATACGTTTCAAACTGACCTTGCCGTTACGCATGAGTTGATTGCAGAACTACCTACATCATTGACGGTCGTTAGCGAGAGTGGGATTTCGACACCAGCGGATATTGAGAATGTACGAAAAGCAGGAGCCAGGGCTGTGTTGGTTGGAGAGCATTTTATGCGACAAAAAGACGTAGAGCGCGCAGTCATTGATCTCGTGGGAGAAGTAGCACCGGGGGTGCGTGTATGACTCGTTTAAAAATATGTGGGATTAAGCGAGCGGAAACACTTTCGCTGTTAAAAGAGCTGGATGTCGATTACGTAGGCCTTGTTTTTGCGTCAAGTAAGAGACAAGTTGATGCACAAACTGCTGGAGAATTACTTGCAGCTGTTCCGGGCCATCCTCCCGCTGTAGGTGTGTTCGTGAATCCTACGATGGAAGAGCTGGAGGAAGTACTATACGAGGCGCCTTTATCCGTGATCCAGTTGCATGGACAGGAGACGCCACAATTTTGCCAACAAGTCCGGGAGCGGTTTGCTACTCCGGTATGGAAGGCGTTGGCAGTAGGCGGAGAAGAGGATGCTGCTCAAGCAATCCAATCCTATCAAGGCATTGTCAGTGCCTTTTTGTTTGATACGTATGATCCTAGTCAAGCAGGTGGAACAGGGAAAAAGTTTTCGTGGGAGCAAATCCCTACTTTGCAAACAGCATGCAAGGAAGCAGACTGCATTATCGCTGGAGGGATTCATGCGGAGAATGTAGGAGAATTAATGGGACAGTATCAAGCAGGGATTGTCGATGTGTCCAGTGGAGTAGAGACGGATGGCGAAAAAGACGCCGAAAAAATAAAAGTATTGGTGGAGAGGGTGAAGGCGCATGAACAACAGTCAAACAACTACGCGAGTCGTGCCTGACGAAAACGGGCGATTTGGTGCCTTCGGAGGCAGGTTTGTTCCGGAAACTTTGATGAATGCAGTGACACAGCTCGAGATCGCTTTTGAAGAAGCTCGCCGTGACCCGGCATTTGTTCAGGAATTGAACGGACTTCTCAGCGAGTATGCTGGACGCCCAACCCCGCTTACTTATGCAGATCGTTTGACGAAAGCGGTCGGTGGTGCTCAAATTTATTTGAAAAGAGAAGATCTCAACCATACAGGCGCACATAAATTGAACAATGCTTTAGGCCAAGCACTGCTTGCCAAACGGATGGGCAAAAAATCAATTATTGCAGAAACGGGCGCTGGTCAGCACGGAGTAGCAAGTGCAACGGTTGCGGCAAAACTCGGACTCTCTTGCAAGGTGTTCATGGGGGAAGAAGATATTCGCCGCCAGTCATTGAATGTTTTTCGGATGAAGCTGCTTGGTGCCGAAGTCATCCCTGCGGTTTCCGGCTCACGTACACTGAAAGATGCGACAAACGAAGCGATTCGCCATTGGGTTTCTCACGTAGATGAAACGTTTTATGTCATCGGATCTGTGGTTGGCCCACATCCGTATCCGTACATCGTACGCGAATTCCAGAAAATTATCGGAGAAGAGACTCGCAGTCAAGTCCTGCAAATGCTCAAAAGGCTTCCGGATGAGGTCGTTGCTTGCGTAGGTGGCGGCAGTAATGCGATTGGCATGTTTTATCCGTTCATTCAGGATGAGTCTGTCGCGCTCAGAGGGGTAGAAGCGGCAGGCAAAGGAATCGATACCGAAAAGCATGCGGCAACACTAACACTTGGACGTCCGGGAGTCATCCACGGTTCCTTGACCTACTTGTTGCAGGATGAATGCGGACAGGTGCAAGAAGCTCATTCGATTTCGGCTGGCTTGGATTATCCAGGAGTAGGACCTGAGCACGCTTATCTCAAAGACAGTAGAAGAGTGACCTATACATCGGTATCGGATGCGGAAGCACTCGAGGCAGTACAAGTGCTTTGCCAAACGGAAGGCATCATCCCAGCATTGGAGAGCGCACATGCGATAGCGGAAGCGATAAAACGTGCGAAAGAGATGTCATCAGACAAAATACTCGTTATTTGTTTGTCCGGTCGAGGCGACAAGGACGTACTGACTATTCAAGAAGCGCTGACAACAGGAGGGGGAGAGTAATCATGACGACAGCTCTTAATAGAATCGATCAATTATTCGCCGATCGAGATCGCAAGCGATTCATCCCGTTCCTAACGGTAGGCGATCCTTCCATAGAAGCAACCTTCCACCTGGTAAAAGCGATGGTCGAAGCGGGCGCTGATCTCATCGAGCTCGGTGTCCCTTATTCCGATCCTTTGGCAGATGGACCAACGATACAACGTGCTTCAGAGCGCGCGCTGGAAAATGGCGTGACGATCGGAGATGCTTTGCAATTAGTCAAAAGGCTCCGCGAATCAGGCATGGAGGCTTCCATCGTCCTGTTTTCCTACTTCAATCCGGTTTTACAATATGGTATCGAGCGCTTCTTTGCCGATCTCGCTGTCTTTGGTGCTGACGGTGTTGTCATTCCTGATTTGCCCATTGAGGAAAACGGTCCGGCAGTAACCGCAGCAAAACAGCATGGCATTCATGTCATTTCGCTCGTGGCACCAACTTCCAATTCCAGAATCAATACGATCGGCGCGCAAGCAACCGGATTCCTCTATTGTGTATCATCGCTCGGTGTGACAGGTGCCCGCGTGGACCTGCGAGAGGATTTGGCAGATTTTCTGGAACGAGTAAAGGCGAGCACAACAGTTCCTACTGCGGTAGGCTTCGGAATTTCCACGCCGGATCAGGTAAGAGCAGTAGCACCCCATACAGATGGAGTGATTGTGGGAAGTGCCATCGTACAGCAGATCGAGAAGCATGTTGAAGAGCTGAAAGACCCCAAACAAATGCCGCAAGCTGTAGAAAAAATAAAAACCTTTGTACATCAGTTAGCCAGTGCGCTACAATAGTGGGAAAAATGTGACTGGAGTGAACGTGGATGCAACCGAAACAACGCATACTCAATGCCCCGGTTTATCAACCTGGCAAGCCCATTGATGACGTCAAACGTGAATTTGGTTTGACTGAAGTCATCAAGCTGGCGTCCAATGAAAATCCTTTTGGTTCCTCACCGAAGGCGAAAGCCGCCATTACGGAACAATTGGATAATTTGGCCCTTTATCCAGACGGTGCAAGCCTTAATCTGCGCTGGGATCTTGCTGATTTCCTCGGGGTCAAACCAGGCCAATTGTTTTTCGGCAACGGGTCTGATGAAATTCTGTTGATGATCTCTCGTGCTTTTCTGGGCGAAGGAACAAACGCAGTCATGGCGACGCAAACGTTCTCGCAATATCGCTCGAATGGGATCATTGAAGGAGCGGACCTGATTGAGGTGCCGTTGAAAGATGGCGTTCACGATCTTGAAGCGATGGCGGCAGCTGTCAACGATCAGACGAAGGTCGTATGGGTATGTAACCCGAACAATCCATCTGGCACGATTGTAACGACATCCGAGTTGGAAACTTTTCTGAAAAAGGTTCCCAAAAATGTCCTGGTCGTTTTGGATGAGGCTTACTACGAGTATGTGGTTGATCCGGAATATCCACAAACAGTACCGATGCTCGCTGAGTATCCGAACCTGATTATTTTGCGTACGTTCTCTAAAATCTACGGTCTGGCTGCTCTTCGTATCGGCTACGGTATTGCTACAGAGGAGCTCATTTCCTCTCTGGAACATGTGCGCGAGCCGTTCAATACAGGCACCCTTGGCCAAGTAGCAGCACGAGCGGCGTTAAAAGACCAGGAATTTGTGAAAACGTGCCGTGAGCGTAATCGTGAAGGCATGAAGCAGTTTACTGATTCCTTTGACGAGTGGGGACTTTCCTACTATCCATCTCAGACCAACTTTATTTTGGTTGATGTGAAAAAGGATTCCGATGAAGTATTCAAGAAGCTGCTCTCTCAAGGCATTATCGTTCGCTCTGGTAATGCGCTAGGCTTCCCAGGTTTTCAACGCATTACCATCGGGACAAAAGAGCAAAATGATAAGATTCTTTCTGTATTAAAAGAAATCGTGACTGGAGCATTGAAATAAAGGACGAAGATGCCGGGCATGCCTCGGCATTTTTGTCTAAGAGAGATGAAGGAAGGATAGAGAGTGGAGATGAAAAAAACCACCATTACTGTAATCGGCGTGGGGCTGATCGGCGGCTCAATCGCACTGTCTATGCGACGCGATCCAACTATTCGGGTAGTTGGCTACGACGTACGTCAGGATTGTTTGGATAAAGCACTGACTCTTGGTGTCATTCATGCTGGCACGACAGATTTGCAAACCGCAGTTCGAGAAGCAAATATTATTTTCCTCGCATCACCTGTAGAGCAAATCGTTGCAACCATTCGTTCGTTAGTGGAAATGGATTTGCAGCCTGGTGTGATCATTACAGATGTTGGCAGTACAAAAGCAGGTATTGTCAGACAAGCGGTAGATGTCATTCCCGATCACGTTACGTTTATTGGCGGACATCCGATGGCTGGTTCGCATAAATCCGGCGTGGAAGCTGCTTCTGACCGTCTTATGGAAAATGCCTACTATGTTTTGACACCAGCTCCGGGAACACCTGAAGAAAAAGTAAAGCAATTATCTGAACTACTCACATTGACACGCGCAAAGGTTGTGCAAATGGACGCGGCATCACATGATCAGGTCGTGGGTGCAGTCAGTCATTTTCCGCACATTCTCGCTTCGGCTCTGGTCAATCTGGTGGCAGAGTACGATGAGGAAAATGCTTGGCATGCAACTCTTGCTGCTGGTGGCTTCCGTGACATTACGCGCATTGCATCGAGCAACCCTCAGATGTGGCGCGACATCTTGGTGCAAAACCGCGATCCCATCCTGAAAATCGCAAAAGATTGGGCAAACGCATTGGAAGATGTCGTTCACCTCGTAGAAAAGGGAGATCCAGAAGGAATCGAGCATTTCTTCAAAACGGCACGTGAATTCCGCGACAGCTTGCCTGAGCGCAAAACGGGGGCATTGCCTCCATTGAACGATTTGTATATCGATATCCCAGACAACCCGGGCGAAATCGGACGAATCACGACTCTGTTGGGTGCAAAAGAAATCAACATCACGAATCTCCAAATCAGAGAGACGCGGGAAGACATTTTTGGGGTGCTGCGCATTACATTCCATTCGCAACAAGAGTTGGAAAAGGGAGAGGAAGTTCTTCGCTTTTTCGATTACAATGTATACAAGCGCACATAAGTTTTTTTATGCAAAAACACTTTACAACGAAGACGCTTCACAGTGCGACTGGTGATCTGAGTGAGCGTGAGAGAGAAAAGGAGTGGAAGAAATGCTTCGCGTACAACAAGCCAAACAAATCAAAGGTACCGTTCGGGTGCCAGGAGATAAATCTATTTCCCATCGTGCAGTTATGTTTGGAGCTCTAGCAGAAGGAACCACAACCATCGAAGGCTTTTTGCCGGGGGCCGATTGCTTGAGCACGATTAGCTGCTTCCGTCGGATGGGGATCGAGATAGAACAACAAGGGGATGCCGTAACCGTACAAGGAAAAGGCTGGTACGGCTTGCAGGAACCATCTCAGCATTTAGAAGTAGGGAACTCTGGTACGACCATTCGCTTGATGGCAGGGATCATGGCGACACAGCCTTTCCATGTAGTAATGGAAGGTGATGAGTCCATTGCCAAAAGACCAATGCGCCGTGTGATCGGACCACTGCGTCAAATGGGCGCCAAAATCGATGGAAGAAAAGACGGCGAGTTCACACCGCTATCCATTCGTGGTGGGGAGCTTCAAGGGATTGTGTATCAATCCCCAGTTGCAAGCGCACAAGTGAAGTCAGCGATTATGCTGGCAGGGTTGCAAGCAAAAGGCGTGACGAGTGTAACAGAGCCGCATTTATCCCGCGATCATACAGAGCTTATGCTGCAAGCATTTGGTGTACAAGTTGTACGTGATGGCTTGACCGTTTCAGTAGAAGGCGGACAAAAGCTGAAGGGCCGTGCCATTTCTGTTCCTGGTGACATTTCTTCCGCTGCTTTTTTGATTGCAGCTGTGATGGTCGTACCAGGTAGCTCTCTTCTGATTGAAAATGTCGGAATCAACCCAAGCCGCACGGGCATCATTGATGTGGTCAAAGCTATGGGGGGAAGCCTGGAGCTGTTGAATGAGCGAGTCGTAAATGAAGAACCGGTTGCAGACCTCCTCGTGAAACATTCGGAGTTGCACGGTATTGAAATCGCCGGGGATATCATTCCACGTCTTATTGATGAAATTCCGGTGATTGCTGTCATGGCGACGCAGGCAAAAGGGCAAACCGTTATCCGTGATGCCGAAGAGCTGAAAGTAAAGGAGACAGACCGTATTGCAACGGTGGTTAATCAACTGTCAAAATTTGGTGCGAAAGTGACACCTACCGATGACGGAATGATCATCGAAGGAAAGACAGAATTGACAGGAGCTGTCATCGATAGCATGGGCGATCACCGAATTGGCATGGCGATGGCGATCGCAGGTCTAGTTGCCAAAGGTGAGACGACGATCGAAAATGATGATGCGATTGATGTATCGTTCCCTGGCTTCCACGAGCTGCTTGTGAAAATTAGTCAAAAGTAAAGAATGAATAGAAGCCTGTGCCTCTATAGGGAAGCAGGCTTCTTATTTTGTCGCGAAGAGAAAGCGTTCCGAATTTTAGCAAAAATGATTTGACAAGCGCTTACATTCCGTTTATTATAAAAATACAGTATGGTTTCTCTCCACTCCTATCCAATATAAGAAAGCACGAGTGTGCTACCGTCGTTTGAATGCGCTTACATCAACGGCGGTCTTTTTTTGTTTAAAAAGCGCTTTGGCCCTAATAAGTACTTTTTCCCCTTTTGCTGCATATGCTCGTACAAGAGTAGTGTGTACATAAGAAGCGGGAGGGGGACGAGCTATGCTGGAGCGAGGGATGGTCATACGCGGGGGAACGATTGTCACAGCACTTGAAATGAAAGAAGCTGATATTTGGATTCGTCATGGGAAAATCGTACGAATTGCAAAAGATACCTTGACGAAAAACCCCTTCAACGATTCATTTGAAGAAATAGATGCTACCGGTATGTATCTTTTGCCTGGTTTCGTCGCACTCCCGACACATTCGTTGTATAAAATCAAAGAGGTAGATGTATATATAGAAGCCATGCGAAATCTCATCAGCTATGGATGTACAAGCCTGGTAGACGTCTTCCGACCGGAACGTTGGATGAGCAGACCGCAAATTCACTATCAACAAACTCAGCATTTCAATAGCTTGTTGGATTATGTTTGGCACGTGGAAATCGATGTCGCTGATCTGCACGGTGACCGCTTAGCAGAGTGGTTTAACCATGGTTGCTCTTCGTTTCATGTCACGATTCGAAATCCAGAAGAAATTTCCACAATAAAATGGGAAACGCTTTTGCAACTTCATACGTCTAAACATACGATCCTTCACATGCAGGTGCAAAATGATCCGTTCTTGAAAAAAGAACAACGGGAACACATTCGCCAGATGTGGATGGAGGCTACTCGTTATTGGCGGTTACGTACTGTCATTACTGATTCTCAAGCAGCCTTTCATCTTGAAGAAAATGACCCGTACCTGCATATCTTTCGTTTGCCTGCTGAAGTGACGGATCAAGGTCTTCGTCAATTACATCGTCAATGGTTTGGGAGCTGGCAAGTAGCGTCTCCGATTCACGATGTGCGGATTGATACGCGAAAGAGCTGGTGCACGCCTGAAGAATTGCTTTCTTTGCTAGTCAGGCTCACTTCGACAAATGTTGCAAAAGCAACTGGACTGTATCCGCGAAAAGGAAGCTTGACAACTGGCGCAGACGCTGATATCGTTTTCCTGAAAAAGGAAAACTGGTTGACAAAGATTGATCTTTCCACTATTCTCAATTTTAGTGAAATGCATCTTCCAACATCTGTTATGTCGAACGGTAAATGGATATATCGAGATATGCGATTTGTTCCTTTGATTGGTATGGGTAAGTGCTTATTCGACACGAAGCCCTACGCTTATGTCATATAACCCCGGTTTGGGGGTTTTTTCGTGAATGGTTTCCAGCAGACAGACGAGAAAAAGAATCGTAAGGTCGCGCAACTTTTTACATCCCCAGCAGTCTAATTATGCAAAAGGCCGCTGAGGGATCGGAATCGCAAGGAGGTAATCCTGATCATGACCGATTCCCAGCTTATCCGAGAGATTAAAGAAGGTAATCTGGAATGCTATGCTGAACTGATTCGTCGATATGAAAAAAAGATCCTCTCATTTGTCACTCATCTTTTGCGTCAGGCACATTTAGAGCATATAGCGGAGGATATATGTCAGGAGACGTTTTACAAGGCGTATAAGAGCATTCATTCTTTTCGAGATGTAGAAGCTACATTCTCCACCTGGCTCTATACGATTGCACGCAACTCCGTGCTTAGTGAATTGCGCAAGAGCCGCAATTCTGACGTGTATCTGGATGATACGTTGCAAGTGCCTATGGCTTCTCCCAAGTCGCTGCCTGAGCAAGTTTTGCTCCGGAATGAACGGGAGAGCATGGTAAGACTGGCAATCAACAGCTTGCCAGAGAAGCAACGCTCAGCGCTGATATTACGCGAGTACGAACAAATGGATTACACAGAAATCGCTACGATTCTGGATTTAACAGTGAGCTCTGTGAAGTCTTTGCTGTTTCGAGCGCGGCAAAGTATTCGTGGACAGTTGGAAACCTACATCCTGGACCCTCATTTGGATGAAGCTGAAGGGATGAATCGATGATGAGATGTGAAGAAGTTCAGGAAATACTGCCTGAATACGCCGAAAATCTGTTGCCTGAGGTGACCCAACGCCGGGTTGATCACCATATGGCGGCATGCTATGCCTGTCGTTCCGACTATGAGATTTGGTCGGACAGTGGTGAGTGGATGGAGATGGATAAAGAAGAATACCATTCAGTAACTCCATCACGTTCCATTGTAGACGCGGTGATGGCCCGTATTTTATCAGAAGAGCAGTGGGCGATCCCGATTGGCAGAAAAATTTTCAGCGTGACAGCGAGAATGCGACGCATGGCTGCGAGTGTAGCTGTTTTGTTGCTCATGGTCTTTTCTTTCACTTTATATGTGAATACAAGTACCACGGAGCATGCGAATTCTCTCGTTATAAACGGAGAAGTTATGGAAATTAACGCGCCAAAAGCGCAAGTCATTTCCTCTTCCATGCAAACAGACGACGGTACATACGTGGTAGAAGCACAGGCATATACATCGCATGGAGATTCGTTGGAACATGCCACTGCTTCGATCGTACCGCTCGATGGGAAGCCGTCTTCTACTGATTTAGCCAAGCCGAATTACAGCATCGTACTTAGTATTTTTGGAATCCTTATCACTGTTCTTACAATGAGCTGGCTAACGCGAGCGTAATGGTATATGATCAAGAGTAAAAGAAAAGACCGTCTTCGGACGGTCTTTTGTGGCTATTTTATTAGAGTGGTTGTTCAACAAGCACGTAGAGCAACAAGGCCACGCAAAATACATATGAGGTGAAAGAAATGCCGAAAAAGTGGCTGGTTGTCATAGACGAAGCGATTAAACGGATCGAAAACGATGAAGTGGAGTTGGGCTTGACCGCTTTGCAAAAGGTTCAGGAACATGGAAAAGATTTGCCGGATGTCATGATGTATTTGGCAGAGGTCTGGTACCGACTCGGTCATTTGGAAGAGGCGAGTCAATTGCTGACAGATGTCATGGCCAAAAATCCACAAATGGATTCCTCTTTGCGCAGAGAATGCCAGCTGTTGTTGGCGGAAATTGCTTTGGACTCCAGTGATTTTGAAACGGCGCAACATCTTCTCTATGAATGCAAAGAATCTGGCTTTGAAAGCATCCAGCTTGACTTGTTGCTAGCGGATCTGTATTCACTCCAAGATTTAGATGAAGTAGCGGTCAAGTATTTGGAGCAAGCGAGACTAAAAGAGCCAGATAACCAAGATATTATGGCAGCGTTGGGTAATATGTATTTCCGTATTGGAGAAGACGAGAAAGCAATGAAGCTCTTAGAACAAGCCGGGGATGAGAGTCTGTCCATGCTTTTGACGAAGGGGCGCTCGTACGCACAAAGCGGTCAATTCGAACAGGCTTACCAAGTATTCCGTCAGGCGCTGGTCATGGACCGCTCGCCAGAAGTACTTTACGGATGCGCCCTGATGGCCTTCCACGTAGGACGCCTGGATGAAGCAGCAGAATTGGTCAGCAGCTTGCAGGCGGTTGACGAGGAGTATGTGGCTGCTTACCCATTAGCTGCAGATGTGAATCTTTCGATGGGGAAAACAGAAGCGGCTATTGAGGCTTTGAAGCAATATGTATCTTTGTCAGGTTTCGATTTGGATCAAATCCGTAGGCTGATTGCCCTTTTGACTCAAGCGGGGCGCTATGAGGAAGCGAAAGAATACCAACAGCTTCATGACTTGTGGGACCAAGAATCCGACGAGCAATCATAAAAAATCGCTAAACAGGAAGTCACTTCGGTGCCTTCCTGTTTATTTTTCCGCATTTTGGTAAGAATGAGAGACAAGTAAGCCATCGTAAAGAAGGGATGCACAGATGAACTTGGCTGAGATTTTGGTGTACACCGATATCCGGCAGCTCCATCAGATTGCCAACCATTACGGATGCGAATGCAACCCTCATTCCAAAAACGAATTGATTACGTCACTGCTGTCTAGCTTGAGGCACAGGTTGACAATCTCTCAAGAAGTTGAGCAGCTGAGCAGTGCGGAGACCCATTTTTTGCTCCAATTGTTCCTGGACAAGCGTACGATCATGTCGCTTGAGGATTTGTTGGCGAAGGCCGGGGTGGCACTGGAGTGTGAAAAGGAAAAGAAGCAGGAGGAAGGACGGAAGTTTGTTGCTGCTGCAATGAAACGAGGATGGATTTTTCCGGCGAAAAGTAAAACAGTAGGGCAGTATCAGATTCCGCTGGACATCCGTGAACCGTACTTGCAAGCGTGGCTGACAAAGTGGCGTGAGTCAAACGCATTAGTTCATCCCGGTCCGCAAGCTTATAGGGATGAGGGAACAGCTCTATGCGATGATATCATGCAATTTTTACAATTTCTCCAGCAGGAGCCAGTGCCGCTAACCGCAGAAGGTGGCATGTACAAGCGTCATCAGCAGCAGCTTTTTCAATTTTTGTACGTAAAAGAAGAGCCGCTATTGCCGCAAAAATGGCGTTTTGGGTACGGTCTGCACTTTGATTTATACCCTGACCGTTTTTCGTTGCTATACGATTTCTGCTACTATCACCGATGGATTGTAGAAGTGGACGGCAAGGTAGCATTAACGGATGCAGGCAGGGAGCGACTGGAGCAAACGTATAACGATCAAATGTACCATGATGTCATTCGCTTCTGGATGAGGCTGTACAAGCGGGCTATCCCGAACTTGCCGATGCTGGTTCAGCTCATTCCATTGATCGCCTCGGGTGGTTGGGTAAGTCAGCAATCGCTGATGGACACGCTGCTCCATTGGATGAAAGAGTTTTACTACGATTCGCCCACAGATATCTTGGTGAATCGGGTATGCAAGATGATGGTGCATCTGGGATTGTTGCGCGTTGGTCAAGACGACCAGGAGCAGTGGTTATACACCGCAACGTATGCGAGCCAGACTTGGCTTCGAAAATACAATGGTTTTACCGAAACGACTATTTTATTGAAGTGAGGGATGGGTATGGAGTGGCCGAATTTCTATTCCAACGCGTACGGAACGAACAATCAAATGGTTTCCGGTTTACTATCTGAAATGGTGATAGACGAGCAGATGCGTCAATATCGCAAGCGCACGCTAATCCAGGAGATTGATGAGGCACTGGCAACGAAAAACAAAGAGCTGTTTTTGCGGTTAACAGACGAATTAAAAGAAATCATGGCTTACGAGCAAGCCTAATTACATAATCGTATGCGTTATTGCGAGTCTCCGACCATTCATGGTACGCTTGTTTCCAGAAATGAACAAGGAAATGAGGAGACGGCTCTATGCAGTGGAACTTGAACGATTTTGAAAACTGGGAGGAGTTGCGGTCCTTTGTGGATACCGCGCTGCTCCCTCTTTATTTGTACAGCTCGGACAGAAAAGTAGAAGAGCATGTTGTACGCACGAACTACTTATTAAATGTAGCTGCTGGGATTGAGCAGCGGCTGAAGGGACGCGTGCTGCTGTTTCCGTTAAGCTATCAAATCGCAGAAGAAGAGCTGGAGCAAAGAACACCGGCGGAATTCCCCTATAAAGTAGTGCTTCATTTTCGTGGAGAACAGATTCAATTAAAGGAACGAGCAGAAGAAGGCGTATTGACTTTATTGGTAGGGGATGAAGACCTGGAATCTTCTTTGCGATTTGAAGTGACCGTAGATGTGCTGTACAAAGAGGTCATAAAGATGTGGCAAACAGGGCGGGGATAATCGTTTTGACTTAAAAAAGAGACGCAATAGAGAAAGCGTTTTCCGGTAATACTACAGAAAAATGGGTGGGGCAAGGTCTTAAATTTGACAATCTGGCAACAATATCCTGTCACACATCGTTTGGGTAAAGACATGTCCACTGGACATTCTTGACATCTTTATAGGCGTTAGCTATGATTGGGATTGACCTAGTGTATATGTATGAAAATGCCATCGTAGCGCTATTTTACAGGATAAGGAGGGAAAAAAGATATGGGAGACAAACGCGAAATTTCCAGGCGTACATTTTTGAACTACGCCCTGATGGGAACTGGCGGATTCCTTGCTGCGGGAATGATCACCCCAATGATTCGCTTTGCGGTAGACCCCCTTCTGCAAGGACATGCAGGTGGAGATAAAGTAGCTGTCGGCAGTCCGGATGAGTTTAGTGCCGTGCCAAAACGCGTTGAATTCAAGGTCCATACCAAGGACGGTTGGTATGAATCAGAATCTACACTTACTGCATGGGTTACCAAGAACGACAAGGGTGAGATTCTTGCTCTGTCCCCGATCTGTAAGCACTTAGGGTGTACGGTTGACTGGGGAACTGGCCCAGGACAACCAAATGAGTACTTCTGTCCTTGCCACATGGGTCGTTATTCGATCAATGGCGAGCACATTTTGGGAACGCCACCGACGGCCTCTCTTGATGAGTATGAGACAGAAGTCAAAGACGGAAAATTGTATTTAGGTAAAGTAAAAGCAAATCCTCGTCCGGGGGTGAACGGCTAAAATGATGCAAAAAATGTATGATTGGGTCGACGAACGCTTAAACATCACTCCGATGTGGCGTGACTTGGCTGACCACGAAGTACCTGAGCACGTGAACCCGGCACATCATTTTTCCGCTTTTGTTTACTGCTTTGGTGGACTTACGTTCTTTATTACCGTTATTCAAATCTTGTCTGGTATGTTCTTGACGATGTACTATGTACCAGACGTTATCAATGCTTACGAATCCGTTAAGTACCTCCAGAACGAAGTAGCGTTCGGGGTAATTGTACGCGGTATGCATCACTGGGGTGCCAGCTTGGTAATCGTGATGATGTTCCTACATACTCTGCGTGTATTCTTTACAGGTGCATACAAAAAGCCTCGTGAATTGAACTGGGTAGTCGGCGTACTGATTTTCTTCGTTATGCTGGGTCTCGGTTTCACAGGCTACCTCTTGCCTTGGGATAACACAGCATACTTTGCGACCAAGGTAGGTGTACAGATCGCAGACTCTGTACCATTTATTGGTCCTTATGTAAAAACGTTGCTCACAGGCGGAGACATTCTAGGGGCGCAAACCCTTTCCCGTTTCTTCGCGATTCACGTGTTCTTCCTGCCAGGCGCTCTGCTTGGTCTGTTAGGAGCTCACTTTGTTATGATTCGTTCGCAAGGTATCTCGGGTCCACTATAATCGGTCTTCGAAAAAAGGAGGAAATAGCATGGCAAAACAAGATAAAGATGCTACCTTCGTCGGAGATTCCCGAGTATCGGCGAAGCGTATCCCGAACATTTCTCCATCCTACTCTGACTTTCCAGGTAAAAACGAGCCATTCTGGCCAAATTTCCTGTTGAAAGAGTGGATGGTGGCAGCCGTCTGCTTAGTTGGCTTCCTCGTGTTGACGGTTTCTCATCCGTCGCCGTTGACTGACAAAGCAAACCCGAATGATACATCATTCATTCCGTTGCCAGACTGGTACTTCTTGTTCCTGTATCAATTGCTGAAATATCCATGGGCTGCAGGGGATTGGGTCGTTCTTGGAATCGTTGTTATTCCAGGTATCGCATTTGGTGCACTGATGCTGGCGCCTTGGCTGGATACCAGCAAAGAGCGTCGTCCTAGCAAGCGTCCAGTTGCTACTGGCTTGATGCTGACTGCACTCGTTGGTATTTTCTACCTGACTTGGGCGGCAAACCATGAATATCATCTGGCTCACCCAGGTAAAGGCAAAGGAACTGGTGGCAAAGAGGGCTCTAGTGCAACAGCACCTGCTCCTGCAGACACTAGCTTTAAAGCAGATGCACTTTGGAAAGCGCAAACAAGCTGTATGGGATGCCATGGTAAAAACATGGAGGGTGGCATGGGGCCAAACCTCCAAAAAATCGGTGCAACTTTGGATGCAGCTAAGATTACTGACGTCATCAAGAACGGTAAAGGCGGAATGCCAGCCGGTTTGATCAAAGATGACGCGGAAATCGCAAAGCTGGCTGAATACATGGCTAGCTTGAAATAAGCTAATAGGGGAAAAGCTGGCTGGTAATGCGGTCAGCTTTTTCGTTAGCGGCGTACACAGCGGGAGACGATTATACATGATCTGGATATGGGAGTGGTTTCGGCAATCATTGGGCAAAAGGTGGTTTCTTTGGACGCTGTTCGTCGTCAACTTTTTGGGAACCATATATGGATTCATGTGGTATGGTAACCAACTTGCTGAGACACCAGCGTATTTGATTCCTTTTGTCCCGGACAGCCCGACAGGTAGCGGACTTTTTTCGCTTGTACTCCTTACCTATTTGTTGGGTCGCCACATTCCTGTACTGGAAGCTTTGGCTGGCATCACCAATTTTAAGTATGGTGTCTGGGCCGTCTGCATTATCGTGGCTGGTTGGATGATGGGCAATGAAGTGCGTTGGACAGACGTGATGCTGATCATTTCCCACACCGGCATGGCTGTGGAATCTGTTTTGTATGCGCGTTTTTACAAGCTAAGTCTTCTGCCGGTAGGAATCGCTGCGCTGTGGACACTAAATAATGACTTTCTCGATTACGTCATGGACATCCATCCGTGGCTGCCGAGTGTGCTGGATCCGTATGAGGGCTTCGTTGGTTTGTTTACGGTGCTTCTCAGTTTGATCTCCATCTCGGTGATCTGGTGGGTGAATATGAAGTATACGACAAATAAGGTCTAATCTTGTCCTCCTTTCCATAGGCTGTACTAGGGAAGGAGGTTATTTGCGTTGAAGAAAAACATCCGGTTTTTATTATTCTTTCTCATGATCGGGTTGTTCTTGTCGTGGCCCATTCATAATTTGTACTCGAAGCTGAATCAACCGATAGAAGAAAAGCAGTTGGCAGCATTGGATCAAATTGCGCATGAGTTACTGACGTATGCAAAAAAGGGAGATCTTGAAGGGGCAGAGCAGCGCATTGTACAACTTGCGGAACGATTCCCGAACCAGCATTTGCCCAATCCGATACGAATTGAGAGTTTGAATGCAGTGACCCAGTCCATACTGGCAGCCAAGCAAAGTTTTGCTTCCACGAACGCAAGTGAACAGCAATTGCTGTGGCATGCCACGCGGGTCCGTATCGCCATAGACGCATTGACGCATGATCACCAGCCGATGTGGCGCGGCTACTATCCTTCTCTCGTAACACAGGTCCAAAACCTGCAGCTATCGGCTGTTGAGCGGAATTTCAGTCAGTTTCGTGAACAGTTCGATGAGAATTACCGATTATTTTTGGCTATTAAGCCGGGGATGAGTATTCAGCTTCCGGAGGGACAAATGTCCTCGATTACGGTTGCGTACGATATTATATCCAAAGAGATGCGGAACTCCCAAGTAGACTGGCAACTGGTACGAGAGGCGTTGCGAGAATTGAACAGCTCTTTTCAAGTGGCTTTTGTGGGAGAAGAGAAGAGTACGTTCGCTCGTTTGATGATGCGGCCAGACTCACCTATTGTAATTCTCACATCGATCTCGATTGCTTTGGTCATGGCCTTGTCTTATGTGGCATGGAAGAAATATGACGGAGAAATCCGTTCGACTTAATGGATGCAAAAAACCTTGCCTGTACGAATAGGCAAGGTTTTTTGCTGTGCTGCTTCGTTCTAGTCGTGAAGCGGTTTCTTGTTTTCATCAAGCGTGAAGCCTTCTCCGAGAACTTCATGCACATCGTTGACGATGACAAAAGCATGCGGATCAATTTCTTGCACAATCGTTTTAAAACGCATGACTTCGTTTCGACTGACAACCACATAGATGACTTTCTTTTCATCGCCAGAGTAGGCACCTTTACCCGCCAAGAGTGTCACACCTCGACCTAGATCGAGGATTTGCTTGGCGATGCTATCTGCTTCGTTGGATATGATCGTCAGTGCTTTTCCTGCATACGCGCCATCCTGGAAAAAGTCGATGACACGTGCTGCGATAAAGACGACGACGAGGGTATACATAGCGCTTTCCAGATTCAAATAGACGAGGGACGCCCCAATGACCAAGATGTCTCCGAAAAACAATGTCCTCCCCATACTGATACCCATGTATTTCTGAAGCAGTCTCGCAATGATGTCCACACCACCGGTTGTCCCGCCGTAACGGAAGATAATCCCTAGACCGACACCAACCGCTACCCCAGCATACAGGGAAGCGAGCAAGCGATCTTTCATCGGCAACGGAAGGACACCATCAAATAGGGATAAAAAGACGGAGAGAGAAACCGTTCCCAAAATCGTGTAGAAAAAAGAAGTTCGTCCAAGAATTTTCCAGCCCAAGAAAAATAACGGTATGTTCAGGACAAAGAAGACGATTCCCTGATCCACAGCAGGAACTAACAGCTTGATCAAAATACTGATACCAGTGATACCGCCCTCAGCTAGGTGGTTGGGAATGTTAAACGCGTTAATACCGAATCCCATAATGGCAGAACCGATGATAATGGCAATGATACTGTCAAGACGAATTTTCATATTTCCTCCTGTTCGCCGGACCAGGAAAAGGCTTCCCCCCGGACTTGATGTGCAGGTAATACTTGTGTTACCTGAGGGCTATCCGAAAGCCATTATAAATGAACGCTCGTTTGGTTGTCCATATGCTGGAAAGACGAAGTATTGTGATTTGGCAAACGAAGCCTTTTTTAGTACGATAGGTGAAAGAGAGAAGTATGTGAAAAAGGAGTGGGCGGATGGAACGGAAAAAGACTATGCAAGAGATGCAGCAAGAAGTTGATCAATACATATCGCAATTTAAAGAAGGCTACTTTTCCCCGCTTTCGATGCTGGCTAGGATGACGGAAGAAGTAGGTGAATTAGCCAGAGAGATTAACCATTTCTATGGGGAAAAACCGAAGAAAAAGGATGAGGGCGAAAAAACAGTAGAGGAAGAGCTGGGTGACGTACTCTTCATCGTAATCTGTTTCGCAAACTCACTCGGAATCGATTTGCAGGAAGCGTTTGATCGTATTATGTACAAGTTTAATACTCGCGATAAAGATCGCTGGACGAAAATAGAGGAGAACGAGCAGCATGACTAAACAAATCCGTGTAGCAGTTGCAGGCGCAAATGGTCGAATGGGGCAAGAAGTAGTGAAAATGCTGGCGCAGGATACCACTCTCGTTTTTACAGGCAATCTAGACACGCGTGTGAGCGAAGCGGAAATCAATCAACAACTGGACGAAATGAAGCCGGATGTTTTAGTAGACTTTACGACACCGCATACGGTGTATCGTCATATGGAGCTCTGTCTGGCTCGTGGTGTGAGACCAGTTGTCGGAACAACGGGGCTGACAACAGAGCAGCTGCAAGAAATAACAAAACGCTATAAAGAAGCGGGACTAGGTGCCATCATTGCCCCGAATTTTGCGATCGGAGCGATTCTATGTATGAAGTTTTCCGCAATGGCGGCAAAATATATGCCGCATGTGGAAATTATCGAGCTACATCATGACCGCAAGCTGGATGCGCCAAGCGGAACTGCTTTGAAGACGGCCGAGATGATCGCAGCCGTTCGAGAAGAGCTCAAGCAAGGGCATCCGGAAGAGGTAGAAACGATTCCAGGTGCTCGCGGCGCTGACTACGAAGGCTTCCGGATTCATAGTGTCCGTCTGCCAGGCATGGTTGCTCATCAGGAGGTTTTGTTTGGCGCAACAGGCCAAACGCTGTCCATTCGTCATGATTCGATTAACCGGGAATCATTCATGCCAGGTGTGAATATGGCCATTAAAGCCGTGATGAATATGAACGGATTGATTTACGGATTGGAGCATCTGATTGATTAAACGTTTGATTAACATACAGACGATACCCAGCCATAAAGGGAGAGGTTTTCTTGAAGATTGCATTGATTGCCCATGATCGAATGAAAGAACAGATTGTGCAACTAGCGATGGCCTATGAATCCATTTTGGCAAAACACGACCTGTATGCCACAGGAACAACTGGGTCGCGAATCATGGAAGCTACGTCGCTGTCCTTAACCCGGTTTCTGTCAGGGCCATTAGGAGGCGATCAACAAATCGGAGCGATGATCGCCCGCAATGAGATGGACTTGATTATCTTTTTGCGTGATCCACTGACTTCTCAACCACATGAGCCTGATATTATCGCATTGCTTCGACTGTGTGATGTGCACCAGATTCCGTTTGCTACCAATCTCGGTTCGGCAGAAATCATGCTGAAGGCTTTGGAGCTGGGACAACTGGATTGGCGTGAAGTGGTGCATGAGGAGAATGAAGCATGAGTTCACTCGATATTTTGGCAATCGGCGCGCATCCTGACGATGTCGAAATAGGCGCGGCAGGCAGTCTGATTTTGGCAGCCAAAGAGGGGAAGCGTGTGGGGATTCTCGACTTGACCTACGCTGAACTGTCTTCGAATGGAACGGTTGAAAGAAGGCAGCAAGAAGCGGCTGCAGCTGACCAGGTGATGGGAGTGGCTGCTCGATATAATTTTGGTCTACCTGATCGTGGCTTGGAAGCTGTCAGGGAAAGTGCGATTGAACGTGTCGTAAAGGTGATTCGCGAAACACGCCCAGCCATTGTGCTTGCGCCTTATTATTCAGATCGTCATCCAGATCACGAAAGCGTAAGCCGGATCGTTCGAGAGGCGGTATTTAATGCGGGCATCCGCAAGTATTTGCCGGAGCCTTCTTTGCCTGCCTATCGACCTTCGCAATTCCTTTACTACTTTATTAATTCCACTGTCACGCCTCAGGTTGTCGTGGATATCACCGCTGTTTATCCGCAAAAAATGGAGGCGCTGCGTTGCTACCGCAGTCAGTTTGAGCTAGAAGAAGGCAGCGTTCAAACACCGCTTACCAACGGGTATCTGGAGTCTGTCGAGTATCGAGAGCGACTGTTTGGTCAGCAGGCTGGTGTAGCTTACGTAGAAGGATTTGTCAGTGCAGCTCCGTATGTATTAAAGAGCTTGTGAGAAGGAGTGACACTGTATGAAGATCGGGATTACTTGCTATCCGTCATTGGGCGGATCGGGGGTAGTAGCCACAGAGCTGGGCAAGCTATTGGCCGAGCGAGGACATCAAGTCCATTTCATTACAGGTGGAATGCCATTTCGCTTAGGTGCGTTTCACCCGAATATTTTTTATCATGAAGTAGAAGTGAACAACTATGATGTTTTTAAATATCCACCTTATGATTTGACCTTGGCGAACCGAATGGCGCAAGTGGCGAAAAATGAAAACCTGGACTTATTACATGTGCATTATGCTGTGCCACATGCGTTGTGTGCGTTCCTTGCCAAGCAAATGGTAGGGGATCATTTGAAAATTGTGACCACCTTGCACGGGACGGATATTACTGTTCTGGGTTATGACTCGAATTTGAGTGATATGATCCGCTTCGGCATTGAGCGAAGCGATTTGGTAACCGCGGTGTCCAATGATTTGATCAGGCAGACGAAAGAGCTGTTGCATGTTGAAAAGGAAATTGTCCCCGTGTACAACTTCGTAGACAAGCGGCGTTATTACCCAAAAGAGGTTACGAAGCTGAAAAAGGTATTTGCACCGAATGGTGAAAAAATTCTTATGCATATCTCTAATTTCCGTCCGGTCAAACGAGTGCCGGATGTGATTGAAATATTTTCGCGCGTACGTGAAGAAATGGCTTCCAGACTGATCCTCATTGGCGAAGGTCCCGAAATGGGTCTGGTCCGCAAGATGATCGCTGAGCTCGGTCTGAGCGACGATGTTTGCTTCCTCGGCAAGCAAGAAGACGTCGCTGAGGTATTGTCGATGGCAGACATCATGCTGCTTCCATCAGAAAAGGAAAGCTTCGGACTCGTCGCATTGGAAGCAATGGCTTGCGGCGTGCCTGTCGTCGCTACGGTGGCAGGAGGCTTGCCTGAAGTCGTCCTGGATGGTGTGAACGGCTTCTTGCGCCCGATTGGGGACGTTGAAGGCATGGCGAAAGAAACGATTCGTCTCCTGCAAAATGAAGAGCTATACCGCGAATTCTCGGCGAATAGCATTGAGCGATCCTGCAAAACGTTTTGTCACGAAACGATTGCCTCTCAGTATGAAGCTCTTTATGCTAACTTGCTGGCAAGCGATCCGGTGAAAAACTAAGCTTTTGAACGTA
Source organism: Brevibacillus sp. NPDC003359 (assembly GCF_042878995.1). Taxonomy (NCBI): domain Bacteria; kingdom Bacillati; phylum Bacillota; class Bacilli; order Caryophanales; family Paenibacillaceae; genus Brevibacillus; species Brevibacillus sp. NPDC003359. Next base: position 361,887 of record NZ_JBIAOR010000001.1, read on the forward strand.
AGATTGAGCTTTTGGCTAGCTGATGCACTTTGGAAATAAAAATGAACAATCCATACAAAACTCTCATGAATAACGCCTCCTTGTGTAGATCAGGCGGAGCAAACCAGAAAGGGGGGATTGGATTGGCGATAGAATTGGCAAAGCGTGTTCTCGACAAATTAGAAGAACATGGCTTCGAAGCTTACTATGTGGGTGGTTGCGTCCGCGATTGGCTTTTACAACGACCTGTTCATGATATAGATATATGTACGAATGCCCATCCCGGCGACGTCATCCGATTGTTTCCCGATCATGTCCCGACTGGTCTGAAACACGGTACTGTGTCTGTAAAAGTCGAGGGGCAGATGTTCGAGGTAACCACGTTTCGGACGGAAGGAAAATATGAAGATTACCGTCGACCCGATGAGGTTCAGTTCGTTTCAGAACTTCGGCTCGATCTGGAGCGACGAGATTTTACGATGAACGCAATGGCAATGGATCGTAATCAAGTATTGCACGACCCGTTCTGTGGACGAGAGGATATGGAGAATCGGCTGGTTCGGGCTGTAGGCTTCCCGCTAGAGAGATTTCAGGAGGATGCCCTTCGGCTTTTACGAGGAGTACGATTTGCTTCCCAGTTAGGTTTTGCTATAGAAGATCAGACTATGCTTGCCATGAAACAGACGGCACCTTTGTTAGCTCATATTGCTGTGGAGCGGATAAGAGAAGAGCTGAATAAAACGCTCGACAGCAAAGCCCCAGAGGTAGGTTGTCAGTTGTTGAATGAAACGAAGCTCATGGCTTGTGCTCCTGATGTAGAAAAACTGTTCGTCCTCTCAAATGAGCAAGTCTGGCGGCTCCATCATTTGCAAACCGTGACGCAAAAATGGTCGTTGCTACTGTTTGCGGCGAATTATTCTCCCGTGCAATCGCGTGAAGTATGTCAGTTCCTCAAAATGTCCAAACGGGAAACAGAAGCAATTTGTTGCTTGGTTGGACTTTTGACACGATTGCAGCCGCAATGGGATGTCCCTCAATTGATCGAGTGGGGGCCATTGCTGCTTGAAGTCGGGTGGGACACGTGCAACGAGTTCGCCATTTTATTGCAAGCGTGTTGGTGGAAGGAGAGGCAATCGTTTTCGATACAAGCACTCATCGATCAATACGAGAGCATGCCTGTCAAAACTCTTAAGGATTTGGCAATCACGGGGCTTGATCTGCAAATGGCTATTCAGAAAAAGCCAGGCGAGTGGATTTTCCGCGTCTTGGAATCGTTGCTAAGACAATCGGCTCTGCACGGTTTACCAAATACACCAGAAGCACTCGTCGAAGTTGCAAAGAAAGAGGTTGCACAAGATGAACATTAAGCAAGTCATCCTTCAAGCATTCCGTGACCAGCCGGGCAGTTTCATCTCTGGTGAGGAATTAAGCCAAACATGTGGTTGCTCCAGGACGGCGGTTTGGAAACACATCGAAGAGCTGCGCCGTGATGGTTACGAGGTAGAGGCGGTACGCAAATCGGGGTATCGCCTGCTGGTTGCCCCTGATCGCTTGTCAGCAGCTGAAATCATGGCTGGACTTGCGACGGATCGGATCGGACAGAATGTCATCGCTTACGATGAGGTCGTATCTACACAACCACTCGCACACGAGGCTGCGGCAAAAGGGGCAGTGGAAGGTACGATTGTGCTGGCAGAGCTGCAAACAGGTGGGAAAGGCAGACTAGGTCGACCATGGCATTCTCCGAAAGGTACGGGGATTTGGTTGAGCTTGATCATCCGTCCTGCGATTCCTTTGCCGAAGACACCTCAGATGACGTTGCTAACGGCAGTGGCCGTAGCGAAAACGATTCGGGAAGAGACGGGGTTGCCTGTCAAAATCAAATGGCCGAATGATATTTTTATCGGTGACAAAAAAGTATGCGGGATTTTGACAGAACTGAATGCTGAATCGGATCGAGTCAATTATTTAGTAATCGGAATTGGGCTCAATGCCAATAGTGTCGAGTCTGATTTTCCATCTGAACTGGCACAGATTGCGACTTCGCTTCGAAGTGAATCTGGCGAGCCACTCAAGCGTGTTTCGTTTATCCAGCGGCTTTGCCGAATCTTTGAAGAAGAGTACGACCACTATTTGCAAGCTGGCTTCGAGCGTGTAAAAAAAGAGTGGGAGGATCATTCGTACACCATTGGCAAATGGGTGACGCTCCAGACGATTTCACAACAGCTTGAAGGTCGTGCCGTTGGCTTGGATGAGGAAGGCGTACTCAAGGTCGAGGATCAAGCGGGGCAGATTCACAAAGTTTATTCGGCTGATGTCAATTATCGTGCAAATGATTAAATCATTTGCTATACTCCAATTTGGAGGCTGTATCACTTCGTGAACGGTACTTCCGGAGTAATTTTGTATAGATCGTGTAATCTTAATGCAATACGTGTATGGACAAAAATCTGCTCAGAGCCTGTGTGGACCGAGACAGAAGGAATCCGTTGGACGCATGATGTCTTTTTGACATGGACAACCTTCTCCCGATTGACGCGAGAAGGTTTTTTTATTCCTCACACGATCCACGGGCTTGATGCGAAAGAGGAGAAATGAATAATGGCAACAAACGACAGACCCATTACGACTTCGAGTATCCGCAAGAAAAAAGAAACACGAACCCCGATTACCATGGTGACCGCCTATGATTATCCGTCAGCCAAATTAGCTGATGAAGCTGGCGCTGATATGATTCTGGTTGGTGATTCATTGGGAATGGTTGTACTCGGTTATGACTCCACCATCCCTGTTACGATGGAGGATATGCTACACCATACGAAAGCAGTAACGAGAGGGGCCAAGCGTGCATTTGTCGTGACGGACCTACCTTTCCTGAGTTATCACGGAACGCTTGAGGAAGCGGTGAAAAACGCGGGCAGACTAATGCAAGAAGGGCTGGCCAAGGCGGTCAAAATGGAAGGGGGCCGTGAATTAACCCCTATCATTACACGTTGTGTACAAGCAGGCATCCCTGTCGTTGGACATATTGGACTTACCCCGCAATCGGTCCATCAATTAGGTGGTTACAAAGTGCAAGGCAGAGATCTGGAGGCAGCCAAAAAATTGTTGGACGAAGCTCTTGCCATTCAAGAAGCGGGTGCATTCGCCATTGTTCTGGAATGTGTTCCGGAAGAGGTTGCAGGCATGATTGCTGACAAGCTGGACATCGCTGTGATTGGGATCGGAGCGGGTGTAACTTGTGACGGGCAAGTGCTGGTGTTCCATGATCTGGTCGGCTACGCATCGGATATCACACCGAAATTCGTTAAGCGTTACGCAAACATCGGAGAAACAATCCGTGAAGCCATTGAGACCTATAACAAAGAAGTCGAAGCAAGAAGCTTCCCAGGGCCTGAGCATGTGTTTCATGCCTCTGAAGAAACGATCAAGGAATTGTACGGGGAAGGAGTGAAGCAGTCATGATGCAAACGATGATGCAGCAAGTCTCCACAATTGAAGAGATGCGCGTTCATGTAAAAGAAGCACGTCGGCAAGGCAAAACGATCGGGATGGTGCCGACCATGGGGTTTCTGCATGAGGGACATCTCAGCTTGGTGAAAGCTGCCCGTAAAGTATGCGATTTGGTCGTGATGAGCATTTTTGTAAACCCGCTGCAATTTGGACCGAATGAGGACTTTGAACGTTATCCGCGCGATATCGAACGCGATAGCAAAATGGCAGAAGAAGCGGGAGTGGACTTCCTGTTTACCCCGGAAGTCAGCGAGATGTATCCGAAGCCGATGTTGACCAATATTTCAGTTGCGAATGTGACGTCTCCATTGTGCGGAGCTTCTCGTCCAAGTCATTTTGATGGCGTATCGACCGTTGTCAATAAATTGTTTCAAATTGTCCAGCCTGACTACGCCTTTTTTGGACAAAAGGATGCTCAACAGGTAGCCGTTGTGACGCAAATGGTTTACGACTTGTCGATGCCAGTTCAAATCGTTCCATGCCCAATTATACGCGAAGCGGATGGACTTGCCATGAGCTCTCGAAATGTATACTTGTCAGCAGACGAGCGAACCCAAGCGTTAGTGCTATCTCAGAGCTTGAAGCAAGCAGAAGAATGGTTGGGAGAGGGCATGGCTCTTTCAGAAATCAAAGATCGAGTGACGCAAACAATTTCTGAGAAGCCGCTGGCTGATATTGATTATGTGGAAATCTTGAGCTATCCAGCGCTTACTCCAGTCGAGCAGGAAACAGCAGGTCAAACTATCCTCCTCGCACTAGCTGTTCGTTTTGGCAAAACACGACTGATCGACAATACGATTACAACAATCAAGTAGAGTAAAGGGAGGAATTCTTAGTGTTCCGCACCATGATGAAAGCAAAGATCCATCGCGCAACGGTAACTGAAGCAAACTTGAATTATGTTGGCAGTATTACCATCGACAAAAATTTGTTGGATGCACTGGATATTTTGCCAAATGAAAAAGTACAAATCGTCAATAACAACAATGGCGCACGTTTGGAAACATACGTCATCGAAGGTGCTCCAGGCAGTGGCGTCATTTGCTTGAATGGAGCAGCTGCACGTCTCGTACAGGAGGGCGATATCGTCATTATTATTGCCTATGCGATGATGACGGATGAAGAGGCGAGAACCTACAAGCCGCGTGTCGCCATCATGGATGAAAAAAATCAGATCAAAGAATTGATTGCAGAAGAAGTACACGCGACGATTCTGTAAGCGATCTGTCGCCTCCTGCATAGAGCCACCTGCCTTGTGAGACAATGAAAGTACTCATGCCTCATAGGGGGTGGCTTTTCTTGTGAAAATCGAAGACTGGTTCCATACGCTTCGTAACAAAGCGCAGACGATTGAAGAGAAGTGGCAGGGGGCTTCTGAACAAGAGCGCCTTCAGCTCGCGGAACAATTATTTCAATTGCGTCAAGTAAGCGATACAGTCGTAGACTTGTGGCTTCAATTCGAAGAAAAATTATCGAATGCCATTCGTAGTATCAAGGAAATGGAAGGACAGCTTCCGGCAGAAGAGAAAAAGACGCAACAGTCGCAGGTGAATACAGAAGCATCAAATGCCGTTGAAACGAAAAAAACAGCAGACGGAAAAAAGAAAGACCATTCCCCGGAAACAAATCTATACGAGCCGATTTTTCGTCGTGGGGAAGGATTTTATCATTTACGCATGTTCCAGGACGCGAAAAAGTGTTTTGCAGAATTAGTCCAAAAATCGCCAGACTGGGAAAGTGGACGCCTGTACTACGCCTACAGTCTCCTCTTGTGTGAGGAGAAAGAATTAGCCTTTCGGGAATTCCGTCTACTCGGCAGGACAGCAAGCTCACCTACCATGGTGGCCATCAGCTTCAATGCCATGGGATGCATACTGGCAGAAGAGGAGCAATGGTTAGAGGCGGCACAAGCTTTTAAGACGTCTCTCGAGATCAAGCCAGAACAAGAAGAAGCTAAATACAACCTCGCGCTATGCTATTTAAGGGATGGCGATGCACAGGAAGCTTTGGACGAATTGGAACCGTATCTAGAAAAAAACGAGCACGATTGGGAAGCGCAGATGCTATGGCTGCGTGCTGCCAAATTACTGCATACGATGGATCAGACGGTGGAATGGAGCCCGCCGAAAGGGTTGCAGCTGCCGACACGCGATTTGGACAGCGATACTCTTCAGGAAATGGCTTCTCTATACGAAACAGTGGGCAATTACCACCGGGCACAAATTTGCTATCACTTTTTGACCGAGCGTTCCCCAAAAGATGGGTGGACGTGGCATGGTTTGGCCTGGAATACTTGGCTCATTGCGGGTACGAAGCGCGCATTGACGCTTGTCAAAAAAGCAATCAGTCTTGCTCCCGAAAATGACGACTTTCTTTTTAGTTATGGCTGGATGCTGTTGTTTGATGGAAGGGTAGACGAAGCGATCAAAGCGTTTCGGATCATGCTGGAGAAAAATCAAGACAATCGCCTCGGACAATCCGGGATGATTTCCGCATACGAAAAGCTGGGGGATACACAAGAGGCGAAACGATTGGCAAAATATTTCCTGGAAGACGCTGAGCCATATGTACGTTCGCTAGGGTATTTTCATCTGGGAAGAATCGCGGTTGTGGAGGAAAATTGGCGCCTAGCTGAACAGTATTTTCAACGGGCATTGCCATTCGCAGAACAGTTATGGGAAATCCCCATCTATCTACAATTGTGTGCAAGTAAGCTCGGTCAATCAGAAATGCAAACCGAGCTCGTACAGCCTTAAATGTACAGGAGAGCAGGAATATTTCCCATCGTTGCCGAATGTGAATGGGTGCGGATTGAATGTTTCCGCCCAGGTTACGAGGTGACAACGTTTGAATCGATTACTAGTTGTAGATTTTGAGACGACGGGAAGCCATCCACGCCAAGGAGATAGCATCATTCAGATTGGTGCAGTCGCAATCGATGACGGGCAGATTACCGAGAGTTTTTCCACCCTGATTCATCCGGGCCAGGATATTCCCCCATTTATTACCCAATTAACAGGGATTACCAATGAGATGGTTGCAAATGCTCCTTCCTTGGAAGAAGTGTTTCCAGATTTCTTGCGTTTATTGGACGGACGAGCTTTTGTTGCACATAATGCAAGCTTTGATCTCCAATTTTTACAAGAAGCCCTGCTGAGCCAGGGCTATTATGCGTTCGACGGCTATGTGCTTGATACAGTGGAGCTATCCCGCGTTCTTTTGCCGATGCAAAATAGCTACAGACTCGGAGAACTGGCGTCTGAGCTGGAAATAGAGCACGATAATCCCCATCAAGCAGACAGCGATGCACTTGCCACGGCGCAGCTCTTTCTCCACTTGCTAGATATTTTAAAGAAATTGCCGCTTGTGACGATCCAGCGGCTGCAGATGCTCGTCTCTTCGTTTCGCTCTGATATCGAGGTTCTTTTACGTCAGATCGAAATGGAAAAGCTCATAGAGCTGCCAGAGCTGGATGGAACGCCAACAGTAACTGATTCCTCAGACATGTGGGATATTTATCGTCAGCTGGCCCTTCGGAAGCGAGAAGAAAAAGCAACGGCGTCTTTGAAACGTCCTCATATCGATGCTAGGGTGACAAAAGCATTTGCTGATCAGCTCGAGGATGTTTTGGGCGAAAACGGGCATATGCAAGCTAAAATGTCGGGGTATCAACGTCGGGATGCTCAGGAAGCGATGATGCATGCCGTCTACGAGGCGATGGAAGATGGTGCCCATTTATTGGTGGAGGCAGGGACAGGCACGGGAAAATCATTAGCCTATCTCTTGCCGGGAATCATTTGGGCTCATCACAATCAGCAGCAGCTTGTGGTTAGCACCAATACCATTCAATTGCAGGAGCAGCTATTCCACAAGGAAATCGCTACCTTGCAGGAGTCGTTGCCGTTTTCCTTCACAGCTTCGACGCTAAAAGGCAGAGGAAACTACTTATGCTTGCGTAAATTTGAACAAGCCGTAGACGAACCTGTGGAAGGAAGCAGCCAAGAAATGCGGTTGGTCAAAGGACAAATGCTGACGTGGCTCACGCAAACCGTTACAGGTGACGTGGAAGAGCTGAGCATGCCTCCAAGTGGTCAACTGCTGTGGCAGCAGGTAAAAAGTGATACGAGCTCTTGTTTGAATCGGGCTTGTCCTTGGTTTAGCCGCTGCTACTACTTCCAGGCGAAGGAACGGGCACGCGATGTTGACGTACTCATCGTCAATCACGCCCTGTTTATCAGTGACTTGCAAGCGGAAAACAGAATCCTCCCTCCGTATGAAGTTGCTATCGTTGATGAGGCCCATCATTTGGAGGATGCCGCGACACAGCATTTAGGCAAGCAGTTTTCAACTACGCAGCTTCTCTTCTTGTTAGATCGTGCATCGGTTGAAGAGAGTGGGGCTATTGCCCGCTTCGCAGAAGAACTACAAAGCTGGATGCCTGCGGTACAAGAAGATGTCACTGCAAAGCTCCTGGAGTTGAAAAAGCAGTCCGCTTCTTTGCGAGAGAAAGCGCAGCAATGGACACAGCTCTTGTATGTATGGGCATCAGAGCGCGCGGAGGAGACGACAGACGCCGGACGTGAGACGGTACGTTATCGGATCGAATCGTTTGTAGGCAAACACGAGAAAATACGCAAAGTAACCAAAAAGCTGATTGAAGGGATGACAGCACACGCAGCGGGCATCGAGCAGCTTTTGCGAACCACTCCGCAAGAGGAAAAGCCTCCTTTTGCCGTACGCAGTCTGCTGACGGATTTATTCGGTCTCATCAAAGACTGGCAAAACGCCGTGGAACTGCTTCACTTCTTTTTGCTTGAGCAGGATGCCGAGTATGTATATTGGATGGAAGTAGAGTCCCGTACAGCTCGCAAGCAGGTTCATTTTTCAGCAGCACTCTTAAAGGTTGCCGACTCACTGGCAGAACCACTTTTCGCGCAGAAGCGGAGTCTGATCTTGACATCAGCCACTCTGACTGTCAAAAACAGCTTCTCCTACATCAAAAGCCAGTTTGGTCTCGACCAACTGCCTGAGGAACGAGTTCGTACCTTGTCATTGCAATCGCCGTTTCATTATGAAGAGCAGGGGTTGTTGTTGATTCCAGCTGATTTCCCCGCACCAGGCAAAGAGAGTGACCATACGTATTTGGAGGTGGTTATTCAGGGATGCGTTGATGTCGTATTGGCTTCAAAAGGAAGGACGCTGATTCTGTTTACCTCCCACTCGATGCTGCGACTCGTTTACCAAGCAATGAAGGAACGACTTGCGGACGCCCCAGAACCGTATACGTTATTCGGTCACGGCATCGATAGCAACAATCGGAGCAAGCTGGTACGTCTGTTCCGAAGCATGGAGAGAAGTGTTCTGCTAGGGACGAGCAGCTTCTGGGAAGGTGTCGATATCCAGGGGGAATGGCTGAGCAGTTTAGTCATTGTTCGCCTCCCGTTTGCTCCGCCGAATCATCCTGTTTATCAAGGCAGGGCAGAACTTTTGAAGGCAGAAGGTAAAAACGCCTTTATGTCTTTGTCTCTTCCACAAGCCGTTTTGCAATTCAAACAAGGTGTGGGGCGATTGATTCGCCATCACTTGGATCGCGGGGTCGTGATCGTATTCGACACGCGTGTGGTTGAGTCGAGATATGGACGTTCATTCCTTCAATCTTTACCGCCATTTCAGATCGAAAGTGGTTCATGGCCAACGCTGCGAGAGCGCATAGATCCATTCCTTAGTATGCAATCCCTGTCAGATTCATAAAATGAAGCAATAGTCTCATAGGGATTAAGGTGATAAAATAAATGTTAGGGAAAAAAGCGTGGTGTTGGTGGATTGTGGTTCTCTGTGCGATTTTCCTTTGCGCATGCTCGATTGACAGTCATTTGCTAGAAGCAGCAGTGAAGATCGAAGACCCGTTTGAAACGGAGACCGAACAGGAATTTTCTGGTCTCATTATCAGCTACTTGGCACTTCCTCATGGTGAAAGTACACTTTTGAGAATGCCAGGTGGCAAGACGATGCTGATTGATACGGGTGCGGCAGAAGATTGGCCCGTTCTTTCGGCGCGTTTGGCAGAGCTTAAGATCACACGGCTCGATTATGTGGTGTTGACGAACGATCAGCCTGAATATATGGGAGGCTACGCTTCATTAAGCCAGCAAGTGCTTGTAGATGCCGTCATTTTACCCAAGCTGATCTCACCTTCGATTCGTCATGTCGTGCTGCTTCGCCCCAAACAAAAGCAGATGGAAGCAGAGCAAGGACAAGTACTCACGCTTGACCAAGAAATCTCCATGGAAGTGTTGCTTCCGAATGAGCCGTTATTTTTATCGCCCCAGAACAATTCTCTCGTTTTTCGATTGATGCACGGTCAATTGCGGTTTTTATTTATGAGTGCCGTGAATGAAAAAGCAGAAGAGCGATTGTTGGAACAAAAAAATGACAAGCTGAGGGCGGAAGTGCTCAAGGTAGCCGGTCAGGGGAGCAATCAAGGGTCTTCGCAACCCTTTCTGACGCAGGTCGATCCGCAGGTCGCCATTATTCAAACAGGCCGATCGCGTGATCAAATGAAAGAAGGTCAGACGGAAGTTATGGAGCGCTTGGGTGAATCATGGGCCGAGACATATGTTACCAGCCACGATGGTTCCATTACCATTTTATCGAATGGGAAAGAATATCGGATTTTGAAGCAAAAGAATTAGGGGGGAAGACCGAACGTGGCAAAACACGAAAAGATTTCAGAAGCGGTCGTCCGTCGTTTGCCGATTTATCTGCGTTACCTCAGTTATTTGCAGCAGGTTGAGGTGACCACCGTTTCCTCCCAACAGATGGGCAAGAATCTTGATGTGAATCCTGCCCAAATCAGAAAAGATCTTGCAGCTTTTGGTGATTTTGGAAAAAAAGGAATCGGCTATGATGTCGATTATCTGGTGGAAAAAATACGTGAAATCCTGAAGCTAACGGATGAAATCCGTGTGGCTTTGGTCGGAGCTGGACATTTGGGCCATGCCATTAGTAACTACAACGCTTATTTGAAAGATAACATGCGGATTGCGGCCATCTTTGACAGTAACCCCGAGAAGCAGGGCAAAAAGGTCGCAGGTATACTGATTCAGCCTTTATCAGAGCTGGAAGAAACGATCGTAAACAAGCAGATCAAGCTGGCGATTATTACGGTACCAGCACCTGCAGCGCAATCCGTATGTGATCAGTTGACTCAAGCGGGTATCAGGGGGATCTTGAATTTTGCCCCTACGACGATTCGCGCAGGAAAAGATGTTCGCATTCACTATGCAGATGTGACGTCCAACCTGCAAAGCTTGGCCTACTACTTGACGTAAGAACGGAGTGTATATTATGAAAAAGACGATCCTCATTCACGCAACAGTCATTACCGTTAACGATACGAATGAAGTCATTTACGATGGTGCCGTAGCATTCGAAGGCAACAAGATTACGTACGTGGGCCCAACGCCTGAGGACCTGTCGGAAGCAGGATACGATGAAGTCATCGATCAAAAAGGAGACTACATACTGCCTGGATTGATCAACACACATGGACACGCTGGCATGTCCCTCCTACGCGGTTATGCAGATGATTTGCCGCTGCAACAATGGTTGGAAGACAAAATGTGGCCATTGGAAGCGCAATTCACGGGAGACACAGTAAAATGGGGTACCCAACTGTCGCTCATCGAGATGATTCGCACTGGAACCACTACGTTTGTGGATATGTATGATCATATGGATGTCGTGGCAAAGGAAGTCGATGCAGCTGGAATGCGTGCACGCCTGTGCCGAGGTATGATCGGTCTGTGCTCTGAAGAAGAACGTCAAACAAAGCTGAAAGACGCGACTCTTTTTGCAAAAGAATGGCATAATCAGGCAGACGGTCGGATTACCGTCATGATGGCACCGCATGCTCCATACACTTGCTCGCCAGAATTTATTACCCAAATTATCGAAAAAGCCGATGAGCTTTCCTTGCCGCTTCATATCCATATGTCTGAAACCGCTTGGGAAGTCGGTCAAAATGAGAAGGACTACGGGCTGCGTCCAGTTGCGCATTTGGAAAAGCTGGGAATGTTCAATCGCCCAACGCTCGTCGCGCACGCTGTTCACCTGACGGATGAAGAAATCGACATTTTGGCAAAATACAACGTGAGAGTTTCTCATAACGTTGTGAGCAACCTGAAGCTGGCAAGCGGTGTTGCGCCTGTTCCGAAAATGTTGGCAAAGGGTGTCAGCGTATCGCTGGGTACCGACAGCTCGGCAAGCAACAACAATTTGAATTTGTTTGAGGAATTAAAACTCGCTGCGATCCTGCACAAAGGTGTAAACAACGATCCAGTAGCCGTACCTGCAGAGGAAGCACTTCGCATGGCTACACGTTATGGGGCAGAAGGAGTATTCCAAGAGGAAACGCTTGGAAGCATTGAAGTAGGCAAGCAAGCCGACTTGATCGTGCTAGATAGTCACCAAGCACATTTCCACCCAGCCCACCAACCGATTTCACACGTGGTGTACGCAGCAAATGGACGAGATGTGAAAGATACGATTGTAGCGGGTAAATTTTTGATGCGTAATCATAAACTGTTGACCATCGATGAGGAGCGCGCGATTTACGAAGCGAACCGCGTATTCCAAACGTTAAAACGGTAAAAGGCTCCTGTCAGGTGGGGGACAGGAGTAAGGCAGTGCAGGTGTAGGTAGGGGAATTGGATACTACGACGTTCCGTTGTTCATATTCGCCACAGCTTTTGTCAGGAGATGATGGCGAAAATGAAGAGTGGGTGTGTGCGACCATTGACGCAAGGGAGACGACAATCCTGCCCAGGAGACGCGGTATTCCTGCAACAGAAACCCAAGTATGTCAGGAGATGTGGTTTGTTGTGAAGCTGTCACGCGCTCACCTCCTCGGGGTGTATATGTAGTATGACCGCCCGACCTTAAGCTATGATTAGCAACTTTTCCGTGTCGTTCTAAAACCTTCCCGTATAGCATAGGCTAAAGACAAAAATGGGACAGGGGGGACGACATGTACATCCGGCCCAAAATGCTGTGGTGGCTCATTCCTATCCTACTCGGTCTATTCCTCCTCGGTATTGTATTGGGGACAGTAAGTCGATCAGCCAATACAGACAGCACAGATACTGCGTCTGCGGTCAGACAAACAGCAGGTACGGAGCAGACTACGACGACTGTAGAAGAGCTTTTGGAGCAGATCACGAAGGACGAGGAACGCTCATTTCTGGTATACATGCAGGATCAGACTTTGCATGGACGATATCGAAATGAACAATTTCAGCTCGCAGGAGAAATAGGTGGCCACCAGCTTGAAATAACCAGAGAAGATGGGCAGCTAGTGTCGGTGCGAATTGATGGCCAGATACAGGATCATGCCGCACTGCCTTATGCGCTGTTCACCCCGTATGAGCACGCAGCATTACTCAAGGGAGTTATGCAATCTGTTCGTCCTGAAAGTCTGAAAGATACTGCAGGGCAAGGATGGAGTGGATATCGGTTAGCGGTACCACCTGAGGAAGTCTCTTCGCTATTATCGATGTGGTTAGGTCCATCCTTCCCCATTCATGATTTGACTTCGAACGTAACGAACGGAATTAAAGTCAGTTACCAACTATGGTACGAGTCAACTACGGGGCAGCTTCGTCAACTGGAGCTGGATTTGCAAATACAAACGGCAGTTGGAGTGAAGAGAGACCAGCTTCGATTCCGATTGTAATGTCAGCCACGTAAAGGAGTTACTTTGCTGTGTTAGTACGAATTATCCTATCAATTGTAGCCGTCATATTACTTACGGGAGCAGGATTCGCCTATCATTTGACGGCTTCTGTAGCAGGAGAGCGTAACCAATTCGAGGAGACCGTTCGTCAGTGGGTCCAAGACCGCACGACAATCACGGAGATTGAATCCATTGATGAATATCGAGGCAAGGAGAGCTACGCGGTCGTCATTGGGAAAAATAAGGCGGGGACACCGGTTGTAGCTTGGATAACAGATCAAAAAGTTAGTTTCGATCGAATGGATCTAGCTGTTCCAAAAAAGAATGTAGAAGACGCGGTCTACAAGTCATTCCCGCAATCGGAGATCACTCATTTGGTTCCTGGTCTCGAAAACGACAAGAAATTTTGGGAAGTCACTGTTAAAGACAAAGACGGTCGTTTTCACTATGTTCACTATGATCTATTCACTGGTGCTCTGCTAACTTCTTACGTGCTTGCGCCAACCTAATACACTTGCGTGACGACAGGCCTTTTCCTTATGGGAGAAGGCCTGTTTGGCATTCCATCCAACATCTGTATAAGAAATTGATATACTCATATGATATACTGGGGTCGTTGCAGAGAGAGAAAAAACGAGAACGATATTTATGGGGGGAGTAGCCGTGCAGTTGAAAAAGAGCACAATTGGATTGTCATTGGTAGCAACATTGGCACTCCTGTTCGGAGGATGGTTCTTGTATCAAAAGATGGAGATTGAGGAACCAATCCGTGCAGAAATTGGACAAATGCAGTCCGCAACATTGGGCAATTTGGAGATCAACAAAGATAAAATTCAAATAGATGTAACGGTTACAAAACCAGACGCTTTTCCAGCAGAATATCGCAATCTGTTAGCAGAAACAAAAAAGATCGCAGGGGAAAAAGAAGTAGTCATTGACATAGACAACCAATCGACAGCGATGAACGATATATGGCAGAGCGGTCAATTTGTGTTTACTGAAGCGGTGGAATTACATGAATATAGCCGCATTCCTGCCCTCGTAGAGCAATGGAAAAAAGGGAATCAGTTGGACGAAGCATCTGCATTGATGGATGACGAGAACATTTATGTTTACTTGAAAAAAGGAACGGAGGATTTTTACACCATCATCCCTCGTTCGATTGAAAAAGAGGTGACGGCACGTGCGTAAGGAAATACTGATCGGCGTCGTACCTGCACTGTTGATTTTTCTTGTTTTTCTAGGTGTAAACATTACGCCTTTCCTAGTATTTGGAGCTGTACTGGGGGCGATTTACTTTCTGGTTATTCGTCAGCAAAATGGACAAGGCGGGAATGTCGCCCTTGGCGGGAAAAGAAAAGTAAACAAGCACGAAATGCCGAAATCGGACGTACAGTTTGCTGATATCGGCGGACAGGAACGCGCAAAAAAAGAACTGAAAGAATCTCTAGATTTTCTCGTGTACAAGGACAAAATTGAGCAGTACGGGATTCGCCCAATCAAAGGTGTTCTTTTGACAGGTCCTCCTGGTACGGGTAAGACACTAATGGCGAAAGCGGCAGCGAACTATACAAATTCTGCTTTTGTGGCGGCTTCAGGTTCGCAGTTTGTAGAAATGTACGTCGGTGTCGGTGCACAACGCGTCCGTGAATTGTTTCAAGAAGCGAAGGCATTAGCAGAGAAAAATGGGCAAGACAGCGCGATTATTTTTATCGATGAGATCGATGTCGTCGGTGGAAAAAGGGACGGTCAACAGCAGCGTGAATACGACCAAACCTTGAATCAACTGTTGACGGAGATGGATGGCGTAGCTACGACCGACAAGCCTCGGATTTTAGTCATGGCAGCTACGAACCGGAAAGACATGCTCGACGCAGCCCTGTTGCGTCCTGGTCGTTTTGACCGTCATATTAGCGTTGATCTTCCAGACAAACCAGCACGTGAGCAGATATTGACCATTCATACGTCTAATAAACCGCTTGACGGGGACGTCACACTGGAAAAAGTGGCACAAGAGACATTCGGTTTTTCTGGCGCCCAGCTGGAAAGTGTAGCCAATGAAGCGGCCATTTACGCTATGCGTGACCGTCAGGAAAAGATTACTGCGAAGCATTTTGCCTATGCTGTGGATAAAGTTATGCTCGGAGAGAAGGTAGACCGTCAAGCATCAGAGGAAGAGAAGAAGCGTGTTGCTCTTCATGAATTGGGACATGCCATTGTCAGTGAGATGGTGCGACCAGGCTCTGTCTCGCAGGTCACGCTGAGTCCACGTGGCAAAGCACTTGGATACGTCCGACAAAACCCAATGGAAGACCGCTATCTATATACCAAGGAAGCGATGGAAAAGCAGATCATGGTTAGCCTTGGAGGAGCGGTAGCGGAGGAAATCTACTACGGTGGACGCAGTACTGGATCGAAGAATGATTTCGAGCAAGCGTTGGGAATGGCACAGGAAATTGTACAAAGCGGTATGTCGGATCTGGGGATTGTACATTTGCAATACGTGGATAAGAATCGTATTCATGACGAGGTTGAGCGCCTCTTGGAAGGAATGCTCGCAGAAACTCGCAAACTTTTGAGACAGTATGACTCCGTATTCCAAACGGGTTTGTACACATTGATGGAAGCAGAAGCTCTACAAGGCGATGAGTTCAGGACGCTTCTGTTACAAACGAAGGAAGAAGTTGCTGTATAAATGAAGCTAAAGAACCTGCTAGCCACTGGAAGAGTTGGCGAAGCAGGTTTTTTTGCGTTTGCTGGCAACTTTGGCAAATAAGGACGAAACAATTTTGTAGACGCGGTGCCAAATACTGAAATGGCTGAATATCCTACAAAAGTGATACGGGAATGAAATCAGGAGGCAAGGAGACCCTATGGCCAATGTGAACCGGCGAAAAGCAAACAAAAGTCTGAGCAAAACCTTTAGGCAGACCATGCACGAGTTACCGCTCACTTATACATCATCACCCGATCGGGAGTGGATGGAAGACCTCGAATTAAATCTGCTTGAAAGTAATTTGGAGAGCAGTCAGAGAACACCACCTCCCCTCTCTGCTGACACACCGAAAGAGCAACAACAACCGATTCCCAAAGTACCCAAGCAGGACCTATCCTCCAAACAGGACTCGTCTTCCAAACAAGATTCATCTACTAAACAAAACGTATCCTCCAAACAAAGCTCATCCACCAATCAAAACTCATCCACCAATCAAAACTTTTATTCGAAGGTCATCAAAGATCGAAATGATGATCGTGTCCAATCGTTTGTCTATACAGACGACTTGACAGATCAATCGGTGACAACAGAAAAAATTGCGAACCGTGCCATTGACTCATCCAAGATTAAGCAAGGAGCCGTGGATAATTCGATTTTGAAGGATTATGCCGTGGACAGCAGCAAACTCGCGGACAAGAGCGTAACGTCCACCAAACTCGCACCGAATGCGATACAGAGGGATCATCTGGGTCGGGGAATCGTAGACGGTGAGCATTTGCAGGATTATTCGATATGCGCGCAAAAATTGATCAATCATAGCATTACGTCGGAGAAGTTAGCTGATAAAACCATCGACTCCATGAAATTTGCCGACCACTCGATCCAGAGCAAGCATATTCAGGAGCAAGCAATCACGAATGAGTTGATTCAGGATCAATCGATTACCACAGAAAAAATAAAGATGGGAACCATTCAAACAAGTAACCTCGCCAATTATGTGATCAACACAGTGAAGCTTGAGGATGGAGCTGTCACAGGCGATAAATTACGCGATGGAGCTGTGACTTCGACGAAGATAGACGAGGATGCAATTGAATCTCAACATATTCGTGAAGGTTCCATATATCATCACCATCTCACTGAAGAGATTATAGATGGCAGTAACATTAGCGCAGGCAGCATCACGGATCATCACATCGCCTTTCAGGCCATTTACAGCCAGCATTTACATCCAGAAGCGGTGACCAGTGATAAAGTGGGGCCATATGCGATTTTGACTGAGCATTTGGACAACAACAGTGTCACGACAGAAAAGATCGCCAAAGAATCAATAGGCAGTACACATTTACAAGCTGGCAGTGTCCTATCGGGCCACTTGCAAGACGGGTTGCTGACGTCTAAAAAAATTGGGGATCAGCAGATTAGCACAGTCAAAATAGCCGACAAGGCTGTGACTACTGACAAATTGGCGAACAGGAGTGTAGGAGAGAAACACTTACTCGATGAGAGTGTGAGTTCACGACATCTGATTGACGGGTCCATTCGTTCAGAAAAGCTGGCAAGAAGATCTGTAGAAGAACAACATTTGACTGACAGACTCATTGGGGGCAATCATCTACGCGAATACATCATCCAGACGCAACATCTGCATGACCACTTGGTGACCACGTCAAAATTGGCGCCGGAATCTGTTTCCACAGACAAAATTTCAGACCTAAGCATTACGACAAGCAAACTTGGAGATGCCGTCATCACAGCGCCAAAAATAGCCAAAGATGCGATCAAGACACGCCATTTGGGCAGAGCAGCCGTCACAGGGGAAAAGATTGCCGAAAAAGCCATATCGTCTACACATCTCAACAGTCAAATCATTCAAAATGAACATCTCCAGGGTAACTCCATTTCCAAGGAAAAATTACAGGAAGGGAGTGTCACCCGAGAGAAAATAGCTGACCAGAGCATTGATGCGAGCAAGCTGGATAGTCATTCGATTCATGGTGCTCATGTCATAAAAGGCAGCTTGGACGGAACGCATATTATGGAGGGGACGCTCAAAGGAAATCATCTTGTCACTAAAAGCATAACAGAACAGCATCTGCAAAACCGGATCATTACGCAGGAAAAACTGGCAGAGGACTCCGTGACCGGTTCCAAACTTGCGCCCAAAGCTGTCTCTACGCATCACATTGCGAATCAATCGATTACGGCTGAGAAGCTAAGCTTTCCGGCCATTGAAACGCATAATCACATAGGAGTAACCTTTCAACAATACGGTTTCGTCCCATTCAGACTTTCTGCCACGAGCAAGTCCACAGATGTGACCGTTCGTTTGCCACAGCCATATGCGGATACACATTATTGTATGGTGGCGATGACAAATCAACCGGGGATCTATACGTCGCTCAAATACACGAAGAGGACTTCAGCGATCATCACCGTGTTTCGCAATCAAGAGGGTCAGGAAGCGACTGGTGTGATTCACTGGATCGCGATTGGAGAAAAAGGAGTAGGTGTGCCGCACGAAATGTTGGAATGGTCAACGGAGAGGGAACAACTGGAGGCAGAAGAAGTCGACGAAGATCAAATAGAGGAAGATCAAGACTTGGAAGATGAAGACACAGATGATGAAGATATGGATGATGAAGACACGGATGATGAAGACACAGATGATGAAGACACAGATGATGAAGACGCGGATGATGAAGACATGGATGATGAAGACACGGATGATGAAGATACGGAAGATGAGGACATGGACGAGGATGACATGGATGAAGATGAAGATGAAGATGAAGAGGATACGGATGAAAGTGATCTCGAGCAAGATTATGAAAGTAGTGAAGAATACGATAGCGATATCGAGAACGATAAATAATTCGGTAGGAAACAACAATGGGGCGAGTGGATGAATCAGAAGCAGGGAGGCCGATGTTGAGATCAGGTCTCCCAAATGTACATTTTGTTTACATAATAAATTTATGGTTAACTTTTTAAAGGAGACTTTCATTGAATTTGCATGCCTCCAATAGTATAATTGCTAGGTATACTTAGTCTGTATTTGCGTGGCATGGTAAATGGAGGGAATCATTCAATGTTGACGACGATTGCCCGAATCGGGCAGCATGTTGGACAAGAAGTACGCCTGGGATGCTGGTTATACAACAAACGCAGCAGCGGCAAGATTCAATTTTTGCAGCTCCGCGACGGCTCCGGCTTCATTCAAGGTGTAGTAGTAAAAGCAGAAGTAGCGGAAGAAGTGTGGGAGAATGCTTCGCAGCTCACACAAGAAAGCTCACTATACATAACCGGTGTAGTTCGTGCTGATGACCGCGCACCAAGCGGTTACGAACTGACAGTAACAGGTGTGGAAATTATTCAGATCGCCCAGGAATATCCGATTTCCTTGAAGGAACACGGTGTTGACTTCCTCATGGACCATCGCCACCTGTGGCTGCGTTCTCCACGTCAGCGTGCAGTCATGGCTGTGCGTTCCGAGGTGATTCGCGCCATGTATGAGTTCTTCCACGAGAACGGGTTCGTAAAAGTAGATCCACCGATTTTGACACCGACCTCTGCGGAAGGTACCACCAATCTGTTCCATACCAAATATTTTGATGAGGATGCGTATCTCTCGCAGTCCGGCCAGCTTTATATGGAAGCAGTCGCTATGGCGTTAGGTCGCGTTTACTCTTTCGGTCCAACTTTCCGTGCTGAGAAATCCAAGACACGTCGTCACTTGATCGAGTTCTGGATGATCGAGCCGGAGATGGCTTTCGTGGATCACGAAGAAAATCTGCGTATTCAGGAAGCGTTTGTTTCCCATGTGGTACAATCCGTATTGAAAAACTGTGGACGCGAACTCAAAACGTTGGAGCGCGATACAACAAAACTGCAAAATGTAACGGGGTCGTTCCCTCGCATCACGTATGACGATGCGATCAAACTCTTGCAGGAAAAAGGTAGCGAGATCAAATGGGGAGACGACTTTGGGGCACCGGATGAGACCATGATTGCGGACCACTTCGACAAGCCTGTTTTCATCACCCACTATCCTACCGAAATCAAGGCTTTCTATATGAAGCCACACCCTGAACGCCCGGAAGTAGTTCTGTGCGCGGATATGATCGCACCGGAAGGCTACGGTGAAATCATCGGGGGCAGCCAGCGGATTGATGATCCAGAACTCTTGGAGAAACGTTTTGCTGAGCATGAGCTTTCGGAAGAGGCTTATCGCTGGTATTTGGATCTGCGCAAATACGGTACAGTTCCTCACTCCGGTTTCGGTTTGGGTCTGGAGCGGACGATTGCATGGATTTGCGGTCTGGATCATGTGCGTGAAACTATTCCATTCCCACGCATGCTGAATCGTCTCTACCCATAGAGTTTTTCTTTATTGATGAACGATCTACACCCTGTTGCGAGAGGGCAGCAGGGTGTTCCTATTGTTTGACAGCGCGTTTTACGCACTCCCTTGTTATTCCAACCCAGAGGTGAATATGCGTTATGGACTCCCATATATTGCAATTGTTGCAAGAAGGAGCAACATCCGTCTCCAACCTTCTTTTGAAAATGTATAAGCGTATGTCATTAACTGATGATGAGATGATGCTACTGATTCATCTACTGTCCTTTCAGCAGGAAGGGAATCGATTCCCGACCTTAACAGAGCTGGAGGAACGCATGTCTATGACGAGTAGGAGATTGATTCAATCTCTTCAAAAACTATTAAAAGAAGATTGGATTACGATAGATGAGTTTATCGATCCACAGACTGGCATGCGTCATGAGCAATACAATTTGACCCCACTGTACAAAAAGCTGTACCAGACCTGGCGGGAGCAGCAAGTAGACCCGCGAAGCATGGAGCCATTTTTGGAAGTGGCCGTTTCTTTGGATGCCGAACCCGTTGCCATTTATGCTCGTTTTGAGCAGGCATTTGGTCGCCCGCTAGCGCCGTTTGAATTGGAGAACATCCATATGTGGACCGAACAGGACGGTTATCAGGAAGAATTGATTTTGACCGCTTTGCGTGAGGCTGCAACCGTCGGTAAACTGCACATCCGCTATATCGACAGGATCTTGCTCGAATGGCAAAAGCAACAGATCACAACCGTAGAACAAGCGCGTCTTTACAGCTTGAACTTCCGCAGACAAGCAAATATGAAAGACCACGGGCAACCGCTTTGATTTCATCCAAATCAAGCGGTTTTTTCTATGTCACCGTACACGTACCCATTTTCCTTGTCTGTCATAACATATTACGTAGATGCAAGCTTCAGGAGGCGATGACTTGTGGACAAACGGAAAAAATGGGATCTGTCTCATTGGGTTACACCAGGTGTGTTTTCAGGAAGTTATGTCGTAGATGAGGCGGTTCAACGTATTTCAATCGTAAAAGCCAATGAAAAACAGGAAGCGGAAGTAACAGAAAACGTCCAAGAGCTGGTCGTAAATACAACAGCAGAGCAGCCGAAGGAATTGGTGTTGGAGCCTACTTTCGAAATTATTATGAGAGAGACCGACGAGGCAGTCGTGGAACAGGTGCACCAGCTTGAGCAAGAAGTGATCGAGCTGAGAGAGGCGCTTGCTTCGTGGGAAGAAAGATGGGAGAAGCTTGAAGAAAACCACACAAAACAATTGCAGTACTTGTATCAAGTAGTTCTTTCACTGAAAAAAGAGTGGGAGATCGAGCGAAATGAACATCGCAATTATTAGTCCGGGCCCCTTTTCTGTGCCACCGGTCAAAGGAAGCTCGGTCGAACACGATATTGACGAGGTCACAAAGATGATCGATCCCAAGCATAACGTCACGATCTACACTCGTCAATGTGCGGCCTATCCAACCTCATCCGTGGACGAAAACCGAAAGTTCATTCGCGTCCCGTACCAAGGGCCAAAGCCGTATTTGCGCCGGATTATTAGCAACATCAAGAAGAACAAGCCAGATGTCATTCTCGTGGAAAACAGGCCGATCTATGTTCTAACCTTAAAACGCCATTTTCCCAAGATCCCGGTCTTTGTGAATATGCACTCGCACGTGTACGGGTCACAGCCGATCATCAGTAAGGAAAATATGCGTCGTGCAGTTCGACTGGCAGCAGGTTTTATTACGAACAGTGAATTTTTACGGCAGCATTTTATCCGGACGTGCAAGATTCCTGCAAATAAAATTCATGCAGTTCACCTCGGAGTCGATGTCACGCCTTATCAGGTGGCAAAGATAGCGATTAAAAAAATGCGTCAAGATCTCGGATTGAAGTCTGATGATCGTGTCTTGTTTTATGCCGGGAGACTCATGCGCGGAAAAGGAGTGCATGTGCTGATCAAAGCCTTTCACCAGGTGAGCAAACAAGACCCGAAAGCCAAACTCGTCATTGTGGGCGGTACGGGATACGGCAGTAATCGCCTGAATCCGTATGTTCGAGAGCTCAAGCGACTTGCGAAGCCTTTGGGTAAAAAGGTGCGTTTCGTCAATTTTGTAGCATCCGCAAAAATGCCGCTTTACTATCAAATTGGGGATGTCGTGGCGACACCATCCGTTTGGAAAGAAGCGTTTTGCCGTGTCAATTTAGAGGCAATGGCTTCCGGAAAGCCTGTCATATCAACTCCACGAGGCGGTATTCGTGAAGTTGTTGCTCACGAAAAGAGTGGCTTTATCATTCCGCCAAAAGATTGGGAAAAAGGATTGCCGGCTGTCTGGGAGCTGTTGTGGAGTTCACCTGCTGTCCGAAATGAAATGGGCAAACAGGCCCTGCAACGAGCCAAGTTTTTTTCTTGGTACGCGACAGCGCAAGGCTATCTGAACGTGTTTGAAACAGTAGTTCCAACGCGAAGCGAAGAGAAACAAGAGCTTTTTAAAACGGGGTAATTTGAACGTAGATGATGTAGGTGGCTGCCTTTTCTTGCGCCAATGTGGACGTCTGCCCTGTCCAGCTATCCAGATACGCATACCTTATAAGTATCGCAGAGCACAACTGGGGAGTGATACTTGTGAAAGGGTTAATCTTGTGTGCTGGACGTGGGACGCGACTGCACCCCTTCTCCTATTCGCAACCGAAAACCCTCCTCCCTGTGGCCAATCATCCGGTCTTACACTATTGCATTCGCAAACTGCGTGAAGTGGGCATTCAAGACATCGGCATCGTGATACATCCTTCTCAAGTACAGATTCCTCCCATGGTGGGTGATGGTAGTCATTTCGGGGCTACCATTACGTTTATCAGGCAGGAGGTACCATTGGGAATTGCCCATGCTGTCCAGCTAGCGCAACCGTTTTTGCAAGACGATCCATTTATCTTGCTACTAGGTGATAATTTATTGATGGATTCGCTTCACGGGCTTTCACAAGCGTTTACGAAGGGAAAATCTGACGGTGTTGTGATGCTGAGTAAAGTGGAGAGACCACAGGATTATGGGATCGCAGAAGTACACAAAGGACGACTAATCTCTGTAGAGGAGAAGCCACGTCAGCCAAAGAGCAATCTGGCGGTTATTGGCGCATACTTGTTTACGCCACCTATTTTTGAGTCGATTGCCACCCTGCAGCCATCTCCCCGAGGCGAACTGGAAATAACGGATGCGATTCAATCGATGATTAATCGCGGCTTTAAAATGGCTCACTCCGTCACCAACGGAAAGTATTCGGATGTGGGAACCATTGATCGCTGGCTGGAGGCCAATCAGTGGATGCTTACCAGGGAGCTAGGCAATCAACATCAAATTGGCAAAGGAACCATAGTGAAAAATTCGAAGATTACGGGTCCCGTACTAATCGGTGATGATTGTGTGATTGAAAATTGCCAAATAGGACCGTACGTCTCGATCCAAAATGGCGTAAGCTTGAAAAATTGCTCGTATATCGAAAATAGTATCTTGCTGGAAAACTGCTCGCTGCAAGACATTGCATGGAAAATAACGAACAGCGTTTTCGGCCGCTCATCGATGATGACGGGTCAATCTTCTAACAGTTCGGGTGTCTTCATTGTAAGCGACAAATCGTCCATTTGCATTCCGGCTGTCAAGAGGGAGGACGTATGAATCCGACCTTTACTGTAGTCATCCCGACATACAATCGCGCCAAGTTTATTCGTAAAGCCATCAACAGCGTCTTGAAACAAACCTCAAAAGATTGGAAGCTGTTGATCATTGACGATGCGTCCACCGATCATACCAGAAGTAAAATTGAAAAATATTTGTACCATCCAAACATTATGTATCATCGAATGGAACAAAATTCTGGAATCGGCAAAGTCATGAATCAAGCAATGTCAATGGTGGATACCCCGTATCTCGTACAACTCGACTCCGATGACTGGTTACCGAAACGAACGCTGGCAGTGTTCAAAAAGTACATTCTCAAAAGCAAGAAAAGCACAGCACTCTTCTTTGGCAATATGAACATCTGGAAAGTTAGGCGTGGACAGTATATCAAAAATATTAAAGTGAAGCACAAGCCGTTTCATAACAAATACCAGTTTCTGAAGTACAATCGCTGGATGGTTTCTCCACGCTGCTATCGCGTAGAAGCACTGCATAAAGTGGGTGGTTGGGATACCTCGGATCGATACGATGGAAGGATTATGGAGGATCGGCGAATCATTTTGCGATTAATTGAAAAGTATCGGGTGAGATACATCAACAAAATCCTTTACAACCGAACGAAGCATAAAGGTCAGCTCACGGACAGCAAGATGACGTTCCGCCGTAATTATTTGCGAAAAAAAACATTCAAATTTTATCTGAAAAGGTGGGGCAAGAAGTACAAGGCCATCTATGGTTACAAGAACGGTTATTTAGTCATTAGAAGGCTCAAGAAAGTGAGGCGTCGGAGGCGATGAAGAAAGCTCTTGTCACCGGCTGTGCAGGTTTTATTGGGTCTCATTTGACGCAGCGCTTGTTGAACGATGGCGTGACAGTCATCGGGATCGACGGGTTCATCGATAACTACGATGTAGCTGCGAAACTGCGTAATCTGGCCGAAATAGGAAAACATCCTGCCTTCACCTTCCACTCTACAACACTTCAGACTGGGCGTTGGGACAGTTGGCTCGAGAACGTTGATGCTGTTTTCCATCTCGCTGCTTTGCCGGGAGTGAGAAACAGCTGGGGAAAGTCCTTTGCCGATTATGTCAGCCATAATATTTTGGCTACACAAGAATTGCTGGAGGCTTGCTTGCAAAGACCGAAGCCACCTGTCATCGTGGTCTCTTCTTCCTCTTCGGTCTATGGGACGATGCAAGGGACATTAACCAATGAAAATGCGCCTCTTCGCCCAGTTTCCCCCTATGGGGTGACCAAGGAAGCGATGGAGCAAATCTGCTCGGTTTATGTGAAAGCTTATGGACTCCCAGTTAGCATGCTTCGCTACTTTACAGTATACGGTCCCAGACAGCGACCTGATATGGCTTTTCATCGTTTCTTTCGTCAAATGATGAAAGGCGAGCAGGTCATCATCTATGGAGATGGTCAGCAATCACGGGACTTTACGTATGTGTCAGACGCGGTGGAGGCGAATCTGCTCGCAGCACAGCATGCTGTTCCTGGTGACATTTTTAATGTGGGTGGAGATCGGGAAATCAAGCTCATCGATGTACTATCCATCATGGGCACGTTAATGAATCTGACCTCTCGAATTACGTATCAAAATGGTCCGGCAGGTGACTCTTTACGAACCTGTGCGGATATCCAATTTGCCAAACAACGCTTAGGATACAAGCCAAAAGTAACGTTAGAAGATGGCCTTCGCCATCAATTAGCAGAGATTCGTTCGCAATCGAAGGGGTAACACCCGTCATAAAGGAGGCCAGTTGCATGCATCGGGTCCTCGTTTACCGCAGAAAGTTTCTTCCCAAGAGTGAAACATTTATTTACGAGCAATTGCTAGGACATCAAGTGGTCAAACCCGTGGTGTTGACCCGACAGCAAGCCTTTAACCGAAAACAATTTCCTTATTCGCCGGTCTATGTGCGCAAGCATATGGCCGGCCTCTCCACTTGGCTACGACGAAAAAAAATCAAATGCCTGCATGCCCGTTTTGGTCCTGCTGGATTAGAATTGCTTCCGTATGCACAAAAAAGCAAGCTCCCCCTGATCACTTCCTTTCACGGTTTTGATGCGACCAAGCGCGTCAAAGAAAACCCAGGGTACAGGCGCTCCCTTAAGCGTCTCTTTCGAAAGGGCAAGGCGTTTACAGTCGTGAGCAATCACATGAGAAAGCGATTGATTCATCTGGGCTGTTCCCCGTCCAAAATTACCCTTATTCGCTCAGGAATTGATTTGCGCAAATTTCCCATGCTGCCGCCACAGCCCGTAGCAAATGGGGAGTACCGATTGCTAAGCGTAGGGAGACTGACCGAAAAAAAAGGGATGGATACGTTAATCAAGGCGTTTACCCACGTGCATAAAAAACATCCCAAGGCGAAGCTAATCATCGTCGGCGATGGAGAAGAAAAAAAGAAGCTCAAGCGACTGATCAAGAAAAACAGGTTAGGCACACAAGTCGTGCTCAAAGGTGCTTTGCCACATCGTGAAGTCCAGAGTGAATTGGCCAAGTGCCATTTGTTCATCATCGCTTGTAAGACAGCGAGAAATGGCAACCAAGAAGGGATTCCCAATGTCATCATGGAAGCGATGGCTAGCGGACGCCCTGTCGTTTCCACCTATCACGCGGGGATTCCTGAGCTGGTCGAAAACAAAGTGACCGGATATCTTGTCCCAGAGAAATCACCGACTGCACTTGGGAAAATGATAAACCGTGTACTAACAGAAAGTCACGAGTGGGCACAGATCACGACGGAAGCTCGATTGAAAGTAGAAAAAAACCACGATATCCATAAGCAACGGATGAGGCTAGAAGAGCTCTATTTGCGTGTGTCGAAAAAATGATGAGGTGAAGGAATGAAAGTTGCCGTTATTGGGACCGGCTACGTAGGTTTGACGACTGCTGTTTCCCTTGCCATGAACGGTCATCAGGTGATCGGTATTGACCTCGTTGCATCCAAAGTTGAAAAATTGCGCCAAGGGATCTCACCGATTTACGAGCCGGGCTTAGAAGAGGCATTGAAAAAAGTATTGGATGAAGGCGCGCTTGCCTTTAATACGGATCTGGCAGCGGCAAAGGACGCAGAGATTTTTTTCATTTGTGTAGGGACACCTGAAGCAGCAGACGGCACAGCCGATTTAACGTATTTATTCGGTGCTGTTTCTGACATGGAAAAGGTCCATTCGCTCGCACCGCAAGAACGCATCGTAGTAATCAAGAGTACCGTCCCAGTCGGAACTGGCGAAAAAGTCGCGGTGATGCTAGCTGGCTGCCAAGGAGTATCTGTTGCATCCAACCCGGAGTTTTTACGGGAAGGGAGTGCATTATTCGACGCACTGGAGCCTTCGCGAATCGTCATTGGGGTAGATAATTCTCAGGCAGAGGCTCGCATGGAGCAGCTGTACAAAGGCGTGAAGGCACCGCGGGTAATAACCACCAGAGCCAACGCGGAGCTGATCAAATACGCTTCGAATGCGTTTTTGGCAACGCGAATCTCCTTCATGAATGAGTTAGCCCGGTTAAGTACCGCGCTCGGGACGGATATCGTGACGATCTCGCGAGGAATGGGACTGGACAGCCGAATTGGTCCGCAATTTTTACGGGCTGGAGTAGGTTATGGCGGCTCCTGTTTTCCGAAGGATACGATTGCGCTATTGCAGCTCGCAGCCGAGCACAATATTCACTTGAGCATTTTGGATAAAGTGCGAGAAGTGAATGCTACGCAGCCAGGCTGGTTTTTGGAGCAGTTGTGCCTGCAACTCCCTGATCTGAAAGGCAAACAAATTGCCGTTCTGGGGTTGACGTTTAAACCGGAAACGGATGACATCCGCGAAGCGCCGTCACTCAAATTGATAGACGCACTGCTGCAAAAAGGGGCTTATGTGAAGGCCTTCGATCCGATTGGAGCACCTATTGTCAGCAAGCAGTTTCCGCAGATCACGTACACGCAATCCGCTGGCGAAGCATGTGACGGAGTACACGCTGCATTATTGGTCACAGAATGGGAACAGTGTGTCCAATTGGATTGGAAACAGGTTCATCAAAGCATGGCGCAGCCTCTCTTGGTAGACGGACGAAATGCCTGGCCGATCCAGGATGTAAAGGAAGCTGGCTTTCACTATATCGGAGTAGGGAGAAGCTGACTTTTCCATTTCGGGAAAGCTCGGCTTTTTTTCTGTGGAAAACGTGAAAGCGCCTGATTGATTTGAACCTGTAGGCATAATACGATAGGATAAACATATGGATGATTTGACCATTTCATCTTACATGGATAACGAGGGAGTGATCACGGTGAATAAAAGCAAAACACTGCCGAAACGCAGTGACGTCCCCGCTGAATACAAATGGCGTCTTGAGGACATTTATCCCACTGATAATGGTTGGGAAGCGGACGTTCAAAAAGTAAAACAGCTCACTGAAAAAATCGCAGCAATGAAAGGCTCTCTGGCTACTTCCGGGAAACAGTTGCTGGCCGTGTTGACTCTGCAAGATGAATTGTTGAAGACGCTCGACCAAGTCTACGTCTATGCACGTATGCGTCGAGACGAGGATAATGCGAACAGCAAATATCAAGGGCTGACGGACAGGGCGACCAGCCTCAGCACGCAGGCATACGGCTCCATTTCGTACATACAGCCAGAAATTTTGGCTATTGCCACGGAAGACTTGCAAACGTGGATCAAAGAAGTAGAGGGTCTTGCACACTACCGCATTCTGTTGGAAGAGATTACCCGCTTCAAGCCACATACACTATCTGCCGAGGAAGAGGCATTGCTGGCAAATATGAGTGAGCTTGCGTCCTCACCTTCTAAAATATTTGGCATGCTCAACAACGCTGACATGAAGTTTCCGATGATCACGGATGAAAACGGCGAGGAAGTCGAGCTGACCAAGGGACGCTATACGCAGTTCATGGAAAGCAAAGACAGACGCGTGCGCAAAGATGCATTCGAGGCGTTATACAATACGTATGGCAAGTTCCGCAATACGATCGCGGCCTCGCTGACATCTGCCATCAAAGGGGATGTTTTCTACGCACGTACGAGAAAATATCCTTCTGCTCTGTACGCAGCCTTGTTTGCCGATAATGTGGAGCTCCCTGTTTACGATAACCTGATTGCAACGATTCATGAGCATCTTCCGCTTATGCACCGATACATTGCCTTGCGTAAAAAATTATTGGGTGTTGATGAATTGCACATGTACGATTTGTACGTGCCGATCGTACCTGAGACGGACATGAAAATCCCGTATGATCAAGCTGTCACGACGATTAAAGAAGCACTACATCCACTGGGTGAGGAGTACGGTCGCATCCTGGAAGAAGGCTTTTCCAACGGTTGGATTGACGTGCATGAAAACGAAGGGAAGACAAGCGGAGCCTATTCATGGGGAGCTTATACGACACATCCGTTTGTGCTCATGAACTATCAGGACAATGTCAATAACATGTTTACGCTGGCGCATGAGATGGGTCACGCTTTGCATAGCTACTATTCCAATCACGCACAGCCTTACACGTATGCCGATTACAAGATTTTCGTAGCAGAAGTAGCTTCCACATTGAACGAAGCACTCCTGATGAATCATTTGCTCGAGACGACGACTGACAAGAAACAGCGCATGTACTTGATTAATCATTACCTGGAGCAGTTCCGTGGAACGGTATTCCGTCAAACTATGTTTGCCGAGTTTGAGAAAATTGTGCATGCAAAAGAAGAACAGGGAGAGCCTCTGACAGCGGAATCTCTTAGTGCACTCTACCGAGAGCTCAATGTTGCCTATCACGGCCCGGATATGGTCGTAGACAGCGAGGTTGATTTGGAATGGGCGCGGATTCCTCATTTCTATCGCGGTTTCTATGTGTATAAGTACGCGACAGGCTTCTCGGCCGCGACGTCTCTTTCCAAGCAGATTTTGGAGGAAGGCCAGCCAGCCGTGGATCGTTATTTGCAGTTCCTCAAGGGCGGCAGCTCAGATTATCCGCTCAATCTGCTCAAGGGCGCAGGTGTAGACATGACGTCTCCAACACCGATTGCAGAAGCATTGAGTGTCTTTAAGGAAATGCTCGAAGAACTGGAACAACTGGTTGAACAATAACATGTATCACTTCTAGTAGGCAGTTCAAGTCTATGACTTGGCTGCTTTTCTTTTGTTAAATTTTTCATTAAGATTGTCCAATAAAAGGTAACTTTTCCATTTTTATTGCGTATCTATTTATGCACTGTAAGGTACTGTTCTCCGTCTCGGGGCGGATATGAATTTCCACCCGCTGACTGTTTTGCAGCAGAGGTAAAAACTGGCACAATTACGCCATGAGGAATGATTGTGAAAATTTGGAGGAATTCTTGTGAAAAAACGAGCATCTGTAATTTTGGCTTCCGTAATGTTGGTTGCAGCAGGTTGTTCAGCGCCAGCACCAGAGGCACCGCAGCAGACGGAGGCAAAGGCGAAGGTAGTAGAGGTAGTAAAGGTTCAAAAAGCAGCAAAGCCAGTGATGCTCGCAGTCACAGGGATGGTGGAAGCCAAGCGGGACGCGGTGCTGTCGTTTGGTACAGGTGGAACGATTTCAGCAATCTCTGCCACCAAAGGAGCAAAAATCGCGCAGGGTCAGTTACTGGCGACCTTGGATACGCGTTACCATCAAAAAGAAATTGCAGCCGCACAGGGACAGGTGGAGGAAGCAGCAGCGCGTAAAAGCAAGACGTTAAAGGGAGCGACAGCAGAAGCACTTGAGCAGAAGCGCTTGCAGGTAAAAAGCGCGCAAGACAGTCTGGATAAAGCAAAGCAGGATCTCGGAACAAGCGAAAAGCTGTTTGCAGGCGGAGCCATTTCGCAAAACGAAATAAATGCGAGCAAACGGGCCGTTACGCAAGCAGAGATTACACTGCGTGACGCTCAGCTGTCTCTGAATGAACTGCAAAAAGGAGCGGAACCAGAAGACGTCATGGTCGCTAACGCTTCGATTAAAGCGGCTGCCGGCGGTGTAGACCGTGCGAAAAAGAGTTTAGATGATGCGAAAATTCAGGCACCTTTTGCAGGAACAGTCGTTGATGTGAGGCTGCAAATGGGAGAGCAGGCTTCTCCTGGCCAGGAAATCATTCGCATTGTCGACTTGTCTGAAGTAAAGGTAACCTTGGATGTCTCCAATGATTTGATCGGCCAGTTCCGTGAGAAAACGAAAGTGCAAGCATTGTCCGACGATGGGAAGAAGAGTGAAGGAACCATTGCATTCATATCTCCAGTTGTGAACAAGGATACAGGAAAGTACCGCGTCGAGATCACGATACCGAATGCAGATAGTTACTGGCGTGGAGGAATGGCAGCGACAATTGAGGTGCCACGTCAAGTGAATGGCTTCCTGGTGCCGCTGGAAAGTGTCGGCGTGAGTCAAACCGACCATTACGTAATGGCAGTAGAGAATGGACTGATCGTTAGAAAAGTAGTGAAGACCGGTCAAATGGTCGGAGACTCCATCGAAATCGTATCTGGAGTAAAAGAAGGCGACCAACTCCTGCGCAGTGGAATTACATTCTACGTCGAAGGGCAAAAAGTAGAGGCGAAGGGAGAATAGTTGCATGAACAAGATGATTCTCTTTTTGCTGAAAAGACAGCTAATTGTCTACTTGTTTACATTTTTACTCGTCATTGCAGGTTTGGGGTCCTTATTCAGCTTTAATATCGAACTCGTTCCAAAGACGAACTTTCCTGATATTTACGTAAGAATTTCCGGTGGTGCACTGCCACCAGAAGAGATGGAAGAAAAAGTAACGAAGAAAGTAGAGCAAGAACTAAAATCGATTAATGATATTAAAAAATACTCTTCTTCAACAAGTGCAGGTTCTGTCAGAATCAATGTTTCGGCCAATGAAGGAAAAGGTGAGCAGGTGAAGCAAGATGTCCAAAATGCCGTCAACCGTCTCCGAAACGGTTTTCCGAAAGCCGTTGACTCTGTAGATATCTCCCAGAGCAATATGGGTAGCGATCAAATGATTGATTTTGCCATCGTAGGAGCAGAGCCGAAGACCATGCTGAGTTTGGCAAAAACCTCGATCAAGGACCGCATTGAAGAAGTCGAGGGCGTCAAGGAAGTAACCGTAGATGAGAAAAGCTTCGAGAATAAAATTACCATATCCTTTTTGCCACAGCGATTGAATGCCTATCAAACAACGCCAGCAGCTATCATTTCACAGCTTCAGGACACAAACTGGAAGCAAGGGATTGGTACACTGGAGAACACGGGATTTGATACGGTTGTCATGATTGACAACACTTATCAGACCCCACAGGAAATAGAGGCACTGCCAATTGATACACCGAGAGGAACCGTTTCTCTGAATCAACTGGCACAAATTGAAGATTTGCGTGGTAAAGTGAAAGACTTTGTCGCCCTGACAAATGGTTCCGTGTTTATTCAAATCAGCGTGACGCGGGCAGACGGCTATGACTTGATCACGACACAAAAGAATGTAGAAGAAGTCGTTCGCAAAATGAACACAGAAGCAAACGGCAAATACAACATCAAAGTCATGTTCGAAGGAGCTTCCTTTGTCGAGCATGCCGTGAGCAACCTCAGCCGGGATGTCATGATTGGTGGGGCGCTTGCGATCATCATCTTGTTCGTCTTCCTTCGCAACTGGAGGGTCACACTCGTCATCGCTACGACGCTGCCGCTCTCTGCGTTCATGACGTTCATCGCGATGAAACTCGCAGGCTACAACATTGATATGATCAGCTTGCTGTCGCTTAGTTTGTCAGTCGGCTTGATCGTCGATGCCGCCATCGTCGTATTGGAAAGTATCTATCACTACCGGGAAAAGGGCGAAGAGCTGAAGCAGGCCATTATTAAAGGAACGAGAGAAGTTTTGACACCTGTGTTCACCTCGCAGCTCACGATCATCATCGTCTTTTTGCCACTTGTCTTTGCGGATTTCGAAGATTGGCTGAAACCGGTTTTGGCTACCATCGCCTTTACGGTATCCGCTGCCATTATTGCATCGACGATCGCTGCTTTCTTCTTCGTTCCCGTGTTTTCCAATCGCTTCTTGCAGAAGGATAAGCACGTTTCGCTAGAAGGAGAAGGCAAGGAACACTTTATTATTCGCGTATTCAGCGGCATTCTAAATGTAGCGATCAAGCATCGGATTAAAACGGTTTTACTCGCAGTAGCATTGCTGGTTGGTTCCGCTTTCCTCACACCTTTTATGAAAATGGGTCAAGGAATTAACCCCAATGAAAATATCGTCTTTGTCACGATGAAAATGCCAATCGGTACTACGTTGGAAACAGCCCAAAAAGCAGCCGTCACCGCGGAAACATCTATGCGGGAGATCCCGGAAATCAAGGATGTATTCTTCTTTACTTCCAAGGAAGAAGCAACATTGTTCATTTCCTTAATTCCGAAGACGGACAGAACACGTGAAAAGGACGCTTTGAACGAGGATATTAACAAGCGCCTGAATGCGACCCCAGGAATCGAATCCGTCTCCATGTCTTTCGGACAACAAGGCGGAAGCGGTCCGATCCAACTGGATGTTTACGGGGATGATATGGAAGTCATGCGGAAGATCGCAACCGATCTGGAAGCGATGCTTGGAACGATCAACGGGCTCACCAACATTCGCAACGATTTTAAAGAAGGAAAAGAAAAAGTTACGTTGCTGCCAAAACAAGAAGCGCTTACCAGACTGAATGTAGATCACCGTTCCCTTTTGCAGCAACTGAGCGTGTTAATTGGCAGCCAACCAATTACGTCCATCACACAAGATGGAATCGAAGTAGACATCGTTGCCAAGAT
Source organism: Brevibacillus sp. NPDC003359 (assembly GCF_042878995.1). Classification (NCBI taxonomy): domain Bacteria; kingdom Bacillati; phylum Bacillota; class Bacilli; order Caryophanales; family Paenibacillaceae; genus Brevibacillus; species Brevibacillus sp. NPDC003359. The sequence goes on from NZ_JBIAOR010000001.1 coordinate 395,665, forward strand.
GCCGGATAACTGGCTGAAGCATCCGGATCAGCTCAAAACGATTATGGTGACATCGAAAGACGGAGCAGCAGTGCCTTTGGCAGACCTGGTAGATATCGAGTACAGTAAGTCTCCGATCACGATTGAGCGTAAAGAAGGCGACCGCATCGTTACGGTTTCTGCCGAGATGCTGGGAAGTGATTTAGGGCCTGTAGGCCGTGAGATTAATGAAAAATTGCCATCCGTACCTGTACCAGCAGGTTATAAAGTGGAAATCGCCGGTAAGTTGAAAGAGCAAAGCACGAACATAAGCCAAGGGATCTTCGTATTCTTAGGTGTTCTGGCTCTGATTTACGTCATCATGGTTGCCCAGTTTGGGCGGATGTCCCAGCCGTTTATCATCATGCTGACGATTCCAATGGCCTTGGTCGGTGTTGTGCTTGGATTCGTCCTTACGCAGCGGACATTCGGTGAAATGGCGATGATCGGGATTATCATGCTTGTCGGTATCGTCGTATCCAATGCGATCCTCTTGATCGACAGGATCAACCTGCTGCGCAAACGTGGAATGGATACAGCCGAAGCCATTATTCAAGGAACGAAGGAACGGATTCGTCCTGTTATCATGACGAAGCTGACAGCGATTTTGGGAATGCTGCCGATGGGACTGGCGATGGCGGAAGGTTCTGATTTGGAAGCACCGCTCGCAACTGCCGTAATCTCCGGTTTGATCTTCCATACTATTGTTACGCTGGTGCTCGTTCCAGTTCTGTACTCCCTGTTTGAGGGGGCGAAGGCAAAAAGACTGGCGCGAAAAGCAGCTCGTCAGGAGAAGCGCGAAGCAAAACGAGAAGCAAAACAAAACAAAGATAAGAACGTACCTCCGACAGAGGTATAGTAATTCGCAAGAGAAGGGGAGCATGTGCTGTAGCCCTTCTCTTTTGCTTTTCCTTCGTCTGAAAGTTCTGTAGAATAAAGAGATAAGTATACATGAGTGAACCAGGAAAGGAGCAAGCATATGGATCTATTTTTGCAAGGAAGAACCGCTCTGGTACTCGCGTCGTCAAAAGGATTAGGGAAGGCAACAGCGCAATGCCTCGCCCAAGAAGGAGCGAATGTCACGATATGCGGTAGAGATGAAGCTGCTCTGGAAATCGTTCGTGATGAAATCGAACAGGCTACTGGCAAAACCCCGCTTGCTGTTACGGTGGATGTAACTAAAGAAGAAGACATAAAGCGAGTTGTCGAAGAAACGGTCAAGCATTTTGGCAGCGTCGATATTTTAATCAACAATTCAGGTGGACCTGCAATAGGCAGATTCGATCAGCTCACCGACGAACAGTGGATGCAAGCCTTCCAGCTAAATTTGCTCAGCTATGTACGTGCCATTCGTGCTGTATTGCCGCATATGCGAGCGAACCAATTTGGAAGAATCATCAATTTCGCTTCCTCGTCCTTTAAACAGCCTATTGAAAATTTGCTTCTGTCCAATACGTTTCGTACAGGGGTATTGGGTCTATCCAAGACGCTTTCTTCAGAATTAGGACCAGATGGGATTCTGATTAATACCATCGGGCCTGGAAGAATTGCGACGGATCGGGTGGCACAACTGGATGGGCTTACCGCAGAGGCGAAGAGCATCCGTGCAGATGAAGTAAGAGAAAATTGGGAGAAGCAAATCCCATTGGGCAGATATGGTCAGCCTGACGAGTTTGCTCGCATGGTGACGTTCTTGGCTTCGCCAGCAAACAGCTACGTGACAGGTCAATCCTTCCTCGTCGATGGTGGCTTGATCCGTGCGATCTAATAAAAGAGAGGAGAATTCCTTTGAGTAAAGAGAGCTCATTTGATATCGTGTCCAAAGTAGAGTTATCCGAAGTGAACAATGCGATTCAGACCGCATTAAAAGAAATCGAGAACCGCTTTGACTTCAAAGGGAGCAAGAGCAGCATCTCCTTGGAAAAGGAAGAGCTCGTTCTCGTCTCCGATGACGACTTCAAGCTCAGTCAGGTAAAAGACATTTTACTTGGTAAGCTTGTCAAACGGGATGTCCCGATCAAAAACCTCGACTATGGCAAAGTTGAACCGGCAGCGGGCGGTACTGTCCGTCAGCGTGTCAAGCTAGTACAGGGGATCGACAAAGACAATGCGAAAAAGATCAACAGCATCATCAAAGATACCGGTCTTAAAGTGAAAACACAGATTCAAGATGACCAAATTCGCGTGACGGGCAAAAGCAAAGATGAGCTGCAGCAAATCATCAACGCGATCCGCAAAGCTGATTTGCCATTGGACGTACAATTTATTAACTACCGCTAAGTTGGAGCTGTTCCAAAAATCGTCTTTTGACTACTAGAAAAGTTTTTACTTCTAACTCTCTTCACTCTCGCATATGCATGTACAAATAAGTGACAAGCACTTGCGAAAGGGAGAGTAGAGACATGAAAGTCTTTATTATCAGTATGCGCAATCTCATTTTGGGCGGAATTGTTTTTCTTGTAGTACTGGTGGCGGGGATCGTACTTTTGGTCAAAGACCCTCTGAGCGTCTCGGACTCTTATCGACCGTCAGACCCGACTACTCCGGTTACAGCGACGGCACCCTTGAACCAGCCAGCAGGGTCAGAAAAGCCGGCGCTGAATATGGAGGTCAAGATGGATGGGACGACGGCAGAGGTATCCTTGCTCACAGAGAACTTCACGTTTGTTCAGGAAAATGGTGAATTAGCCGAAGCCCCAGTCTTTGGAGAGGGACACGCACATTTATACCTGAATGGCGAACCCAAAGGGATGATTTATCAACCAGAGTTTTTACTGAAAAAGTTGCCCAAGGGTGAGCATGAAATTCGGGTAGAGCTCAACTACAGCAATCACCTGCCATACAAGGTAGAGGCTACGAAAAAAATCGTCGTGAAGTAAAAAAGATAGCGTTCCACAACAGGGACGCTTTTCTTTTTGCGCTGAAGGGAAAGGGGCGTTTCTGATATGTCAAAACCGTCAAAAGAAGAATTATTAACGGGCGGAAACGTAACAAACGTTTACCGTTTTGGCAATACAGTCAGAAGGGAAGTAAAGCCAGAAAGCAAGAACATCCATGAATTATTGAAGCACTTGGAAAGAACAGGCTATCCGTATGCTCCCAAATTTTTAGGCATCGATGAAAAGGGGAGAGAAATCCTATCCTTTATAGAAGGAGAGCCTGGTCATGCTCCCTTGAAGGAATATATGCAGTCGAACGCAGCGCTACAAGAAATTGCGAAGATGCTTCGGCTTTATCATGATTCTGTCAGTGATTTTCTGTTCGATGATCAATGGCATTCGTTGGATCACACTCCTGAACCGCGTGAAGTCATCTGTCATAACGACTTTGCCATGTACAATATTATTTTTCATCAACAAAGGCCGATTGGTATTATTGATTTTGATGTAGCGGCTCCGGGCCCAAGACTTTGGGATATCGCCTATACTCTCTATACCTGTGTGCCTTTCAGTAGATTCTCGATTTCTGAATCCGGAGAAAAAATCCATTACCAACCATTGCTGCATGCCAATCAGCGAAAACAGCGAATGGCATTGTTTTTTGAATCGTATGGGATGGAATGGAAGGAGAAGCCCGTTGAGATGGTAGTGCTTCGTTTAGAAGGACTATGCAAAACCATTGCCAGAAAAGCCAGTGAAGGCGATGCCGCTTTTCAAAAGATGGTCGAGGAAGGGCATATTCGTCACTACCAAGAAGACATCGCCTTTATCAATAAACACAAGGGCGAATGGGTGTAGGACGTGAATGGAAAAAGAAGGGTTTGTGGCATATAGGAAGAATCATACAGAATAGTCTGAATGTTTTGGGGGTGCTTGTATGATTCATATGACCACAATCGGCAACATGTTAGACGACACAGCCAGTAAGTATCAGGAAAAGGAAGCGCTGGTTTATCACGAACGAGGGCTTCGTTATACGTTTGGGGAATTTCAAGAGATATGCAATCAGGCAGCGCGGGGATTTATGTCTCTTGGCATTCAAAAAGGAGAGAATATCGCGATTTGGGCAACCAATGTGCCAGAATGGGTGATTTCCCAATTTGCCACAGCGAAAATGGGGGGTGTGCTGGTAACGGTCAATACAAGCTACCGGGTACATGAACTGGAATATTTACTGCGTCAGTCAGAGTCGACGACGCTTCTGTTGATTGATTCCTATCGCGATGCGAATTATCTCGCCATGATTCAAGAAATTTGCCCGGAGTTACAGACATGTGATCCTGGTGCGCTTCAATCCAAAAGGCTTCCGCATTTAAAAAATGTCATTTATCTAGGGAATGAGCGTCAACCCGGGATGTTTTTGTGGAGTGATTTGCTCGAACGTGCTGCATGGGTCACGGAAGAAGAGCGGATATCGCGCCAGGCCACGCTCTCACCTGATGATGTCATCAATATGCAGTACACATCCGGGACGACCGGTTTTCCAAAGGGAGTCATGCTGTCGCATGTCAATATCGTCAACAATGCCATTAAGGTAGCGGAATGCCAACGGCTCGGGCTAGAGGATAAGGTGTGTATTCCTGTTCCGTTTTTCCACTGCTTTGGTTGTGTGATGGGGACCTTGGCATGTGTGGCGACAGGGGCGACGATGGTTCCTGTCATCGCCTTTGATCCCGGCGTCGTACTTGCGGTTGTGGAGTCTGAGCGCTGCACAGCACTGTACGGTGTACCCACCATGTTTATTGCTGAGCTGAACCATCCGACTTTTACCGAGCGTGACCTGAGCTCGCTGCGAACAGGCATCATGGCAGGTTCTTTATGCCCGATTGAGGTCATGAAGAAGGTCGTCGATCAAATGGGCATCCGTGACATTACGATTGCGTACGGACAAACGGAAGCTTCTCCCGTCATCACACAGACTGTACCGGAGGATTCCCTCGAGCGAAAAGTATCCACAGTCGGTCGGCTGCATGCAGAAGTAGAAGCAAAAGTCATCGATCCGGTGACAGGTGACATCTTGCCGCCAGGTGTCCAAGGCGAGCTGTGCACCCGAGGATATTTGGTCATGAAAGGCTATTACAACATGCCAGAGGAGACAGTAAAAGCGATCGATCACGAAGGCTGGCTACATACTGGAGACTTGGCAACCGTAGATGAAGAAGGCTACTATCGGATTACTGGCAGGCTCAAAGATATGATCATTCGCGGAGGGGAAAATATTTATCCACGTGAAGTGGAAGAATTCCTCTATACGCATCCAAAAGTGTTGGACATCCAGATTGTAGGTGTACCTGATGCCAAATACGGAGAGCAGGTATTGGCGTGCATTCGGGTAAAGCCTCACGAGACGTTATCGGAGGAAGAGGTGCGGGACTATTGCGAAGGGAAGATTGCTCATTACAAAATCCCTCGCTACATACAGTTTGTAGACGAATATCCGATGACGGCCTCCGGAAAAATACAAAAGTTCAAGCTGCGAGAGCAAGCGTTGCAGCTGTTTGGGCAAAGCAACCCAAACCAGACTGGAACTGCATAGGTAGAGGTTTATGTGCCAGGGAGATACTCTTGGCGCTTTTTTTAGATAGTTCTTTACATTCTAGCAACTCTTGACTAAGATAAGTGGAAATTAAAATTGGGAGAGGGGCAGCTTAGAATGGAAGTTCGATTTTTGGGACCAGACGATGCAGATGAGCTTATCAAGATTAGACTGGAAGGGCTGCAAACAGATCCAGATGCATTCGGCTCTACTTATGAAGAGGAAATCCAAAAGCCAAAGGAAGAGTGGCTGAGGAGACTTTCTCAAGGAGAGTCGGGGGATAGCGGCTATTTTGGAGCTTTTGTGGAAGGACAGCTAACCGGCATCATCGGTTTTTTCCGCCATAGAGGGTTGAAAGCAAGACACAAAGCTGCTATCGTCTCCATGTACGTGCGTGAAGCGTATCGCGGGACGGGTGTCGCACAAGCGCTCATGCAGACTGAGCTCGCGTATTTGAAGAAGCGGGGAGATATCGATACGGTACAGCTCGCTGTCGTCACGACCAATCCAGCTGCCATTCGTCTCTATGAGAAAATGGGCTTTCTCCCATATGGAGTGGAAAAACGGGCACTGAAAATCGGCGATCAATACTTCGATGAAAATCACATGTATATTCTTCTATAGGGCAACCATGGAAAAAGCGAAGGCACACAATAGTGGATGCCTTCGCTTTTTCTATGCGCTATGCTATGGATTGAAAGTTAACGACTAGCTTCGTATACCGTGATCTTATCTTCATACTGCAACGTAATTCCAATATCGTCGAGGCCATTCAGCAGGCAATAACGACGATAGGAGTCAACCTCAAACGGGTAGGAGAGACCTTCACTGTCACGAACGACTTGTTCTTGCAGATCGATGGTCAGCTGATAGTTCGGCTTGTTTTGAGCACGATTGAACAGCTCGTCGACTTGTTCTTCACTCAACTTGATCGGCAGGATGCCGTTTTTGAAGCAGTTGTTGTAAAAAATGTCCGCAAAGGATGGAGCAATTACACAGCGGAAGCCGTAATCAAGGAGAGCCCATGGCGCATGCTCACGAGAGGAGCCACAGCCAAAATTGTTGCGCGCAAGAAGGACAGAAGACTCCTTGTATGCAGGCGTATTCAGAATGAACGTATCGATTGGCGCACCATCGACAGTAAAGCGCCATTCGTAGAACAGGAATTGACCAAAACCGCTGCGCTCAATGCGCTTCAAGAATTGCTTGGGGATAATCGCGTCCGTATCTACGTTTACACGATCGAGTGGAGCTACCACTCCGGTGTGGATGACAAATGGATTCATTGGAATACCTCCTTGCTTGCGTTCTCGTTTTTCCATTCACGTACATCTACGAAGTGACCTGCGATAGCCGCAGCCGCAGCCATTTCCGGGCTGACCAGATGTGTCCTTCCACCTCGTCCTTGACGTCCTTCGAAGTTCCGGTTGGAAGTAGAAGCACAACGCTCACCCTCGGACAGGATATCTGGGTTCATCGCCAGACACATGGAGCAACCAGATTCGCGCCAGTCAAAGCCAGCTTCTTGGAAAATGAAGTGCAAGCCTTCTTGTTCAGCGAGCTGCTTAACTGCTTGAGAGCCAGGAACGACCATCGCGTGTACGGAAGGGGAGACCTTGCGTCCTTTTGCCACTTCGGCTGCTTTGCGCAGGTCCTCAATCCGACCATTTGTACAGGAGCCGATAAACACGCGATCGATTTTGATGTCGCTCATAGGGGTGCCAGGCGCAAGGTCCATATACGCCAGAGCATCTTGTGCTGCTTTGCGCTGTGCTGTTGTCTCGAATGACTCAGGGTCTGGAACGGTGTTCGTAATGTTCGTACCCATACCAGGGCTCGTTCCCCACGTAACTTGCGGAGCGATTTCGACTGCATCGATTTCAACACAGACATCAAACGTAGCGCCTTCGTCTGTGCACAGCTCTTTCCAAGCCTCGACAGCTGCAAGGAAATCTTCCCCTTGTGGAACGTAGCGTTTGCCTTTCAAGTAGTCAAAAGTAGTCTGGTCAGGAGCGATTAAGCCAGCACGAGCGCCTCCTTCAATCGTCATGTTGCACACTGTCATACGTTCTTCCATGGTCAGGTTACGGATCGCAGCGCCTGTGTATTCGATGACGTAGCCAGTTGCAAAGTCAGTTCCGTATTTTGCGATAATCGCCAAAATTAAATCTTTTGCACTGACACCGAATGGCAGGTCGCCGTTCACGCGTACTTCCATCGTTTTTGGCTTGGATTGCTGCAAGCATTGCGTTGCGAGTACATGCTCTACTTCACTGGTACCAATACCGAAGGCGAGGGCACCGAATGCTCCGTGAGTAGAGGTGTGGCTGTCACCGCAGACGATTGTTTTGCCTGGATGTGTAAGCCCGAGTTCAGGACCAATGACGTGGACGATCCCTTGATCTGGGCTATTCAGATCCGCGAGTGTAATCCCAAATTCCTCACAGTTCGTCGTCAAGGTTTCCATTTGTTGACGAGAGATCGGGTCTTTGACATTAAAGCGGTCAGCAGTCGGAACGTTGTGGTCCATGGTCGCGAAGGTAAGCTCTGGACGGCGTACTTTGCGGCCAGACAAGCGGAGTCCTTCAAAAGCTTGCGGTGAAGTCACCTCGTGAACCAGGTGCAGGTCGATATAAAAAAGGCTTGGCTTGCCTGCCTCTTCGTGAATAACGTGATTGTCCCAAATCTTTTCAAACATCGTACGGGCTGTCATCATGTTTTCCTCCTTCGTTCAAAAACTCTTAACAAGGTTGTAACATGGCAAAGAGAATAGTTCAAAGATATAATAATTATAAGAAGGATAGTTTTTGCCTATGGGGAGGTCTATATGGAGTTACGACAAATTCGTTATGTACTCGCTGTTGCGGAAGAACGTAGTTTTTCCCGGGCAGCCAATCGATTACATTTGGCCCAACCGTCGTTGAGCCAACAAATTGCGAAGCTGGAAAAAATGCTCGGTGTTAGCTTGTTCCATCGCTTGCCGCAGCACGTAGAACTGACTGATGCGGGCCAGCGCTTCGTACAGGTGGCGCAGACGCTCGTAGATATGTCTGAGGGGCTAGAGAGGGAAATGCGAGCTTATGCAATAGGAGAAAGCGGCAAATTGCTAGTAGGAAGTCTACCGATTACAGGGGCGTACGTGCTGCCAAGGGTGTTGCCTACGTTTACACAGCAATTTCCAGGTGTCGAGCTGCAATTGATGGAGGAAACGTCGAGTCATTTGGAGCAGCTGCTCGTGCGGGGTAAAATTGATGTAAGCCTGCTAACTATGCCCATCAGTGAGCCAACGCTTACGATCATTCCTGCGATCAATGAAGAAATCTTTTTGGCTGTACCATCCAACCATCCGCTCGCCAAACGTAAGGAAGTCGATCTTGCAGAGGTAGCCGATCAGCCTTTTATCCTGTTAAAAGAAGGGCAGGGCTTCCGCACGATTTCGCTTCGGCTCTGTGAGCAGGCGGGGTTCCGACCAAGAATCGTTTTCGAGAGCACCAACATCCAGACCGTTCAGTCACTAGTTGCAGCTGGCATGGGGGTGTCGTTTGCGCCGAAAATGATCACGCTCGCACCCGGAACAATTGAACCGCCAACGTATGTGCGGATCAAAACAAAACCTTCTCGCACACTCGTCGTGGCGTATCGAAAGGACAAACCATTGTCCCGCCCGGCTGAAGCGTTTGTGCAATGTCTCATCGAGCAGGGTGGGAAATTATAAAGGCAAAACAAATAACCCAGTCGCCGCAATCATTTGCGAACACTGGGTTTATTATCTTGCGGCTCTGTATCTTGAACAAGCTCAGAAAAGACGACAAGCCTTCGAGCATGCTCCTGTGTCTTCTTGTTAAATTTACCAGAGCAGGTAATCAAATTCAGGTGTGATCTTTCTGCATTCCCAAAAATCTGATCGATGGGGGCTTCGGCAGTTTGAAAGCTTTCTACTCTGCGAACCTGGAAGGTAAGCGTTCTTCCTTTTGCTTCTCGCACCATGATTTTGTCACCGGGCTTTAGTTTTTTCAGATGGTAAAAAACAGCTGGACCCGTATAATGATCAAAATGGCCTGCGATCACTGCATTTCCCCTCATCCCGGGCTTCGTCCATGGCGACAAAATACCCACGCGATCAAAAGCTTTTGGGACGTCCATTTGGCCATTTGTTAAAACGCCGACCGGTTCTACGCGAGCTTGCAGGTTCAGTTTTGGTATATGTAGAAGTGTCGGCATGATGCCATCTGGAAGAGGGGCGACAGGAAGGAACGTTGGTTGAGGTGGCAGCGAAGGACCATAAACGGTAACCGTTCGTTTAATATGGATCGGCCCTGCAGGTTTTGGTATGGCATTCGTTATTTTTGGAGCTTCTACTGGTTGTTTAGCTGTATGGCCGCAACCGATTGTAACCAAACTAATGAATAGAAGGAACCCGAGTAGTTTTTTCATAGGTCGTAAAGAAAAGGGGGACGAGCCCCCTTTAATTGCTTGCTCCACCCATACCAGTTTTCGGCAATGCTTTCACATGCACTTTGCCTTTATGTGCTTTGGTTTTCATATGGTGAGCTTTGGTCTTCATATGATGAGCTTTTGTTTGTACCTTGTGGTGTTTTTTGTGACCGTCATGTGTCGCAGCGGATACAGGAATTGCAGTAGTTACCAAGCATGCAACCATCAACAAAGCAGCGAATTTCTTCAAGATAAGCACCTTCCTTTAATGTTTTTGGCTTACAAGTGATAGGATTCCCGTTTATGGTTTTGTTAGCGCTGGCAATTGTTTCTCTTAAACGTCCCAAACAGCCCGCGCCTGTGGTACACTATTGCCAAATCATTCTGGGAGGAAGATAACATGAGAGAAATTAAGACAGAAGCAGAATTCGAGCAAGTGATTGCAGCAACAAAGCCAGTCATCGTCAAATTCTTCACGGATTGGTGCCCAGATTGCCATCGGATTGATCCATTCATGCCAGCCGTGGAGGAAAAATACAAAGAACAACTGGATATGATCGAAGTTAACCGTGATACTCTCCCGGACTTGTCCCAAAAGTATGATGTCTTTGGGATACCAAGCTTTATTGCCTTCCAAGATGGAAAAGAACTGGTTCGCTTCGTCAGCAAGCTCGGAAAAAGTCGTGATGAGATCGAGCATTTCCTGGACCGTGCCATTCAAGTAGGTAAAGGACTCGAGCAAGCGTAATTGCATGAACATAGAACAGGGAGATCGACTGAAATGTTAAACATGAAAAAAGAAGGGGAATGGCTCGTTTCTCACTTACGAGACAAAGATGATGCCATTCCGATTGGGAACCTGCTGCGCGAAGAGTGGAAGCTGCCTCGTAAGCAGGTCCATCTTTTATTCCAACACAAAGAAGTACTGCTGGATGGTGCACCTGTCGCTCAGCATGTTGCGGGAACAGCAGGGCAGGAAATTCGGCTGCGGATGTGCAAGCCTGAGCCTTTGGGGCTTGATCCGGCTAGTGAAGCTCCCGAGATCTTGTACGAGGATGATCACTTGCTCATCGTGAATAAGCCAGTTGGCCTTTTGTTACATCCGACCGAACGACATCATCATGTGACGTTGGATCATCTTGTGTCTGGCCACTTTTTCCGTACAGGTCTGGAAGCAAAAGTCCGCCATGTCCATCGGTTGGATCAAGATACGTCAGGCGTCGTTCTGTATGCGAAGCATGCGTGGGCCTCTGCACTGTTAGATGAAATGCTGCGTGAGCGCACAATCAAGCGTACCTATGTCGCGTATGTTTCGGGACCAATGTCCAAAGAGCGCGGGAAAATTAATGAGCCCATCGGAAAAGATCGGAATCATGGGACGCGCAGAAGGGTCACACCAAACGGAGATTCAGCGATTACTCACTACCAGGTGAAGGAACGCTTTCAAACAGCTACGAAAGTGGAATGTCAATTGGAGACGGGGAGAACTCATCAAATTCGTGTTCACTTCAGTTATATTGGACACCCGCTTTTAGGGGATGAATTGTATGGTGGCAAGAGCGAACTCATTAAGCGACAAGCGCTGCACGCCGCAGTACTCAAATTCGAGCATCCATTCGGGGGAGAAATAATTGAGGTCACAGCCCCGTTGCCACTCGATCTGTTTCACTTGGAAAAGAAGCTAAGGTAAGCGCCATTTGACTACAGGCTGAATAAACTGCCAAGGAGGAAACGAGAGAGGGTGGTCTTTTGAAACGACCCATAATCGGCATTTTGACTTGGCGGGAAGGCAAAAGATTTGCAGAACCAACCTATTTTCGGCGACTGCTCAAGGCTGGACAAGAACTGGGCTGTACCGTTTTCTTGTTTTCACCAAACGATGTACTTGGATCTGGCAAGCAGGTGAGAGGGTACGTCCCGGGGAGTAATGGCGGCTGGCAAGCACGGATATTTGACCGTCCAGACGCTGTATTCGACCGATACCGTTATACACCGACACAGGCATTTAAGAACTACGTGGCCTTTCGACGGACGAGTAATTTTTTGTATGCAAACAATCGATTGGCAAACAAATGGCGTGTACATGAGGTGCTGCATCGGGACCACAGAATGCATCGCTGGCTTCCTGAGACACACCTCTATAACCGACAAAGCCTGGTCAACATGCTAGGCAAGCATCCATTGCTCTACGTAAAGCCACTCAATGGAACTGGGGGACGAAACATCCTGTCGATTGAAAAGCGTGGCGACGAACTGAGACTGCTCGGTCGGAACAAACAAAGGGCGAAAGTATCCACGGTAGTAAGAGACAAAGCCGCTGCCCAGAGATGGGTGGATCATTGGACGAGACAGGAGAAATACATTGTACAGCAAGGGCTTCGATTGCAGTTGGTCCCTTCGCGTGCAGTAGACATGCGCCTCTTGATTCAAAAGAATGGGCAGGGTGAATGGAGCATTACAGGTCATGGGATTCGCGTGGGTCCAGAACGCAGTGCAACCTCTAATCTGCATGGCGGCGGAAAAGCGATCCCTGTTTCGGTATTTCTCCGACCGAGGTTTGGGGAGGAACGCACAGCGCAGATAGTGCGTGATTGCGAACAGCTTGCTTTTCAAACAGCGGAAACACTCGAGGATCATTTTGGACGGATGGTTGAATTTGGCCTAGATATTGGCATTGATGTAGTTGGTCGCGCATGGCTGATCGAAGTGAATCCCAAACCAGCTCGGGAAATTTTTCGGGAGATGGGGGCAGTGGAGCAGTACAAGAATGCCGTTACTCGCCCGCTTGAATATGCCATCTACCTTGCGAAAACACAAGGACGCGAAGGACGCGAGCCCCTTTTGAAGAGAAAAGTCGCCAGAGGATAGCATGAAAGCAGAACAGCGGCAGTCAGGGACCACGTGTGAAGTCCTTGTCTGCCGCTGTATTTGCTAGGGCGAGATGGAAAGCGGTAACTGCAATTTGCTCGGAATGTCAGGGGCGAAATCGGGTGTATGGATAACAGAAAAAGAGTACCCCCCCCGGACGAATGTAAGCTCATGGGCATCCGAATGGAACAGGACATTACTTTTTTCAAAGCGCTTCCGCACTTTTTGTAGGAACGTTTGGTCAGGGGTTCCAAATGTGACGTGCATTTTCGGTGGTAACGCTTTCATCGCAATGGGAATCCAAGGTCTGTTTTTCCATGTGGCTACAATATGTGCCGTTCCTCCAATGACGAAGTTGAATATTTCGCCATCCTCGTATGTTTTCAGGCTGATATTCGATTTGAGCCATTGCGTAAAAACAGGCACACTTTCCACGGGACAGCCCACTTCCCGTAAATACATAATGTGCAGGGGAGTGGATGACTCTACGACCTCTTCTGACACATACTCGTGGGCAATAATCTCCAGAAGATTCCCGTCTCCATCGCGGAAATACAGGTTCATAAGTTGTTTTTCCTGATCAATGTCATGCCCATCCTCCCATTGAACAATCAAAAGACCAGATTCTTTGATCTTTTTCGCTGATTCATGAAACAGCGAAAAAGGTACTTGAAAAGCAATATGGGCAGGGGAGATCGGCTCATACACTTCTTCAAAGGTTAGTCGAAAATGGGGTGTGACCTGAAACGTAATTTGTTTGTCTGATTGAGATGAAATCGGAAAACCGAGACGGTCTGCGTAAACCTGATGTACCCCTTGGATGGACACGGTTTGTAAGGTTAATTTAGAAAAGTGCGTGATCACCTGGCATCACCTTTTCCTATAAAAAGATAACGTACAATAAGATAACATAATATAGATTATGTATACTCAAACGGTTCACACTGTTTCTAGACAATCTTCTCAAAAATCTTGAGAGAGGCGAACCATATCTACTACCTGAATGCCATTTTCGTAAATCTCTTCCTCATAATGCCGCAAGAAAAAGTCCCGATCAATCCAATTCATGCGAAATCCACACTTTTGATAAAGGGCGAGCTGACCCACACTAGAATTTCCTGTGCCGACCTCGATCGTCTTATAACCAAGAGACTTCGCTACTTCAATGGAATGAAGAACCAGCTTTTTGCCAATGCCCTTCCCTTGATGGGCCTCATCGACTGCAACATTCACGAGTTCAATCGTATCCGGTCTGGTTGGAATCAATACGTAGACACCTACGATGGTCTCCTCCAGAACAGCGACATAGCAGTGACCTCTTTGTAAATAATCTTCCACCAATCTGACAGAAGGGTCAGCCAATAAGAGTAAATCCATTGGTGAATGTTCCTGTGCTGCAAGCTTGCGAATTTCCATCCGTGTTTCTCCTCCGATTCAAGCGTTTTACGAGCCAGTCGTTACCGGCTTTGGCAATGGAGCTGTTTCATAGTTGACGATCTGGTTTTTTTCGTACGTAAATAAATGCTGACAAGGATCAGCTTTTTCCAACATGTACGGTAAAAACATGGGGAGGTTTTCCGGGACGCCTTCATTGTCCGGATCCAAGATCCACGCTAGCTCTTTCCAGTCAAGAATGCCTTCTTCCACGAACTGCGGGGTTTGAGAGCGCTCGAAGTCTTCTGGAAGATCAGCGAGAAATGCATACATACCGCCCGATTGTTTTCCATCGACTAACCAAGAAACAATCCCTTTGTAGCAAGCGGTTTCTAGCAAAATGCCTGTCTCTTCCCGAATTTCGCGAAGGACACTGTCCAGTGGAGTCTCTCCGTGCTCTAGTTTACCGCCTACACCATTCCATAGCCCCATCAACGGTGATTTGTTGCGATTCAGCATGAGTATTCCATTTCTATGTTTGAGAAAGCATATGGTATAGCGATACATGTTATCACTTTCCTTTTTGTACAATCGACTTCTTTAACACGACCATTGTATCAAATGAGGGGATTCCTCAGTTATTTTTATTTGGTTTTCGAGAGAAGTTTCGTAATATTTCGTTATAATAACAAAGAAGAATGGAAGGAAGAATAGGGGGCTCGTTCAAGATGATAAACAATGAAAAGGTCGAAGGGCTAACCATAGAGGAATGGAAAACGAAATATCCGATCCTCCATAACATGCTGGAGACGGATGAGGTGTTCTGGACGAACCCAGGCTATGACGAGATCGTAAAAGCAACTCTCTCCGTTACTCCAGAGGAAGTTCAGGATGCAGAAGAACGCTTGCGGCGCTTTGGCTCGTTCATTCAAGTGGCTTTTCCCGAGACGAGAGAAGCTGATGGTTTGATCGAGTCCCCACTCGTTCCGATAAAAGAGATGCACAAGTACCTGGAGTCTCGCTTTGCTTCGAGTATACAGGGGGATCTCTGGTTAAAATGCGATAGCCATTTGCCTATTGCAGGCTCGGTCAAAGCACGGGGCGGTATCTACGAGGTGCTGGCACATGCAGAAGAATTGGCCCAAAAGCATAAGATGCTGCAACCAGACAAGGATTATTCTATTTTGGCTTCCGAAGAGTTCAGGGAACTGTTTTCCCGTTATTCCATTGCAGTGGGCTCGACAGGAAATCTCGGTTTGAGCATCGGGATTATCAGCGCGAAGCTCGGTTTTCAAGTCACCGTACATATGTCAGCGGACGCCAAGGCCTGGAAAAAGGAATTGCTGCGGGCAAAAGGGGTCCAGATTGTGGAGTACGCATCGGATTACGGAAAAGCGGTGGAAGAGGGTAGGAAGCAGGCAGAAGCCGATCCGAACTGCTATTTCATTGATGATGAGAACTCCAAGCGATTATTCCTCGGCTATGCAGTAGCAGCCGAACGATTGAAAAGACAGCTAGAGGAACAACAAATAAAAGTGGATCGTGATCACCCGCTGTTCGTCTACCTTCCGTGTGGAGTTGGCGGTGGTCCAGGTGGTGTGGCGTACGGGTTAAAGCTCGTTTATGGTGATCATGTTCATTGCTTTTTTGCGGAACCAACTCATTCTCCCTGCATGCTGCTAGGGTTAATGACAGGTCTGCATGACAAAGTTTCCGTTCAAGATTTCGGGATAGACAACAAGACAGAGGCGGATGGTCTGGCAGTTGGTCGACCTTCCCGATTTGTAGGAAAAATGATGGAGGACCTATTGAGTGGCGTGTTTACAGTGGACGACGAGGAGCTATACGCTATGTTGCGCGCCTTGCGCGATCATGAATCCATTCGATTGGAGCCGTCCGCATTGGCTGGCATGCCAGGACCTGTTAGATTGTTTCAGCAGGAGGTAGGGCGAATGTATATGGAGAAGCAAGGTCTGACGGAGGAGAAAATGAAAAAGGCGACTCACATCGTATGGGCGACGGGTGGGAGTATGGTGCCGGAGAAGATCCAGGAAGAGTACTATGCGAAAAATATTTAAGTTACATAATTAAAATTATGTAAACTTTTTTCTCGTGAAGCTCTCTTGCATTGTTCATGTTTCTTACAGCCTTGGGTGGATGGATGGTGTATGATGAGAAAGGGAAGCATTTATAAAAGTGAAGAAGGAAAACGAAAAATCGAACAGCACTATGAATCGTATCTCCAAATACTGAACTTCGAAGTCGAGCGAAAATATGTGAAGACAAGCTTCGGAAATACGCATGTACTCGTGGCGGGTCCAACAGAGGGGAAGCCCATATTCATTTTGCAAGGCGGGAATTGTATCAATCCAATGACACTATCCTGGTTCTCATCGTTGGTAGAAAAGTATCGCGTATATGCACCAGATACACTTGGACATCCTGGATTCAGCGATGAAACGAGGATGTCAGGGAAGGATCATAGTTTCGCTCGCTGGATCGAAGAATTAATGGACTATTTCCATTTGAATCGATGCGCATTTGTCGGCCCGTCCTTTGGTGCAGGTATCATTTTAAGACTTGCTTCCTTTATGCCTCAAAAGATTGATTGTTCGATATTGGTATCGCCGGCGGGAATACGGCTTGGTTCGAAGGTAAAGATGATCAAGGAAATATTGCTCCCTTTATTTCTGTTCAAAGCCACTGCTGACGAAAAGCATGTAGAGTCCATAACGGGGATCATGTCTGATCGTAAAATGAAAAAAGAAGACCGACAGATCATCGCTGACATTTTTAGGCACGTTAAACTCGAACAGGAAATGCCAAAATTGAGCGAGAAGAAGGAATTGATGCGATATCATGCGCCTACCCTTGTTATATCCGGAAAAAAGGATATTTTTTTCCCTGAAAGCTGCTTGCGGGAAGCAGTGAGGGAACTACTCCCAAGCGAAACCACACTCAAAGCTTTCGATATGGGACATTTTCCTGATGATGAACACCTGCGACTCATAAACATAGAGATGAATCAATTTTTAGAAGCTTATTATGAAAAGGAACAGTTAGCATAAAATACGTAAAGCCCGGAATATTCCCCCGGGCTTTTGTTCATTCATTTCAAAGTCTTTTGTGTCTTGAAAATAATAAACGTTGGTCTTCTTACTTCTGAAATCTGATGTGGCTGCAAGAGGAGTCCTTCTGGCGTGCAAGTCGGCTCGATGATCTCTTGCAGGGTGAGCCCCGCCTGAATTAACGTATTGACGGCAGTGGACATGGAGCGGTGGTAAAAAAGAGCCTTTCTGCCGTTCATGATGTGCATTTCTCGTTCTCCATCTTCCAGATAGTTGTCCAACGGCCAGAAATGCTTATTACCTTCTTCGTCGCGTACCCAGCCCTCGACCTGTTTGCGAGCGGTAATATGCGGATGGAGTGTAGAGTAAGCGAAATGTCCTCCGCTGCGTAAGGCGCGGCTTACTTTGTTGATCACGTGGTCATAGTCACGAACATAGTCCATGACAAGAGAGCTCGTAATGAGATCGTAGTCATGATCGGCAAGCTCCACGTCCTCCAGGGAACCATGTAGATACTGAATGTTCTCATGACTGTTATTCGCCCGGGCATACTCCAGCATGTTGTGAGAGAGGTCAACACCGATCACTTCACGTGCTCCTTGTTCCACACAGTACCTCGCAAACTGTCCGCCACCACATCCGAGGTCGAGTACACGCAATCCTTTTAGGGAGGGGAGACAACCGCGAAAGGCGGGCTGTTCGATCATATCATTCTCCGATTCACCGGACAGACGGAGTTTTTGATAGTCCTGGTAAAAATCCGGTTGATCATATAGATTTTGTTTCATCCCATACCACCCGTTTCTATTTTTTTCGGATTCCTATTATGTATAAAAGATGAAGTTGATGTCAAGATTCGTTTAAAACGATTGAAAATGAGAGCAGGAGTTTGCCTTTTTAACGAGAATATAGTGAGAGACAACCTATTTTTGTGATTCCGTCCGCATTGTTGTGACGGTTTTTTTCTGTTAGAAGATTTGGTTTCGGCAATTTTTGGCGAGACTGAAATCGAAGGAGGGATAAGCGTGGACCAAATACTTCAATTGATCAAAGATTACTGGCCGATTGCGCTAGGTATCATAATCATTATCATGGCTGCCCAATGGGTGGTGCGAAGTATCATTCGAATTATTTCGCTCGCAGCTATTATTGGTGTTGTGCTCGTGTTGTTTTTCCAATTCAGTCCTGAAGAAGTGATCCAGATGGGACGTCAAGCAGCCGTAGCTACACAGGAAGTCGTCGATAAGACGATTACACCAGTCTTGGACAAAGAGCTAAAGGATGCCGATATTTCCTTCAAGGAAGATGGCACCTATGAAGTGAAGACTACAAATATTCGTATCGTAGGCAAAAAAGGCGAATCCAAAGCGACTGTTTATTACAAGGATGAGGAATGGGAAGTAAATATCGGTCAATTGAGCAAGCTGTTCCAGGACCGACTCGGTAAAGCGGAGCAAGAGAGCAAGACGATGTAGAAAGGGAAAAACGCATGGGCCTGAATAGGTCTCATGCGTTTTTTGCTGGATAGGCGAGTACTTCCCCTACACTGTCGTCATATTCGGAGCTACTCGCAGTCGAGTTGCTTGCTCATAAGCGTAGGCTAGGCGAAGGAGAGTAGGTTCCTGGAATGCCAAGCCAGTCAGCATGATGCCAAATGGCTTGCCCGCAGAAGTATAGCCAGCCGGAACCGTAATCGAAGGGTAACCAGCCTTGGCTGGAATAGCATAACCAGTACTGCCAGGGTACAAGAGGGCATCGAGTTCGTGCTCCTTCATGACAGCATCAAGGCCTAGTTTCTGTGACATTTCCAAATCGAACAGGCGATTAGCCAGATACTCCGGCTCTGTCAGCGTACCACTTGTTTGCTCGGATTCTTCCAGCAGCTCTTGCCCATAAAGTAGGGCTTGTTCCTCATGTGCCCGATTAAAAGCAATGACATCCTGTAGGGAGCGGATCGGGTAGGAGGCTGGTAAGGTTTTTAAGTATGCGTTTACCCCAACCTTGAATTCATGCACGAGAACATGTCTGTCCCACTCAGCATTTTCTGTGGGAATGGTGACCGCATCTATGACAGTTGCGCCAGCCTCTTTGAGTTTTTCAATAGCCGCTTCATACAAGGCAATTTCTTCGTCATCACACTCAGCCAAAAATCTGGAGCGTACAACGCCGATGCACGCACCCTGCAATCCATCTGCATGGAGGAAGGGGAGGTAATCAGTATGTGTAAGACCCTCGCTTTTTCCAGTTACCGGATCATTTACATCTACACCAGTTAGGGAGCCAAGCAAAATAGCTGCATCCGCCACGGTTCTCGCCATGGGTCCAGCTGTGTCTTGGCTATGCGAAATCGGGATGATACCCGAACGGCTGATTAAACCAACAGTAGGTTTGATTCCCACGAGTGAATTGTGCTCCGCTGGGTGGAGAATCGACCCGGAAGTCTCCGTACCGACTGCCACAACGGCAAATCCTGCGGCAATCGCAGCAGCAGAACCCGAGCTAGACCCGCCTACATCGAGTACACCAGGGCTATATGGGTTCAACACTTGTCCACCGCGCGAGCTGTAGCCATCTGGCATGTCATTGGAGACAAAATTAGCCCATTCCGTAAGGTTTGTTTTCCCTAAAAGGACGGCACCTGCTTCTCGGAGCTTGGTCACAACAAGTGCATCCGCAGAGGCAAACGCATCAGATAGAGCAAGAGCTCCTGCCGTTGTATGCATCTTGTCAGAAGTTGCAATGTTGTCCTTGATCAGTACAGGGATTCCGTGAAGCGGTCCGCGACTGCCTGACACGGCTCGTTCCCGATCCAGTGACTCTGCAATCGCCAGTGCATCTGGGTTTAGCTCACAAATGGCATTAATTCGGATGCCTTGTTTGTTGTAGGTGGCAATTCGCTGTAAAAAGGCGAGGGTCAGTTCCCGGGAAGTCGTGGTTCCAGCTGTCATTGCAGCTTGCCAGTCGAGAATGCTCGTTTCATGAATCAACGACATAATGTATCCCCTTTTTTGAATGATTTGATTTTTATTATAGTACCAAATTCAGGGAAAGGGAAAGAGAGGGGGAGTGTTAGCCTTTTTCCTATAAAAAAACAAGCTGACTCTGCGAAAGAATCAGCTTGTTCGTACGTGTATGATTAAGCGTTTGATCCAGCAGCTTCCAGCTTCGCTTTTTCTTCCGCTTCTACATAACGGTTGCGAGGGTGCTCGCGGCATTCGTCGGAGCAAGAACGCTTGTATTTTGTCTCACATTCTGGGCAGCAGAAGTGCTGTTTGTTGCAGAATGGGTTCGCGCAGTTGAGATAACGGTCTTCAACGGTACCGCAGTAATGGCAACGACCAATGACGACGTCTTCTTCTGTATGGTTGATCGGTACGGAGATGCGCTCGTCAAACACGTAGCACTTTCCATCCCACAGACGTCCTTGGACTTCCAGATCTTTTCCATACGTGACAATCCCACCCTCAAGATGGTAAACATTTTCAAAACCTTGTTGCAGGAATACACCTGTCAGCTTTTCGCAACGAATACCGCCAGTGCAATAGGTGAGGACTTTTTTATCTTTGAATTGGCTCATGTTTTCACGAATCCACTCAGGGAACTCACGGGATGAATCTACTTCAGGGCGAATCGCACCACGGAAATGTCCCAAATCGTATTCGTAGTAGTTGCGACCGTCAAGGATCACTACGTCTTCTTCCTGCATCATTTCGTACCATTCTTTTGGATTCAGATAGGTGCCGACTAGTTTATTCGGATCAACATCCTCCTCCAAACGCCAGGTTACAAGCTCTTTTTTCGGGCGCACAAACATTTTTTTGAACGCATGTTCTTCCGACTCATCTATTTTAAACCACATATCACTAAAACGTGGATCTTTTCGCACATATTCCATGTAGGCGTCGGTTTGTTCAATCGTACCGGATACGGTTCCATTAATCCCTTCCGGAGCTACGACAATCCGCCCTTTCAGCCCGTTATCCTTGCAAAATTGCAAGTGCTCGGCTGCGTACTCCTCATAATTTTCAATAGGAGTATACTTGTAATACAACAAAATGCGATATGGTTTTTGTACTTGCAAGGTACAATTCCACCTTTCTTTTTCAATTGTGATTTTTAGATGCAACGGTGATTATATCACATTCCATTGTTAAAATCGCTGAAAAAGGAAGGGGTTTGTGAGGTTTTTATGAAAAACGGTGCTTCTTGCTGGAAGTGGACGCATCTTGTACACTATGAATGGTATTCAGTTGACAGGCTATAGAGGAGAGACATTACATGAACATGACAAATGAGCGCCTGGTTACACAGGTGAAAATTAAAAAGCTCCACCAAGACGCCGTGATCCCAGCGTATGCGAGAGCAATGGACGCGGGTTTTGATCTGGTCGCAGTAGAGGATACATTGATTGCTCCTGGACAATCCGCAAAAGTTCCAACTGGCTTGGCGTTCGCGCTTCCAGAAGGATTTGAATTGCAAGTGCGCCCTCGTTCCGGGATCAGTGCAAAAACAAAGCTGCGCTTGTCCAATGCACCAGGGACTGTTGATGCAGGCTATCGCGGTGAAGTATGCGTACTGATCGATAACATTCGGATCGCTTCTGGAAAAAATGGCAAAGTATGTCTGGGCGCTGGCGAAAACGAAGTAACCGTTGATCAAGAAGTCGATGCACATAGCTACTTGATCAAAAAAGGGGATCGGATTGCACAGGGCGTGATTGCAATCGTTCCAGTCGCGCAATTTGAAGTAGTCGATGAGCTGGATGAGACTGAAAGAGGTGCGGGCGGCTTCGGCAGCAGCGGTATTAAGGGCTAGTGCATTTGTAGTGAAAAGACAAGACCCCTGATCATACGTCAGGGGTCATTGTTTTGGTCATCCCCTTATCCTTTGGAGGATAAAAACTGGTCAATTCTCGTAAGGTCGTCATCGGTCAGCGAACGTCCATCTGCTTTGACGAATACGCAAGGTCCATAGACCCAGTCTAAAAAACCATCTGATGTGATGGGGAAATTGTTCGCTTGTACCCCGCGCGCATCTTCATTCACCACGAGGGAGATTCCCTCCAGATGGTCATCTTCCACCACCTCGTAATCACCACCCACCAGTTCCTGTAATTCAACCGTCTCAGCGATTTCACGAACAACTGCATGTTCATGCGGAAGCTTTACGTATACCGTAGTCAAGCCCAATCACTCCTTCTGACACCCATCATAACGTATAACCAATGAATTGCGCGATAGAAGAGGATGCCTGCTGGCGTGTTGGTTATCCTATGGTTGAGAATTGAAGTGAACGCCCGTATTGATAATTTCAGCCTGAGGGGACATGCTGATGATTTTCGTGACCGGAAAACTGTATTGGCCAGAAACATTGCCAGCGCCACCCCGATATCACTCTCTGACCGAGGACGTGAAGTGTGATGTCCTGATCATTGGTGGCGGAGAGGCAGGAGCACTCGTTTCCTATTATTTGAAGCAGCATGATGTGGATGTCATCCTCGTGGATAAACAGCGGGTCAGTGGGGGCAGCAGCAGTGCTAACACTGGTTTACTGCAAATATGCAACGATAAAACGTTGACAGCCTGCATCCATTCTTTCGGCGAACGAAAAGGAGTTCGTTTTTACGAGCTGACACGGCAGGCTGTTGATGAATTGGAACAAATCTCTGGGCGGCTAGACCGATCTCCAGATTACATAAGGCGTGACAGCTTGTATTATGCCAGCGAACCAGTCGATGCGGTGAGCTTGCGGACAGAGTACCAGTTATTGAAGAAGCACGGCTTTCCAGTTACGTATTTTGAGCGACCAGATATAGAAAAGCGATTCTCCTTTTCGAAGGCAGGGGCTATTTATTCCAAGGGAGACGCGGAGCTTAATCCGTACAAATTTGCCAACGGTGTAGTCGCCCACTCTGTGAAAAAAGGGATGCGTGTATACGAAAACACGGAAGTTGTCCATCAAAAAGTGCAGGATGGAGGGCTTTTGGTCTATACCAAAAGGGGGCACACAATCAAGTGCAGGCGTGCCGTGTTTGCCACTGGCTACGAAGCACAATCCATGAAACGCAATGCCAATGCTGTGATTTCCAGCTCGTTTTCCATCGTGACCAATCAAGTCGATGCGTTTCCAAGCTGGCCGAAAGCATGCTTAATATGGGAAACAGCCCGTCCATACTTGTATATCCGTACTTGTCCAGAAGGGAGAATCATTGTTGGAGGACTTGATGAGCCGTTGAACGACTTGCAAAAAAGGGATGCTTCCAGTCTGAAGAAGCGGGATCAATTGCTCGCAAAGATCCAAGAGTTATTTCCACAGATACCAATGCGAGCCGAGTATTATTGGGGATCGACTTTTGTCGAAACGCATGACGGACTTCCACTAATTGGGGAGCAGGAGGGCTATCCGCATTGCTTGTTCACACTAGGCTACGGAGGGAATGGCACCGTCTATTCGACCATTGGCGCGCAAATCATCAGTGATCTGATTACAAAAGGAAGTCATTCGGACGCCGAACTTTTTGCTTTTGACCGGATGAAATATGCTAGTGTCACAGTCTGATCGAAAAAGCTTTCCCATTCAACGGGAAGGCTTATTTTTTAAGAAAAAGTCAGAACGGGCGTGCCCAAATTTGCCGGATGGGCAAGTCACATTTGAACGTGGCCTACCTGCCTAGCATAGGGTAGATGGAAATATCGTTGACAGGAATAAAAAGGCAGGTATAATCTTCAATAACAGAGTATTCCGAGTAAAATACTATAGATTAAGTAAGGAGTGAAGGTGAGCTGTATGAAAACCACGAAAGGCAAGGTCCACACGATCCTGCAACGCGTAGGAATTTTTGCTTTGGCAGCTGCTATGGCAGGCTGCTCGGCTTCTGCACCAGCAGAAACAGGTAAGGGAGCAGCGGGCAGCAACTCAACGGTAGAGCTGCTCAATGTTTCCTACGATCCGACGCGAGAGTTTTATCAAGATATCAACAAGGAGTTTGCCTCAGAGTGGCAACAAAAGACAGGTCAAACAGTGACGATCAAGCAATCACATGGTGGTTCCGGCAAGCAATCCCGCTCCGTCATGGATGGTTTGGAAGCAGATGTAGTCACCCTTGCCCTCGCCTATGATATTGACGCGCTTGCCGAACGCGGTCTGATCCCTGCCGATTGGCAAAAGATGCTCTCGGACAACAGCTCGCCTTACACCTCCACGATTGTGTTTCTCGTACGCAAAGGCAATCCGAAGCAAATCAAAGATTGGGATGATTTGATCAAGCCTGGTATATCCGTGATCACACCGAACCCGAAAACGTCTGGGGGAGCCAGATGGAATTACTTGGCTGCCTGGGGGTATGCCCTGAAGACGAATGGTGGGGATGAAGCGAAGGCACAAGAATTCGTGGCAAAATTGTTTAAGAATGTACCTGTCCTCGATTCTGGGGCGCGTGGTTCGACCACTACATTTGTCGAACGTGGCATTGGGGATGTGCTGATAGCATGGGAAAACGAAGCGTATCTCGCTGTCAATGAACTAGGGAAAGACAAGTTTGAGATCGTGAATCCATCCTTGAGCATTTTGGCTGAACCGCCTGTCACCATCGTTGACAAATACGCTGACAAGCACAAGACAAAAGAAGTAGCAGAAGCATACCTCCAGTTCCTGTATACCAAAAAAGGCCAAGAGCTCGCAGCCAAGCATTACTACCGCCCTCGTTCGCAGGAAGTGCTCCAAGCACATAAACCCGCATTCCCCGAAATCAAATTGTTTACCATCGATGAGTTGTTTGGTGGTTGGGCGAAAGCACAAAAGACTCATTTTGCCGATCAAGGCGTCTTTGATCAACTTTATAAACCATAGACCTACACTTTCCTCAGAGGAGTTACCTTCATGAGAAAATCACTGAGCAACAGAGGCTTTTTGCCAGGCTTTGGCATGACCATGGGCTATACAATCATCTACCTGAGTCTTCTGGTGCTAATCCCTCTGTCTGTCTTGTTTTTAAAAGCTTCGACGATGAGCTGGGAGCAATTCATAGGGACGATCATGGATACGAGGGTCCTTGCCTCCATTCGTGTGAGTATTATGACTTCTTTCTTTGCGGCTTGTCTGAATGCGGTGTTCGGAGTCTTGGTGGCATGGGTGTTGGTTCGCTATCAGTTTGTGGGGAAGCGGATTTTAGACGGCATTGTAGATCTGCCATTTGCTTTACCTACCGCTGTAGGCGGGATTGCCCTGACTTCTATCTACGCTGAAAACGGCTGGATCGGGCAGTACTTGGCGGAGTGGGGGATCAAGGTAGCGTACACGCCCATAGGCATATGGGTCGCACTAACGTTTATCGGTCTTCCTTTTGTCGTCAGAACCGTCCAGCCTGTGTTGCAGGATTGGGATTTGCAAATGGAAGAAGCAGCGGCTACGTTGGGCGCTACCCGATGGAATACATTTTGGCGTGTGGTTTTGCCGCATCTGTTACCGGCGATCATTACGGGTTTTGCGCTCGCCTTTGCCAGAGCACTGGGAGAGTATGGCTCTGTTGTATTTATCTCCGGGAACATGCCGCTGAAAACAGAGATCGTGCCGCTCTTGATTATGACCAAGCTGGAACAGTTTGACTATGCAGGCGCTACGGCAATCGCAACCGTCATGCTGGTAATTTCCTTTATCATGCTTTTGATCATCAACTACTTGCAATGGAAAATTAATAAATTCGATGCGGCCCGTTAGGAGGTATCACGTATGAAGCATTTGACGGAGCCGGCCTATATCCGATGGACACTGATTATCGTGGCCTTGCTCTTCCTTGGCTTGTTTTTGATCCTGCCGCTTGTTGCTGTATTTACAGAAGCGTTTCGGCAAGGGGCAGAGGTGTTCATGGCGTCCATTACAGAGGAGGAGACGTTATCCGCTGTCAAGCTCACCTTGCTTGTCGCTGCTATTAGCGTACCGCTGAATGTGACATTCGGGATCGCGGCCGCGTGGGCAATCGCCAAGTTTTCGTTCCGGGGTAAAAATGTGCTGCTTACTTTGATAGACTTGCCATTTGCCGTGTCTCCAGTAATTGCGGGCCTTATCTTTGTCCTCTTGTTTGGGAGTCAAGGTGTGGCAGCGCCCTTGCTTGCGGCATGGGATTTCAAAATCATTTTTGAGGTACCAGGTATCGTACTGGCGACGACTTTTGTTACCTTTCCGTTCGTCGCCCGTGAACTGATTCCGGTCATGGAAGCACAGGGAAGAGACGAGGAGGAAGCAGCAGTCTCGCTCGGAGCAAGCGGCTGGAAAACATTTTTACGAGTCACACTGCCAAACGTAAAATGGGGGCTCCTGTACGGGGTCATTTTGTGTAACGCCCGTGCCATGGGTGAATTCGGTGCTGTATCCGTCGTTTCCGGTCATATCCGCGGCATGACCAATACGCTCCCGTTGCATGTGGAGATTCTCTACAACGAATATCAATTCGCTGCTGCCTTTGCCGTAGCCACCTTGCTTGCTGCCTTAGCCTTGGTGACGCTTATTCTGAAAAGCTTGATCGAGTGGAAAACCGAGCGGCAGGTAAAGCTGGATGAGGAACAACACTACGACGTGACAGGAGAGAGAGCCGGATGAGTATCGAGGTAGTGAACATAACGAAATCATACAAAAGCTTTACGGCGCTGAAAAACGTGAATCTGCATATCCCGGAAGGCGAACTCGTAGCGCTTCTCGGGCCTTCCGGATCGGGAAAGACGACGCTTTTGCGTCTCATCGCTGGACTAGAGCAACCACAGGAGGGGAGCATCCTCTTTCACGGAGAGGATAATACGAACCGCGACGTGCGCGAGCGGCAGGTGGGGTTTGTTTTTCAGCATTATGCCTTGTTTCGGCATATGAACATTTTTGACAACATTGCGTTTGGGTTGTCCGTACGCTCCCGGAAAACACGACCGAGCAAGGAAGAAATCAGTGAAAAGGTTCATTCGCTGCTAAAGCTCGTTCAGCTAGAAGGGCTCGCACATCGCTATCCCTCACAGCTATCCGGTGGGCAACGCCAACGTGTTGCATTGGCAAGGGCATTGGCAGTGGAACCAAAATTTTTGCTGCTGGATGAACCGTTTGGCGCTTTGGATACGAAAGTGAGACAGGAACTGCGTCGCTGGCTCCGTCATCTGCATGGAAAGCTCGGGCTGACGATTCTGTTCGTCACGCACGATCAGGAGGAAGCCATGGAATTGGCGGATCAGGTAGTTGTGATGAATGAAGGGCGAGTAGAGCAGGTAGGATCGCCCGAAGAAATTTATCATCATCCGGCGAATCCATTCGTATACAGCTTTTTGGGGCGGGTCAATCTGTTTCACGGACGTATCCAAAATGGCAAAATCAAGCTCGGCGAGGCAGAGTTCGAGACAGATTGGAAGGATAAAGCGGTGGAGGCTCCCGCTGTCGGATACATGCGGCCACATGACGTAGAGATTTCGTTGCGCCCGTCTGAGGGGAAGTCTGCCAGATCTGTTCAGGCCGTAATCAATCATATTTCCCTCTTAGGTCCGATTGTTCGCCTGGACCTGAAACGTTTGGACACGGATGAGGTGTTTGAGGCAGAAATGAGCAGGCAGCGTTTTATGGAGTTGAACGTAGAAGAGGAGAGCATTGTGTATGTGACGTTGCACAATGTATCGATCTATGTGGATTCACAGCCTCTACAGACACATCGCCCTTCCCTTGTTCCGTTGCAGGCCAGTGTTTGATCCAATTGATTGCAAATAAACCGGTCTGCATTTGCCGCAGGCCGGTTTTTGATGGAGGCACTCTCTACTCGCCACGTTGCTTGGAGCGTGTCTGTTCTTTGCTAATTGTGTTCGATCTACGGGTTTGCGAAGGGTTTTCTTTCTTTCCCATCTCATTTTTGACACCGTTTTGCTTGGACATTTCTTTGCCTCCTTCCCACTGGATTGCCATGGTAGTTTTCCCCGTCAAACTCATTTTCATGAATTAGCTATTTTTTGCTGTGCTCGAAATCGTTTACCTTTTGCAAAATAGGGTCATCTCTGGTAAGATAAGTGTTTGAACGATTCAAAAAAGGCAGGTATTGCGACGATGATAAGCACTCAGAACGTGACGCTGCGCTACGGTAAGCGCGCACTGTTTGAAGATGTATCCATTAAGTTTACCCCAGGTAACTGTTACGGCCTCATCGGTGCGAACGGTGCAGGGAAGTCTACCTTCGTGAAGATCCTCTCTGGAGAGATCGATCCGACGAGCGGTCACGTTTCGGTGACACCGGGCGAGCGTATCGCTGTATTAAAGCAGAACCACTTTGAGTTCGACGAATTCGAAGTGCTGAAAACGGTCATTGTGGGTCATAAGCGCCTGTTTGAGATCATGGAAGAGAAAACAGCTCTCTACATGAAAGAAGACTTCTCCGAGGAAGATGGCAACCGTGCATCTCAACTAGAAGGCGAATTCGAAGAACTGAACGGCTGGATGGCAGAAGCAGATGCGGCTAGCTTGCTGATCGGTCTGGGTATCCCGACTGACTTGCACGACAAGCTGATGAAGGACCTCTCTGGTACGGAGAAGGTACGTGTTCTGTTGGCACAAGCGCTGTTTGGTAATCCACACATCCTGCTGCTGGATGAGCCTACGAACCACTTGGACATCGAGTCGATTCGTTGGTTGGAAAACTTCCTGGCAGACTATGAAAACACAGTTATCGTTGTATCCCATGACCGTCACTTCCTGAACAAGGTGTGTACGCATATCGCGGATATCGACTTCGGTAAGATTCAAATGTACGTGGGTAACTACGACTTCTGGTACGAATCCAGCCAATTGGCACTAAAAATGGTTCGTGATCAGAATAAGAAGAAAGAAGAAAAAATGAAGGAACTGCAAGAGTTTATTGCGCGTTTCTCTGCCAATGCTTCCAAGTCGAAGCAGGCGACTTCGCGTAAAAAGCTGTTGGAGAAAATTACGTTGGATGACATTCGTCCTTCCAGCCGTAAGTATCCTTTCATCAACTTCAAACCAGAGCGTGAAGCGGGTAAAAACCTCGTAGCAATCGAAGGCTTGAGCAAGACGGTTGAAGGCGAAAAACTGTTTGAAAACCTTCACCTCACCATTAATAAAGGGGATAAAGTTGCTTTTGTCGGACCGAATGAGCTGGCGAAAACGACTTTCTTCCAAATTTTGATGGGCGAAGTTCAAGCAGACAGCGGTTCTTTCGAATGGGGCGTTACGACTTCCCAAGCGTACTTCCCGAAAGATAACGCTGAGTACTTCAATTCTGACTTGAGCCTGGTTGACTGGCTGCGTCAGTACTCCAAAGATCAAGACGAGACATTCATTCGTGGATTCCTCGGTCGCATGCTGTTCTCTGGAGATGAAGCACTGAAAAAGGCGAACGTATTGTCCGGGGGAGAAAAAGTTCGTTGCATGCTGTCTAAGATGATGCTGGCAAGCGCCAACGTATTGATCATGGACGAACCGACGAACCACTTGGATCTAGAATCCATTACTGCCTTGAACAACGGCATGATCGAATTCGACGGTACGCTTCTGTTCGTATCTCATGACCACCAGTTCGTACAAACGATTGCGAACCGGATC
Source organism: Brevibacillus sp. NPDC003359 (assembly GCF_042878995.1). NCBI lineage: Bacteria > Bacillati > Bacillota > Bacilli > Caryophanales > Paenibacillaceae > Brevibacillus > Brevibacillus sp. NPDC003359. The sequence goes on from NZ_JBIAOR010000001.1 coordinate 425,475, forward strand.
ATTGAGTTCACGCCGAAGGGTGTCATTGATAAGATGATCACATATGATGAGTACCTCGAGAGCGATGAAATCAAGCGCCTGCATGAAGAGCATTACGCGTAAGCTTGATCCACATAGAAAAAGCCCTTGGCTTCGCACAAATCGTGCTGAAGTCCAAGGGCTTTTTTCTCATGATGGGGAAGAAGCGGTGTCCTCCACGAACTCTACTTTGCTGAGGAACGCTTCCTTGCTGGAAAAAATAACACGCTCTTTTCGCGGAGAAGTAAAGAACACGACGATATACTGGTCATCGATGTATTCTACTGTGCCTCGTTTTTTCGGTCTTTGTATAGTTTTCACGGGTTTATTCAACCACTCGTTCATCTTTTATTCCTCCTACCAGGCTCTCCCTTTCATTATACCAAGATTAGAGACGATACCCAATGACATGTGCAGTCATGGCAATGCGAAGCAGCATTTGATCGTGCCCATTTTCCGCATTCAATCCGGTCTACTCCCGGATGAGCTGGATGCGGTAGCTTTTGACGCTAAGAAAAGAGATCGCATACTATTCTGCATGGTGAGTTTACTTATTACTGAGATTTCTTTTTTTCTTTGATTATCTTATACAGATAGTAGCAGAGGATAAACACTAACATGGTAACAAATGAAGCAACAATAGAATTTTGAAGAATTGATAGTATGTACTCGTCAACAGGAAGATAAACAATTTCGAATAGATCAGTACCTGGAGTAGGTACACTTTGGTATCGACTTGTGAATAAAATTTGGGCACAAAAACTGACAATAAAGCTGTAGAGCACGACTTTAACTATCATTTTTTCCATGAATTAATCACACTCCTGTATTTTTTTGGAATATTCACTCCCTTACAAAAACACTTATGGTATATTATAGGGGTTTCTGCGAAATCAGTAGATAATAATAAGGTTAATTATTGTGAGGATTTAGAAAAACTAGGTGAAGTTAGTTACCAAAAATTTAATGGCATTACCAAAAAAGTAATTAAGATAAAAGATGCAAAAGAATTTGGTGAAGTACATGGTATGAAAGTTATGCCGACAAGCGAAGTCACCTTGGTTGTACCGATGGTTAAATCAACACCTAAATTAATTGATCAAACAGGACCTGATGTGTCAATTTTGGCTGCTCAATATGTAAAAGTGAAACGGGAATCGGAAGCCTGCGGGACAAAAAAAATTAGAAGTTCTAGCTATGCACCTCCTGGCGGTAAAATGATCATTTCTCAAACCGTAAGTGCTTCATATAGTGCAAATGTTACTGTTAGCGCTGAGGCTGTTAGTGCTGGTGTTGGATTTAGCGTTACCAAGGGTTACAACGTTTCAGATGAACAACCAATAACTGTTCCGCCAGGGAAATCGGGAATTATTACAGCGTATCCCTGGTATCAAACATATGAATTTGATGTGATGGAAAGAAGGCCATGGCCTTTAGAAGATGAAGTGGTTGGTAGTGGAACTGCTTACTTGCCAATCGGAGTTTGCTTTGTGCCTGATGTCAAATAATTAATGTCATGAAAAGGAGCCTAACACTAGCTCCTTTTTTCTTTACTCTTGGTTGGAAGTGCGGCATAATTCCCCTCTTAAAGTAGCCAGTTTTAAATTAATATTACTTCTGATTGTAGATAGTAAACGATGGTTTTTTTGCCAAAGTTCCATGCCGGTTTTGACATGGCGGGAGATGCTTAGGATCTTCGCGATATAGTGATCGGACAACCCCCAGCCGATCAGATGATTATGGAATTCTCTACTATGAACAGGACGAGTTGAATACCATTTTAGAAGAGGCACATCCTCGTGAGAATCACCGACATCGGATTGGATAGGCTGGCTGATCTCGTGGTGCTGGACGGCGATATTTTGGCAACCTCTACAGATCGCATCAAAGAGCTGCGCGTAGACAAAACGATGATAGATGGGGAGTTCGTCTATCAACGCCAAGATGAGGAGGTTCTACAAGCATGAACGTAAAAGCGAGAAAGCTTGCGATCAATGAGGAACGGTTGCAAAAACGAATCGAGCAATTGGCGCAAATCGGGAAAATAGGGGAAACGGGTGTATGTCGACTTGCTTTGTCTCCGGAAGACCGGGCAGGCATAGAGCTGGTGCGTAGCTGGATGGAAGAAGCGGGTCTTCAGACGCGGATCGATGACTTTGGCAATTTGATTGGTCGTATGGTAGGGAAGGATGAGCATGCCCCATTATTGATGATTGGCTCTCATATCGATTCACAGCCGTACGGCGGTCAGTACGATGGGGTGATCGGGGTATTAGGGGGGCTGGAGGTCGTCCAGACGCTGAATGAACAAGGGATCATGCCCGCACAGCCTATTGAAGTCGTTGCGTTTTGTGACGAAGAAGGATGCCGGTTTCAAAAAGGACTGTTTGGTTCCAAAGGCATTCTCGGAATGCTGGACCCATCGGATTTGGAGAGGACAGATAAAAACGGCATCACACGCAGGCAGGCACTGATTGATTTTGGCTGCGACCCTGATCGCTTGGAAGCGTCGATATATCCAAAAGAGAGCATCGGTGCTTATCTGGAGCTACATATTGAACAGGGGCCGATTCTCGACGATGCAAAAGAAGCGATTGGAATCGTGTCGGCGATATCAGGGCCTTTGTGGTGGACAGTCGAGCTAACTGGCTTTGCTGGGCACGCTGGTTCCGTACCGATGCCTATGCGAAAGGATGCACTAGTCGGTGCAGCTAAAGTAATCTTGGCAGTGAACGAGCTGGCAAAGTTCGATCCACAAGCGTCAACAGTCGGCACAGTCGGTCACTTAGAGGTTTTCCCGGATTCGCGTAACATCATTCCGGAGCGGGTGCGTTTTTCGATTGATTTGCGGGATATCGATTTGCAGCGTCGCGATGAGCGCGAACAAGCATTGCGCGAGGCGATTGAGCTAGCCGCTGTAGAAGGTGGATTGCAATTTACGATCACCGAAGATACAAATAGTGACCCGCGTTATTGTGCAGACTGGATTAAGGCAATCATGCATGAGGAGAGCAGTAAGCTCGGTGCCTCTGTGCGCGAACTGATGAGCGGTCCTTTCCATGATGCTTTGGCGCTCTCATACGTTTGTGATTACGGGATGATTTTTGTACGCTGCAAGGACGGTATCAGTCATAATCCGCAAGAGTACGCAGCCTATGAAGACGTGGCACTGGGAACAGAGCTGCTCTACAAAACTGTTTTGCGGATGAGCACCAACCAATAATAGCGAGAGTCGCCCGTCTACGTGGATAGGCGACTTTTTTCATACAGCCAATGGCGAGACTTTACAGACTGTTTTTGATATATTTTAGTCTGAGAGGTTCATTTCACGATGGAGAAAGGAAGAATGGCATGAAAATGCGTGTTTCCGCTGTGCAGTACCATCTGCATACCATACATAGCTTTGAAGACTTCGCCAATCAAGTTGAGCACTACGTGAAAAACGCGCAAGAGTACGATACAGAATTTCTCCTTTTCCCGGAGTTGTTTACGACTCAACTTATGTCAATCGGAGACGAGCAGGGAAATGCGCTGCCGATTACCGCATTGCCGTCATTCACTGACCGATATGTCGAGCTGTTTCGTTCCCTCGCTGCCAAATATGAGATGTATCTGATTGGCGGAACGCACATCATCGAGGAAAACGGCAAGCTTTACAATACGGCTTTTCTGTTTTACCCAGATGGACGTGTAGGCCAGCAGAAAAAAATCCATATCACGCCATGGGAAGTAAAAGGCTGGAACATGGGTGCGGGCGACTCGCTGCAAATCTTTGAGACCGACAAAGGGAAGGTCGCAATGATTATTTGCTACGACATCGAGTTCCCTGAGTGGGTGCGTATCGCCAAGGCACGTGGCGCAGACGTCATTTTCTGCCCATCCTGCACAGATGACCGACACGCATTCCACCGCGTACGTTATACCAGTCATGCCCGGACGATTGAAAATCAGGTGTATGTCGTGCTGACTGGTACTGTAGGCTCGCTGCCGACAGTTGATTTCATGCGTGCGAACTTCGGACAAGCGGCGATTTTGACGCCAAACGATGTTCCGTTCCCTCCGCGAGGCATTCTGGCTGAAGGGGAAATCAACCACGACATGATGGTAACCGCTGACTTGGATATCCAACTGCTATACGACGTGCGGGAAAAAGGCTCCGTAACAACTTGGCGTGACCGCCGCACCGATTTGTATACAGACTGGAAGTAAGCATTCCAGCGTGATCTGGACAGCAGGAGGATGGATATGTACAGAAAAGAGCTGTATGTATTTGAAGGGGATAAGCCACGCAAAGCGGTTATTCGCAACTACAATCGCACAGACTTTTTCGAATTGATTCAAATACAGGCGGAGAGCTTTCCCCCGCCGTTCCCATCTGAGCTATGGTGGAACCAGGAGCAGTTGACGAACCATATTTCGCTGTTCCCGGAAGGTGCCATTTGTGTAGAAGTGGATGGTGTTTTGGCAGGTTCGATGACCGGACTGCTCGTGAAGTTTGATCCGGCCCACCCCGAACATAAGTGGGAGGATGTCACCGATGGCGGTTATATCCGCAATCACGATCCGCAGGGGGACACGCTGTACATTGTGGACATTTGCATCCGTCCGAGCTTTCGCAAGCTGGGATTAGGCCAACAGATGATGCAAGCGATGTATGAGCTGGTAGTACAAAAAGGACTACGCAGGTTGCTCGGCGGAGGTCGGATGCCAGGATATGGACGTTATGCAGACCAATGGACACCCGAGCAGTATTTGGAGCGTGTTCTGACAGGGGAAGTAAGAGACCCGGTGGTTACATTTCTCATGCGTTGCGGTCGCACGCCCGTTCAGGTCGTGGCCGATTATTTGGAAGACGAAGAGTCCCGCAACTACGCGACACTCATGGAATGGAAAAATCCATTTCAGCAGCATCTGTAGGGTGTTTATCCGACACAATCGATCGAGAGGAGATTTGACTGATGGAATTCGTACGTATTCAACATATTGACAACCCGCTTTTCGCGAAAATGCACCGTTTGATGCAAGAGGTTTTCCCGCCTGAGGAAGTATTGGAGTACGACCTGTGGAAGGAACCGCTGGAAGATCCGGGCATTCGCGTATTTGTCGCTGTACATGAAGGAGAAGTTGTGGGCGCTACCGAATACCGTTACTACACTGACATGAACGTAGCCATGACAGACTTCACGATTATTGGTCGAGAAGGACTCGGTGTAGGACGATTCCTCGCCAGAGAACGTCAAAAGGACCTGCTCGCTCTGGCTACTGAAAACGGCAAAGAGCTATACGGGATGTTTGCAGAAATCTACGACCCGTACCGTGTGGAAGAACACAGCTTTGGTGGGATCAAGCCAATGGACCCATTTGTACGCCGTGAAGTGCTCTCCCATTTGGGCTACAAACGCACGAACTTTACCTATGTGCATCCATCCTGGCAAAATGACGGGGAAGCGGTATCCGGACTCGATCTGGGTTTCATGCCGACAAACGAAGAGCAAACGACGCTCGAAGCGGATCTGATCGTCACTTTCTTGAAGCGTTATTACGCCGTGCTTCCACAGAAGCCGCAGGCATGGCTCGATATGGTGAAGGACTTGGAGAGCAAAGAAGCTGTGGAACTGCTTCCTATCTAATCAAAAGACAAAAAGAATCGACTCTCCTGTGGAGCTATGATCACGGCTTCACGGGAGTTTTTCGTAGAGTGTAAGTCAGATTATTATGAAAAAACGCCTTGTGAAGAGGGATTCCAAATGAAAGTCATCACATTATGCGGGTCTACAAAATTCAAAAAGGAATTTGAGCAGGCGAACACGTATTTGACGCTCCAAGGAAACATCGTGATGAGTGTAGCCTTTTTCGAGCAGAGTGAGGGCTTTGAGATATCGCAGAAGCAAGCAGATCTCCTGACAGATATTCACTTACGAAAAATCGATTTGTCCGACGAGATATTTGTCATCGATGTAGAGGGCTATATCGGAAGTAGTACAAGCAAAGAAATTGCGTATGCAAAAGAACAAGGAAAGCCGGTTCATTACTACTCCATAAGCGGGATAAACGAAAAAGTGATTGCGGCATTCTTTGGCTAACCAGAAAAAACAGAGGTGAACGAGGTGAAAGCTCAAAATCTAGCATCGATCTTCCTTTACATAGCCGTCATCTTTCACTTGCTGGGCATGAGTGGCTGGACATCTACAAAGCTGGCACAACCAATCGAACTCGCCATCCTCGCGTTGATGCTCCTGTCTATTTTCATTTTACGGAAAAAGAAACGAAAAAAGCGTCGGGCAAGAAGACCAGCACCGGAAGTAGCAGTCATGCTTGAGCATGCCGAGGAAGGAGAGCCAGGCAAATGATCCATGACATCCACATTCAGGCGATTCTGGACGCTTCCCACGACGGGATCATCGCGGTCGATCGGGATTCCATTATTATCGGGATCAATAAAAACGCGATGGAAATACTCGGTCTGCCAGGCAATATCGTTGGACACAAAATTACCCGTTATATTCCTAATTCCGATATGCTGAGAATTTTGGCAACGGGAAAAAAAGAGATAGGGGACATCGCGACGATTCTGAATCGACAAATTATCATCAACCGTTTGCCGATCGTCGTAGATGGTGAAATCGTTGGAGCGGTGTCCACCTTTAAAGAGATCACTGACATTCAAAAAATGGAGATGCGCATTCGCAAGCAGAGCATGGAGAGTGGCCTGGAAGCCAAATTCCGTCTGGAGGATATCGTTGGGGAATCTCCTGCGATCCGGGAAGCGAAGGAATGGGCGGAAACATTTGCACGGACAGATGCGACGGTTCTCATACAGGGGGAGACTGGAACCGGCAAGGAATTGTTTGCCCAAGGGATTCATTTGAGTAGCCAGCGAGCAACCGGGCCGTTCATCCCGGTTAACTGTGCGGCTCTCCCCGGCAATTTACTGGAGAGCGAGTTGTTTGGATACGAAGAAGGCGCTTTTACTGGCGCGAGAAAAGGAGGAAAGCCCGGGCTGTTTGAATTGGCCCACGGAGGCACTCTGTTTCTCGATGAAATCGGAGAGATGTCGATCCCGATCCAAGCGTTGCTCTTGCGTATTTTGCAGGAGAAAAAAGTGCGCAGAATCAGCGGGGAGCGCATCGTCCCTGTCGATGTGAGAATCATCGCAGCAACGAATCGGGATTTGGAACGACTGGTAGAGGAAAAGCAGTTTCGCTCAGACCTGTACTTCCGATTGAATGTGTTGACGCTAGAGCTGCCTGCTTTGCGAGAGCGTATTGAAGATATTCCACAATTGGTAGCATCGATCATTGGAGAAATCAGGGAACGGGAAAATAAAAGGCATCTGCAAATCGAGGAAGCCGTTTTCCACGTTCTCAAACAATACGACTGGCCAGGTAACGTACGGGAGCTGCGCAACGCGGTGGAAAGAATGGTCTTGCTTTGTAAGAATGACGCTCTCGGCAAGGAGGATACGGCTTTTTTTGCCAAGAAGCTGTATCAGCGACAATCTTACCGAGATCAAGAAGAGAGAGAAGCAGAAGTCATCCGAAAGGTTTTGGCGGAAACGAAGGGAAACAAGGGAGAGGCGGCGAAAATTTTGGGAATGGATCGGTCCACGCTGTGGAGAAAAATGAAGCGCTACGAAAGGTTATAGAAATTGATGCAATTGCAACATCAGCGATGCATGTTTGCAACAGAATGATTCAGTAAATTGCTTAATTTACAGAAAATTAAAAACATATTCATTTGGCATGGTAGTTGCTTATTTATGGATGACACCACACATAAGACTTTTACGAAGAGGCGAGGAGAGAGCATGACACCACAACCGATTATTCGTGTAGAAAATGTCTCGTTTGCCTATCAGGTTAACCAAGATCAACAAATTCCTGTCCTGCAAAATGTCTCCCTTGAAGTGTTTCCAGGAGAGTATGTCGCCATCATCGGTCATAATGGGTCCGGTAAGTCTACGCTGTCCAAGCATCTCAATGGAATTTTGACTCCAAAGGAAGGCGATGTCATCGTTAACGGAATCAACACGCGTGAAAAACAGCGAATTCATGAAGTGAGGAGTCGTGTCGGGATGGTTTTTCAGCATCCTGATAATCAGATTGTCGCGACGATTGTAGAGGACGATGTGGCCTTCGGATTGGAGAACATTGGAACATCAGCAGAAGAGATGAAAATACGAGTTGATTTTGCCCTGGAGGCAGTAGGAATGAGTGCGTTTTGCCATCGACCGCCTCATCATTTGTCTGGCGGACAAAAGCAACGGATCGCCATTGCAGGGATATTGGCGATGAAGCCACAATGCCTTGTCATGGACGAAGCGACGAGTATGCTGGACAGCAACGGTAGACAGGATATACTAGCAGTCGTTCGCAAGCTGCACCGCGAAGGAATGACGATCGTCACCGTTACTCATCACATGTCAGAGGTAGCAGAAGCAGATCGCGTCATCGTGATGGAGGGCGGCAAGATCGTATTGGAGGGCACTCCGCGTGAAGTGTTTTCCCACCAGGAAAGACTTCGCGAGCTTCATCTGGATGTTCCAGACGCGAGCCGAATTGCTCATCTCGTTCACTCCGAATATAGCGAATTTTCACCTGATCTCATTCATAATGAGGAAGTTGTCGCGGAGGTTAATCGTCTATACGTCAGACAAGCGGAGGCGAGTGGTTCATGATGCAAACGATCGTACACGTGGAAAATCTTTCTCATGTCTACATGCAGGGAACGCCCCTCGAACATCGGGCTCTCGACCAGGTAAGTATCCAGGTGGCAGAGGGTGAATGCTTGGCGATTATCGGTCATACAGGATCGGGAAAGTCGACGTTAATCCAGCATTTTAACGGCCTGATTCGCCCGCAGTCCGGTACGGTCATCATCAATGGTATGGACGTATCTTCACCCAAGATCGATATTCGTACGTTGCGCAGACAAGTAGGGTTGGTCTTTCAAAACCCGGAGGATCAACTGTTCGAGAAACTGGTCGGTGATGATGTAGCCTACGGTCCATTTCGGATGGGGCTGCCTCTAGAGGAAGTGAGGCGACGTGTTCAATGGGCGATGGACTTGGTTGGCCTCTCGTTTGAGGAGATGAAAGACCGTCCGACTTTTGCCTTAAGTGGCGGGCAGAAGCGCAAGGTGGCATTAGCTGGTGTTCTTTCTTTGCAACCCAAGGTTCTTGTTCTTGACGAGCCAACAGCAGGGCTGGACCCACGCTCTCGTCTTGAGCTATTGGATCGCATCCGCCGTCTCAATCGTGAAGAAAAGCTAACGGTTATCTTCGTCTCACACAATATGGAAGAGGTCGCCAAGCTTGCTGATCGTGTCTACGTCATGGCAAACGGCAAATCCGTCTGCGACGGGACGCCACGACAAATTTTTGGCAATCAGGAATTGCTGCGGCAGCATCACATCGGCACACCGGAATCAGTTGATATCTTATACAGACTCCGTGAGCAGGGCTACAGCATCGATCCAAGCGCTTTTTTACCCGAAGAGACGGCGATGGAAATTTTGAAACTGATGAACCGCTAAGGAGGGGGTCCACATGTCAGCAGAATTTGAATTGACGCGTAATATTACCATCGGTCAATATTTACCCACTGCTTCGGTCGTTCATCGTCTCGATCCTCGTTTCAAGCTTGGTGCTTTTGTCATCCTCATTTTAGCGATTGCCATCTGCGATACATACGTGGGTAACCTGTTTGCTTTAGCCATTTGTATCTGGATGTTTCAAATTTCGAAAATCCCCTTGCATTACGGCATATCCGGGATCAAGCCCGCTATTCCCTTTATCATTATTTTGGGAATTATGCAGTTGCTTTTTTACGGGGAGGTTGTCAATGGAGGGACCGTTTATTTGAAATACGGCTTCATCACGATTACGAGTGAGAGTGTACGCCTGGTTATCGTGTCTGCCATGCGATTTGTAGAAGTGATCTTCTTATCGAGTGTCCTCACGCTCAGCACTTCTACGACGGAACTCACGCACGGGATGGAGCGACTGCTGGGGCCTTTGGAAAAAGTAAAGTTTCCGGTTCATGCGTTTGCCTTGATCATCACGATTGCTGTGCGCTTTGTCCCTACCTTTGCGATGGAGATGGAAAAAATGATGAAAGCCCAAGCATCCCGTGGAGCAGATTTCGGTACAGGAGAATGGTGGCGGATTATCCAGCGAACAAAAGACATGTTTCCGATCATCATCCCACTGTTTAATGTCGCGCTCTCCAGAGCAGAGGATTTGATTTTGGCAATGGAAGCCAGATGCTACACACCAGGAGCAGCCCGGACCAGATATACCCAATACAAGGCAGTAGGAAAAGATTACGCCGCGTTGATCGCAAGCATTGTCATTTCAGCTGTCATGCTCGCCATACCATGGTAAGGGAGACTAGCGGGAACTCGCCCGAGTAGGGCATTCCACATAAAACTCGTAAAAGGAGGAGTATGCATGGAAAAAGGCTTGACCGTTCGCAAGATTGTCATTGCAGGCGTTCTGGGTGCGATAGCTATTTTGCTCGGGGTGACACGTCTTGGCTACATTCCGGTTCCGACAGCAGCGGGTAATGCCACCATTATGCACATCCCAGCTGTTATCGGGGGCATTATGGAGGGTTGGGGCGTTGGTATGATCATTGGCCTTATATTTGGAGTCTCTTCTTTCTTAAATGCCACCGTTCCGCTGTTTAAAGATCCTCTTGTAGCCATCCTGCCACGTTTGTTCATCGGAGTGACTGCTTACTTGACCTATGTCGGATTGAAAAACGTCAATCAGTACTTGGCGATTGGCGCAGCTGGCTTTATTGGGGCGATGACAAACACGATCCTGGTACTGGGCATGGCCGTCATTCGAGGATACATGACGCTCGGTGTAGCGGCAACCGTCGCCATAACGAACGGTTTGCCAGAAGCAATTGTTTCTGTCATTGTTACATTGGCTGTTGTTGCAGCTTGGAAGAAATTGGGCTCAGCAGGCAGGCAAAAATCAAAAATTTCAGGAGACTTATAATGACCGGAACGATTGTTGACGTACCCGGCGTTCTCGTCGGGCATGCACAAAACGAAGAAACATTGACAGGATGCAGTGTGATTGTGCTGGAAAAGCCGTCTGTTTGCGGTGTGGATGTCCGGGGTTCTGCCCCGGGCACCCGCGAGACGGACCTCTTGGACCCTGTCAATCTGGTGAGTGTCGTCCATGCGATTTGCCTTTCAGGCGGCAGCGCATACGGTTTGGATGCTGCTACGGGTGTCATGCAGTATTTAGAGGAACAAGGCACCGGACTGGATGTTGGCTATGGTGTCGTTCCCATCGTTCCTGCGGCAGTCTTGTTCGACTTGGCTGTTGGCGACTTTCGGGTTCGTCCGGATCTTCAAATGGGCTATGAGGCAGCACAGGTATCGAGCCGTGAGGCGGTGGCGCAAGGAAATGTCGGTGCGGGTACAGGTGCGTCAGTAGGTAAGCTGAATGGATTTGGGAATGCGATGAAGAGTGGGTTGGGCACAGCTTCCATGACATTACCCAATGGACTAGTCGTAGGCGCTATCGTCGCGGTAAATGCGGTAGGCCATGTCGTAGATCCGCAGTCAGGGACGATCCTCGCCGGGCCGAGAGATGAGCAGGGAACCATTCGGGATAGCGTGGATATCATGCGCCAGCAAGCTTTTTCCCCAATCCCTCCAGGTACGAACACGACGATTGCTATAGTAGCGAGCAATGCCCGCTTGTCCAAAGCGGAAGCAAACAAAGTAGCGCAAATGGCTCACGATGGACTCGCCCGTACGATCCGGCCGATCCACACGATGTACGATGGCGATACGATTTTTGCAGTGGCAACAGGTGATGTAGATACGAGTGTAGACTTGGTTGGCACGTTGTCCGCGGATGTGCTAGCAGAAGCCGTCATACAAGCGGTTAAGCACGCAGAGGAAGCAGGGGGACTGCCATCTTATCGCAGTTATTTACAGGAATAGGTGTAACATAATTGGATGCAGAGGAGAGGATTGTCGGATGAATCAGGTGATATCCTTTGTTGACGAGCAGGAAGTTGTGCGCCTAACGCAGGAGCTAGTAAGAATTCCAAGTGTGTTTCGCCCCGATCAGCCAGGAGCGAATGAAGAGCGAGTCGCGCTATTTCTCGCCGATTATCTTCGTAACATGGGGTTACAGGTCTTCTATGAAGAGGTTGTTCCAGGCAGACCGAACGTCATCGCTTTTTACGATTCGGGCAGGCCTGGCAAAACGCTTCTGTTCGAAGCCCATACAGATGTCGTAACAGAAGGGGACCGGAATGCTTGGAGCTACGACCCTTTTGGCGGGACAATATCTGGTGGACGTATCTACGGGCGTGGCTCCTGTGACACAAAAGGAAATCTGGCTGCCGCGATATGTGCCGTCAAAGCCATTCAACGATCCAAACAGTCTTTTACAGGAAAAATCCTCCTGTGCATCCCTTGCGATGAGGAGAGCATGATGATCGGGATCAAAGATTTCATCCGTCGCGGCTGGGCCAACAATGTCGATGCGGCAATCATCTGTGAACCGGAAGAAAATCAGCTCTGCATCACGCAAAAAGGAGCCATGCGAGCGATTCTTCGTACGTTTGGCAAGATGGCGCATGGAGCCATGCCACTGACTGGAATCAATCCGAACACAAGGATGGCACGTGCCATTGTGGCATTAGAGGAGCTAGAGCGCAAGGAAATGGCTCGTCTGGGACAGCATCCGATGCTAGGGTGGCCGAGTATCACTCCGACGATTTTGCAAGCTCCGGTCAAAGGAGACGCCCAAATCAACGTCGTCCCAGATCAATGTATGACCACACTTGATATTCGCACGGTACCAGGGCAGGACCACCAAGAGCTGTACAAAGAAATCATGGACATTTTAGATGAATTAAGCAAAGAAGATGACAAGTTCAAAGCCACTCTGGAAGTAATTGAAGAGCGTCCCTGGACTTTGACTGGCATGAAGGAAGAAGTCGTGACTGCCGCCGCAAGCGCCTATCGAGAAATCACGAAAAAAGAACCCGTATATAATGGCGTCCCAGGAGCCACAGATGGAACCTTCCTGCACAAGGCCGGCATTCCGATTTTGACGACAGGCGCAGGCGATCGCCACATCCCTCACCATGCAGATGAGTATGTAGCTATTGACCAGTTGGTGGAATCCACCCAGCTTTTTGCCTTGTCTGCCTTAACGTTTTTGACCCAGCCCGTGCGAGCTTGATCACCTACAAAAGAACTCTGCTTACACTAGCGGCAGAGTCTTTTTATTCTCACAAAAGAAGTTTTCTTAGTAAAAACTTGCAGAATCCATCTGAATTTTTTTACAATAGGTTTGTTACATAAGCGAAAAGGAGGCACGTGCCCATGAATATGCGCTGGAATTTGGACGTTTTGTATTCCTCGTTTGATGCGCCCGAATGGAAACAAGATTGGGAGAAGTTAGTAGGTGAAATGGAAGAGATCAAAAGCTGGGCAGTGCAAAACTTGCAATCTTCAGAAGATGCAGTAGCGAAGATGGAGACATACATAACGATGATGACCTCCGTTTTGCAAACGCAGTTCCGCTTGTACGCCTACGGAGAGCTGACTGCCAGCGTCGATGCCAAGAATGAAGTAGCATTGCTCGCGATTGAAAAAGTACAGAATCAGGCAGTTGAGTTGGTTGAACCAGGCGTACAGTTCCAGAAGTGGCTAGGAACGTTGAGTAACCTGGCCGAGTTGATTAGCCAATCGGAGCTGTTAGAGACACATCGCTTTATGTTGACAGAAATGTCAGACAAGAGCAAATACATGCTCAGCGAAAAAGAAGAAATCATCTTGGCAAAGATGAAAAATACAGGTTCAAATGCATGGACAAAGCTCCATGAAATGCTGACTTCCACATTGCTTGTAGATATTACAATCGATGGGGAGCACAAACAGCTTCCATTGCCAGTCGTGCGGAACATGGCGAACGAAAAAGACCCGCAGCTTCGCAAAACGGCATACGAGGCGGAGCTTGCCGCTTACAAAAAAATCGATGAAGCTGCTGCTGCCAGCTTAAATGGTATCAAGGGCGAGGTTATTACGGTAGCGAAGCTCAGAGGCTATGAATCGCCGCTGGATAAGACGTTGCAAGACTCCCGCATGGACCGCGAGACGCTCGAAGCGATGCTTCAGGCGATGCGTGAGAGCCTGCCATCCTTCCATAAATACTTCCGTACAAAGGCTCAGTTGCTCGGCCATGAGAGCGCTCAGTTGCCGTTTTACGATTTGTTTGCGCCAGTTGGCGAGGCAGACATGCGGTTCTCATATGAGGAATCCCGTGACTTCATCGTGAAGCACTTTGGTAGCTTTAGCGAAAAGCTCGCCAACTATGCAGCACGAGCTTATGACGATCAGTGGATAGATGCTGAGATTCGTGAAGGCAAGCGTGGAGGGGCATTCTGCTACAACCTGCACATCGTAGGTGAGAGCAGAATTATGTCCAACTACACAGGTAGCTACAACGACGTGAGTACAATGGCACATGAATTGGGACATGGCTACCACGGAGAATGTCTTGTAGACGAAGCATTCTTGAATAGCGAATATCCGATGCCAATCGCAGAAACCGCGTCCATTTTGTGCGAAACCATCATTGCCAATGCGGCGCTTGAACAAGCGACTTCGGAAGAAGCATTTGCGATTTTGGAAAACGATATTAGCGGAGCGAGTCAAGTGATTGTCGATATTTATAGCCGTTACTTGTTCGAGACCGCAGTATTTGAGCGCAGAACAGAAGGTGGCTTGTCTGTTTCCACTCTGAAAGAACTGATGCTGCAAGCGCAAAAGGACGCTTACGGAGATGGTTTGGATCCGGCAGCTCTACACCCGTACATGTGGGTATGCAAACCGCACTATTATAGCGCGGATTACAATTTCTACAACTTCCCGTATGCTTTTGGGCTCCTGTTCGCGAAAGGCTTGTACGCAGAGTATCTCAAACGCGGGGAAGCATTTGTTGAGCAGTACGACAAGCTCTTATCCGTAACGGGCAAAATGAGCGTTGCAGATGTAGCAGCGATCATGGATGTTGATGTACGTTCAGTTGATTTCTGGCGTAATTCACTTTCTTTGGTTGCAAAAGATATCGACAAATTCGTTGAGCTCTCATCTGCTCGCTTGAACTAAATGAGAAGAACGTCCGCTATATGTCTTTGGCGGACTTTTTTTATTCATGACGCAAAGCGTTTTTGTGCGCATAGGGAACAGGAGGGAAGGAGAAAGTAAGAAAAAACAGATGAGGTGATAACGTGGTAAACGGATTGCAGTTACTCGACCTACTACGGGAAACGGAGAACAAGATGCTGCATTTACATAGAGCCATCGACAGAGTAAGCAGCGAGCCTGATTTCAAGGAGTCTGTCAGTGTTCTTACCGTAGTCGTTCGTGATTACCAGCTTCAGCTCGACAAAATGAAACAAGCATTAGGTAAAATCGAAATCGGGGGGCAACAACAGCAACAGCAGGCCCATAATACCGAAATGCACTAAGTGAGAGAACAACAAACAGCCCTCGAACTGCTGTAAAAAGCAGATAGGGCTGTTTGTTTGCTTTATGGGTGGGAAAGCTTACTGGAAATTAGCGTAACGCTTAACTCCGTAAAACGGGTAGAGCTTATGCATGTATTCGACTTTGCCAAAGCGAACATCTTCGCCATTTGCATGCACGATCGCCCCATTGCCCAAATAGATCGCTACGTGAGACACGCGTCCTTTTCCAAGCGAATCGTAGAACAAGAGGTCACCAGGCTGTGCTTGATCGAGGGAAACTTCTTGACCGCCACGGAATTGATCTTCAGAAGTGCGCGGAAGTGTAACCCCAAGTTGTTCAAAAACGTATGAAGTAAAGCCACTACAATCAAAGCCATTCGGTGTAGTTCCACCTAAGACGTATGGTGTATTTAGCAAAGGCTCAAAAATTTCCGTCATTCGGCCCAGATCTTCTGCATTTACCTCGGCAGGTAGCGAAACCGCAGATGTAAGATTTGGACTTAGGAACTCTGTAGCAACGTATGCTTCACTATCTTCGAATTCGATTTTCGTCCATTCACTGCCTGTTTCTACGACTTCTACAATCGAACCGAATCTCAGCTTGCCTAACACTTTTTCATCAGTCGATGGCTTTTTACGCACATTCAGCACGTCGCCAGTGACGCGGGCTTTTTCACCAGCGGTTAGTTCTTTAGGCTCGGTGGTAGCGTTATCATCCTGATTGACAGCTACATCGGAAGGACTGTCAGGCGTAATAGAACCAGAATTGTTTGCCCCATGAATAGACAAAGTTTGTCCAATTGACAATCTATCATCATTCAATTGGTTCCATTGAATGATTTGATCCACTGTTACCTGATGCTCGCGAGCGATCTTGCTCAACGTATCACCTGCTGATACCACATACGCCGATGAGGAAGCATGGGCAGCAGTAGGCAGCAGAGTGAAGAGGGCGAGGAAGGTGAGTAGCCTCGAAGTCTTTTTCATGTCATCGTCTCCACCAATCTACTAAAATCTGCATATCTATCTAAAATTCTATCGGATTTTGGTTGGTAAATCTATGAAAAAATAATCTTTTATTTTATTTTTTAAAAACTATTGCATTACGAGATATGATCGTGCTATATTACAGAAGTCAAAGCAAGATGGAGACAAAATCACATGGAGCTGTGGTGAAGTTGGAGTTCACGCCGGTCTGTCACACCGGAGGTCGCGGGTTCGAGTCCCGTCAGCTCCGCCATTCTTTCACTAGAATGTGCGAATTACATAGTTTCTCGTAATGTGCCGGTATAGCTCAATTGGTAGAGCACCTGACTTGTAATCAGGGGGTTGTGGGTTCAAGTCCTATTGCCGGCACCATTTTTTATGCGGTCGTGGCGGAATTGGCAGACGCGCTAGATTCAGGTTCTAGTGGTGGCAACACCGTGGAGGTTCAAGTCCTCTCGACCGCACCATATTGCAAACAACAGGTTCGTAAATTGGCTGATGAAGCTATTTACGGACCTTTTTATTTTTTCTTGAACGTTTGTCGCTTTATTACAGTTCAAGCGGGAAAGTTTCTCATTGATTGTTGAATCCTCCTCTATTTTCCATTACAATCACATTGTGATAATGAATCTCATTTTCATTAATGATTTTGATGATTCATAAACAAACAGGAAAGACAGTGGAGGGGTAGTTGTGGGAGTACAGTTGGAGCTGTTTGATGTAACCATTATTGGCGGTGGCCCTGCGGGGATGTACGCTGCTTTTTATAGCGGAATGCGCGATATGAAGACAAAACTCATTGAAGCGAAAGAAGAGCTCGGCGGACGAATGTTGATCTATCCAGAAAAAATGATCTGGGATGTAGGCGGCGTACCACCACAGCTATGCGAAAAGCTGGTTGCCAATCTGGTGCAACAAGCGAAGACATTTGATCCGACCATCGTGCTAGGAGAGGCGATTATTGGACTAGAGCCACAAGAAGATGGCACGTACATACTCGTTGCAAAATCGGGGAGACGGCATTGGACCCGCACGATCATACTGGCTTTGGGTCGCGGTATTTTGAAAATGGCAAAGTTGGAGATCGAGGGAGCCGAGCGCTACGAGGTGACAAATCTTCATTATACGGTGCAGGAACTGGAGCCATTCCGTGGTAAGCACGTCCTCATCTCAGGGGGCGGGGACTCCGCGATCGATTGGGCAAACGAACTGGTGCAAATCGCAGCATCCGTAACCGTCGTGCATCGCCGTGATGTTTTTGGTGGGCATGAGCGGAATGTGAAGCGAATGAAAGAGTCATCTGCGAAGATCCGCACTCCGTATGCGGTCACGCAATTGCAAAGCTCAGACAAAGAAACGATCGATAAAGTGACGATACGTCATCTGGAGACGGACGAGATAGAGCAAATCGATGTCGACGCCATCATCGTCAATCACGGATTGAAGGCCGATTTCACAGGGATTAAAGAGTGGGGCTTGGACATGGATGAGTGGAACGTGTTTGTCAGTCCTCGTCTGGCAACGAATCTGCCTGGGATTTTTGCGGCGGGAGATTTTGCGAGCTTTGACAGCAAGATTACGCTGATCGCAGGAGCATTCACAGATGCGGCCGTAGCCGTTAACAGCGCCAAATTGCACATAGACCCGGTAGCAGACCGGATGGCGTATGTTTCTTCCCATAACCAACGCTTTAAAGAAAAGAACAAAGCCCTTGGGATTATCGATGAGGATGACGAGTAAAATCGCAGTACGAAAAAGCCCAACATTTGCAGGTTGATAGTCGCTTTTCCCATACGGTACATTGTTAGAGACAAGGTATACGAACAATGACTAGAAATATAAATACGGGAGCTTGCGTCAGTATAACGATCAACAAATGTGGGAGAGGAAGTAGAAATGAAGAAAGTTCGGCATTGGCCGATCAGTATGGTAACAGTGGCCCTTGTGTTCTCACTCGGTATGAACTACGCGCCTGAGCGTGCAATGGCGTTACAATTAGATCCGTTATCTCCTGCTATAGAGTGGCAGGCAAATTTGCAGGAAAAGTATGTGGAGAAGATGGACCTCAAGGAAGATGAGGTTCTCGGCCTTTATTACTCTTCGATGAAAGACAGCACCGATGCGCGTAAGCATAACATCAAGCAAGCATTGAGCAAGATTCATAATGAAAAAATCAAACCACAACAAGTGTTTTCTTTCAATGAAGAAGTGGGCAATTCGAATTTGCCCGAGGATGGTTGGCAAAAGGCCGGGGTTATTCAGAAGGGCCAACTCGTCGATGACTATGGAGGCGGGATATGTCAGGTTTCCAGCACGCTTTACAATGCAACTGCTGAAGCGGGGATGATCATGGTGGAACGACATAACCACAGTAAATCAGTGGGGTACGTGCCCGTTGGTCAAGATGCCACAGTAGCTTATGGCTATATGGATTTCAAATTTACCAATTTGTATGATTTCCCTGTGAAAATCAAAGCAAAATCATACGATGACGAACAAGTTGTGATTGCGATCATACGTGCGTAGCTTGAAGGAATAAAGGGGGCATCCTATGGATGAACCCTGTTTTTTTCGATATTTATACAGGAAAAAAATGGATGATCATTTGGTTTTGAGTCATGCATTGCTGACCATACTGTTTTAGAGGGAGGTGCCGTGATGTTCGTTCAGGTGATAGGTGATTCACACAATCAAGAGGTTCTCGCCATGGGAGAACGGTTAGATCGACAGCAGGATGGTTGCTATCTTTTGCCTGGGAGACTCGTCCACGCATTGAAGCCACAGGATTTGCCGGTAGGAATCCCATTCAAGCTCGCGGGTGCGCTGCCCTCTGGCTACGGGTTTTATCGGGAGGACTCTGTAGTTTTTCGCCGAATGAATGAAATTCCTTCCCTGTGGATTGATGTCACTTCTACATATATGGTTGCTGAATGGGATGGATTGTTCTCGGTTGAAGCGACAGTTGCAGCCCGAAAGCATGTCGTGGAACAACAGCAGCAGTTTGCCTTTGTCCTTTCCGAAACGACAGAGCAGCAAGTGATTTTCCATTACGAATTTTCCTGGAGCTCTGAACAAGAGATGGATCTGGAGAGTGCATTGGAGTCGATTTGTGATACCGTTATTGAAGTAGAAGCACGAGGGAATGCCCGTCTTTGGCCTGGCTATGGGAACTGCATGGACGATGACGTAGAAGACAAGCTGTAATGCGCCATCCAGCCATGATATAGTGAAAAAGAGACAGCAGCCAAAGGAGAGGGAGAGGACAAAATGGAGTCAGTCAAAAATATTTACTGTGTCGGTCGCAACTATCGATTGCATGCGGCGGAGTTAGGGAATGATGTGCCAACCAAGCCAATGATCTTTATGAAACCAACGCATGCGCTGGCCAAAACAACCGGAGAAACCATTGAACTTCCGGGTTCCCGAGGAGAGCTCCATTATGAGGCAGAGCTCGTGATTCACATCGCGAGACCGTATGAGGCGGGAGCTACGCTTGACGAGATGATTGACCAAATAGCACTTGGCATTGACTTTACTTTACGGGATGTTCAGAGTGAGCTGAAGAAAGCAGGGCATCCATGGTTGTTGGCAAAAGGGTTTAAAAATTCAGCGATTTTGACTCCGTTTCATCCTTTCTCAGGTATGGAGAAGCTGCACCAAAACGATTTCTCCTTGCTGAAAAATGAAGAGCAAGTACAGCGCGGCAATTTGCGTGATGTCATTTTTGATTTGGAAACAATGATGGCTTATATTTCCGAACATGTTGGATTGGATAAAGGGGATATCATTTACACAGGTACACCAGCGGGGGTAGGACCAGTTTCGGATGGAGATGTGCTGACTCTCAAGTGGGGAGAAGAGACTTGGGGGCAGTTTACGGTTAATATGAAATAGGTACAAAGAGAAAACCATCTTCTGACAGAAACATGCAGAAGATGGTTTTTGTATGGGGTCAGGGTCTTCGTTCAAAGAGAAACAATCGTACGGGAAGCCGTTCAAAATGCCGTTTTTTTGCTTAGAAAACCATCTTTGAAACCGTTTTGTAACCTTTGTGGTTCCATGGAACTAAGAAGTAGTAACCGCCTACTTTGCACCCAGTTTTCTCACTAGTCCCATGCTACCAATTCCACTATTGGAAAATTTTACGGTCTTATCCTCCTGTTTCCTCTTGCGCTATTCTGTCCATGTACCCAAGACGGGTGCCACAACATGGCAAGGAGGAAAAGAAAGTGACGAAACGAGATTGGGTAATGAAGTCAACAGTAGCAGTCATGCTGAGTACGTCCCTGTTAATGGGTGGTCAAGTTGGAGAAGTGGCCGCTAAGACACAAGATTCAAAACAGTCAGAGGTTGCAAAAATTGCTACTTCTTTGATTGGGAAGGATTACGAGTACAAAGCAAAGGGACCGAAGCAATTCGGATCTGCAGAGCTGGCTACGTATGCGTACAAACAAGTAGGGATTTCCATCGGGAGCACAATCTCTAGCCTGTACAAGACTGGGAGTAAAGTATCCGAAAAAAGCGTGCAGCCAGGGGATTTGGTGTTCTTCGCCTCTAGCGGAAGCGGCAGCCCAACTTTTATGGGAATATACATAGGCAGTGATAAATTCGTCTATTCTTCGAAAGGAGAAGACGAAGTAGTTGTAAAAACATACTCGAAGTACAGTGACAAATTTGTAGGGGCTCGTCGTGTTATTGATAGCAATTCCTCAGGGAATACGCCTAGCAAGCCAGAACAGCCAGTAAGCAAAACTGCCGATCAGGTCATTAAAAATGGCGAAAAGTACTTGGGCACAAAATACAAATACGGGTCAAGCAGCAGTACGACCAGCACATTCGACTGCTCTTCCTTTACACAGCGCGTGTTTAAAGAAGCGGGCATTACCCTGCCGCGCGATTCCCGCCAGCAATCTACTGTGGGAAAATCTGTTTCCAAGAGCAATCTGCAAAAAGGTGATCTGATCTTTATGAAGGCCTCGGCAACAAGTTCTTCTGATCGGATTACACACGTAGCTATTTATGCAGGGAATGGGAAAATCCTGCACACGTACGGTAGTCCTGGTGTGACTTATTCCAAGTATGATGGAACAAACTGGGAAAAGCGCACAGTTAAAATCAAGCGCGTCATTTAAGCATCAAATCCATTTCAGCTCTCGTGCATTCGCATGGGAGCTTCTCTATTATATAGGACGCTTGTTCTCGCTGATCGTTTCGCGTCAATTTCTGCCAATCGTGCAAAGGGAATCATACCAATTTCCGATAGCTGAAAATGAGCAGCGGAAAATATATTGTAATATTTAGAATTATACATATAATAAAAACTGAGAGGTGATTCAGGTGTCAGAAAATAGTCAGCCTACCCCTGTTTTGACCAAGAAAGGACAGGAGACCCGCAAAAAAATACTGGATGCCGCAGAGCATGTGTTTGGCGAGCTGGGCTATTATGATGCGTCCATCGTCTTAATTACACAGCATGCACAGGTATCCCAAGGTACGTTTTACAATTATTTCGAGTCAAAGAAAGCGATCTATGATGAATTGATCAGGCAGCTTAGCAGAGAGCTTCGTTCGACGATTAAAGAAGCGATCATGGGAGCAACCACGCAAGAAGAGAATTTGCGCCTTGGATTTCTGGCCTTTTTTCGTTGGATCAAGCATCATCGCAACATGTATAGCATTATTCAACAGGCTGCACTCGTCGATCAGGAATTGTATCGCTGGTATTATGCCAAACTGGCAGCGGGGTACGTGCGAAGTCTGAAGACCGCCATGAACGAAGGTGCGTTTCGAGAGATGGATCATGAGACCTTGGCTTACTGTCTCATGTCAATCGGTCAATTCATCGGGATGCGTTGGGTTTACTGGGAAAATGAAGACGTACCGGAAGAGGTGCTTGAAACAGCTATGTCGATGATAATGAAAGGGATTGCAGCCAAGCCATAACCGATCCATTTTATAGGCAAAGGAGTAGAGTTCATGCACGGAATTGCTTATTGGATTGAAAAGCGAGCCCGAATCACTCCGACGCGGATCGCAGTAATTGCCAACGATCAATCACTTACTTATCAGCAGATGAATGAGCAGATCCAACGTCTTGCCAACTATTTTCGATATGAGCTACAGGTCAAAAAGGGGGATCGGATCGGCATCTTGTCCCAAAACAGTTTGGAGTATGTGCTTCTGTTGTTTGCCATCGCCAAACTCGGTGCGATTGCCGTCCCCTTTAATATCCGCTTGACCCCTGCTGAATTAGACTATCAGTTTGAGGATAGTGGTATCCGCGTGTTATGTGCCCAGCCCGAGTTCGCTGCCACTATCGAGCTGATCAAGGGGAAGGCCAGTATTGAGCATTTGATATGGCTGGAACCGGGAGAACTCCCTTGGAGCCAGTCATTCCAGTACAGTAGGACTGAGGCAGATGACGGCAGTGGAGATGATCCATACATCATTTGCTATACATCAGGAACGACAGGAAAGCCTAAGGGAGCAGTGCTCACCCAAGAAAATATGTTTTGGAACTCCGTACACAATGTAGCCGCGCTTGATCTCACATCAGAAGACTGCTCGATTGTCTTATTGCCACTCTTTCATATTGGGGGAATCGGGTTGTTTGCCTTCCCTACATGGCTTGCTGGCGGGCGCGTCGTTATTGCCGGGAAGTTCGACCCTGATAAAGCGATTCAACTCATCGAAACATACAGAGTCACCATCGTGATGGGTGTACCCGCCATCCATGAAGCCATTCGTCAAAGTCCCTTCTTTGCTACCACACCATTCGATTCCGTCCGTTGGTTCTACAACGGCGGCGCTCCATGCCCCATGGAACTCATCCAGCAATTTCAGGAGCGAGGCCTCCCTTTTGGACAAGGATACGGCCTGACAGAAACATCCCCCACCGTGTTTATGATTGCGAAGGAAGATGCAGAAAGAAAAGCAGGATCAATAGGCAAGCCCGTGATGTTTTGTGAAGTCCGCCTGATCTCGGATGACGGAAAAGACGTGGATCAGGGCGAAATCGGAGAATTGCTCGTCAAAGGTCCGAATGTGATGAAGGAATACTGGAACAGACCAGAAGAAACAGCTAAGACCATCCGGGATGGGTGGTTGTACACAGGTGATTTGGCACGTTTTGATGAAGAAGGGTTCGCCTATATCGTAGGCAGGCGCAAAGACATGATTATCTCTGGCGGAGAGAACATTTATCCGTTGGAGCTGGAACAGGTTATCGGCGAGCTGGATGGCATTCAGGAGGCCGCAGTCGTCGGTGTACCCGATGAAAAATGGGGAGAGGTCGCGAAGGCGTTTATCGTGCTAAAATCAGGTGCAGTCATCACGGAAGCACACATCAAAACGCACTGTGAGCAAAGACTGGCGAAGTATAAAATTCCGAAGTCGTTCGTGTTTTTAACCGAGCTGCCACGCAATGCAACAGGGAAAATCGTCAAGCAAGCCTTGACCAGATTGAAGACGGATTCCATTACACAATGAGGTGATTCGCATGGGGAGATTTGCAATAGGGGAGCAAGCATCTTTTAGCAGAACGATTACTGAAACAGATATCGTCCTATTTGCGGGAATGAGCGGGGATTACAATCCGGTGCACATCGACCAACAGTACGCAAAAGACACGCGGTTCGGCCAGCGTATCTCACATGGACTGTTGACGGCGAGCATGTTGTCCAGATTGCTCGGGATGCAGCTACCTGGCATCGGTTCCATTTACAAGGACCAGACCATTCAGTTTACCGCTCCCGTATTGATCGGAGACACGATTACCGCGACCGCTACTGTGCTGGAGTATCAGGAAGAGCGGGGCATGATCCGATTACTTACGGAATGCACGAATCAGCATGGAAAAGTAGTTCTGACAGGAACAGCGACAATGCTCGTACCGAGGGAAGGAGCGAAAGTATGAATCAGTTTGAAGCGAATACGATCCACGAGCAGACCATCGGCGTGGAAGCAACGTCCGTATTTTTTCCAGAGGGAGTAGAAACAGCAGAGCGATTGGCTGAAAAGACAGGAATACCCACACGTGTAATTATCGAAAAATTCGGTTTATACCAAAAGCATGTCGCAGATGACACCCTTCATGCATCCGACCTCGCTGTTCTCGCTGCGCAACAGCTGACCGACTCGGTGATCGATCCATCTGAGATTGATGTGATTATTTACTTCGGCAGTCCGTACAAAGATTACTATGTATGGTCTAGCGCACCAAAGATTACATACGAGCTAAAAGCGACAAACGCATACGGTTTCGAGATGATGAATGTCAGTTCGTGCTTTCCAATCGCTTTGAAGGTCGCCAAAGATATGCTGACGGCAGATGCATCCATCAAAAACATCTTGCTGGTTGCCGGCTGTAAAGAATCACAGATCGTCGATTACGACAATCCTCGCTCGCGCTTCATGTTTAATTTTGCAGATGGAGGGACAGCTGCTCTCGTAAAGCGTGGCGCTACAAAGAGCAGAATTCTCCACAGCTGTATCATTACCGATGGTTCTTTTCATGATGATGTAAGGGTACCCGCAGGCGGTTCGAAGCTACTACCTAGTCATGAAACGGTGGAAAACAGACTCCACTACATCGATGTGCCAAATCCGAGTGATATGAAAGAACGACTTGATCCCATCTCTATCCCGAACTTTGTCCATGTGGTAGAGCATGCATTGGCGAAAAGCAATCGTTCCTTGCGTGATTTGAAGCTGCTACTCCCTTTGCACACAAAGCGTTCGATGTTCTTGGAGCTGTTGGAATGTCTGCAACTTAGCGAGGAGCAGGCCGTCTATCTCGATCATTACGGGCATTTGTCGGCACTCGATCCATGTATTGGACTGCATGTCGCACAGCAAGAGGGACGCCTTGCCCCAGGGGATATTGTCGTAGCTGTCAGTGCTGGAACTGGATATACGTGGGCTGCAACCGTACTGGAATGGTTAGCCGAATCGCAATGAACATATTTATTTTCGAGGAGGAACTGGCGTGAAAAAAAGAGGATGGAAAATGTTGCTCCCGCTAGCGATGTCTGTCGTGCTTGCTGTTGGTTGCAGCCAAAATGAAAGCGCTTCATCTGGAGGCGGTAATACGATCAAGGTAGGCGTACTGGCTTCGCTTACGGGACCATTGGAGAGCTACGGCAAGCAGACGGCCAGAGGTTTTGAGCTCGGACTCGATTATGCAACAGAAGGCAAGCGAGAGATCGCTGGCAAAAAGATCGAGTTTGTCGTCGAGGATACGGAGACGAAACCGGATGTCGCCGTCCAAAAAGCGACGAAGCTCATGGAGACCGACAAGGTAGATTTTCTCGTAGGCTCCTCGAGTTCAGGCGATACGCTGGCGGTCCTTCCCCTGGCAGAAGAGTACAAAAAAATCATGGTCGTAGAACCGGCTGTAGCAGATAGCATCACCGGGAAAAACTGGAACAAATATATTTTCCGCACAGGTCGAAATTCTTCGCAGGACGCAGTTGCTGGTGCTGCGGCGATTGCTTCCAAAGGAACAAAGATCGCGACGATGGCCCAAGACAGCGCCTACGGCCGAGAAGGGATCGAGGCCTTTAAGACTGCTGCTGAAAAATTAGGGGCCGTCATTATCGAAGAACAATACGTGGATACGAACACGACTGATTTCACAGCCAACATCCAAAAAATCATCAGCGCCAAACCCGAGTATGTGTTCATCACGTGGGCAGGTTCGAACTCCCCGTGGAAACAGCTTCAAGATATGCAGGTCCAGCAAAAAGGCATCAAGGTGTCTACGGGAGCGCCTGATATCGCTGCATTGAAAACGATGGAGGCAATGATCGGGATGGAAGGTTTCTCAGTGTATTACCATTCGCTCCCGAAAACGAAAATGAACGACTGGCTCATCAATGAGCACAAGAAGCGTTTTAACGGCGAGATTCCGGACTTATTTACAGCAGGCGGGATGACGGCAGCAGTAGCAGTTGTGGAAGCGCTGAAAAAGACGAACGCCGATACAGATTCGGAGAAGTTGATTACGGCGATGGAAGGCATGACCTTTGATACGCCGAAGGGCACGATGCAGTTCCGGGTGGAGGACCATCAGGCACTGCAAACGTTGTACGCGATCAAGCTGGAGAAAAAAGACGGAGTTGATCATCCTGTTCCTGTACTCGTCCGGGAGATGACGATGGAAGAAACAGCACCACCTGTCAGGAACCAGAAGTAGAGGAGGTGTGTAATGAGTTACTTGTTGGAAACGGTTGACCTCAGCGTAGCATTCGGGGAGCAAACAGTCATTAACAAGGTATCGCTGCGCATACCGAAGCAGCGATTTACTTCAATCATCGGACCGAATGGAGCCGGAAAGACGACGTTGTTTAACCTGTTAAGCGGGCAGCTTACGCCATCGCAAGGAACAATCAAGTACAAGGGGCAAGATATTTCACACTTGCGCCCAGCAGCACGAACGAGATTGGGGATAGGCCGATCATTTCAACTGACGAATTTATTTCCGAAGCTGACGGTGCGGGAAAATATTCGATTGGCCGTGCAAGCCGCACAGGGAGTTCGGTTTCGCTTATGGATTTCCCAGGCAGATCAGATGCGACAGGCAGAGGAAGTAGAGCAGTTGCTGCATCTCGTATTGCTGGAGAAAAAGGCAAATGTTCTAGCCAGCCATTTGGCGCACGGGGAGAAAAGAAAGCTGGAGCTAGCCATGCTCCTCGGACTGCGTCCGGATGTGCTCTTACTCGACGAACCGACAGCTGGGATATCGTTGGAGGAAGTCCCAGCTGTATTGAAGGTGATCGAATCGATTAAGGAGAGCAATACGTGCACGATCATCCTAATCGAACACAAGATGGACATGGTCAAATCCCTCTCCGATCATATGGTCGTTCTGTTTCATGGAGAGCTATTGGCTGAGGGGACACCGACTGACATGATGCGAAATGAGCAGGTGCAGTCTGCCTACTTGGGAGGGTTGTATAAGCATGATGCTGCAACTTGATCAAATCGAAACGTACCTCGACCAGTTTCACATCTTGCAGGGTGTCTCGCTATCCGTGCAAGCAGGTAGTATCACCGTGCTGTTTGGACGAAACGGCGCGGGCAAAACAACGACGCTTCGCTCCATCATGGGGCTTGCCCCAATCCGTCATGGACAAATTCGCTATCGAGGAGAAGAAATCGGACACCTGCCGACTTACTCCATTGCGCGTAAAGGGATTGGCTATGTACCGGAGAATCAAGGGGTTTTTCATGATTTTACGGTAGAAGAGACGTTCCGCCTCGCCATGCAAAAAAATGACGACGAACAAAAAGAAAAGCTCGCGTGGATGCTGGATCTATTCCCTGACCTGCGTCATTACTGGAAAAAGAAGAGTGGGCACTTAAGTGGAGGTCAAAAGCAAATGCTGGCGATTGCTCGTGCTTATGTGAACAGCAACGGACTCTTGTTAATTGACGAGCCGAGCAAGGGACTGGCGCCCATCATGGTTGAAAAGCTTATGTTCCACATCGAATCGATGAAGCAGAAAACGACCGTACTCTTAGTCGAACAAAACTTTATGATGGCGAGCATGATCGGCGAGCAGTATTACTTGATGGATGAAGGGAAAATTGTCCGCGGTGGCGCGATGCAGGAGTTGAAGGATGATGCAGATACGCGACAAAAATATTTGGGCATTGCCTGAGCGTATAACAGGGAGGGAGGGGATGAAATGGATGTCGCGATTAATTTGCTTGTAAATGGACTGGCGACAGGCATACTCATTTTCTTGCTCGCGTCCGGGCTCACGTTGATCTTTGGCTTAATGAGTGTGTTGAACTTTGCCCACGGTGGATTGTTTGCCTGGGGAGCTTTTGCTGGTGTATGGCTTTTCGGATTGACAGATAGTTTTCTTCTGGCCATCGTAGGTGCTGTCGTCATCGGGATGCTGCTCGGTTTCGTGTTAGAGCGCGTGTTGATCCGTCCCGTGTACGGTGATCATATTCAGCAACTGCTAGTGACATTGGGCGGGATGCTTGTGATAAGTGAATTGCTCAAGGTGTTTTGGAGCCCCAATCCTATTCGGGCAGTTTTACCGGATTATTTGCAAGGGAGCATCGAACTGGGCGACATTATACTGATCACTTATCGCTTGTTTGTCATCGCTGTGGGAGTAGTTGTGTACGTAGGGCTACACCTATTGTTGACGAGAACTAGACTAGGCTTGATCGTCCGAGCGGGCGTCATCGACAAGGAAATGGTGCAGGCACTCGGTATCAATATTAAACAAGTGTTTACCTTCGTCTTTTTGCTGGGGGCAGGCATGGCTGCGCTCGGAGGTAGTCTGCTGGCACCGTATTCAGGTGTTATTTTTGCGGAAATGGGTATGCAGTATGCGATTCTGGCATTCATCGTCGTCATTGTCGGTGGGATGGGGAGCGTTCAAGGCTCTATGATTGCCGCGATTTTAGTCGGGGTGCTTGGCTCGTTTATGGCTTACTTCGTTCCTGAGCTTTCACTGGCAGTGAACATGTTGCTGATGCTGGCCGTGTTGCTTATCAAACCATCCGGCCTGTTTGGAGCGAAGGGGTGATCATGCGTTGACTACATCCGGATTGTTGAACCATCGATTTATTCTATTTGTCTTTCTGTCCTTAACGATTTTGCCGTTTTTTTCAGAATCGCGAAGCATGTACATCATGTTCACCCAAATCTTTATCTTTGCGATTTTTGCCATGAGCTTTGATTTGTTGCTCGGCTATACGGGAATCGTCTCGTTCGGACACTGTATGTTTTTCGGAATTGGTGCGTACTCCGTGTCTTTATTCCTGAAAAACTTTGATGCGACGATCGGCTATTACTTGCTTGGTGTACTCGTTGCCATCGTTCTCTCCGGTATGCTCAGCTATGTGATCGGAATGCTGTCCTTGCGATTGAAAAGTCATTTTTATGCAATGCTGACCTTGGCGATTTCCCAGCTGCTATTCGTATTGGCAGAAAAATGGCGCTCACTGACGATGGGTGGGGATGGCTTTACTTTTCCTGTGCCTGAGCTGTTTCGTGATCGATTGTCCTTTTACTATGTATGCCTGATCCTCATGATCATGCTGTTCGTCATTTTGCGGGCGTTTACGCTCTCTCCGCTCGGCAAGGTACTGAAAGCCATCGGTCAAAATGAACAACGTGCGGAAGCGTTAGGCTATCAAATTCTTCATTATAAGGTAATCGTCAGCATCGTTGCTGGAGTGGTTGCTGCGATTAGTGGAGGCTTGTACGCAGTCATGCTGCGATTCGTGAACACCCAAGTGTTTTCGATTGAAACGACGTTGGATGCCCTCTTGATGAGCATGATCGGTGGACTGGGAACGCTATTTGGCTCCATTTTGGGGTCGGGGGTTGTGGAGTTGGCGCATCACGGGTTGACTGAGTTGGCGAAGCTGCACCCCATATTCGAGAGATGGGTCATCTTCCTTGGTTTGCTCTATATTTTGGTCGTGCTCTGCTTTCCGAGCGGAATTGTCGGCAGCTTTCAAGAGTGGAGGGAAAAAAGAAAACAGCGTTCCGTGCAAGCTACTACGATTACAGAGCAAGTAGAGTGATCGAAATAACAGAAGGGAGGTCAACCCATGCAAAAGGTTGGCCTTTTTTCGTCCCATATTTGTCGAAAGAAAAAGGTAAGAATTATAGTTATGTCGAATTATTATTCATCAATCTTTGAAAAGGTGGAGATGCGCCTATGGAATTGAGCTTTCCAGAAAATTATAACTTCGCTGCCCAAGTAGACGAATGGGCGAGAAAACATCCGGAGAGACGAGCTGTTTGGGAACTAGATGAACAAGGTCAGGAGCAAATCCTAACGTATGAAGATTTGCGCCAATATTCAAATAAAATCGCGAATGGTCTACAGTCTATCGGAGTCGAGCATGGGGATCGGGTACTCGTTCTGGTTTCCCGAGGGACATTGGCCTATGGTCTCTATTTGGCACTGCTGAAGCTGGGGGCAGTAATTTTGCCAGGGTCAGAGATGCTGCGTTACAAAGATATCGAGTACCGGATCAATCATGCAAACGTCAAGGCTGTGATCAGCTTCGCGGGAGCAATGAGTGAGGTTGATCTGACGAGAGGGAACTGTGCTACGTTGCAACACTACATCACGACGGGCGAAGAGAAAGAGGGATGGATTTCGCTTGAGGGATTGCTCCAGGGGCAGGACATAGAATATGAGGTAGTAAACACGAAGTCGGATGAGCTGGCCTTCCTGTCTTATACGTCAGGAACGACGGGGGGACCAAAAGGGGTTATGCACGTTCACGGTTGGCCGTTTGCGCATTTGGCGGTGGCGGCTACACAGTGGCTGGACGTTCGCGAAGGTGACGTGGTTTGGGCAACGGCAGGGCCGGGTTGGGCCAAATGGATCTGGAGTCCGTTTGTCTCTACGTTAGGGCTGGGAGCCACCGCGTTTGTCTATAAAGGAAAGTTTTCTGCGGAGAATTATTTGACGATTCTGCAAAAATATCCAGTGTCTGTCTTGTGTGCGACTCCAACTGAGTACAGAATCATGGCAAAAGTAACGGAGCTGGATCAATACAAGTTGTCCGCCTTGCGCTCCGCATGTTCGGCAGGTGAGCCGCTCAATCGGGAAGTGATCGATACATTCCGTCGCGTATTCCAGTTGACCGTGCGAGATGGATACGGACAGACAGAGAACACTTTGCTGGTAGGTACCTTTGTCGGCATGGAGCCCAGACCAGGTTCGATGGGCAAGCCATCGCCAGTTGTGAGGATCGCCATTATTGACGAAGAGGGAGCGGAGCTGCCCGTAGGCAAAGTGGGCGATATAGCCATTGATCGCCATATGGTGGCGCTTTTCAAAGGCTATCTGGATGATCCCGAACGCACTGCCAGAGCGTTTCGCGGAGACTGGTACGTCACGGGTGATCAAGGTCGCATGGACGAAGATGG
The DNA here is from genome assembly GCF_042878995.1 of Brevibacillus sp. NPDC003359. NCBI lineage: Bacteria > Bacillati > Bacillota > Bacilli > Caryophanales > Paenibacillaceae > Brevibacillus > Brevibacillus sp. NPDC003359. The sequence continues at coordinate 456,918 of NZ_JBIAOR010000001.1, forward strand.
CTACATCTGGTTCGAAGGACGTTCCGACGACATTATCATCTCAGGGGGATACACGATTGGTCCGTTTGAGGTCGAGGATGCGTTGGTGAAGCACGCGGCTGTAGCGGAATGTGCGGCAGTTGCCAGTCCTGATCCAGAGCGTGGTCATGTGGTAAAAGCCTTTGTCATCCTGAAAAAAGGGAATGAGCCATCCGAAGAGTTGATCGTGGAATTGCAAAATTATGTCAAGGAATTAACCGCTCCGTATAAATACCCGCGCAAAATCGAATTTGTACACGAACTGCCGAAGACGACCTCCGGTAAAATCAGACGGATCGAGCTGCGGCAACAGGAGGCACAGCAAGATCAGCATTCGTAATGGTTTGTCTTACGAAATTGTAAGATTGCTGTAAGTGGATTCGATGGGAGGAAATGCGCGCATCCCCTACAATGTGAGTAGAAGCAAGGCAAGGGGGGATGCAGCATGAACCACCTTCCAATCCCATTAGGAAGAAACTCCGACTTGTATGAAGCGGCGAGCATGCCCAAGAGCATCAAGAAGCTCGGTGTTCATTGGAAAAAACGACTGCGTATCAGCTTTCTCGTGATCATGATGGCAGCCATCTTGGCGCCGCTCGTGTTGACATGGACGGGGAATATATGGATAGATGAAAAAAAGCTGGCTGCGGTACAGCAATCGAACAGCTATGTAAAACTGGACGAAATGCCTGACCATGTGTGGAAGGCGTTCGTAGCGATTGAGGATCATCGGTTTATGCAGCATCCAGGAGTGGACCCGATTGGATTGAGCCGGGCGATCTGGATCGATATCAGGGCAGGTGCCTACGTGCAGGGCGGAAGTACGATAACCATGCAATTGGCGCGGAACTTGTTTCTGACGAACGACAAAACCATGACCAGAAAAGTGAAGGAAATCGCGATCGCTTTGCAATTGGAACAGCGATACAGCAAAAAAGAACTACTCGAAATGTATCTCAACGTGATTTATTTCGGGCACGGAAAGTACGGGATTGGCGAGGCTGTTCCCTTTTACTTCGGAAAAAAAGCAACAGAAACAGGAGATCGATCGGTAACATTGGGAGAAGCGGCAATGCTGGCTTCTTTACCGAAAGGACCAGAGCGTTACTCACCGGTCAAGAACTGGGATCGAGCCAAACAGCGTCAAGCGGTTGTATTGGACCGGATGAACGAGTTGGACGTGATCGGACAAAACGAAAGTACGTTGGCAAAGAACGAGAAGATATCCGTTGTTTCCACTGTCAAACGCGCAGCTAAATAATCGAAAGTGATGGAATCCCCTGTCTGGATGGCAGGGGATTTTTGTGAGGAACTTCCTGTGCACTCACCCATCCCAACCGTGGGGCATAAAATGCGGTGAGGAACTACAGGAAGGAGTCCAGAAATGTCATGAGTTCGTATCCTTTTCAGACACAAGCACAACCAGCGTCGAGTACCCCCTCTATGAATTCCATCATTGACCCTTATTTGTATCAGACGTTACAAAGTGTCATACGGCGTGAAGTTGCCATTCAAACAACCCAGGGAAATCTCCGTGGAATCGTAGTTGATGTGCTACCTGACCATGTGGTAGTGCAGACGGGAGGTTCTACGTTTTTTGTACGCATACAACAGATCGTCTGGGTTATGCCGTTTTAAACTGGTATGAAACAACCCTTCGCCCACATAAAACAGTACAGGTAGGTGCAAAACGGGGGAGGGAAGCAGGTTGTTTACTCGTATCAACAGGTTGGCAATTGAGCTGCCAGAACCGGCTTATGGAGATGCCAACGCCGCCGCGGCCGTCCAGGAGCTATTGGGCGGTCGTTTTGGTGAAATGTCAACGCTAAACAATTATTTGTTCCAATCCTTCAACTTTCGCGGAAAGAGCAAGCTGAAGCCGTTTTATGACCTGGTCGCCAGCATTACGGCGGAAGAAGTCGGGCATGTGGAGCTCGTCTCCAATGCCATCAATCTGTGCATGAAAGGGATTACGAGGCCAGGGGACCCTGACACAACTCCACTGAATAACGGATTGAATAAGCGCAATACGTACCATTTTATTGCGACCGCACAAACTGCCATGCCGGGAGACTCCATGGGTAAATCATGGACAGGTGATTACGTTTTTTCGAGCGGGAATCTTGTGCTTGATCTTTTGCACAACTTTTTTCTGGAATGCGGAGCGCGTACGCACAAGATGAGAGTGTACGAAATGACGGATCATCCTACAGCTCGGGCAATGATCGGTTACTTGCTCGTCAGAGGTGGTGTCCATATCGTCGCGTACTCTAAGGCGCTAGAGATCGCTACTGGTGTTGATATGACGAAAATGCTGCCTGTTCCTAATCTGGATAACTCACAATTCGATGCAACGCATCCGTATATCGCAATGGGATTGAATCGCAAGCTGTTTACATTCAGCTATCAGGATTATCAGGATATCGCCATGATTTGGCGCGGTCCGTTGCCTGATGGGGGCACAGCGGAGGTCATTCAAGGCGTCCCGGATGGTGGCCCTGTACCGGAACTAGATGAATTGCCTGAAGAATTTGCGCCAGGTGTGTCGCGGGAAGACTTTATGAAAATCGCGGAACGCTTACAAAGGTCAGCGGGGATGTAGATGGAAATGGAAGACGCACGAAACAAGTGACCAGTCCGCAGCGGTATGCAGATTGGTCACTTGTTCTTGTTGAGGCATTTTTACGTTGTTCGGTTCACAGCCTTGCCCAGAGCATCTTCTAGTACATGGGCATACTGCATGGTCGTTTCAATTTTGGAGTGCCCCAGTTGTGCTTGGAGTTGATGGGGATCAGGGTTCAAGCGGAGAAACTGCGTAGCAAAGCTGTGACGAAGCTTATGTACGGACAAATCGGGGATGCCGAATGCTTTGGCGTACTTTTTGACGAGCTTTTGGACAGACCGCACTTCGATGCGATGCCCATTTGGATTAGTCGGGGAAACAGCGAGAAAAACAGCGTCCTCCTGCGGTGAGGGATTGTATTTATCTCGTAGCTGCAAGTATCTGGCTAAGTACTCCTTGCCCCAGTCACTGAAGAAGGGCGCGTCCTCTTTCTTTCCTTTACGGATCAATTTCAACTGGTTTTTTTCCATAATAATGTCGGATAGATCGAGACTGACGATCTCTGACACGCGGAAGCCACCGGAGAGAATCATCGCGATCAAGGCAGTATCTCGGTCGCGGTTTTGCATGTGATACTGCTTCTTTTTTTCCGTATCACAATGGGCTAGATATCCGTTGTAGACAAAATCGACGAATTGATAGATTTCGTCGTCAATCAGGATTTTTGCCCGAATGGCGTGAGCGCGTGCGAGGGGAGTCAGCTCCGTGACCTCCAGCTCGATTTTGGCGAGTACATTCCGCGTCAAATACGATTCCCCATTCTCGTCCTCAGCGAGGGCAGACAAGTAATGAAAAAGCGATTTCAGGCTCGATATTTTTCTGCTGATGGTACGGTCGCTGTACTCTTTCTTCGCGCTTTTGGTAGGGTTCGAGAGCAAAGCGGATCGCTCATACAGATGCGATTCCTGCAAGTATAAGATGTAGCTTTCTACCGTTTCCTTCTTCAAGTCATTCAAATCGCTTAGCGGAATGTCCCTCATATCTGTCGCGGTACTCAATCCTTCTGTCATCATCCAACGAAAGAAAAAAGAGAAATCACGAAGGTATCCAAGCAAGGTGGAGGGTGAATTCTTTTTTGATTTTTTATGCTCAATAAACTTTTCGACATACCATGGGTAGGAACCAACTATTTGCAAGAGCTGCAAGGCATCGCGCTGTTTGGTTACGGACATGAATTTCACCACCAAGATCTTATTGTAAAACGTATACGAACATATATTCTATCAAAAACCAAACGTTCTGGGAATTGCAAATTGAACAAGAAACCGTCATGATGGGGAGTGTATATGGATGTTGGACAAGGACGGAGTGGATTTGTAGTGGCAACATGGGACTTATCTCAGACGAGACATCATGTGCTGATCTGTAATGGTGGAAGCTGTATGCGCAAGGGTGGCGAAGAGGTCACGGTAGCGATACGCGAAGCGATTACCAACGCAGGTTTGGATGACTATGTACATACAACCCGCACGCGTTGCAACGGACGCTGTGAGGACGCATGCGTGATGATCGTGTACCCCGAGGGAATCTGGTATGAAAACGTGACGCCAGAAGATGCACAGTTGTTGGTAGAAGAGCATTTTCAAAACGGCAGACCTATAAAGTCTTTGATGACGCATCGCTTTGAAACGAACGGCTTTGAAACGAACGGCTTTGTGCGCACCATAGACACCAAGCCTGGTATCTTAAAGTCACAAAAGGCAAAAAAATGAGGAAAAAGCCACGATCTGCTCACGTGAAGCAGGAGAGTGGTTTTTTCTTTAGTAGGAGTCTAAGAATTACGACAAAAGGAGAAAGTAGGAGAGATGACAATGCCATAATAAAAAAATGAAAACGTTAACAATATGTCTTTGTGATGTGGACGTTTTAAGTAAATGGTGGTAAGATGTTTGTAGATTAAGTTGATTTAATGCGAATTTTATCACAATGATATGTCCATACAGCGTGAACAATTGTTTTTGTGGAACTTACTAATCGATGGCTGAATAATGGAGGGATTCTCGTTGGCGAGCAAAACACTTGAACATTTTTTACATGAAAATTTGGCAGATTTGAAGAGCAAGGGACTGTACAACGTCATTGACCCATTGCAAAGCGCGAACGGTCCTGTCATTACGATTGCAGGAAAAGAACTGATCAACCTCTCCTCTAATAACTATCTGGGCTTGGCTACTGATCAACGCCTAGTGGACGCTGCAATTGCAGCAGCAAGCAAATATGGCGTAGGGGCAGGGGCAGTACGCACGATTAATGGTACCTTGGACTTGCATGTAAAGCTGGAAGAAAAGCTCGCTGCCTTCAAGCACACGGAAGCCGCTATTGCTTACCAATCTGGTTTTAACTGCAACATGGCTGCGATTTCTGCTGTCATGGACAAGGACGATGCGATTCTATCTGATGAGTTGAACCACGCTTCCATTATTGATGGATGTCGTCTGTCTCGTGCACAAATTATTCGTGTAAATCACTCGGATATCGATGACCTGCGCGCGAAAGCGAAGGAAGCGAAAGAGTCCGGCAAATATAAAAAGCTGATGGTCATTACCGACGGCGTATTTTCAATGGATGGCGATGTTGCCAAGCTGCCTGAAATCGTAGAGGTAGCCGAAGAATATGACTTGATTACGTATGTAGACGATGCCCACGGCTCTGGTGTTCTCGGTAAAGGGGCAGGAACAGTTAAGCATTTTGGCCTGTCTGATAAAATCGACTTCCAAATCGGTACCCTATCCAAAGCAATCGGGGTAGTCGGCGGTTATGTAGCGGGACGCCAAGAGCTGATCGACTGGCTCAAAGTACGCAGCAGACCGTTCCTGTTCTCGACTTCACTGACTCCAGCGGATGTGGCTGCTTCCATTGCGGCTATCGATATTTTGATGAACAGCACAGAGCTGCACGACAAGTTGTGGGATAACGGACACTACCTCAAAAAAGGCTTGAAAGAACTTGGCTTCCATATCGGGGAGAGCGAAACGCCTATCACTCCTTGCATTATCGGAGACGAACAGCAGACCCAAGAGTTCAGTAAGCGACTGTATGAAGAGGGCGTGTACGCAAAAGCGATCGTATTCCCGACTGTACCAAAAGGAACTGGCCGTGTACGGAATATGCCAACAGCGGCACATAGCAAAGAAATGCTGGATCGTGCCCTTAGCATCTACGAAAAAGTTGGGAAAGAAATGGGGATCCTGAAATGAAAAAAATTCTGGTAACCGGGGCGCTAGGACAAATTGGTTCCGAGCTCATCATGAAATTACGCGATATTTACGGAGCGGATCAAGTCATCGCCACAGATATCCGGAAAAACGAAGACGATCCTGTGGTGCAATCGGGTCCATTCGAAGTTCTTGATGTCACCGACGGGAACCGGATGTTTGAGTTGGCGAAGAAACATGGCGTGGATACGATCATGCATTTGGCTGCATTGTTGTCTGCAACCGCAGAAGCTAAGCCCCTCTTGGCATGGAACCTGAACATGGGTGGTCTGGTAAATGCTCTGGAAGCAGCACGTGAGTTGAACTGCCAGTTCTTTACGCCGAGCTCGATTGGTGCATTTGGTCCGAAGACACCGAAGGACAATACGCCGCAGGACACGATTCAACGCCCTACGACCATGTATGGTGTAAACAAAGTATCCGGTGAGTTGCTCTGTGATTACTATTATCAAAAGTTCGGGGTAGATACGCGCGGCGTACGCTTCCCAGGTTTGATTTCGTATGTAGCGCCTCCAGGTGGTGGTACGACGGACTACGCAGTAGATATCTACTACAAGGCGATCCAGCATGGAGCGTATACGTCCTACATTGGCAAAGGCACGTACATGGATATGATGTATATGCCTGATGCGCTGAACGCGATTGTTTCCCTGATGGAAGCAGACACCTCCAAGCTCATTCATCGCAATGCGTTCAACGTAACTGCGATGAGCATTGAGCCAGAGGATGTAGCGGCAGCGATCCGCAAACATATTCCTGAGTTTACGCTCTCTTATGAGGTCGACCCTGTGCGTCAGGCGATTGCCGACAGCTGGCCGAACTCCATTGATGCTACTGCTGCGATGCAAGAGTGGGGCTTCAAAGCAGAGTACGACCTGGACAAAATGACCGAGGACATGCTTGCAAAACTGCGGGGAAAGTTGCTCCAGCAGGTCGGATAAACGAAGAGTGAAAAAGAAAACTGCCATTTCTTCTTGTACGAGATACGAGAGAGGTGGTAGTTTTTTTGTTTATCCAATCACATGCACTATGAAAGACTTTTGAATGTCTTTCCCGTTGTACGGGCACAGTAACAAAACATGCTTGAAGGAAAGAGGAATGGAGGGGGAGAACCATGGATTTACCAAAAGTATTGCAGGACAACCATTCGAAGCACGACGAAGAAGGACAAGTCATCCCAAATATTCAAGAGACTAAAGGCAGTGGTAATGAGGAGCGACCAATAGAAAGCTGGGGATGGTCAAATAACACCGAGACCGTTCAAGATCGCTGACACCTTGTAACAAACAAAGTCTTCCAGAATCAGGAAGGTTTTTCTCATTCCAGGTTGCAATGCTTCGCACAAATAAGCCGTTTTTATTATTTGCGTGTTTGAATTGTTAATGAAATCAATGGGCAGTTAGATTTTTTGGTTGTCATTTTAGGATGTTGCAATGTATAAGCGGGGTATGTTAAGATCGTGCTGACACTTAACGATTGGAGTTGAAGAGGATAATGTAATATTTTTTGCCACTTTTTGAAGAATAAAGCAAAGTTTGTTTTTTTCTTCATTGGCAAAAAAGTTACCTTATTCTTTTCACTCAAAAAATATACCCTTTTCATTCCCTGAACCGGGCTGGATTTGCCGTATTTTTTTGAGCTACAAGAAAGGTAACTTTCTTGTAGCTCTTTTTTATTTTGATAAAGGCGGTTACCGATATGTCATTGATCAAGGTAACGAACCTGACGTTTGCCTATGATGGCAGTTATGACAACAACTTTGAGAATGTACAAATCGATATGGAGGAAATTCGATTTTTCGAGTTTGCAATTCGAAAAGGACATGGCTTCTTTTAGCGGTGATCAGAAGAAGATGCTGATCGCGAAAAGCCTTTGCGAGCGGGTTCATTTGCATGTTTGGGACGAACCGCTCAATTTTGTCGATGTCATGACAGCGAGTTTTGCAAGCATATCGCGACAAAGATTGTGGAACTGAAAGAGATCAACCATTTCTAGGAGGATGAAAGCGATGGAGCTTGAGGTTGTAGATGATTGTGTGAACCGGTTCCTGTTAGGTGAAGCGGTTCACAAAAAAACAAATCGGTTGCCGGAGGTTTACCAATCTATCGACAGGTGCACGTAGCGATCCGTCTGTAAACGTATGCGCTTATTCTGTATAGTTGGTTAATGACGTGTCAAAGTGCCAACTGACGGTTGCTTTTTTACGTTTTCTCCGGCGGTAAGGAGAAGACATGAGACTATCCTCGAAATATGAAACGATTCGGCGAATATTGTCCGACTTCAAGCAGCCCGAGTATCGGTATGCTCAAATTATGGACGCGATTTTCAAGCAAAACGTCGGTGAATACGGACGGATGACCATACTGCCCAAATTTTTGCGCGACGAGTTGACCCAGATACTTGGTCCGAACGTCTGCAGCATCGTTCCGGTAAAGGAACTCACGTCGAAACAGGTCAGCAAGGTGCTGTTTACCATTGCTGGCGACGAACGCGTGGAGGCCGTACGTCTTACTTATGAGCGGGGGTGGAAATCGTATTGTATTTCCACGCAGTGCGGCTGCGGATTCGGGTGTAGGTTTTGCGCCACCGGTACCATCGGCCTGAAACGAAATCTGACTGCCGACGAAATTACCGACCAATTGCTACACTTTCGCTTGAACGGCCACGCCTTGGACAGCGTCTCATTCATGGGTATGGGGGAGGCGCTTGCCAACCCGCATATTTTTGATGCAATGACGATTTTGACCGACCCGCATCTCTTTGGTTTAGGACATCGACGAATTACGATTTCCACCATCGGCCTGTTGCCGGGGATCGACAAGCTGACACGGGAGTTTCCGCAGGTAAATCTAACCTTCTCGCTGCATTCGCCGTTTGACGATCAGAGAAGCGAGCTGATGCCGATCAACGACCGATTCCCAGTCCGCGACGTGCTGAAGGCATTGGATCGTCATATCCAGCATACCGGGAGAAAGGTGTATATTGCGTATATTCTTCTTCAAGGAGTCAACGACTCGACGGCGCATGCGGAAGCAGTTGCTGAGTTGTTAAGGGGAAGGGGACCTGGGGAACATCTCTACCACGTTAACCTGATTCCATTCAATTCGACCGATGTTACGCCAGACAGCTATGGGCAATCTGATCCGAATCGGATTAAAGCATTTGTTCGGATCTTGAAGTCAAAGGGTATCAGCATCACGGTCCGAACTCAATTCGGATCGGACATTAACGCAGCATGCGGCCAGCTATACCGCTCCAAATAATCGGCCAAAGATTGACTAATAATCGTTTAGAGGAGATAAACTACTGCTAACTTGCATCCTGGAGGCGCAGGCTCATCCGGGACTTATTGAGAATTGCCTAGCATAAACAAAAAAGAAGCGCCTCTGCCACGGCTGTAGTCGGACGAGGGCGCTTCTTTTCATGATTCTTACAGTTTTTCACGTGCATGTTTAAGGGTTATCGAATTGGCAATGGCTGTCCACATATCAGTTGATTCAGAACCAACGTACCAGTACGCCAATCCACCAATTTGCCATTGGAGACTAGCCTGAGCTTTCAGCCCAATCGAACGGCTTTCTTCCAGCCAAATTGTGTGCGTGACGCCTTGTTTTTGATACGTCGAACGGTATTGTCCAATTTTATCGTCCCACACTGATTTTGCTCTGTATTGAGAGAGAAGCTGGTAGGACTGAGGGATGCTGATATCTGTCGATTTCAATGTCCCATTCGATTGGTACCAGTCGCGTGTGTAAAGAGGCATTCCGACAATCAGCTTTTGGGTCGGTACCTCGTCAAGCAGGTCGGTGATGACTTTTGTAAACCATGGCAAGGATGCTACGGAGCCTGCTTTTGACCCGCCTACCCAATGCTCCTCATAGGCCATTACTACCAAATAATCGGCATACTTTGCTAATTTAGCAAAGTCAAAAGGATCGCTCCAGTCTGAATCACCATCAGGCGGAATATCTACAGATAGTACAGCACCTTTTGCGTGAAGAGCAGTTGCGAGCTCCTGGATGAACAAGGTGAAGTTGTTGCGATCCGCAGGGGAGAACCCTTCAAAATCGATGTTAATCCCATCTAGCTTGTACTTATCAATGAACGAAGAAAGCTTTTGCACAGCTGCTTTTCGTTTAGTGGGATCAGACAGCAAGGTGTGGGTAGCATCGGGATCGAATTTATTTCCGAATAGCGGCCACATCTGCTTGCCATTTGCTTGTGCCCAATGGACGAGTGTAGCATCCGTAGAGTCGCTAATGGTTCCGTCTTTTTGCAGGAAGTACCAACGTGGTGACAGCGTGTTGACTCCGCTTTTCTTGACCTGTGCAATGAATTCCTCTGTCGTGGATTGGTATTGCCATCCGAGAGAGACAAGCGGTTTTGCTGTAACGTTTTGCTTCTTCATATTCTCCTGAATTCGATACAAAATAACAGCTGTTTCTTCTCTTGATAGTGCTTGAGTTGGGCGGAAGTAGCCGTTATAGCCGACCAACCATTTTTTCTGCATGGCGTGGCTGACTGAGGCGCGTGCCCAACTGGAAATCGTATTGGCATCCTTCACGGAAAGCTGGTAAGAAGGCGATATGCTCTGTTCCAGTGCGCGCACGAGAAACGCAGCGGCCTCTTCGCGAGAGATCGTCCGCTTCGGAGCAAAAGTTGTTGGCCCGATGCCATTCGCGATGTTAAGTCCAGCAGCAGCTTGTACGTACCCGTATGCCCAAGAGTTTTGTGGGACATCCGAATAGGCTGCGACGTTGCTGGCCACCGGTTTAATACCGAGCGTGCGTGTGAGCATTGCGACAAACTCAGCACGCGTCACCGGGCGAGTCGGGTGAAAATACCCGTTTTCATCCCCAGCGATGACACCTGCCGCCTGTAGCGAACGGATTTGCTCTTTCGCATAGCTGTTTGCGATATCTTTTAAATTTTTTGTCGATGCTGTGGATGAAGGAACTCCCATTGCAAAAGAGAGACCGTACACCAAAAAAGCCAAGGAGACTAGCCAGATATGTATGTTTTGTTTTTTCATCATACATCCAGTATAAGAAGAGAGAACCAATCTTTCATTGGTCAGATTTTGGTAGAAACCTTGGAGGGTACCCGAACTCTTTTGATGGATAAACGATATGATATGATGGAGGTATAATAATAGAGAGAATGAAGCGAGGCGGAGAGAAATGGAAGACGTACTGATTGTAGGCGGTGGGCCTTGTGGACTGGCAGCGGCAATAGCTTGCAAGCGTGCTGGATTTGATCCCATCATTATTGAAAAAGGGTCACTTGTCCACTCGATTTATCGCTATCCGACCTATATGATTTTTCATAGCACACCTGATTTATTGGAGGTCGGGGGCGTACCTTTTGCAACGGCGAACGACAAGCCGACTAGACAAGAGGCACTCAATTACTACCGACTGGTAGCAACGCGTGAACAATTGCGCGTGAACGTATATGAAACGGTGACGGAAGCGAAGAAGACGCCAGCTGGCGTCCAGGTCACGACGACTGACCGATTTGCCAAAACGCATACGTATGAAGCGAAAAACTTAGTGATCGCCACAGGTTACTTCGACAATCCGAATAGGCTGCAGGTACCGGGCGAGGAGTTGCCGAAGGTATCGTCCTTCTACAAGGAAGCACATCCGTATACAGGGATGAAAGTAGCGGTAGTAGGGGGAAACAACTCTGCCGTAGACGCGGCGATGGAGCTGGAGCGGGCAGGAGCAGAAGTAACGGTGATTTGCCGCCGAACGGAGCTGTCTGACAAGGTCAAGGCATGGACAAGGCCTGTTTTTGAGAGTTTGATCAAAAAGGGACGTATCCACATGCTGTTCGGTGCAACTGTCGAGAGCATCGAGGAGCGTTCAATCAAGGTGAGAACAGGGGAGGAAATTATTACGCTTGCCAATGACCATGTGTTTTCTTTGATTGGATACCGTCCGGATCGTACATTCCTTCATTCGTTAGGGGTTATGATTGACGAGGAAACGGGAATCCCTGCGCATCATCCAGAGACGATGGAGACGAACATCCCAGGTCTCTATATTGCGGGAGTCATTGCGGCGGGCCAACACGCAAACGCCATTTTTATTGAAAATGGAAGGTTTCACGGTGTAGGTATCGCCCGCCACATTGCCTCTCATGGGGAGTAGTAGCTTCAAGTGATTAGAACTGCCACTCCAATTGTCTGCCTCCGATGAGGTGGTAGTGCAGATGGAAAACGGTTTGTTGTCCGTGTTTGCCAATGTTGGTCACGATACGGAATCCGTCCTCGTTCACGCCCATTGTTTCTGCTACTTTTTGCAGCGACAGATGGAGGTGGCCGATCAGCTCCTTGTCCTCAGGCTCGATTGCCAGAACGGATTGGATATGTTTTTTCGGGATCATCAGGATGTGTACAGGAGCAACAGGATTAATGTCGTGAAAAGCCAATACATGTTCGTCCTCATACACTTTTTTAGACGGAATGTCTCCGTTTACGATTTTGCAAAATAGGCAGTCCATAGGGCTATACATCCTTTCTAAAATGATAGAGAGTAATGCCTACTTCGTCATACGAGTAGGCTTTCCCTGTTTTTTACCCTGGAAAAGTCCGCTCCAAAAACTGAAGAACCTCACGCCAAGAGTGCTCGGATGCGTAGGCGTTGTTTTTGGGCGTGCCACCATTGAGCTGTGTGCGGGTAGTCGGTATGTAAGGAAAACGGATTCCATGTCCTGTTTCCGCGTAACGCAAATGCATTACCGAATGAGCAAACTGATGGTCCTTCAGCCGTTGCACCATTTGTTCGCAATGCTCTGCTGCTGGCCACCAGTGATCGTCATCCGAGGAGAGGAAGAGGATCGGTCCATTGATTTTTTTCACCGGAATTACGGCATCTTCTAACCACTCACAAGCTGCCCAGGCTTCGGCATGGATGTGGTCGATGCGTTGACCTGCTTCGAGCCGTTCCTGTGAGATTTTTGTCTGTTCCTCTGTCCATGGCACGAATGGAAGAGGCTCTCCTTGAAACGACCAAGAGGATTGCGGGGAGAACGTGTCTGATCCAGTGAATGCCTTATCCGAACCGATAGTAACAGTAGAGCTGGGACTTGAAGCAATGACAGCATGTACGTGTTGATCGATGGATGCGGTGACTAATGCCAATTCTGCTCCTTTTGAACGTCCGAATAACGTGGTTTTATCAGGATGTACGGAGGGCTGCTGCTGTAGCCAATGAATGGCGCTTTGAACATATTCGATCGGGATCTGGCGAATCTCGTCTGGAAGATCATTGCATTGGAAGTAAGCGAGTGCTAGCGCCGGATAGCCGTGAGAGGCGAACAAAGCAGCAAATTGGGAGCATGAGCCAATTCCGTCTTCGCTCCCACCTAATACGACAATTGCGGGTCTTTGCTCTGTATGGGGTTTTGAAAAAAACAGGCCGACCAGACCATGGTCGAGCACTTTCTGTATCGATACGTCGCGGGAGACAAAAATACGTTTCACGACTGCTTTCGCTACGGGTTTATCGTAGACTTCTGCCGTTAATTCTATCTCGGTGGAGCGTGGAGTGAACTGAAAGTCGTCGAGAGAATAGGGATGATAAAAACGCATGGTCTGGACATTCATAGACCAGAAAAGCCCCATAGGGTCAATTCCCTCATAAGTACCAAATAAGGGAGCTTGGGAAACCAAATCGACGGAGCCATTTTCGTCCGCTTGAAAGATGGCATGCGAGGATGCAGTCAAATCTCCTCCTTGCAACCCGTTTTTCAGAGTAGCATGAAGGGTGATTAATTGATTCGGGACAAACCCGCTGAGTGTGATATGGACGGGAACATCTAGCAAGGCTGTTGCAGGCGTAACTTCAATTTGTGGAAGTATCATTCTGGTCAACACTCCTTCCAGATTACGGGAAAACTTGACACTGTCATTATAGTAGAATCAATAAAAGTTCGACGGGACGAAATGTGACGGTATGGTTAACTTGACTTCTCGCAAAGGTTGTAACTATAATCATTACAACGAAAGGGTGACAACGTATGAAAATCAGCAGCCGGTTCTCCATTGCGGTTCACATCTTATCACTGCTTTCCATTGATTCCAATTCACATTGTACTTCCGAATGGATCGCAGGTAGCGTGAACACGAATCCGGTCGTGATCCGACGTGTGCTGGGGCTATTGAAGAAGGCTGGGCTCGTGAATGTACGTGCCGGAGCTGGTGGCGCTTCTCTCGCCAAGGAGCTGGATCAAATCACGCTTCTTGAGATTTACCGTGCAGTCGATGTCGTGGAAGAAGGGCAACTTTTTCACATCCATGAGCAACCGAATCCCGATTGTCCAGTGGGAGCGAATATACAGTTTGTGTTGGAGTTGATTTTGACCCGTGCACAGCATGCAATGGAAGAGATTTTGGGCGGAGTGAAAATGTCCGAGCTCGTAGATAACCTCCGTCAAAAAATAATCGAAAAAGCGCAGTAACAACAAAAATGCCCTTGCCTATGCGAGGGCATTTTTACGAGGAAGGAGTGGCCAGTATCGGTTCGACACCCGCCATTTGACTGATGGGGGAGGTGATCTCAGTTCCCCAGTTGGAGGAGAAATACTGCTCATCCGGACTGTTGGGCTATTTGCTCTTCCTTCCAGCGAGTTTTCTTCAATTGCGGCCGCATGAGAAAAAATCCTAAAACGATTGCGATAGCGAAGAAGATGGCGAAGAATCGGAAACCGTTGCTCGTGGCAAGAATTAAGGCACTCTTCGATTGGGCGAGCTCCCCAGCTCCCGTTCTAGAGAATAGAGGCAAGACAGATGCAGACTTGACGCTTAGTTGTACGACTACCAAGGTAAGCGCCTGGCTAATTGCCCGACACATTTCATACACGGTCCAGAACATGCCAGAAGCGGAACCGGCTCGCTCTTGAGGAGCAGCCGACAGCACCGCTTTCGCGAGCGATGGCCAAGACAGCCCGGTGGCAGCGGATATGATCAGAAGCGGAATAATCACAGCCATGTTCGAAAGCTGAGAACCTAACTGTCCAAGGAGCAGAAGCGCGAAGCCGATCAGGAATGATCCTAACAGAATCATGCGCACAGGGCCGAAACGGTCGGCAAGTTTCCCGCCAAATGGGGCCGTGAAAAGTTGGGGGATCGATAATGGGAGTAATAGTAGTCCTGCCTCCAATGGAGTTAAGCGATGCGCTCCTTGGAGATATAGCATCAGGAGAATGGTGACGGCAAAATAGCCGATGCAGTAACTCATGGTAATGCCTAGACCTATCGAATAGTTTCGATAGGTGAAGAGGCTGAGAGGAAATAGTGGGTGCCGGACACGTAGCTCAATGAGTACGAACGCTATCCCAAAAAGTAGAGCGGTTGCAAAGAGGCCAAGGGTAGTTCCTGACGCCCAGCCCCATGTATGCCCTTCAGACAGAGCAATAAGCAAAGCGACTAAACCTGGTCCAAAGGTCAGTATACCTGGCCAGTCGGTCTTGCCCTTTTCGATGGGGGGCGTGTGTTTGAGAACGAGTAGGCCAGCGATTAAACCAATGACTCCAACGGGAACGGCCACGAAAAAGATGGATCGCCATCCAAAATCACCGATAAGCGCACCTCCGATCACAGGACCGATGAGTGATCCAGTCACCCATGATAGGTTGTTTATCCCGAGAGCGATGCCGAGCTGATTCGGCGGGAATGTCCGTATGAGGATTGGTGTTGCTGAGGCCATTGCCATTGCTGCACCTGTCCCCTGAAGAAGCCGTGCACCGATCAGTGTTGCGCCGGAGTTCGCCAGACCGCAAAGCACAGTGGAAATCGTGAACAAGGCGAGCCCCCATAAAAAAATGCGCTTGGTTCCGAGCATATCGGACCAACGCCCAGCAGGAAGTAAAAAGAGTGTACTCATAATGTAGAATGCGGTAATGGTCCACATCCCGATGTTGATCGGAATACGCAAATCTTCCATGATAGCAGGAAGACCGATAACCACAATCGTCGCATCTAAATTGGTAATGAACGAAACAAGCGTGACCACAGATAAAACGGCCCATTTATTCGATTGTACGGGTGTCATTTTGTACACTCCTTTGCTTATTCATCCATGATTCATTTGCTGAATGTTTCACGAATCCGAGTCAAATGAGCGAGGCATTTCTTTTTCATGATGAAGCAGCCAGCGTTTGCGTGAAAGTCCTCCTCCGTACCCACCCAAATCACCATTGGAGTTGATGACACGGTGACAAGGAATGACAATCGCTATCTGATTCGCACCATTTGCCTGTGCGACAGCTCGAAAGGCGCTTGGCCTCCCAATTGCTGCCGCAACGTCGGAATAGGATGAAGTTTGACCGGGGGGGATCGTTTGTAAATGCTCCCAGACCATTCTTTGAAAAGGCGATCCGCACAAAAACAAAGGCGTTGCAAATTCTGTTAGCTTTCCGTCAAAATACTCTTCTAACTCACGTTCAATCGAACGGATTGGTGCTGTGGAACCAGGGATAATCGCTGACTTCGTTCTTTGTCTAAGACGTTCAACTTCTCGCTCCAAGCCGCGGCGATCAATGAATTCAAGTAGATATAGTGCTTCTTCATCTGCGATCGCTATCATGGGACCGAGTCGCGTATCCAGCCACGATGCCTTTAAGACATGATGATCTCCAAGAAGAGTAGGTGCTGCCCCCATAATTCGTGAAAATGCGTCTCGAAAACCACTACTGGACTCGTACCCGGTGGATAGTTGAGCATCGATGATTGCTTTTCCTTCTCTGATTTCTTTCAGTGCAATCCCCATACGTCGCGCCCTTGCATATTCGACGAACGTCATGCCAAAACGCTTTTTGAATTGGCGTCGCGCTGTTGCAGCGTCCACGGATAATCTTTGAAAGTCTTTTTCCGTCCAGCGCTGCTCGGGGTTTTCTTCTACAGCGTTTACTAGCAGACGCACAAGCTCTGAAACATGATTGGGATGTGAAAGCGGACGGCAGCGCTGGCAGGGCCGGAATGAGGCCAGAAGTGCTTGTTTGGCATGATCAAAAAACTCACAATTAACAAACTTAGGTTTTCTTGCTGGACATGTCGGGCGACAGAATACGCCGGTTGTTTTGACTCCAACAAAAAAGACCCCTTCATATTCTGAATTTTTATCCAGTAACGCCTGATAATACTCGGACTTCATCTCGGACGTTATCATTCGTTTCCCCCTCCATCTTTATGTTTTCATTTTATCGCTCACCAAAAATGGCTGCAGCCGAAAATCGTACATTGATTTTTAAAAGGCGATGACACGCCTCTGCGAGAAGAGTACCGTGAGAGGGGCGGTTATAAGAGAAATGAATGGATCGTAGAAGTGACCCTCTCTGACAATCATAGACTGGATTTAAGCTGGAATTAGCCAGAAAATATAGATATAATAAATGTATTCAGAAATATGCAAGAAACCGACAACGGCGTCGGTTGCATATGGAAATGATGAGCAGTTGGCACGTCCGTTCACTGGTGATCGGGAGGTGGAATATTGCGTCAACATTATCGAGTCATCATCATAGACGACGACCCCATTACACGTATGGACCTGGTCGAGATGTTGCAAGAGCAGGGATATAACGTCGTAGCTGAAGGAAAAAACGGCAAAGAGGCCGTTCGATTGACGCAAATGTGGAACCCGCATCTCATTATTATGGATGTCAAAATGCCAATTATGGACGGTTTGACAGCGACTGGGATTATCCGAGAGCATTCGGATGCGGCTATTCTTCTCTTGACTGCTTACAGTCAAAAGGACATGGTCATGCAAGCCAAAGCGAAAGGGATATGTGCCTATCTGGTCAAACCCGTCATGGAAGAAGAACTGCTATCGGCAGTAGAGTTCGTGCTTACGCGCAAACAATGAACGCAAAAAAGTGAATCGTAGGAAGAGCAACGGCGCTTGGACCTAGGCGAGCATTTCGTCTTATGTTTCGAAGCGCTTTTTTACGTTCCGTGAGATAGAGGTCAGGAAAGTTGAAAAGAAAGTGAGTGAAGCTAGAGATGAAATTGGCTTGCATTGTACGAAAACAGCATTACCAGTTTACTTCTGTTCGTGATGTATTGGCAAAAGCGAGTGAAGAAAAGTCTGGCGATCACATGAGTAAACTAGCAGCCAATTCCGCACTGGAGCGGATGGCGGCCAAAGTCGTATTAAGCGAAATGCAACTTCGTGATCTATATGAAAATCCAGTCATTCCGTACGAAAAAGACGAAGTGACACGGATCATTTATGATGATATCAATCTCTCCATTTACGAGGAGATTAAAAATTGGACAGTAGGGGAGCTGCGGGAGTACATCTTGTCGTTTTCTACAGGAATGCCTGAGCTCACTAGAATTAGCCGTGGGCTGACCAGCGAGATGATTTCCGCTACTGCCAAGCTGATGTCCAGCATCGACCTGGTCATGGCTTCGCAAAAAATGAAGCATCAAGCGTATTGCAACACACTGATTGGCGAGCCGGGAAGACTTGCGTTCCGTTGCCAGCCGAATCACCCAATCGATGATCCCGATGGCATTTTGGCTTCAATGAAGGAAGGCTTGTCATATGGATCAGGCGACGCAGTCATTGGAATTAACCCCAATAATGATTCGGTTGAAAGCGTTACCAAGCTGTTGAAAATGACACATGATTTCATGCAAAAGTGGGAAATCCCTACGCAAAACTGCGTACTGGCCCACATCACGACACAGATGCAGGCTCTTCGCGGCGGAGCGCCCATTTCCCTCATGTTCCAAAGTCTGGCGGGCTCACAGCGAGCGAATGATGCGTTTGGTGTGAACAAAGAGATTTTGGATGAGGCTATGGATTTGATGCTCCGAAAAGGCACAGCGTCGGGACCGAACGTCATGTATTTTGAGACAGGACAAGGCTCCGAAGTGTCGCTGGATTCCCATGAAGGCGTCGATATGCAGACGCTGGAAGCGCGTACGTACGGTCTTTGCCGTCACTGGAAGCCGTTCATGGTCAATAACGTCTCAGGCTTTATCGGACCAGAAACACTCTATGATGGCAGACAGATGATTCGTGCCGATTTAGAGGATTTGTTCATGGGCAAGCTGCATGGTTTGCCGATGGGAATCGCTCCGACCTATACGAATCACATGTATGCAGATCAAAATGACCAGGAGATTGCAGGGATGCTGACGACCTTGGCAGGAGCGAATTTTTATATGGGCGTACCAGGTGGGGACGATGTTATGCTCAGTTATCAGGACACGAGTTACCACGATGACGCCAGCTACCGCGAGCTCTTGGGACTGCGACCTCTCCGAGAATTCGAGAAATGGTTGGAAAAAATGGGCATTATGGAAAATGGTCGTTTGACAGAACGTGCAGGCGATTTAACCATTTTTGACTAACGAGTGGGGAGGTAAGCAAGATGAAACAGATCAATATGGATGACCTGGTCCAGCGCGTAATCGATGAGCTGTCCAAAAAAGGTCAGGGCGTGATTGATTTTCCTGAGCAAAAGCAATGCGGGGTAAAGAACCCAAACAATCCAGAAGCATTGGAGCAAGCGATGAAACGAACGCCGGCTCGTATCGGAATCGGGCGGGCGGGTACCCGGATGAAGACGGGAAGCTACCTCCAATTTCGTATTGATCAGGCAGCAGCACGCGATGCGGTCATGAAAACCATTAGTCCGCAGCTGATCGAGAGCCTGCAGCTACCTGTCCTCCATTCAAGAGCGACGAGCATGGAGGAGTATTTAATGAACCTCGACTCAGGACGAATGCTATCGGATGAGTCCGCTCGCTGGCTGGAGCAGAATGGGGATAAAAACAAAGACGTGCAAATCG
This sequence comes from Brevibacillus sp. NPDC003359, assembly GCF_042878995.1. NCBI lineage: Bacteria > Bacillati > Bacillota > Bacilli > Caryophanales > Paenibacillaceae > Brevibacillus > Brevibacillus sp. NPDC003359. Next base: position 476,587 of record NZ_JBIAOR010000001.1, read on the forward strand.
TCATCTCGGACGGACTTAGCACCTCTGCATGTGAAGCGACCATTCCAGACCTCTTGCCTGCATTGATGCAGGGTCTGTCCATGCGAAACATCAGTGTCGGGAAACCGGTGTTCATTCACAAAGGCCGCGTCTGGATTCAGGATCAGGTCGCGTCCATCGTCAATTGCAAGGTCGTCATTTCGTTGATCGGGGAGCGACCAGGGCTTGCGACGGCAGAAAGTCTCAGTGCTTACATGATTTACAAACCGGATGCGAATACGGTAGAATCGGATCGTACGGTTATTTCTAATATTCATAAGGGCGGTACGCTACCGATTGAAGCGGGTGCGTACCTTGCAGAGCTTTTGGAGGAAATTTTGAAGTACCAGGCGAGCGGTGTAAAATTATCACAGCTTCGAGCGAATAAAGGGTAGATTCCCACTGGCGCTTCCTCCTGTCTTGCACTAGAATACATAGAAGATAACCAATTTCTATGAGGAGTTGCTACGCATGACGGAGCCAAATCAAAACGAAAAAGAAACCACTGAGCAAAAGCCTGGGAAGGTCAGCTTGCAAGAAGCGATGAAGCGCAAAATGGCTGAGAAAAAACAAGCGCAAGCACAAGCCAATAATCCGTTGAATCAAAAGGCGCAAAATCAGAGTATGAAAAGCCAGCTCACCAAAAAACCAAACAATCAACGCAGACGTATGGGCGTATAGTTTCGAAGGAAGCAAGGCAAAAAAGGGAATGTGCAGCAAGTTTAGGCTGCAGGTTCTCTTTTTTGTTTTAGTAGGCGTTTATTCGTTTTAGACAGCAGTTGTACTTGGTGTCCTAAGTTTTAAAAGGCTTCGATGAATCCGTAAAGCTGGCGAAAAGAAAAAGCACAGGGCTCGTAGACCTTGACAACGCCTACCCAGTCGGAACTTCAAAAAGGGGACCACGGTTGTCGAACACTTCTCCCTTGAGAAACTTCCGCCCGTAGGGTGGCTTTGGATCGACGGTCCCCTTTTTGAAGTGGAGACGGCCAGTGAATCCCCCATGCTGGCGTGTTAGAGTCGAAGAGAACTGTGCTTTTTCTTTTCCCCCACTATGTTGACTCAAACCAGAAGGATATTCTTAGGTCTTTCTGAATTCCATCAGAAAGGTGGGGCAATCATGAAGGTAGAACGGCTACTCGCTATTGTCATCATGCTGTTGAATAAGCGCCGTGTGAGCGCCCGTGAACTATCCGACCACTTTGAAGTATCCTTGCGTACAGTCTATCGGGATCTGGAAACCATTAACGCAGCAGGTATTCCAATCGTAGCGTACCCTGGGGCAAGTGGCGGATACGAGATCATGGAGAATTTTACGATCGATCGGCAATACTTATCCTTGGACGAGCTGGTAGCGGTTATTGCTGCGCTAAAAGGGGTTCATTCCTCTACAGACGATAAGCAAATCGGACAGCTTTTGGAAAAAATAAAAGCGTTGCTCACCACTGCACCGTCCTCCCTACAAGGAAGTGCACATCCTGTCGTTTATGACTTTAATCCGTGGGGCAGTACACCGGCGATCGCCGAAAAAGTAAACAGGCTGCGAGAAGCCATCGAGAAAAGACTTCGTGTGCGGATCACCTATACGAAAATACAAGGCGATGCGACAGAGCGCACTATTGAACCTGTAACACTGATAATCAAGGGCTATGTGTGGTACGTGTATGGCTATTGTTTACAGCGCCAAGAGGATCGTCTGTTTCGCTTATCGCGGATTGCAGACATGTCTGTGCTGACAGAAGAGTTTTCCACTCGCCCGTATCACGTAGATAAACTGGAATGGCTCGAAGAATGGGATACAGCGGAGCGTATTTCTCTTGTCCTCCACTTTGCGCCGCGTGTACATGTAAGGGTGCGGGATATGTTTCAACCAGAGACGATAGAAACAATGCAGGATGGCTCGTTGCTGGTACGAACGATGATGACAGACGATGAGTGGTTAAACGGAATGCTGCTTAGCTTTGGTGATGCCTTGTGTGTACATGAGCCTGCGCATGTGAGGCAGAGAATTGGTGATACGGTAAAAAAAATGGCAAAACTTTATGAATAAGCGTTGGAACGTTGACAGATAGTTGTCAGGGTACGGTCGTTATACTAAGTCATGTAAACAAACTCTTATAGGAGCGTGGTTAATGATGAACCCAACGATTGTCAAACTGGATGAGATGCGTGTAGCAGGCTTGCAAATTCGTACAACCAATGAGGCGGAATGCGGACCGAATGGGAAAATTGGGGAACTGTGGCAGCGCTATTATCAAGAAGAGCATCCCTTCAAAACTCCCCATCAAAAAGAGCCAGGTGTTGTTCTGGGGGTGTACTCCGATTACGACAGTGACGAGACAGGCGAGTACTCCCTGTTAGTAGGAACCGTTGTAGAAAAGAACGGTGAGCTTCCTGCTGAGCTCACGATCAAGACGCTGCCGGCTTCTACCTATGCCGTATTTACGACGCGAGTAGGTCCGATGGTAGAGGTTGTGATGGAAGCGTGGGCGAAGGTGTGGGAGTGGTCTAAGCAACCAGGGAACAAGCGGACATTTACCGGAGATTTCGAGCGATATGACGGAGTGCGCTGCGCTGATCCTAACAACATGCAAGTGGATTTGTACATCGCGATCTCAGAAGAATAACGCGAAAAAAATAAACAAACAATCGTAGTCGATCAGGCTACGATTGTTTTGCTTTTTTCCATGATTTCTTCACAAGTTTCGTTTACTCTAGAGAGAGAGTTGCAGAGGGGAGTCATACAGACGGATGGATTGGATAATGAATATAGAAGCCCTTGCAGAATGGATCCGCTCTCTAGGGATGCTGGGGGTTATCGGCAGTATATTATTGAACATCGTGATCAGTGTGGCAGGTGTATTGCCGTCCATTTTTTTATCAGGTGCGAATGCGGTAGTGTTTGGCTTGTACGGAGGGTTCTTGATTTCCTTAACGGGAGAGGTGGCGGGTGCTTGCATCGCCTTTTTCCTTTATCGATACACGCTCAAAAAAGCAGATCGGCGCCAAAAGCTGAAATCGTTCAAATGGGTACATGCCATCAATGGTACGACGAGCTTTCGCAAATGTCTTGCTATCGTTTTGCTCCGATTGAACCCGATGATGCCTTCCGGTGTGATCAATTTAGGTGCGGCTTTGACGAATATCACCTTCGCACAATTTTTGGTTGCGACCTTGCTTGGAAAAGTGCCGTCGATGGTATTTGAAACATTCGTCGGTCATGATCTAATTACTTTCAGTGAAAACAAGTTTCGCTTGCTCTTTGCCTTACTAGCAGGTGCACTCGTCTTTTTGCTTTTCTGGAAAAAAGGAAAGGATCAAATACAAGAGGAGTAGGGGGAACGCACATGTCTACGATCCTGCTAGTCGATGATGAGCCGCAAATTTTAGAAATATTGTCCTCCTATCTGCAAAAGGAAGGCTATCACGTTTTGACCGCCCAAACAGGCAAGGAAGCAGTCGAAATGGCCACGACGGTTACCTTCACCTGTATCATTTTGGATCTAATGCTTCCCGATCTGAGCGGGGAAGAAGTCTGCATCCAAATTCGCAAAGAGTCCCGTGTTCCGATCTTGATGCTAACGGCGAAAAGTGGAGAGGCGGATCGGATTCGTGGGCTTACGATTGGCGCTGATGACTATTTGATCAAGCCGTTTAGCCCGAGAGAACTCGTAGCGCGCGTTCGAGCCATTATGAGACGTGCGGGAGACTATTCAACACTATCTGATTTCGTCGAGGTGGGGGACTTGACCATATCGATGAATGAGAAGAGAGTTACGAAAAATGGCGTCGCTTTGGAAGTTACGCCAAATGAGTACCGCTTGCTCACAACGCTTGTCCGCTATCCGGGGAGAACGTGGGGCAGGGAGGAGCTCGTGCGTGAGGTTATGGGCTTTGATTTCGAAGGATACGACCGAACGATTGACACGCATATCAAAAATCTTCGCCAAAAGATAGAGGTAGACCCGAAGCAACCGGAATATATTAAGACGGTTTATGGATTGGGTTATCGCTTTGACGATCCCATGAAGAAGTGAGGCCAGGATGAAGCATATATGGGTAAAGCTTGCCTTTGTGATCATGACAGTCGGCGCATGTGCTGTTCTTTTTTCTTCTTTGTTGTCCGTAAAGGAAATGGATGTTCATTTTTCCATGTATGCCAATGAAGTGAGGAATCAGCATAACCAAGAAATATCGCGAGTCGCACTCCAGGCGTATCAGGACAATCAAGGCTGGGGAGCGGAAGCCTACCATAAGCTAGAAGCAGTTTCCGAGGTCTTGGGATTGCATATCACCCTCCTCGATCAACAGCAACAAGTGCAAAACGAGTGGGGCAAGCGGCCAGTCCAAACTAGCAATTACAGTGTAGACAAGATCCCCCTTGTGAGTAAGGGTGCCATGATCGGGCAACTGGTGATCAGCCACGATGATCGGAGTGCGTATATGACCTTGGAAAGCCATTTTCAATGGGCGCATAAAAACACGACGTTGTGGACGATGGCTGTGCTACTCATTCTGGTTATCATTATCAGCATACCGCTCGCCCGGACCATGGTGCGCCCGGTCGTACAAGTGAGCACAGCAGCACAAGGAGTCGCGCGGGGCAATCTGTCCATACGCGTACTGGAGCCTCGTGGCAAGGATGAAGTTACTTCATTGGTCGCTGCTTTTAACAACCTGGTTCACAGTCTTGAGCACCAGGAGGAGCTGCGCAAGCGACTGACCTCCGATATCGCTCATGAATTACGAACACCACTGAACACCTTACTTGCCCAAGTAGAGGGGATGATTGACGGCATATGGGAAGCAACTCCCAAAAATCTCGAAAGCACAAGGTCTGAGGTGCTGCGTTTGAGCCGTCTTGTTCGCGATTTAGATCAGGTGATCCAGGTGGAGTCAGGCTCCTTGCAAATGCGCAGTGAAGAGGTGGATCTGCGTGAGGTTGTCAAAGAAGTCACCGAGTCGATGAGTGCAACCTTTGCCCGTGCTCAAGTGAATTTTCACTTCAACGGAGATCACGCAGTCTGGATCAAAGGAGACAGGCAGAGACTGGCACAAATCATGGCCAATTTGTTGACGAATGCCTGCAAGCATACACCAGCGGGAGGAGAAGTCGTGGTAACTGTAGACAAACCGAGTACGATGGTTCGTTTGCAAGTCAAGGACAGCGGCACGGGCATCGATCAAAAGGACCTTCCCTACGTCTTTGAGCGTTTTTATCGGGGAGATCGCTCGCGAGTAAGGGAACGCGGTGGAGCAGGATTGGGGTTGACGATTGTGAAAGGGATTGTGGAGGCACATAAGGGGATCATCTCCCTGGATAGCAAAGTGGGTGAGGGGACGACCATCACGATCTTGTTTCCGCCGAAAGCTCATGAAGTCGAAAAGTAAGCCTAAACCGTATCGTTCTGGCTACTCTTCGTTTATGATAGGAAGAGAATTTGATTTTTCGATACAAAGAGGGAGAGCACATGTTTGATTGGACTACCATGGGAGCATTTTTGGCTGTTGTGATCGGCCTCTTTTTAATACCGGGACCCGCCGTCCTGTTAACCGCGACGCGTACCGTACAAGGGGGACGTAAAGCAGGGATTATGGCAGGGCTGGGCATTGCTACCGGCGACTTCATTCATACGATTTTTGCTGCGGTCGGTTTATCAGCGATTTTGATGACATCTGCATGGGCATTCAATCTCGTGAAATTCGCGGGAGCGGCTTACTTGGTCTACTTAGGGGTTCGGGCCATGCTGGAGAAACCGGTTGACCCAGAGCTGCCAAAAGTAACACCGTTGCCCCCGTTGCAATCGTATGGGCAAGCCATCCTCGCAGAAGTTCTGAATCCGAAGACAGCGTTGTTTTTCCTTGCTTTTCTGCCGCAATTCGTCCATCCGGAGCGAGGGGGAGCCATTCTCCAATTCCTCGTTTTGGGAATGATTTTCGCCATCTTGGGGTTCTTTTACACTGCCTTGATTGCGATCAGCATCAGACCATTAGGGCATCTGGTGAAGCGAATTTCCTGGCTGGGCCGCTGGAGTGGCAAGATCGTAGGATCTGTTTACATCGTATTAGGTTTAAAAGTAGCGTTGCAAGAAAGATAGGATATTGAGTCGGGAAGACAGTCTTCCCGGCTTTTTTTATTGCTTGATTACGGCTGTAAGGTACTTTTTAGTGCCTATGATACTTGAAAGTACGTACTTCCTATCAAGTGAGGCATGAGACATAATAGCATCCAGATGCAACATATTCGCCAATCATGATAAGTAAGGGCCCTGCTTTTTGACTGGCAAGAAAAATTAAGGGAGGATACAACTCAGATGAGCACGATTACATCCAACGAAAAGCAGCAAGCACCTGGTGCGAAAAACTCCACTCTTGCTTTACTTGCTCTCGCAATCAGCGCATTTGGAATCGGGACTACCGAATTTGTTATTGTTGGTTTGTTGTCTACAGTCGCACAGGATTTGAAAGTAACGATCACTTTAGCAGGACTTCTTATTTCTGGCTATGCATTAGGGGTAGCGATTGGAGCACCGATTATTACAGCACTCACAAGTCGAGTCCCACGCAAAACGCTGCTCATGCTTTTGATGATTGTTTTTGTTGTCGGAAACAGTGCGGCAGCCTTGTCGAGTAGCTTTGCGATTTTAATCTTTGCGCGTTTCTTTACCGCGTTTTCACATGGTGTATTTTTCTCCATCGGTTCTACGATTGCAGCCGATCTGGTGCCAGAGAATAAGCGTGCCAGCGCGATTGCGACGATGTTTACTGGTCTGACCGTTGCAACTGTTACAGGTGTACCTTTGGGAACGTTTATTGGACAAATGTTTGGATGGAGAGCGACTTTTTGGGGAGTAGCCATGCTTGGAGTGATTGCACTTATCTCGACAGCGATTCTGGTACCAGGCCATTTGAAAAAAACCAAGCCTGCTTCTATTAAAGACCAAGTGAAAATAATCACAAACTTACCGCTGTTGCTTGTCTTTGCGATTACAGCACTTGGCTACGGCGGTACGTTCGTAACCTTTACGTTCTTAGGTCCGATTTTGGAAGAAATCACAGGTTATCAGGCGAGTGCTGTCAGTCTGATTCTTCTCGTCTATGGAATTGCCGTAGCGATAGGTAATACGGTTGGAGGAAAAGCAGCGAACAAGAATCCGTTAAAAGCGTTGCGCTGGATGTTTATTATCCAGGCGATCATTCTGATCATTTTAACATTTACGGCGCCTTTCAAGTGGGTGGGGACCATCACAATTATGTTTATGGGCCTCTTGGCTTTTATGAATGTACCGGGCTTACAGGTATATGTCGTGCAGTTGGCTGAAAAATACGTGCCAAGCGCTGTTGATGTAGCTTCTGCCATGAACATTGCGGCATTCAACCTCGGCATTGCGATTGGCGCCTTTGTGGGAGGGATTATTGTCGATACGATTGGATTGATTCATACGCCATGGGTCGGTGGAGTGATGGTGCTTGGGGCAGCTGCTCTCACGGTTATCAGCAGCAACCTTGAGAAATCTCGTCGTTAATCATGGAAAGGCGGCGGATGGGAGAGGAATTGGCATCAGCCTTACTACCTTCGAATCACGGCCCCCTGCAAAACAAAGGTAATCCCTAAGATACCTGCGATTGCCAGCAGGCGAATAAAACCGTTTGCAACAAACAGGTTAACGCAGATGAGCCCAATAATGATAAGTGTAAGTATAATCACCGTTTTTCCCGACATGGATCTGTTCCCCTTTCCCCATTGAAATGAAAATCACGAAATAGTCAGTCACTTATTGCGTAAGATAAGTGGCCTCGTCAAATCGGAATATGCGGGTAGGTCCATGGTGTATGTAATTTGACTGTTGAAAAATACGTAGTACGAATTACTTTTCAGGGGTGTCCGAATCTTTTTGGCTGATTCGTCCGCTTTCTACTATTGTAGCGAATAGGCTAGAAGAAGAAAAGGACGTGAAAAAACTCCCTTCTGTCATCGCCAGGTTCTCACCTGCATGCTTGAAAGGGAGTTTTCGCTTGTGAAGCATTTCGTTACTTCGTAGCTAGCTTACGCTCAGTTGCCTGCTGCTGCAACGGCTGTCCGGTCAATTGGGATCGTTTGGAGTGAATCAAGATGGCCGTAATCAACAGCGCAATACCATTGATGATAAATACGAAGCGAATCGGGATGAGCCCTCCGAGAAAGCCGCCAATGATCGGCCCCATCATGGTCGCGAGCTGCGTTGAGGATTGGTTCAAGCTAAATGCTCTGCCGCGAAATTCTGGTTCCGTGACTTTTACAATCATGGCGTTGATCGATGGATAAACAGCGGCAAAAAACAGGCCGTACGCGAATCGCAAAATGCCAAATCCATACAGATTGGTGAAGAAAAATTGCAGTAAATTTCCGATCGCTCCACCCATTAAGCCAATGAACAAGATTTTGGAATAGCCGACCTTTGTCCCGAGCTTTCCCCACTGTGGAGCAGCAATGACTGTCGCGATGCCCACTGCTGCAAAAATGATGCCGGAGCTAAGGGAAGCGTTTTGCTGCGAAGCGCCCAATTGCATGACATACACCGTTAATAAAGGTTCAAGAAGCATAACGGAAATCGTGACCATCAGGCTCATACCAAGGATGGACATCAACTGGCGGTTTGCCAGCGCAGCTCGCAAATCTTCCCGTACACTCGAGCGGCTGCCAGAGCGGTTCAAGTTCGTTTCTTTCACGAAGAAAGTTGCGATCAGCGCTGCAACGAGCACGACAAATCCTGAAAAAATGAAAGCTTCCGCATTTCCCCACACATGACTCACGACACCGCCAACCAAAGGACCGATGATTCCTCCTGTTGCTCCTGAAGTCGCCATAATCCCCAGTGCGTAACCGACGTTTTTTTCTGGTGTATTCGTCGCTACCAGCGCAATGGCGGCGGGAACATAGCCGGCAAGCAAGCCCTGGAAGATCCGTAACACAAGAAACAAATAGGGGTCCGTAATTAAATAAGTCAAAAAGTACAACAAAGCAAGGCTAAAACCAGAGCGAATCAACATAGGCTTTCGTCCATATTTGTCCGCAAGAGAGCCCCAAAATGGCGAGATGAGCGCACTTGCTAAAAACGTGATGCCAAACGAAATGCCGGACCAGGCTTCCAGATGCTCATTGATCCCCAGTGAAGTATGGAGGAAGATGGGCAGGAAAGGGATGGAGATGGAGTAGGCGGTGCTACAGAAAAATACCCCAATCCATAACACAATCAAATTACGATTCCATGAAAATTCCATCTTTCTGTCACAACCTTTGCAGTTAAAAAGCAGGAATACTGTTATTGATCATTCTAGCACTGCAATTTCACGCTGACCAATTCGGAAATATGATCGGACTATTGCAAAAATGAAATAAGAGGAAAGCTTGACGTTTTTGCAGGATTGAGCATTCCGGACGAAAGCGCTATCATGAAATAACGGACTGAATTTTCTGACGACTAAGAGAGGTTGTCCATTTACGTTAGGAAAGGTGGTTGTAAACATGGCTCCACTCCCCCGGTTCCAGCAGGGACGAATACTACGATCGCTGTGGTTGCGAGCAACGCGAATTTGAATAAAGTACAAGCCAACAAAGTCGCGCAAATGGCGCATAATGGACTGGCAAAAACGATTCATCCGGTTCACACGATGAGTGATGGAGATACGATTTTTGCCATCGCAACAGGGGGCGTGGATGCTTCGGTCAATCTCGTCGGGTCGCTGAGTGTAGAAGTACTCGCGGAAGCAGTCGTCAATGCAATCCTTTCTGCTAAAGGAGCGGGTGGGGTGCCTGCTTATCAAGATTTACTTTAAGTGAAAACTCGGTTCGAACCCCCTCAGTCGGCAAAGGACAAGAGGCGTTCGGGCCGTTTTTTTCTTCATAGAAACTTTTCCTACAAACCAAATGTGCTCCGAACAGAAAAAAATCCCAATTAAGGATCGATATCAAGAGAAAATCCATATATAATGAAAATGATTTTCAAAATCAAATACTTGATTGATGTGTTCTTGAGAGAGAGGAGTTGCTGCTTCAATGCTTCGCAGATTTTTTTCTTACTATCGGCCTTATCGTGGATTATTCATCCTCGACTTCACGTGTGCAGTATTCGTTGCCTTGTTGGAGTTGGGATTTCCGCTTGCAGTGAACATGGTTGTCGATCAATTACTTCCAAGCAAGGATTGGAATATGATCGTGTGGGCGTGCATTGGCCTTTTGGCTTTGTACGGTCTTAACTCGGGGATGAACTATGTCGTCACGTACTGGGGACATATGCTTGGGATTAATATCGAGACGGATTTGAGAAAGAAGCTGTACGACCATATTCAAAAGCTCTCTTTCCGCTTTTTCGATAATACCAAGACGGGGCATCTGTTATCTCGCCTAACGAATGACTTGATGGAGATCGGGGAGGTTGCTCACCACGGCCCGGAAGACTTGTTTATCGCCGTGATGACGCTGATCGGTGCTTTTCTCCTGATGTTCAATATTAATGAAGAAATGGCGCTCCTCACATTCTTGGTGATTCCGTTCTTGATATTCTTCGTTGTTCACTTCAACCGTAAAATGACGGGAGCGTTCCATCGTCTGTACGGCGACATGGCCGATTTCAACGCACGCGTGGAGGACAACGTAGGTGGAATGCGTGTCGTACAAGCTTTTGCCAACGAGCAATTTGAAAACAAAAGATTCGCAGAGAACAACCAGCGTTTCCGGATAACCAAGCTGTTGTCCTACAAAATCATGGCACAAAATATTTCGGTCAGTTACGTACTGATGCGTTTAGTCAATTTGTTTGTCTTGATTTGCGGAAGCTGGTTTGTCATTCAAGGTGAATTGACCTACGGTGAATTTGTCGCGTTCTTGCTGTTAACAAATGTATTTTTCCGTCCGTTGGAGAAAATTAATGCGATTATCGAGAGTTATCCAAAAGGGATTGCCGGCTTTAAGCGCTACATCGAAATCATGGACACAGCACCGGATATTGCGGATGCTCCAGATGCGATCCAGGTAGAGTCGTTGAAGGGCGATATCTCGTACAAGGATGTTTCGTTTAGCTACGACCAAGAGTCTTCTGTTTTGCAAAACATTGATTTGAACATCCGGGCGGGCGAGACAATTGCGTTTGTAGGCCCTTCTGGAGCAGGAAAAACCACATTGTGCAGTCTCTTGCCGAGATTTTATGAGATCGGCGGGGGCAGCATCAGCATTGATGGAATGGATATCCGCCAAATCACGTTAGCGTCATTGCGCAGCCAAATCGGGATCGTTCAGCAAGATGTGTTCCTCTTTTCAGGGACGATTCGAGAAAATATCGTGTATGGAAAACTAAACGCTTCCGAGGAAGATATCTGGGAAGCAGCGCGTCTGGCTAAACTAGAAGAGTTTATCCGTTCCCAGCCTGCTGGTCTTGAGACGATCATTGGTGAACGCGGAGTCAAATTGTCCGGTGGTCAAAAACAAAGACTGGCGATTGCGCGCATGTTCTTGAAAAACCCGCCGATCCTGATTTTGGATGAAGCTACCTCTGCACTCGATACCGAAACGGAGGCGGCGATCCAGCAATCCCTGCAGGAGTTGTCCAAGGGCCGTACGACATTGGTGATCGCGCACAGATTGGCTACCATTAAAAATGCAGATCGAATCATGGTTGTAACGGAACAAGGCATTACGGAGCAAGGAAGTCATGATCAGCTCTTGGCTCGTGAAGGCCTCTATAGCAGACTGTATCAAGCACAGTTCGGCACGTACCTAGACCAGTCGAACAAGGTATTTTCTGGATAATGGATGAGAGAGGGAGATAGTGATGCATGAATGGGATGACGATTTTTTAGCGCAACGGTTTGATATTACTTCAAAAACGAGACCCAATCCCTTATTTTCCATGAAGGCAAGAGATTTGGTAGACCCGAAACAAATGAATGAGCTCGTACAAATCTATGCGCCGCTAATCAAGGCACATGAGCTGACTGCTGCTGGTACATACATCAGCAGTTGGCTCACGAGCCCTTCTCTCGGTCTTTCGTACATGATATCTATCTGGAATCGTGCACTTCCCATGACGCTGGATAATATGACGATCGAATTGTTTTACGAAGATGATTATCCGCAATTCGCCTTTGTGATTCCGGCGCAGGAGATCGTAGAAGCGCCTGCCAGCGAAGAAGAGCGTGCAATCTGGCGGAACGAATGCTATCGTGCGTACTTCCAAGATTTCCTGCATCCGTTGCTCACGACTCTTGCAAAGGTAACGGGAAACCCAGAAGCGATGCTCTGGGGTCAGTTCCCGACCAAGTTCAATTATCATATGGATGCTTTTGTGGCGTTGGTAGAACAGGATAGCATCAAGCAACAAGTGAAGGCTGATTACGATGTCCTCTTTCATCAGCTGGAAGGCGAGAGCTTTGGATTGCAAAAAAATCCATTTCGCGTGGGTGTGCGTTGGATCGAGGATATGCGTGATCCTCAAGCGAAAGTGCGGATCAAGAATCAATGCTGTTTGTACTATAAGACGGGGGAGCAAAAGTATTGCTATACCTGTCCGCGGATAAAAGAAGAAGAGCGTGCTCTGATGAGAATTCGCGCGTAGCTGACCCTTCCTTTGTGGAGGGTTTTTTCTATACACCGTAGACGTATGGACATGTACTAGGCTCTTCCTATAAAGTAGAGTCAGGGGTAAAGTTGGAAAAATCAGAATGATTTCCAGGAAGGCGTGGTTCGTATAAAGACAATGAACCAAAAGGAACTGGATCGCTACGTTCGAGATTTTCATCAAGCGGTTGTCAATCAGCAGCTTAGCCTGTATTATCAACCACTCTACGACCTAAGAACAGGCAAAATAATCGGGGCAGAAGCTCTGGTAAGATGGAACCATCATCAAAGAGGGCTACTGTCACCCAATTGGGTATTTTGGTTAGCAGAAAAGTGCGGGTTGATTCTTTTGGTGGAGGAGTGGGTGATCCGAACGGCTTGCAAGCAGAACAAAGCTTGGCAGGACGCTGGACTACCACCTCTTGTGACATGCGTGAATCTGTCATCTTATACCTTGGTATCGGACCAGTTGGGTAGCAGGATTCAAGCAATCTTAGAAGAGACAAACTTGCAGCCTCACTATTTAGAGCTGGAATTTACCGAGGATTCTACCAGAGATGGAGAGCGTACAATCGAGATTCTAGCAGAACTAAAAAGAATCGGAGTAAGAATCAGCTTGGATGATTTTGGGAAGGGCTATAGCTGCATTCAACATCTATCCCGCTTTGCCATGAACAAGCTAAAAATCGATCAATCTTGTGTAAGGGAATGCATGCGCGATGTCACACAGGCGACCGTTATCAAAACCGTCATGGCGATGGCACGAAGTCTGGGCGTGCAAGTAACGGCAGAAGGCGTAGAGACGCAGGAGCAACTGGATTTTCTTTGGCAGCTTGGTTGTGATTCTGCTCAAGGATTTTGGTTTAGTGAGCCCATGCCTGCCGAAGACTTGGCTCGTGTGTTGAAGCGTGAGGAAAGGTTCAGGAACAGTGCCTTTCTTCTACTCAATGGTGGACAACACCGAGCTATTGATACATACGAAGTGGAGCAGAATGAGCGAGGAGACGGTCTTCGCAAGCAACACCTTGTGAGTGAATCGCCATATCGATTAATTGCAGAAAACTTGTCTGATATTATCGTGATCATCAATAGTCAGGGGATCATTACGTATATTTCCCCATCCGTTCAATCCGTTCTGGAGATCGCTCCTGATGAAGTAGTGAATCGACACCTGCTAGCGGTTCTGTCACTGGAAACGGGCAGACTCGTTATGCAAACGATTCGTCAGATCACGGAGGAGAAGAAGCCACGTCTCATTACCTTTACTTGCCCGGACCGGAATGGCAAAAAGATCACGCTGGAGGCAAAGGGAACCCCGGTGATTCATGAAGAACATGAGCCGAACCAAGTCATATTTATCATCCGAAATCATACGAAGCACGTGCAGACAGAAGAGTTTTTACAAAAGATAGACAAGCTGTCCGTCATTGGGCAGATGGCTGCTGGTGTTGCACACGAAATACGAAACCCGGTAACTTCTATCAAAGGCTTCGTACAATTGCTCCGTCGAGATCAATGGAAGAGGGAATATTTTGATATTATGCTGGCTGAATTTCACCAGTTAGAGAGTGTCCTGCGAGAATACGTCTTTTTATCAAGAGATTGTACAGAACCGTACGAACCAAGAAAGATTGCGGATTTACTGCGACAGGTTACACGAATAGTGCAAGCGCAGCTAGAGCTACATGATCTGGTACTCGATGTCCATGAAGTAGAAGGGACCACGATTTGGTGCGACCAGAATCAAATTCAGCAGATTTTCATGAATCTTCTGTCAAACTCTGTTGAGTCGATGCAAGAAGGTGGAACGATTCACATCGAGGCAAGAATGAAAGAAAGCGAACAAGTAATGATTACAATCATTGATCAAGGCTGCGGTATGGAGGAAGAACGGCTGAAACGATTAGGGGAGCCTTTTTATAGCACGAAAGAGAAGGGGACCGGGCTAGGACTTATGATTTGTTATAAAATCATTCAGGCACACGGCGGGTACATCCATTTTTCGAGTACCCCGAATAAAGGAACGACAGTGGAGGTTTCCTTTCCACTCCGAAAATCAAACCCAAGGCTCGATCCATAACGTGATCAGGCCTTGGGTTTTTGCACTTATTCTTTCTTAGTTTGGTTATCGGAAAATTGTTCTTGAACAGTTTCCAAAAAGCGCTGCCATACCTCGGGAAGCTTGGGCTGTTCTGTAGGGCGGGGCATAGTGGAATTGCTGTCGTTTTGTTTCACTGGCTCCATTCTCCATCTATCCTTTCGTGTCTAGCCAATCATGGCGCAAGGTGAACAAGTCCCGCAGCTCTTCCGTTGATAGCTCCGTGATCCAGCTTTCGCCAGTCCCGACAATCTGCTGGCTCAAGGTTAACTTTCTCTCCATCATCTCATCAATGCGTTCCTCAATCGTCCCGAGCGAGATGAATTTATAGACGTGAACATTGCGCAACTGGCCTATGCGATGAGCACGGTCAGTCGCCTGATTTTCTACCGCAGGATTCCACCAGCGATCGACGTGAATGACGTGGTTGGCTTCCGTTAAATTCAAGCCTGTTCCACCTGCTCGCAAGGAAAGAATGAAGATGGCCCCGCGTTCATGGTCCGGAAGTGTCGAGTCTTGAAAACGAGCGATCATTTCATCACGTTTTTCTTTCTTTGTGGACCCATTTAGGAAGTAGACAGGTCCATAACCTTCTCGTGTCAGTACACGTTGGAGCAAATTGCCCATTTCGATGTATTGGGTAAAAATCAGGCAACGCTCTTTCTTTTGGCGAAGATCCTCAACCAATTCCAGCAGCCTTTCCAATTTGTGCGAGCGACTGGCTTCATCTGCTGTTGAGATTTCATTCAAAATGAGGGCGGGATGGTCACACAATTGTTTGAGACGTGTCAGTGTCGTCAGAATTAGACCTCGCCGTTCCATAGGGGAGGCTTTTTCCATTCGATCAAACATATCTTGAATCGCCGTCTCATAAAGTGCGCCTTGCTCGGTAGTCAGCGGTACATATTCCTTGCTCTCATTCTTGTCTGGCAAGTCTAGCTGAATGTTCGGATCGGTTTTCACACGACGGAGCAGGAAAGGCTGAATGAGTCGTTGCACTTGATTGATGAGTTGCTGGTCTTGGTCGCGCTCGATCGGATGGACAAAGCGCTGGGTAAATTCCCCGAGACTTCCCAAGTAGCCAGGATTCAGGAAGTCAAAAATAGACCAGAGCTCACTCAGACGATTTTCGATCGGAGTGCCTGTGAGAGCAATCCGGTGCCATGCTTTCAAATCGCGAACAGCGGACGCTTGCTTTGTATAGGCGTTTTTAATATTTTGCGCCTCGTCAAGACAAATCGTATCCCATGTAACCATTCCTAGCTCCTGCTCATCCAAATGGGACAGGGCGTAGGAGGTAATCACCAGATCTGCTCCCTTGATTGCTGGCAAAAACGCCTCTTTCTTTTGGCGATCATTGCCATAATGAATCATCACTTGAAGAGAAGGGGCGAAACGCTTCAGCTCTTTTTGCCAGTTGCCTATGACGGAGGTCGGGCAGATTAGAAGAGATGGAGTACTGGCTGGGCCATATTGCTTGACGTGAAGCAAATACGTAATAAACTGAACCGTTTTCCCCAATCCCATGTCATCGGCCAGACAAGCTCCCAATCCAAATCGGCGTAAAAAGAACAGCCACGAACTGCCCTCCAGCTGATAATTTCGCAACGTCCCGTGAAAAGTAGATGGCTGTTCCATGATCGGGATACGCTTTGTTTCTTGCAATTGATTCAAGAGCTCTCGCAAATGCTGGTTTAGCTGAACTTCAACAGTTAGGGAAGTGTCGAAATCGAACTCTTCATCGGGCAGCTCCTCAACCTCCACAGAAGGGGCGAGGTGCATTCTCATGACATCGCGCAGCGTCATGCCGTTTTTCGCTTGACTTTTCTTGAGTGCTTCCTGCAACTGCAAGAATAGATCGGGAGTCAATTGTACCCAATGCCCGCGAATTTTCAGCAGGCGCTGCTTTTGTTTAATGAGTTGTTCAAATTCCTCTTCGCTGAGCTCCACAGGTCCTAAGGCGAGCTTCCATTCAAAATCCATGAGCTGGGAGATACCCAGAAAGGACTGTCTGCTAGCACCGACAGAGGATGTAATCTTGGCTTTCAGCTTCGGTTTTACCCGCCGTACTTGCTCCCACCATGCTGGCAGAAAGACGTGAATACCTGCTTGCACCAACTGCAAACTGCTCGACGTCAAAAAGATCCATGCTTGCTCGTTCGTCAGTCGGGTGAGAAAACGGCTTTGATTTTCCTCGGTGTCTTTTAGCCAGGGTAGAATCTCTTTGCATTTGCTAAGGTCCGTGAGAAAACGATTCCAGTGTTCACGCCAGTCAGCAGGGATGCGAGCGGTCGCTGCTCCCTCAGCCGTCAACTGGTGTGGCTCAATGAGAAATAACTGATCTGGCTCTTCACGATTCTGCAAATACACTTGGAGTTGCCAGTCATTTGGGTGCTCCTCGGCCTCGACGATTTGCAAGCATGTTCGAAACGGTGTTGTATCTGGCAGCCAGCCTATCGATTGCAACCATTCCTGTTCCTGAAGGTGTGGAGAAAGCTCGGCGCCAATGACGTACAGAGCCGGGTATTGCGTCAATAACTGTCCCCACTTACGTCCAATCTCGCCAGTGCCTTGCAAGGAATCCTCCAGGACGAGCGAAAGCCACCTGTGTCCGTACTCCGGAAAATCGGCAGGAGTATGCAGGGCTCTCCAGCCTATCTGCCCTTTTTTCCAGGAAGAAAAATCAGGTGCAATGGAGCCTTGGGCTAGCGTATCACGGATCATTACCGCTACATGTGTAAATTGTTCAAATGGCGTGCTGGATGAATAGGTCCGATGCAAAAGCCACTGGGGGGAGACGAAAAAGGAGAGGGCCTTGGCAGGGCCGAGCAATACGCCATGCTCATTTTTGTCCAGGAAGGTGCCGTAATAGGATGACTCATCCCACGCAAAAAGCGTTCCTGCCAATTCTTCTGGATCGATCACTGCTCCTTGTGTGTCTTTGCCAGTAATCAAGAATTGTCCGTCTGCCAAAAGCTCTCCGTCTAGAACCAATGTAGTGACGGTGTTCATAAGTTGAAATTTCCTCTCCTTAGTTCTTCTTGAAAAGCACGTAATCGATTATGTTTGGCAGATAATTGTTCAACGTATCGTTCCCAGCGCGTATCTTGGTTTGCTTTGTTGTAAATCGTCCTTACCTTTTTCATGAGCTTGATCGCTTCTTTGTAGGCCGTTCGATTACGTTCCGTAATCAGTCTGTTCACCTCACGCAAATATAAAGGGAAGAGCAGGGTCGGCTCGGCTTCCTCGATTTCTTTCACCTGCACGATCGAGATATCCGCCATCGGTACTTGAAACGACATTTGCAAATCGATCCATTGCTGAAACTGTCGTTCTTCATATAAATAGGCGGCATATTCGTGATAACTGCTCGGTAAGAACTGCTTCAGCTTGGTGCCGCACTCGGCTGATCGGCCAACTTGCTCCATCGCTTCCTGCCAAATGGCGATAACGAGTCGGTATTGCTGTGAATCGGCTTGGCCGATTAAGGACGTCAAAGAAGCCGTCCAATCGAGAAATCGTTGCCATTCCCCGTTTCGAGCGAATGATTTCATATAAGACAAGTAGAAGGAGAGGTTCAAGCTGCTCATTCTTTTCCAGATATGGAGAGCAGCTTCGTCCTCTTTTTCCATCACATGAAAGTGGGCACGGAGCAGCAATCCTTTTTCCTTTTCGGCGTCAGAATTGTTTTCATCGTCGATAAGTTGATCCAGCACATGGATCTCCTCTTGGACCCACTCCGGCTTCTTCAAAAGCATCCACCATAACATTTGATAGGCGAATATCCAGTAGAGGGAAGTGGCTTCGTTTTCTTTCAATTGTTTTGTCAGGTGAAGAGTATCTACGATGGCATCCTGGTGGTCTGCCAAGAGAGCAGGGATATCCGCGAAATACAATGTCCCTTCTAATTGATCCAATAGCCGCTCGGCCGTCTGAACCAAATCCAGGAACCAGTATGATTGACGGTAAGTTTTGACGTATTGTGTAAGCTTTATGAGATGAAACAGATTGGCATGAATGACAAACAGTTGTGCCCGATCCTTCGGCCACGAGGCAGCAACGCCCAGCACATTTTGATAGCTCGACAGTAACTCAGAGGAAGCTCGGCACGATTCCATGGCCGCAAACAGGTTGCGTGTCCAGCTTTCAAAAAATGTCCACCACTCTTTGACGGAGCTGTTCGCGGTAAGCGAAAAGGAAACAGATGCTGTATGAGACTGAGAAGGAGTGGTATGGCTGTATTTATAAGCAGGAATCAGCATATGAGGAGCAAAAGTAACCCGTCTTGGTTGTTGGGAGCGGGTCAAAAACGTGCGAGGATTCTCGAACACACTGTACATCTGAAAAAAAGTAGCAGCAATATGCTTGCAAATGCGCGAATAAGGGCAGGTACACGTACTACTTTGAACTGTTTCCATATCGAGGCGAACATGATACACCTCGGAACCTTGCACATCACTCGTCAAATATTGGCCTTGTTCTACGCGCGTATTGAAGACGACGCCATCTGAAAAGTACGTATAGCCCCGTTCAATGATGTGTCCTTCGACGGCAATTAGGATTTGCTCGCCTACTTGTATCGCTTGTTCCCGAGTCAACTCTCTTTGCAACATGTAGTCAGATCCTCCGAACGAAGTGTCATCCCACCATTATAACCCAAAATGCGGAGAATGGAAAAAGATGCGTTTGATCGCAGCATCGACAAATTGGTTTGGCCTGGAGCAGAAACAATGCTTAATTTTTGCGGGGACTGGGTGTATACTGAACACATCGAATAAAAAGCAACTGAACGCAATGTGTTTTGTTGTCTTTGGTTGTATTTGTACAACAAGAGAGAAGGGGCACACATGCTATCGATTTCGATTCTGCTCGTACTATCGTCTGGCCTTGCGCACGCAGTCTGGAACCTGTTCACGAAAAAAAGTGAGAACAAAATGGCGTTTCTTTGGTTGATTACATTGCCAACAACCGTGATTCTCTTGCCAGTTCTCATTTGGGAATTGATGCACGTACAACTGACATGGTCCTTGGTACTTTTTCTGTCTATGTCCTTTTTCTTTCAAGGATGCTATACCTTGTTGATTTCAAAGGCGTATACATACGGGGATATCTCACAGGTATACCCCATCATGAGGGGGACGGGGACGCTTCTCATTCCGTTTTTTAGTGCGATCTTCTTTCAAGAGTATTTATCTGTACCGGGATGGCTGGGTGTCATTTGCATCGTGATCGGAGTTTTCGCCATTAGTGGGATGATTGGCACTGGACGCAAGGCTCAACCTGTGAATCCGCTTGCCCTGCGATACGCATTTGCGGTTGGACTATGTATTACAGGGTACACGTTAACTGACAAGCAAATCGTGCAACAATTTTCTCCATTCGCTTTATTGGAAATAACCAACTTTGCGTGTTTGATTGTCGCCGGGGGCTTCGTTTGGAAGAAAGGACTCATTCGTCGTGAGTGGCAAAAAAACTGGAAAACGATTGTACTTGGTTCCGTTCTTTCACCAGGCTCGTACTTGTTGTTCTTGTTTGCCATGACTTTGGCACCACTTGCAGCTATTGCACCTATTCGTGAGGTAAGTACGGTTTTTGGTACGCTGCTCGGGGTGTTCCTGCTAAAGGAGCGACAACGCTTATGGCGTCTGTCCATGTCTTTGATGATCACAATTGGCATTATATCTATTGCTGTTTGGGGCTAATGGATGTTCAAGAGTCAGCTGGGAGAAATCCTGGCTGGCTATTTTTTTTCATACCAGGGAAAGATGAGGTGGTAAGAAAAAAACGGCTAAGGATGATCAAAATGGATGCAAAAGCTGTTGCACCGATCACTCATAAGCGGAAGAAAAAAAGCAGAATCGCACTGAGAGCTCTCGGAATTATTATTGGAGCCTTGTTGGTGGCAGTTGGACTGGAAATCTTTCTGGTTCCAAACAACATCATTGACGGTGGAGTAACCGGCGTTTCCATTATGGTCTCAAAGCTGACCGGAGGCCCACTCGGCTTATTTTTATTCCTGTTGAATCTTCCTTTTTTACTCATTGGCTACAAGCAAATTGGCAAGACATTTGCCATCTCCACGCTGTTCGGTGTGGTCGTGATGTCGTTGGGGACGAGCTATCTCCATCATGTCCCTAGCTTGACGGACGATTTGCTCCTTTCGGCTGTTTTTGGGGGGATCACCATCGGCATTGGTGTGGGCCTCGTCATTCGCGCAGGCGGCTCCTTGGATGGGACAGAGATTGTAGCGATCCTGATGACGAGGAAAAGTCCGTTTTCGGTCGGCGAATTGGTCATGTTTTTTAACATCTTTATTTTAGGCAGTGCCGGCTTTATTTTTGGGTGGGACCGGGCGATGTACTCGTTAATTGCTTACTACATCGCTTATAAAATGATTGATATTACCATGGTCGGACTCGAGCAATCAAGATCAGTATGGATTATCAGTGATTATCCTGACGAAATTGGCGATGCGTTAACGGCGAGATTGGGGCGGGGAATTACCTATTTAAATGGGGAAGGTGGCTACTCCGGAGACGTCAAAAAAGTCATCTTCTGTGTCATTACTCGGCTGGAAGAAGCAAAGCTGAAATCCATCGTGGAGGAAATCGATTCCTCAGCATTTTTGGCAATTGGCCATATTCACGATGTTTCTGGTGGGCGGTTCAAGAAAAAGAATATTCATTAGCCAACGAGTTGGCCCCCTTTTCCAGTAGGTTGAACGGCGAGAAGGGGGTTAAAAATGTATTGACCGTGATGACAGAATTATTTTACGATTATCTTATACCATAATACAAAATGCCATTCCGTATTTTGGGACGATAAAGTGGTGATGAAAAATGGAAAAAACAGCAAACCGAAGTGTGTTGAAAACACTGGAGTTTTTAGAGTACTTCATTGGTAACACTGAATTGAGTTTGGCGGAACTCGTGGAATTGTCACAGATGCCGAAAAGCACGGTATTTCGGATCATCCAGACCCTTGAAATGCGTGGTTTCGTCTCCAAAACAACGAACCATCAACCGCCCAAGTACCAACTGGGCTTGAAGCTGCTCGAGTTTGGAAACATCGTGGCACAGCGATTGGAGATCAGAAAAATTGCGCTTCCGTACATGCTGCAATTACGTGATAGTGTCGAGGAAGCCGTCAATCTGATTATTCGCGATCAAGATGAAGGAGTTTATATTGAAAAAGTGGATACACGTGGGTACGTGCGGGTATACACCCAGGTAGGGAGAAGGGCGCCGCTGTATGCTGGAGCGTGCCCGCGCATATTGTTATCGTTCATGCCGGATGACGAAATTACCGCTTTCTTGAATCGGGTTGAATGGAAAAAAATCGCTCCGGGTACCAATACGGATGAGCAAGTGCTGTGGAAAAGGATACACGATGCGCGTGAGAGTGGTTACACCGTGAGCTATGGTGAACTGGAGCCGGATTCTGCAGCCTTGGCAGTCCCCATTCGTGATTTTACAGGGCAAGTTATTGCTGGCTTGAGCTTAGCTGGTGCCACATCGCGATTTACGGAAGAGCGTTTGGAACATTTGGTCCAGGAGACAAAAGCAGCTGCGAAAAGCATCATGAGCCAGCTAGGATATACGGAATCAATCACAGGTAAATAGGAGGAGTACGACATGAAGACGATTTTGGTAACAGGTTTTGATCCGTTTGGCGGTGAGTCCGTCAATCCAGCATGGGAATCGGTAAAAGAGCTAGGAAAGATCGAGTCAGCGCATTATCAAGTGGAGCTACGTCAACTTCCTACTGTTTTTGATAAGTCGATCGACCAGCTTTATGCAGCGATTGAGGAAACGAAGCCGGACATCGTGCTTTGTATCGGACAAGCAGGTGGACGTGTCGATATTGCCGTGGAGCGCGTCGCTATTAATGTGAACGATGCTCGTATTCCAGACAATGAAGGAAATCAACCCATTGATACGCCGATTCAGGAAAATGGACCTGTTGCGTACTGGTCTACCTTGCCTATCAAGGCCATTGCTCATGAATTAAGAAAACAAGGGGTACCTGCATCCGTTTCACAAACGGCCGGAACGTATGTGTGCAATCATCTTTTTTATGGATTGATGCACTATCTAGCCGAACATCACGCATCAACACGTGGGGGATTCATCCATATTCCATATTTGCCTGAGCAGGCAGCAAGGCAGGCAGGAGAGCCAAGCATGGCGCTGGAAACGATTGTAAAAGGGTTGCAAATCGCAATTGAGGCAACGATTTCGCATGAGCAGGATATGGTTGTGGGTGGCGGACAAATCAGTTGATCAAGAGGGGAAACGAATGAGGAACTACTACGAATTTTCTCCACTTGGCGATTCGGGTGTCATTGTCAAGCTAGGGGATGTGATTGATCTAAAGACACATGAGATTGTCGTTAAGTTCACGAATTTTCTTCAGGAGAATCCTTTTCCGGGAATAATGGAGATCGTCCCCGGTTTTACCACCGTTACAGTCTATTATGATCCGATCATTCTCGCACAGCAGTCACACCACGACCTAATGCCTTACGAGAGCGTCCTCGCAACCCTTGACCAAATGTTCCAAGAGCTCATTGTCACACGCAAGGCGGAGCATAGTCTTGTTGAGATTCCGGTTTGCTATGGTGGAAGCTTTGGACCGGATTTGGACATCGTCGCGCAACAGAACAGTCTCACACAAGAGGAAGTCATTGCGATCCATTCATCGACTGATTATTTGGTCTACATGATTGGCTTTGCTCCCGGTTTTCCGTATCTCGGAGGAATGGACGAACGATTGGCGACGCCACGACGCTCTTCACCGCGTCTGTCGATTCCGAAAGGCAGTGTAGGAATTGGTGGCTCGCAAACGGGTATATACTCAATCGAGACTCCGGGTGGCTGGCAAATTATCGGAAGAACACCGCTGAGTCTATTCCAACCAAGCGAGAGTCAGCCAAGTCTTTTGTGTGCCGGAAACAAAGTTCGCTTTCGTCCTATCTCCGAGCAGGAGTATGAGTATGAGGTTGGGAAGAAGGTGTTTCCATGAGCATAGAGGTTGTATCGCCAGGGCTATGTACAACCGTGCAAGATATGGGCAGGTACGGATATCAACGGCACGGCGTCAATGTCGGTGGCGCGATGGACACACTCGCCCTACAGATGGCCAATATGCTGGTAGGCAATTATCGAGATGATGCCGTTCTAGAGCTGACGATAAAGGGTCCGACACTCTTGTTTCAAAAGGACATGCTGATTTCAATCTGTGGTGGCGATCTCAGTCCGACGATCAACAAGAAACCAGTCAAGTCCAATCGAGCTGTCTGGGTAAGGTGCGGTAGCATTTTGCAGTTCAGCCATGCGAAACAAGGCTGTCGTGCCTATCTCGCTGTTGCTGGTGGATGGGATGTGCCAATCGTGATGGGTAGCCGCAGCACGAACCTGCGTGCGGGATTTGGGGGATTGGCGGGAAGAATGCTGCAAGCAGGTGATAGACTCGATCACAACCCGCAAAGTTCATTCAGTTCGTATCTCGCAAAGCGATTGGAACAAAAAGCGAGAGTTGATGCTTTTTCTTATACGGATTGGTTTATTCCTTCCAGTTATTTTGCGCATAGTCGGGAAAGGGTAGTTCGTGTCATTCGCGGGGATCAGTTCGATGACTTCACAGCAGAAAGCCGTAAAAGCTTTTTCGAACAGGCTTTTCAAGTATCTCCCCAATCAGATCGGATGGGGTATCGCTTGGCGGGACCTACTCTTGCCCTCACGTCTTCACTTGAGTTGATTTCTTCTGCTGTTACCATGGGAACGATTCAGGTTCCCCCAGACGGTCAGCCGATTATCCTGATGGCAGACAGACAAACAATCGGCGGATACCCCAAGATCGGTTATGTCGCGACTGTGGATTTACCGATCATCGCTCAATTGCGACCGGGAGAAACGATGCTTTTTCAAGAGATTTCTCTTCATGATGCGCAACGGGCGCTGTATGAACGCGAACGGACCATGGATGAGATCAAGTTGGGGATGGAACTGACTGTGGGGTGGAGGTAGAAAATGAAGAATGTAGATCTAAACTGTGATATGGGAGAGAGCTTTGGCGCGTACCGGTTTGGGAATGACCAAGCCATCCTTCGCTATGTTAGCTCGGCAAATGTTGCTTGTGGTTTCCATGCAGGAGACCCGGGAACGATGAGAAAAACGGTGAAAATGGCGATGGAGGCAGGTGTGGCAATCGGTGCCCATCCTGGATTCGCTGATTTGGTTGGCTTCGGACGCCGCAACATGGAGATTTCCCCTGAAGAGGCGTACGATTTAGTTGTGTACCAAATCGGCGCCCTGCAAGCGTTTGTACGGGCAGAAGGCGGCATCATGCATCATGTGAAGCCACATGGCGCCTTGTACAATATGGCTGCCACAAAACCCGCTCTGGCTGAATCGATCGCGTTGGCCATCTACAAAGTAAATCCGGAACTGGTTTTATATGGCTTGGCGGGAAGTGAGTTGACGCGTGCAGGGGAAAAAATCGGTCTTGCTACGGCGCACGAAGTGTTTGCCGACCGTACGTATCAGCAGGATGGTACGCTGACATCGCGCAGTCAGCCGAATGCGATCATTACGGATCAACAGCAGTCCCTCCAACAAGTCATTCGTATGGTGAGGGAAGGACTCGTCCTGACCCAGCAAGGCGTGGATATCCCGATTCAGGCCGATTCGATTTGTATTCATGGCGACGGTGTCCATGCGTTGGAATTCGCACAAAGCATCCGAACTGCTTTGTTGGAAGCCGGCATTACAATAGCAGCGCGATTTGCTCGATAGGCATCTATCGAGCTTTTTTGTTTCCGCCTTGGGAGTCTGGTATAATACGACACTTCGCTTTCTTCTCCACAGAAGGAAGAGCAAGAACAACAGCGGGATATAGCTATAAATGAGAAAGCGAGGCTGACATTCGTAACGCATAGATGACCCGGTCAATCCTTTCTGTAGACAGAAACAATGGGAACCGTGATCCTCGTCAAGAAGGGGGGAATGTTTAAAATCATTCGAGTCTCGTGCGATGGAAAGAAACTCGTTCCGTTTGAAGTGGAATTATCATCTAGGAAATCGAATGATTTCCTATGGGGAGGGGAACAATCAAACAAAGAACGAAGCGTGAAGAGAAATCGAAATTGAGGGGTTCATATGGTGGAAGTTAACTGTGATACGTCATCGCTAAAGGCTGAATTACTGCAAGAGCTAAGGGGAATATCCGTTACGTTAGATGAGAGCATCCATGCATTAAAAAGCGAAAACGATTGCCTGCTCGGGACGTTTGATCATATACGCACCAAGTTTAGCCGACTCGAAACAGTAGCAGCCTCGTTTTATTTGCAATGCTATCTGTCTCCCTATACGGAAAAATATCTGGATTTGTCCATGGCTGTGCAGCACTTGTCCAAAAGGCGTCAAGGCGCATTGATTGTCATTGAGCGCGAGGACCCGCTTGATCTACTGCTTCAAGCAGGCATACCGATTGGGGCAACGATGAGCCATTCCTTGCTGGAGTCAATCTTTTATCCAGGAAGCCCATTGCATGATGGGGCAGTTCTGATTCGGGAAAATTATATCATTTCCGCAGCCAATGTCCTGCCATTATCACAGGTTGTGGTAGGGGAAAAAAAGCTGGGAACCAGACATCGTGCTGCATTGGGCATGAGTGAAAAAAGTGATGCACTGATCGTCGTTGTTTCCGAGGAAACGGGGAAAGCGTCCTTTGCCATGCAGGGACATTTGTATCCGATTATTTCACCTTCATGAAAGCGCTCTGCGAGAAGACCATGCAACAGGGAACAAAAACGAGGCTGGATTTGTCATGGTGATGACAGAAATCCAGCCTCTCGCTATGTCTCTTTCAAGTTAGATTCAAGCCCAATTTCCATTGCGGAATAGTGGTTCGCGCTTGCCGTCCGCTGTTTCTCCATCAATGCTCATCTCGGCGGAGCCGATCATGAAATCGACGTGAGTGAGGCTGATATTGATACCGCGGCTAGCCAGTTCCTCATTGGTCATGTCAGCGCCACCTTCAATATTCACGCTATAAGCGTTCCCAATCGCCAAGTGGTTGGAAGCATTCTCATCAAACAGCGTGTTATAGAAAATGATATCGGATTGTGAAATGGGGGACAGATGAGGAACCAAGGCGATTTCCCCCAAATAATGCGAGCCTTCATCTGTTTCAATTAATTGCTTCAGGGACTCTTCTCCCTTTTCAGCCGTTGCCGAGACAATTCGTCCTTTTTCAAATGTCAGGGTAAAGTTCTCGATCAAATTCCCATGATAGCTCAAAGGCTTGGTGCTGCGAACGGTTCCGTTGACTCCTTCTTTTAACGGTGCGGTAAAGACTTCTTCTGTCGGCATGTTGGCCATGAAGGAGACCCCGTCTTTATTTACGCTACCGCCACCAATCCATATGTGATTGGCAGGCAGCTCAATCGTCAAATTGGTGCCGGGAGCTTCGTAATGCAGGTAACGGTATTGTTTGGCGTTGAGCTGATCCACCTTGCTGTTCAGTGTCGCGTGATGGTCATGCCAAGCTTGGACAGGGTCATCCATATCTGCGCGAGTGGCACGGAAGATCGCATCCCACAGGGCAGGCTCCTGTTCCTCTTGTGGCAAATGCGGGAAGACCATTGCGGCCCATGCAGGTGATGGAACGGCAAGCACGCACCAGCTCACTTTATCGGACATGGTATAGCTGCGGAATTTATGAAGAGCTTGTCCAGCTGTTTTGTTGGCAGTAGAAATGCGGTCAAGACTTACACCCTTCAGCAAATCGGGATTCGCTGAAGAGATGTAGAGAAACGCCGCGCCATTTTCCGCCATTTCCTCTAATCCCTGTACCTTCCATTGCGGGTATTCACGAAACGCTTCCTCAGGAGCCAAATCATATTTCATCCGTGTGAGTTCATCGTCGTTCCATTCAATATGTACGTGCTTGGCACCTGCTTCATACGCTTTTTTGGCTACCTTTCTCACAAAAGGAGCAGTAGATAGCGGAGCTGTTACGACTAACGTTTGCATAGGCTGTACATTCACGCCGACTTTCACAGCGAGATCAGCGTAGCGGTCAAACAAGGTTTCAAAAGACATAGTTCATTTCCTCCTTTTAAGAACAAAAGGCTTATTTGCACTCTATCTATTTTACCTTCCCCTCCGAAATCACCTGCTTATGATTTGAAAGAATTTCCTAGGAAAGCGCAGAAAAAGACAGATTACGGCCTAATTCGAGCAAGTTATCCACTTGTTTATTTTGGTTAATTGTAGGAAAATTCAAATGAAAAGGCAATTTTATTACATAAAAATATTTTATTGGCAGAATTAAAGGAGGCAGTCAGAGTGAAGACAAGACAGACACGTGATCAAGTCGCTGTCGAGAATACGTGGAACCTGAACGATCTGTTTGAGAGTCAGGAAGCGTGGGAGCAAGAATTAGCAGAAATTTTACAGCATCTGCCTGTCGTCACTGCATTCAAAGGTCAGCTGCATACGAGTGGAGAGACGTTGTTAGCATGCTTGGAGGCAAACGAGGCGATCAATGTTCGGGCGAATATCGCAGCGACGTATGCCAGACTGCGGTCATCTGAAGACGGAACGAATCCACAAAACCAAGCAAACTCTGCACGGGTAGGGGATGTTGTGTCCCAGCTGAACGCTGCACTTTCTTTTATACCTTCCGAGATTTTGGCTTTGCCTGAAGGAAAAATCGAGAGCTTCTTGGAGGAAGAACCAGGACTCGAAATATTCCGCAAAAGCCTGAATGATTTACTGGAAACAAAACCGTACCGTCTGTCGGCCGAGACGGAAGAAGCGTTTGCTGCGATGGGCGAGGTTTTCTCTGCACCATACAACATTTACGCACGCGGAAAGCTGTCGGACATGTCATTTGCACCTGTTAACGATGGCACAGGGAGTGAGCGTCCAGTATCCTTTGCGCTGTTTGAGACCGATTATGAAATGTCGTCCGATACGGAGCTGCGCCGTGCTTCGTACGAATCTTTCTCGAAGACACTCGCTTCTTACCAAAACTCCTTCGCTGCGGTATACGCGACAGAGGTGAAAAAACAAACCGTCATGTCTCGTCTGCGTGGCTATGAAACCGTAACGGACATGCTGCTGAAGCCACAGCAAGTTACACTGGATATGTACCACAACATTCTGGATATCATCGGGAATGAACTCGCTCCACACATGAGACGCTATGCGAAGCTCAAAGCGAAAGAGCTCGGTCTGGAAAAATTGGCCTTTTGTGATTTGAAGGCGCCGCTTGATCCTGATTTTAGCCCGCCGATTACGATTGAAGAAGCTGGTCAAAAGATACTGGCTTCCTTGCAAGTGATGGGACCAGAATATACAGCCATAATGGAAAAAGCACTGAAGGAACGCTGGATCGACTACGTAGATAACGTGGGCAAATCGACAGGTGCTTTCTGCTCAACGACATACAGCAAGCACTCTTACATTCTCATTACGTGGTCGGGAAATATGCGCAGTGCTTTCACACTGGCTCATGAGCTGGGGCATTGCGGACATTTTATGCTGGCGACAAGAGAGCAAAGCTTTACGAACTCTCGTCCATCCCTGTACTTTATCGAAGCGCCTTCCACACTCAATGAGCTTTTGCTCGCGCAGCACATCGTGGAGCAATCCGACGATCCTCGTCTGAAGCGTTGGGTCATTTTGCAATTGATGAATACGTACTACCACAACTTTGTCACGCATCTGCTAGAAGCGAGAATGCAACGTAAAGTGTACGAAGCAGCGCAAAATGACGTACCATTGACTGCCAAACAGCTCGCAGAATGGAAAGGGCAAGTGCTCGCAGACTTCTGGGGTGATGCAGTTGATCTGGACGCTGCAGCGAGTCTTACATGGATGCGCCAACCGCACTATTACATGGGGCTGTATCCGTACACATACGCAGCCGGTTTGACCGCTTCTACAGCAATGGCAGCGAGCATCAAGCAAGAGGGGCAACCTGCCGTTGATCGTTGGATCGAGGTGCTCAAAGCCGGAGGGACACTGACGCCACTGGAACTGATGAAAAAAGCAGGAGTGGATATGTCAGATCCGCAGCCAATCCGTGAGGCTGTCGCATACGTCGGCAGTCTGGTTGACGAGCTGGAAAGACTTTTTTAACCTGAAATAAAGAAGAAAAGGCTTGTGATCGCGAGGAACGACACAAGCCTTTTGATTTGATCAAGGACGAAGGAGCAGCCATCATGACCGAATTTACGCAGCGCGCACTTAAAATCATTGCCGGGATTCCAGCAGGCCAAGTCATGAGCTACGGGCAGATTGCTGCGTTGGCCGGTAGTCCAAGGGCTGCCAGACAAATCGTTCGCATCCTTCATTCCATGTCCAAAAAGCACAAGCTTCCTTGGCATCGGGTCATCAACGCCCAAGGAAAGATTGGATTGCAAGATTTGGATTCGTTCACGCTGCAAAAAATGGCTTTGGAAAGCGAAGGGGTAGTAGTGTCAGCAGCAGGTGAAATAGAGTTGGAGCGTTATCAGTTTCACCCACATACAGCTGATGAGCCGGTATTCTAGTAACCTACCTCTACGGAAGCGATGACGATATAGGCAAGGTCGTTCTTGTCTTCTTTTTCAGCGATTACGACTCCACTGCTCGTCAGCATGCCGCCATCGACGATTTCGAAGGTGACTTCCCCGTAAGGCAGTGCTTTACGAACCGTTTCCAAGTCGAGCTCGTCCTTGTCAGCAGGAACGGCAAGTCTCACATTTACTTTCATGTTATGGATATCGTTTCCTGGCAGGACTGAACGCAGTCCAGGCATCGAATTATGATGGATAGCATTTTGAACAGCGCGGACTGCGGCTTTGGTGACGTTTTGTCCATGCATGTCAATACCCATTCCTATTTCAATAAACATTACTTTTTCCATCGGTTTGTTCACTCCTGTTTCATTCTACTTTTCTACCATCCTTATCTTACCACGAAAACGAATGGTTTTTTCTCTCATCTGTATTGTGTTTATCGTCAAGACATGTCATCATAACATGTTGGCATCTATGCTTGACGATTTTTCATTATTGGAGGCAGGTCACAATTGGAACGTTATCCTTTTGCCTACGATCCGTCCCAGACATTCATCTCTCAGGTGAGCGATTGGGTAGCGGACGTTTTTTATGAAGTATTGCCTGAGGCTGGATTCGAGGTGCGTGATGAGCAAATCTACATGGCCTTTCAGCTCGAACGGGCTTTTATAGAAAAGCAAACGATTTTTGCAGAGGCGGGAGTAGGAACAGGTAAGACATTGGCTTACTTGCTGTACGCCATTTGCTATGCACGATATACCAGAAAGCCCGCTATCATTGCCTGTGCGAATGAGTCGTTGATTGAGCAGCTTGTAAAACCAGAAGGCGATATTGCCAAACTGGCTCGCCATCTTAACCTGACGATTGACGCGAGACTCGGAAAATCTCCGGACCAATATCTCTGTTTGCGCAAGCTGGATGAGGCGAGATTCCAGCCTGAGACGGGTGAAGCTTTTCAGCATATTTATCAAGAGCTGCCTTCCTTTGTTCATACACACGAGGCCTTGCAGTCGTTTTATCCGTACGGCGATCGCAGCACATATCCTGACCTGGATGATCAAGAATGGGGGCAGATGAACTGGGATACCTTTCAGGATTGCTTTGTGTGCGACAGACAGCATCGCTGTGGGCAGACTCTGTCCAGAAATCATTACCGCCAGTCAGCCGATTTGATTATTTGCTCCCATGACTTCTATATGGAGCATGTGTGGACTTATGAGATTAGGAAACGTGGAGGACAGCTACCGTTGCTGCCATCGCATAGCTCGGTCATTTTTGACGAGGGTCATCTGCTGGAGCCTGCTGCTCAAAAAGCATTGACGTACAAGCTGAATCACTCGGTGTTCGAAGAAACGATTACGCGTGTCTTAAAGGGCGAGATCAGGGAAGAGCTTGCCATTGCCATTGAAGAAGCAATTGCCCAGAGCGAGGAGATGTTCTCCCGACTGAACGAAGAGAGCAAGGCTGTGATGGGCTCCAACCGCAAAGAAATCCACTTTCATCCGGAACTCATTGCAACCATCCACCGTTTTACGAGTCTCGTCAGTTGGATTGAAGAAGAGCTGGCGTTAGAAGGCGGTCTGTATACGTTGGACGAGTTCCAGCTGAGAATTGTCGAAGAGCATCTGGAAATGATGCAGCTGGCACTGGGACTTTTCCAAGACCCGGATCACGTCATTTCCTGGATGAGTGAAGAGATTACAGGGCCTACCTTGGTCGTCATGCCCAAAAAGGTGCAGGAAGTCCTGGAAGAGCGCGTATTCTCGCAAAAGATGCCGATTGTGTTTTCGTCCGCAACGTTATCTGTTGATGGAGCGTTCACATATGTAGCGGACAGCTTGGGCATTGAGCAATACCTGTCTTTCTCGGTGGCTTCTCCGTACGAGTACGACAAGCAAATGGAGGTTTACGTACCGACACTTTCTGCGACCGACTCATTTGCGGAAAAAATGAGCCAGGCTACCCAATTGCTGCAAAAATCAGCGGGAAGTGCGCTTCTGTTGTTTTCCTCCATGGAGGAATTACAGCAATTCAAGGCCGCCATCAAAAACGAGCCTACCTGTACGGATCTGCGATTTTTGTTTGAAGGAGATGCGGAAATCAGTCATCTGATCTCTCAATTCCAAAACGACGAGAAAAGCAGCCTATGTGCGGTGAGCCTGTGGGAAGGGCTAGATGTTCCGGGGCCTTCGCTGTCCAATGTAATCATTTGGTCACTGCCATTCCCGCCGAATGATCCGGTGTTCACAGCAAAACGAAAAAGTGCAGCGAATCCTTTCGACGAGGTAGATATGCCTTACATGCTGTTGAGACTGCGTCAAGGGATCGGTCGATTGATCCGTTCGCGAGAGGATAGCGGTCTGGTATCGATCTTGAGTCCGCAATTGAGCGAAAATGACAAGCTGAGACAGCAAGTTCAGGATGTTTTTCCGACTGGCGTAGAGTGGAAATCGTCGTTGGACGGTGTATTGGCGTAATGAAAAAGCAGGAGCCTTCGTGGCCTCCTGCTTTTTTCTATGGTTATTCCGGCATGTTGCCGACAGTAGGGTCGACAACGAAATCTGGCTTGAAGCCTTCATATTTTACTTCAGATACCATCCCTTGCGCAGCATGGCCCAAATCGTGGCAGTGGAACATCCAGTCTCCTGGATTGTCAGCTTCAAAGGCGACTACATAAGATTCACCCGGCAAAATGTTCAGCGTATCTTTGACCAGTGGGGAGCCAGTGATAGGCTGTCCGTTTTTGCTCAATACTTGGAAGAAATGTCCGTGCAAATGCATGGGGTGGATATCTTTTGGTGATTTGTTCACCATCGTGACTTTGACCAGATTGCCTTTTTTGACGTTGAGTGGGGGGACATCCGGGAACGTTTTTCCATTGATGGTAAAGGCCATTTTTCCATCTGCTGTTTCCGTGTTCAAATTCATTTGATACGTGATGTCGTACTTCTGCTCTAGCGTAAAGTTGCTTTTTGCAGCCTCGCCGTATTTGGTGATGTCGATCGTTGGCATGTCTCCCGCTTCAGATTTGGCTGTTTTTGTTTCTGAGCCTTCGTAGACGATGGGCACGACAAGGGACTTGGCACCTGGATTTGTGCTGCGCTCCTCTAATAACCATTTGCCAGGATTGTTTGCGACAAATTCGAGGTCATATCGTTCTCCTGGTCCGATATTGAGGAGCTGGCCACCCACGAAGGGCGGATTATTGATGGGTTGCCCGTCTGTTGCCACGATTTTAAATTCATGGCCTTGCAGGTTCAGCTTGTGGTTTAAGTATCCGGCATTGATTAGACGGATTCTGACTTTCTCTCTTTCTTTAACAGACAGCGGCTGGATTGCCGGACCTGTTTTTCCGTTCACCGAAAAAATCGTATACATCAACGGCATCATTTCAGCGTCACTCATTGGCATCTCCATACTAGCCATGTTGTGACCACCAGATGAAGAGCTATTCGATGTGGATGCTGGCATTCCGTGGCTCATGCCACTTCCGTGCATCTCCGCCATGCTATCGTCCTGCATCCATTCATCTAGAACGAGGGTAAAGTCCTTATCGGCTGGCTCTGGTATAGCAGGTTCTACCACAAGTGAACCATACAGGCCTTTGTCTACCTGCTTGGCGCTGTTTTGATGCGAGTGGTACCAGTACGTCCCGGCCACGTCCACCTTGAATTTGTAGGTGAAGCTTTCGTTTGGTCTTACGGCATTTTGGGTCACGCCAGGGATTCCGTCCATGTTATTTGGTACGGGTAAGCCATGCCAGTGAATGGTGACGGGCTCGGGCAATTCGTTTTTCAGCGTCACGCTAATGGTTTCCCCTTGTTTGACACGAAGCTGTGGACCTGGAACAGTTCCATTGTACGTCCATGCGTTTTTCATGGTCTTGTCATCGAGGTGGAGCATATTTTCTTTTGCCGTGAGGGTAAACGTATTGCCTGTGAGTACCTCCATCGACGAGTCGCTGGAAGCAGACATCGGCTGTGGTTGCGGTTGTGCGGCTGTTTCGGGTGAAGAATTCATGTTGTGTCCATTATGATCCATCGTGGTATTGTCAGTGGAGCAAGCGGATAACAGCAGAACGCCACCTAGAACGATGGGATAAGCCCATTGGCGTATTTTCCGTTTGTTCATGTGCACTTTTTCCTCCTTTGCGCTGTTGGAGAAAGCGTACCAAACGATTGTGTAGAAAAAATGAAGACGGGATGTATGACACTTCTGTTACGCATTGTGCAAAAATGGGAAAGGATGAGTGGACAAATGCTATAATGGAGTATCGTACATACAAGTAATCAGTAGAATCGGACAGGGATGGTGTTCACGTTTGGGTAACGTAGATTTTGCGAGCTTGCCTTGGAATGTTTTTTGGGTTGGAGTCGCTTATTTTTTGGTCACAGGAGTCTTTTTTTGTCTTGGATTTATGCGATTGCTTTCCGAACGGGTGAAAAGTGGCATCGTATGCATGGTGATTGCGGTTGTCAGTGGTGGTTTTTTCTTGAATTATTTGTTTACTCATCATATTTAAATCTTGATAATCAAGCGAAAATCCTCGTCGGTGCTGGTAATCGATGGGGATTTTATTTTTGTCTTGTGTTTCCCGTTTCGATTGGCGAAAATGGTAGTGATAGGGGAGTAACCGTGGTTGATGTCGCTTTACTTCGGGGGATACCGATTCCATAGCAACGATTACTTACAGATTGGCAAAGGTTATACATACAAGCTTTTGGATTTGGCTATACAACATGCAGAAACTTATTGGCTCAAAGGTTTATCAACAAATGACAATCAGGAATGTCAATACAACTCGCAAAAATTACGAACTGATGCAGGCTGTTGATCAGTAAATCTTTTGTGACAAGTAAACACGTTGCATTTTGCATCTGACAGTGGTGGTCTGCGATGATCTACAATCGTGAAGCTGATGGGGGAAAGTATACCAGCAGCTTCTTTTTTTGTTCCGCGTTTTTACCGGGAAAAAACATGGGTCAGAATGTAAACAGTTTGTAACGAGTTATCCCCCGAAATCGTCATATAATCAGGGTACAAACAACTATTCAGCATGAGTTTTTGTGTGAGACAAGGACCGGGTAATTTCTTTGTGAGACCATCCAATATAAGGAAGGTGTGGTGCATATATAAGGGAGTAAGAGAACAAAAAACAACGAGACAGTGAGTAGTTCATCACATCCTGAATACGGGCAACGATGATGGGAAGAATTCATTTTCCATAAAGATAATGAACGAGATCAACCCCCGTTTTTGCACGATTCCAGAAACAGGGGTTTTTGCATTCATAGAGCACGCATTTCCCGATGTGTAATGACTGCCCCCAACAACAAATGATGAAAACAGAACGGAAGGTAAAAGGGGAGAATGCAGATGTTTTGCATGGCGAGCACGAAGAATCACCATAAAAAAATAAAAAGGACGATGGGTACGGAAAGAATCAATAACCAGAACGAATTAATCACTCGCCATCATGCAACGACAGGAGGCCACCAGCATGCCTGAACCGATCAAAGGCGTAAGCAGCCGATACATGGCTGGGATCGACGGGCTTCGTGCGCTGGCGGTACTCGCAGTCATTATTTATCACTTGAATTACGACTGGGCACCCGGGGGATTGTTGGGTGTCGGGATTTTCTTCGTATTATCGGGATATTTGATTACAGACTTATTAATTGCAGAATGGAATCGTAATGGCAGACTCGACATGAAAGACTTTTGGTTGCGCCGTGCCAGAAGATTGCTCCCAGCGCTTTTCCTCATGCTATTTGTGGTTACGGCAGGGGTAGCCATCTTTTCGCCAGCCCAGTTGGACACGATCCGAGGAGATGTCGGAGCAGCCGTTCTGTACGTGAGTAACTGGTGGCTTGTCTTTCATGACGTATCTTATTTTGAAAAATTCGGTCCGCCTTCACCTTTAGGCCATTTGTGGTCATTGGCAGTAGAAGAACAGTTTTATGTGATTTGGCCATTGGTACTCGCTCTGGGACTTCGTTTCCTGAAGCGCAGAGGGCCAATCATGATCATTACTTTGGTGCTGGCTGCATTATCTGCGATTTCCATGACCGTTTTGTATGAGCCAGGTCTTGATCCGAGTCGTGTTTATTACGGAACGGACACACGGGTATTCGGATTGCTGATCGGTGCCGCACTCGCCATGATGTGGCCGAGTCGCTTGCTTACGACGAACATTTCACAAAAAGCGCGAATCACGCTTGATCTAAGCGGTTTGATTAGCT
This sequence comes from Brevibacillus sp. NPDC003359, assembly GCF_042878995.1. NCBI lineage: Bacteria > Bacillati > Bacillota > Bacilli > Caryophanales > Paenibacillaceae > Brevibacillus > Brevibacillus sp. NPDC003359. The sequence continues at coordinate 513,108 of NZ_JBIAOR010000001.1, forward strand.
TAGGGATTCTTTTGTACAGTATTTGGAACACGAATCAATATGATGATTATTTGTACGAGGGCGGGCTAGTCCTTTTGTCTGTCGTCAGTGCGGTGCTGGTCGCGGTACTCGCGCATCCGGCAAGTATTTTGGCGAAATGGATGGGCTGCAAACCATTGCGTTGGATCGGCGTTCGATCCTACGGTATTTATTTGTGGCATTACCCTGTTATCGTTTGGACGAATCCAATTATCGCGGAATGGGAATGGATGGCGGTACCTGGAGCGGTTTTGCAGCTCCTCGCAAGCATTTTGCTGGCATCGTTATCATGGAAATATCTCGAAGAGCCTATTCGCTATGGTGCATTAGGAAGAATCTGGAATCATTCCAATAAGGCTGGGCAGAAAACAAAACGGTTAAACCGTGTATTGGCAACTGGTTGCGCGATTGCTCTTTGTGTCACATATTATGGGATTGCATCGCTTACGTCAGATGCCACCGCTGGAAATATGACGCAGACGCAGCCAACGCAGACTGTCACCGAGACAAAGGTCCCCGACAAGCCCCATGGTCCTGAGGTGCCAATCGTAGAGAAGAAACCGGAAACCGTTCAAAAACCAGCTACTCCACCAACAAAGCCGAAAACCGAGCAGAAGCCAAATAACAACGCCCAGAAGCAGAAGCCCGCGGAGAAGCAGAAAGATTCGAATGCTTCCAAACAGCCTGACCAAAAACAGGAACCGATAAAAGCAATCGGCTCCGGGAAAGGAATTACTGTGATTGGTGACTCTGTCATGATTGACGTGGCTCCTTACCTGGAGAAGCTATTGCCAGGAATCGTCGTTGATGCCAAAATCGGAAGGCAAATGTCCCAAGCTCCTGAGGTGATTGCCCAGCTTAAGGCAAAAGGGCAATTGGGGGATCGTGTCGTGATTGAATTAGGTTCGAACGGCGCGTTTAGTAAAGGTCAGCTCGACAAGCTGTTGCAATCTCTGGATGGCGTAGAGCAAATCATTCTTGTTAATTCTCGCGTACCTAAACCGTGGGAGAGCGTCGTGAATAAGGTGCTGGCGGAAGCTGCTGCTGCCCATCCGCATGTCGTTCTTGTGGATTGGAATGCGGCAAGTGAAGGGCAAAGCTCTTACTTTTACAAAGACGGCGTTCACCCGAATAAGGAAGGCTCGCAAAAATACGCGGCACTCGTGGCGAGTGCAATCGCGCCGACGGAGCCAGAGAAGAAGCCGGAAGTGAAAGAGGAAGAGAAAGCGGAAGAGTCGACAGTGGAAGAGGCAGGGCAGATGGAAGGGGCACTGGAGGCAACTGAGGAAACCCCTATGGAAGAAACGGTACAATAAAACAAAACAAGGGAAGACCAGTGAACCAAGTCGTGCGCTGGTCTTTTTTATGTGACAGAGTGTACAAACAAATATAATTTCCATCAAACTATAGCAGATCAGCTCATGGACTTTTTTCGCTCTCTCCTGTACGATAGCTAACGAAAGAATAATGCATCGGGTGAAAGAAGGAACAATCATGATTCGGTCGTACTTGCTGTTGCTTTTTTGTGTGACGCTGTGGGGTAGTAATTTTGTGTTCGGGAGCATGCTGGTCAAAGAGTTTCCGCCGCTATTTTTAGCGGATGTACGCTTGCTTTTCACGTCTATGTTTCTGATCATTTACGCGTGGCTGACCAAAAAATTCGTAAAAATCACTGCGCGTGAGCTAGGACTTCTTGTCTTGCTCGGATTGATTGGAACGTTGGCGAATCAAACGGCGTATTTCAACGGTCTCTTGACGACAGACGCGACAACGGCATCGCTGATTCTTTCTTTGGCGCCGATCGTCACCGCAGTGCTGGCTTCTTTGTTTTTGAAGGAACAGTTTACCTTACGTATGAAGCTTGGGTCTGGCTTGGCTCTATTGGGAACATTCTTCGTAGTCGGAATTGGGGCAGGACTCTCCATTTCCAAAGGAGTCTTTCTCATTGTGATTGCCATGGTCACATTCTCGTCTTCCATGATCATCATTCGCAAACTGACGCAAACCATGCAGCCGTTTATCGCCACCGTGTACTCGACGACGGTAGGCACTTTGTTTTTGACTCCTGCGGCGTTGTTGACAATCGAGCCTGGGGCGCAGATCAGCCACGAAGTGTGGGCATGGGCGATGCTCATTTTGACCGCGATCCTCATGCAAGGAATATGTGGAATCGTCTGGAATCAGCAATTAAAAGTGGTAGGGACGGGCAAAGCAGCTATTTTTCTTAACTTACAGCCCTTTGTAGCGATGCTGGTCGGATTTTTACTGCTTGGTTCGCAGGTCACGTCGATTCAGGTAGGAGGCTCCTTGTTGATTGTCGTGGGTGTGATTGTTGCCAGTGTTCAAAAGAAACAATCTGTTCAGCCATCTAATTCGGTATAGAGCTATAAGAAAAGGACCTGATGGGAAGGTCCTTTTTTGCATGGTTGGAAAACGAATTGATGCTATACGAATTTGTACATCAGGACATCATCTGCGTATTCATTCTCAGCCAGCTTGAATTCTTTTACTTTTCGTCCTTCTTCCACAAAACCAAGGCATTTGTATAAAGCAATCGCTCTCAGATTGTTGGAGAACACGCCTAAGCTCACTTTTTCAATGAGCGGATGTTGCTCAGTCCAAGCTAACAACTCCTTCAATAAAACCTTGCCGATGCCCTTATTTCTGTGAGCTTTCTGGATCATCATCGTGATCGAACCTGTATGAGACAAACGTTTGCGAGCCGGAGAAACGAACACGACCATGCCAGCCAATTCACCGTTTATTTCCGCTACGAACATAGTTTCCCTGTCATTGTCGATGATGTTTTGTATCCACTCAAGCTGCTGATCCATGGTTTTGTTAAACTCTTCGGAAACAGCAATAAAAAATTCACCTTCACAAACCACATCACGCTGCAAAGATAAAATGGCTGCCGCATCCTCGATACGAACGAAACGAATGGTCACTTTGTCGTCTGTATGTCTAGTCAATGATTTCACCCTTCCCCCCATGTTGATGCCTAACAATTTCCCCTTTCCAAAGAAAATCCCCTTCTTTCCATGGAACATGGCGCTCTGGAAAAAAGGAAGCGTAAGCAGTCGAGAAAGGAGAGGAACATCCCCTGTTCGCAGGCTTACGCTTTTTTTATCCAATATGGCCTACATTTTGAAAGCTTTTCGTAATTGTGCTGACATCTCATCCAACGATTCTTGCGCTTGCTTGATAGTAGTATGGAATCCGATGAAGGAATGGATCAAGCCTTGTTCATTTCGATAGACGACATCGACGCCGCTTTCACGTAGCTTGTCTGCATATGTTTTTCCGCCATCTCGCAAAGGGTCGTATTCGGCTGTAATCACCATGGCAGGAGGCAGACCAGTGAGATCGGCTCCGTTGATCGGATCAAGATATGGATTTTGGAGATCGGAAGGTGGTAGATAATGAGAAAGGAACCAATTCAGCAATTCCACATCCATCAAATAGCCACTCGCATTTTCCTGCATGGATGGATAGGGAGCGGTGTCCACAATTCCTACGGCTGGATATATTAACAATTGATAAACAATAGATGGGGCCAGTCGTTCTTTAGCTATGAGACTCACGACTGTGGCAAAATTACCTCCGGCGCTATCTCCCCCTACTGCTATCCGTGATGGGTCAATGTCAAACTGATCGGCATGGTCTGAAATATATAAGAGAGAATCATAGGCATCTTCCAATCCAGCAGGAAAAGGATGTTCTGGAGCGAGCCGATAATCGATAGATATGACCACACATTTTGCGTTATTTGCGAAGTTGCGGCATACCGAGTCTACCGTTTCGAGATTGCCAATCACGAATCCGCCTCCATGATAGTACACGAGTGCAGGGAAGGGTGCTTGTCCTTCTGGTGTGTATATGCGAATCGGAATAGAACGACCTTCTAAGGGAAGCGATAGATTCTCTACCTTTTTTACCTGTTCACGTTCCACGCCTGAATCTCGATTTTGATCAGTCGCCATTCGCATAATTTGTGGTGTCAATTGGTTGAAATCAACATCATGACGTGAGCGGTTGAAGACGTCTAATATTTGTTGAATTTGTGGATGAACGGGCATGTGTACGCCCCCCTAATCGAATGATATTTGGATAGCTTACACGTATGACCAGAATGGAAAGAGGAGAGCGCTGAACCGCTGAGAGAAATAGCACGAGAAAAAAGCGCAAGCAATGATCCACAAAAGAAGTTTTCTGGAAATCACAAGCTTACGCCTTTCTCATGGAGAAACAATTAAGTGGTTTGTGGGGAGGGGAGTATACGATAAATCTTTCGTGGGCGCCCTCGGTTCGTAGGCGTTTCTTCCCCAATGAGTTCGATGATGTTGTGCTGTGCTAGATCACTTAGTATTCTTCGCGCATTGCGAGGGGTCATGCCCATCCATTCTGCAATCATCGAAGCGCTGATATATTTTTGCCCCAGCGCTTTTTGGACGGAAATAATTTTGTTAAACGTCGTAATACTGACCCCGGCTTTTTTCAGATTATCACTGATTTCTTTGTCCTGCGTCCAATATTCGTAACTGATGCTGTTCGTCTGACGTAGCGGTCCTTCAATCGATCCGTCATGGTCGACGAGGATAGCGGCATCTCTATGGTTTTTGGCATGGCCGAGAGCGAGCTGTGCATTGCGCTCAGCAGACAATGCTGTGACACCAAAGCCGATTCCCATATTGGCATGCGAATTGGTGAGCAGCTTGATTTTTTCCAAAAGAATCGTGGGGTGAAATTCCGGATTTTCTTCGAATGAACCCCGGGTGGAAAAAATGATGAACTTGGAATTGCCAACGGCGACGAAGCTGCCTGATATCGACTCCGTGTAATCCAGCACTAGCTCTTGTAGCTTCAGGTCGAGGCGGCGTAGCTCGTACGCGTTTGCAGGTTCATTTACGAGCTTTTCCATGTCAGTTACCTCAATCAATTGAACTGCAATTTGGGAGCGCTTGAAGTGGAGCGTTTCTCCCTCTTGCAGAATTTGCTTGAAAATCTCTCGAAATATGAAGCGCGTGAAGCCCATTCGGTATACTCTTATTCCTTGTCGCTTTAATTCTTCGGTGACGAAAAGCGTTCCCGTGACACAAGCGTCTACCTTGCCTTCCATGATAAGGCGGGTGTGATAGGCTACCAATTCAGATCGCATTCTGAATTCTTTATACGGCTTTAGGTATGGATTCTCACATTGCAGGCTCAATTCCTCTAACGTCTCACGAAAATGTGCTTCCGAAATGGTATCGAAGCTCACGCGATCTAAAGAAAAACCATCGCGGTATACCAATTCGAGCAATACTTTGGTCAGGACACTTGAATTGACTTGCGGATAAAAGGCTTTTTTCTTGCCAATATGCGCTTTTGCCATCGAGTAGGGGGCGACTCCAGAGAAGAACCAGATGTCTATTTCCATATCATTTTCGGCTACATGGGCAGGTACTTGTTCCACTCCTTGATAAATATAGGAGGTGAGCAGGATGTGATCGGAAAACTCACGTCCCACAGCTACCATTGCATCTACTGAATCTTTTGGACCGACTATGCCAACTTTTATCATCAAAATGTCCTCCAAAAAAGTTAAACTACGGGATAAACAATTCGTCAGGAAGGAGATCCATCCTTTTTTCGGCAATCTAGTATGCCCGTCTTTCTTATATAGATAAAATATAACCCATCAAATGGGTATGCGAGTTGTAGCGACCACGAAGCGTTAAATAGGGATGTTTTAGGGAAAATTTCCGTATTAATCGTTGTATATTTGACAACTTTCAGCAAATTCCTTTATGGATCGATGCAAAAAATAAAAAAATCAGAATTGACATTAAATAATTACGGCACTATATTGTTGAATTAAGGAATGTTTTAGGTCAATTTCCGTTAAAGGATTTTCAAAAGGAGGGTGCGTTGAATTTTCTTAATCTTTTCGCAAGTCTGGACTAGGGGGCTCGTATAGATGTCGCGTTATTTACTTAAAAGAATTCTGATGATGGTACTCACCTTGTGGATCATTGTAACGTTGACTTTCAGCCTGATGCACATGATCCCTGGTGATCCTTTCGCTTCAGAGTCAGATCAGTTGCCCGAGCAAATTTTGTTGAATCTGCGTGCCAAATACAATCTGGATGAACCGCTGCCGATGCAGTATTTACTTTATCTAAAAAGTTTGGTCATGCTCGATTTAGGACCTTCTATTAAGTCGGAGACACGCGGTGTCAATGATATGATCAAAGATGGTTTCGGAGCATCTGCAATGATCGGTTTGCAGGCGATAGCAGTGGCCCTTTTTTTCGGACTTTTATTCGGAACAATTGCGGCATTAAACCGAAATACCTGGATTGATTATACGGCGATGGTCATGGCTGTATTAGGGATTGCTGTACCAAGCTTTATCATGGCGCCATTGCTCATTAATTACTTGGCAATCAAATTGCCGTTATTCCCAGTAGCGACGCTTACCAGCTGGAAGCATTCGGTTCTGCCATCTCTCGCACTTGCTTTTGGGCCATTGGCAATCATTACTCGCTATATGAGAACGAGCATGATCGACGTGATGAACCAGAATTACATACGGACCGCTGAGGCGAAAGGAATTCCGACTTTTCTGATAGTGATCAAGCATGGAATCCGCAACGCCATTTTGCCGATCGTCACGTTTATGGGACCGCTCATCGCAGGTTTATTAACCGGAACATTCGTCGTCGAAAAGATTTTTGCGGTACCTGGGATCGGTAAGTACTTCGTCGATGGCATTTTCAATCGAGATTATCCTGTTATTCTGGGAACCACGGTATTCTACAGTGCCATCTTAGTACTCATTATCTTCTTGATTGATCTGGCCTATATGTTAGTCGATCCACGAATCAAACTATCGAGCAAGGGGAGGTAGCCAATGGCGGTAGATCAATCAGTAAATGAGTTGTTTCGACCAAGAGCTCAAAAAGCAGATGGACAGATCGCCCAAATGCGACCGAGCCTGACTCATTTTCAACAAGTAACGAGAAAGCTCGTCAGAAACAAGCTGGCGATGGTGGGCTTGACCCTGATTATTATGCTGATTGCCATGGCGATTATCGGACCACATCTCGTTCCGTACAGCTATTCCGATCAGAGTCTCTTGAACGCGAATCAGGAAATTTCGGGCGAGCATTGGTTCGGAACAGATGAGCTGGGACGCGACATGTTTTCACGGACATGGTACGGTGCGCGGATTTCACTCATTATCGGAATATCGGCAGCGTTAATTGACTTGGTCATCGGTGTGACTGTTGGCGGTATTGCCGGATACATGGCCGGTCGAGGCAAAAAGGGAGACAGAATCGATACGATCATTATGCGATTGATCGAGGTATTGTACGGACTGCCGTACCTGCTCGTGGTGATCATGCTGATGGTTGTCATGGAGCCAGGAATTGTTACCATCATCATCGCGTTGTCCGCAACCGGTTGGGTAGGGATGGCTCGTCTCGTTCGGGGACAAATCCTGCAATTGAAAAATCAGGAGTTCATCATGGCAGCGCAAGTGCTCGGGGCAAAATTCCCACGCATTCTGTTGCGCCACTTGATTCCGAACACCATCGGGGTCATCATCGTGAACTTGACGTTTACCATTCCGTCGGCGATATTTGCAGAATCTTTCCTCAGTTTTTTGGGATTGGGTGTGCAAGCGCCAATCGCTAGCTGGGGCACGATGACCAACGATGCACTCGGCGTCATTTTAACAGGGGATTGGTGGAGACTTTTCTTCCCGGCCTTGATGATTTCCTTGACGATGTTTGCCTTCAACGTCTTCGGTGATGGCTTGCAGGACGCATTGGACCCAAGAATTCGCGAGTAACCTCGCCACGAAGATAGGAGGATCACACATGGCGGATCATTTGCTACAAGTAGAAAACCTCCGCGTACATTTCAAAACGTACGGTGGAGAGGTACAGGCTGTACGGGGCGTTACCTTTCATGTTGATCGTGGCGAGACGCTTGCGGTAGTGGGAGAGAGCGGCTGTGGAAAGAGTGTAACCGCCCAAGCGATCATGGGGTTGATCCCGAACCCACCGGGAAGAATCGTGGATGGCCAGATTCGTTTTGACGGAAAAGTCATCACGGGGATGAACAAGAAGGAATTGCTTTCGGTTCGTGGGGCCGAGATCGGGATGGTCTTCCAGGACCCGATGACGGCACTGAACCCTACGATGAAGGTCGGTGCCCAAATCGTTGAGGGATTTGTTCGTACCCATCAGGTCAGCAAAGAAGAGGCACGTAAAAAAGCGATGGAGATGCTTCGTCTGGTCGGTATCCCCGATCCGGAAAAACGGGTCGATCAATACCCGCATGAGTTTTCCGGGGGAATGAGGCAGCGTGTCGTCATCGCGATTGCACTCGCCAATAACCCAAAGCTGGTCATTGCGGATGAACCAACGACGGCATTGGATGTAACGATACAAGCACAGATATTGGATTTGCTCCGAGAATTGCAGGAACAGCAGCAGCTCTCCATCGTGATGATTACACATGACTTGGGTGTCGTAGCCGAAATCGCGCACCGGGCCGTGGTTATGTATGCAGGAATTGTTGTGGAAACAGGCAAAGTAGAGGATATTTTCGCAAATCCGAAGCATCCGTACACATGGGGCTTGATGCGCTCTCTGCCGCGGATCGATGGGGTGGAAAAGGAACGACTGGTACCGATCGAGGGAACGCCACCAGATTTATTCCACCCGCCAAAAGGCTGTCCGTTCGCTCCGCGTTGTCAGTTTGCGATGGAAATATGCGAGCAGCACATGCCAGACGCTTCTACCTTCTCCGAGGGTCATCAAGCTGCATGTTGGCTACATGATCCACGGGCACCGAAGCTGGAAGAACTGGTGGCAGCAGGGAGGCAGACGTAGATGAGCCAAGCGTTGGTTGAAGTCAAAAATCTAAAAAAGCATTTTGAGATCGGTAATGGAGTTACGCTAAAGGCGGTCGACGGCGTTACCTTCACGATTAATCGCGGTGAGACACTCGGGCTTGTCGGGGAGAGCGGCTGCGGAAAGTCGACGTTGGGCAGAACGATGATTCGCCTCTATGAAAATACAGATGGAGAAGTTTTGTTCAAAGGAAAAAATGCACACCGCTTAAAGGGGAAAGATGCAGAGCAGTTCCACCGCGACGTCCAAATGATTTTTCAAGACCCGCAAGCAAGTCTGAATCCGCGCATGACCGTCATGGACATTATTGCGGAAGGCTTGGATATTCACGGCTTGTCCCGTGGCGCAAGAGCGGATCGGGTCAAAGAATTGCTGGAGCTCGTTGGTTTGTCTAAGGAACATGCGAACCGATTCCCCCATGAGTTCAGTGGAGGCCAAAGGCAGCGGATCGGGATTGCCCGGGCGCTTGCGGTCGAACCTGAATTTATCATCGCGGATGAACCGATTTCGGCGCTTGATGTGTCGATTCAAGCGCAGGTCGTGAATCTTTTGGAAGACTTGCAGCAGGACAGGGGGCTGACATACTTGTTTATCGCCCACGATTTGTCCATGGTAAAGCACATTTCCACTCGAATCGGAGTGATGTACCTTGGAAAAATGGTAGAAATGGCAAACAGCTTCGAGCTGTACGCGAAGCCACTTCATCCATATACCCAAGCGCTGCTGTCTTCGATTCCGATTCCTGATCCTACGATCAAGCGGGAACGCATCATTTTGCAGGGCGATTTGCCGAGTCCTGCCAACGCTCCAAGCGGTTGTGTTTTCCGAACAAGATGCCCAAAGGCCATGGAGCAATGCGCGGCACAGATTCCTGAATGGCAGGAAGCCGCACCGAACCATTGGGTGGCTTGTCATCTCTATCAGTAGTTCGATTTTCTATCTTAATATATAGGGGGAAACAACGTGAAGAAATTAGCTGCCTTTGCCCTGTCGCTCTCGCTCGTCATTCCGGCTCTAGCTGGTTGCGGCGGTAGTGGCGAGTCAGCATCAACTGGAGGTACCACTACTCCAGGCGCTGCTGCCAAACAAGAAGTCGTGTTCAATGCCAAGTCCGAGCCACCAGATTTGAACCCGCTCACCTCGACTGATACGACGTCCTTCTGGATCATGGATCATTTGGGGGAAGGCTTGTACACCAAGGATAAGGACGGTAATCCGATCCTGGGACAAGCCAAGGAAGTGAAGCTGTCGGATGACAAGCTGAAGTACACGTTCATTTTGCGCGACGATGTGAAATGGACCAACGGCGAGCCGTTGACAGCAGAGGATTTTGCCTACACGTATATGAAGCATCTTGATCCAGCAACTGCATCTACGACAGCGTATCTGCTCTATTACATAAAAGGAGCAGAGGCGTACAACAAAGGTACTGGAAAACCTGAGGATGTAGGCATCAAGGCAGTAGATGCCAAAACACTCGAAATAGAATTGGTCGCACCTACGTCGTACTTTGACAAAATGCTCGCTACCCGTTACTGGCACCCAATCAACAAGAAGCAAGCAGAAGCCGAGCGGAAATGGGCAGCAAATTCGGACACCTACATCTCCAATGGTGCTTACAAACTTGTTTCCTGGAAGCATGACTCCGAGCTCGTGATTGAAAAGAACGAGCATTATTGGAACAAAGCTGACGTAAAAATGGAGAAGATCACCTGGAAAATGGTGAATGACGCCACGACTGCTTATCAGATGTACAAGAGCGGTGAGCTCGACTTCAACAAAGAGATGCCATCTGACATTATCGCGCAAGAAAAATCGAGCCCAGACTTTAAATCCGTTCCTTACTACGGTACCTATATGTACATGTTTAACGTAACGAAAGAGCCATTTACGAATAAAAAAGTTCGCAAAGCATTCGCCATGTCGCTTGACCGTAAAGCATTGTCAGAAATGGTTAGCCAAGGTGGAGAGACACCAGCTTACTCCATGGTTCCGCGTGGAGCGATGCAACCAAACGGAAAAGACTTCCGCGAAGAGGGCGGAGACTACTTCAAAGAAGATTACGAAGCAGCGAAGAAGTTGCTGGCTGAAGGTATGCAAGAAGAAGGCTGGTCCACACTGCCAGAAGTTACACTCATGTACAACACCGATGAAAGCCACAAGAAAATAGCGCAAGCGATCCAAGAAATGCTCAAGAAAAATTTGGGCGTAGAAGTGAAAATGACAAACCAAGAGTGGAAAGTGTATCTGGATACAACGAAACAAAAGAACTATCAAATGGGCCGTATGGGCTGGGTAGGTCAAATCAACGACCCTGCGTTTAACCTTGACTACTATTTGGGTGAAAGCCCGAACAACCGTACAGGTTGGGTGAACAAAGAGTATGATCAGTTGAATATGGCGGCAAAAGTTGAGCAAGACCCGAACAAGCGTATGGAATTGCTCCATCAGGCAGAAGCCATTTTGATGGAAGAAATGCCGTTCATTCCAGTTTACCACTACCAACAAAACTACTTGGTGAAACCAAACCTGGAAGGTCTCACCTATCCAGTCAACGCGTTCCCAAGCGCGCGCTGGGCAACAAAAAAATAGAAAAAAAGAGGAGCTTCTCCTCTTTTTTCTCTTTACATACTCCAACCTACGTCTAGTAAAAGAAGAAAGGATGATTTCTCGTGATTTTGGATTACCTGCAAGTGAAATCCGCCTATCAATTGAAGGTGGTACCACAGCGTAGAGAGATTACCTTTTTAACGAAGCTGACAGGTATCGCGCAGTTGTGGCGCTGGAATGAAGAGACCAACTGCTCGGAGCAAGTGACCTTTTTGCCTGATCGTGTGGTAGAAGTTGACCACTCCCTGTGCGGAACGAAAACGATTGTCGGTATGGACAACAAGGGTGACGAGCGGCAGCAGTTCTTTTTGCTAACGGAAAATGGTGCAGTTGTGAAGCCGCTGACAGATGCTCCTGCTTATTTTCACTATTTGGGAGGCTGGTCTCCGTGTGGGCAAAAGATCGCGTGGTCCAGCAATCGTCGCAATCCGCGCAGCTTTGATATTTTTGTTCAGGATGTCGAGAGTGGTGCGTATGAGGAAGTCTTCCGCTATGACGGTCGCACAGATCCAATCGGTTGGCTGCCAGATGGAACAGGGCTCATTTTCAGTGTACAGGAGACCAACATTGACAATAGTCTGTATTTGTTGAATCTGCAAACGAAGGAAGCTCAAAAGCTCGCCATTTGCAGCAAACATGGTCGCTATCATTCCTTGGTATTGTCGAAAGACGGCCAAACGGGATATCTCGTAACCGACTGCGATGCAAATACGAAAGCTCTGTGCCGCTTTTCACTGGATACAGGAGAGCTGGACAAACTGGTGCACGACCCTAAATGGGACATCGAGGAGGCCAAATTATCTCTAGATGAGACGCTACTTGCCTTCACGATAAATGAAGGAGGCTACTCCGTTCTCGCTCTCTATTCCTTGACGGAGCAACGCTGGGAGCGGGTGGAGGAAGCACCACGTGGCGTGATCTCTTCCTTGGAGTGGGTGAGCGATGATCAGCTCGCCTATACATTGAAAAGTCCTACACTTCCTGGCGACATCTGGACCTACACCATTTCGGAGCAAACGAGCCGACGTGTGACTAACATTGGTCAATCCGATGTTCTTGATGATAAACTCATCGAGCCGGAATTGTGTTCCTTTCCCTCATTTGATGGCTTGGAGGTTCCGTATTTCCTCTATGCCAAAGATAGTTCTGAACATGCAGAGAAAAAACCAGTCGTCGTCTATGTGCATGGCGGGCCGGAGAGCCAAATTCGACCAGAGTATCATCCTGTTTTTCAATTTTTGGCGAACGAAGGCTTCACGGTGGTAGCACCGAATGTTCGCGGAAGCATGGGCTACGGTCGGGAATATGTCCAGCTCGATGATCGCCGCAAGCGGATGGACTCTGTAGCAGATTTGGCTTGGCTAGTCAAAGATTTAGGCAAACGCCCAAGCGTTGATCCGAATGCGATTGGCATCATGGGACGCAGCTACGGTGGCTTCATGACACTGGCTGCTCTTACACATTACCCTGACCTTTGGGCGGCAGGGGTTGACATTGTAGGGATTTCTCACTTTAAGACCTTTTTGGAAAACACCGGGGCATGGAGGCGGAGACTGCGTGAGGTCGAATACGGTTTCCTTGGGGAAGACGATGACTTTTTTGAAGAAATTGCTCCTTTGAACCATTCCCATAAAATCACGGCACCGCTCCTTGTATTCCATGGGCGGAATGATACCCGTGTTCCCGTCAGTGAAGCAGAACAGCTCGTAGCAGACATGCGAGGTAGAGGACAAGAAGTCGATTTGTACATTTTTGAGGATGAAGGGCACTTTACCGAAAAGCTGGACAATCACATCACGTTGAATCAAAAAATTTCCCGGTTCTTTTTGGAGCGACTTGCATCCACCAATAAAATCGAGGAGTGATTGGCATGACTCAAATCCAAAGAGGCATAACGGCTGACGACTTGTATCAAATGCGGTATGCGAGTGATCCGCAGCTATCTCCAGACGGAAAAACGCTGGCCTATGTTGAAAACCAGATTGATGAGTCCCGTGCTTACCAAAATCACTTGTATTTACGCAGAATGGATGCTGATGATCCACAGCCCTTGACGTCTGGCTCCCGGGACACCTTCCCGCGCTGGTCGCCAGATGGTTCGAAGATTAGCTTCGTCTCAAATCGATCTGGAAAACCACAGATTTGGTTGATCGATGCAAACGGAGGAGAAGCAAGGCAGCTCACGCGTTGCAAAAACGGCGTCAGCAATCCGACCTGGTCGCCTGACGGCCAATACATTGTCTTCTCGTCGCTCCTGGATGCAGGTGAAACATTCGCAGACCTGGAGGGAACCGAGGCGAAAGAAAATGCCAAAGCCATCCATGTCGGAAGAATGAAGTACAAATCCGATGATCTTGGGTTCATTTACGAGAAAAACAAGCAACTGGCCATTGTTCATGTAGAAACGGGCGAGGTTACACCACTCAGCGATGGACCATACAATCATACGATCGGCTCTTGGTCGCCGGATGGAAAATGGGTCGCCATTACGGCGAACCGAGAAGAAGACCCTGATTTTCAGCACAGTGTCGACGTTTTTCTCATCCCTACTGAAGGGGGAGAATGGAAAAAGCTGACCAACAGTAAGGGGACTTTTGCCTATCCAACATGGTCACATGACGGCAAAAAGCTAGCGTATATCGGAAGCGAACTGGACACATATTTGTACGCAGCGCAGAAGCGCATCTGGGTCTATGATTTTGAAAAGGGCGACTATACATGCATCACAGCTGATTGGGACGTTCAGGTTGGCGATTCCACCATCGGGGACATGCGCTCGCCAGGCCATCCGAATCCAGGTGCTGTATGGACAGCAGACGGAACAGGCATGTATTTCATCGCAAGTGAGCGAGGAAATTCCGGCATTTATCACGTAACGCTGGACGGACAAGTCACCCATGTTGTAGCGGGCAACCGGAATATTTACGGCTTTTCGCTGCATGAAAAAGAACAAACGGTGGTTGCTGCGATCAGTGACCCGTTTACTCCTGGTGATTTGTATCAGGTAAGTCTGAAGGACGGAGAAGCAAAACGCCTGACAGCAGTGAACAAAGAGCTCTTTGCGGGCATTGAGCTACCTGTTCCTGAAGAGATTGAGTTTGTTGCAAAGGATGGCTGGAAGCTGCACGGTTGGATGCTCAAGCCTGTCGGTTTTGAAGAAGGAAAAAAATACCCGATGGTTTTGCAAATTCATGGCGGGCCTCACTCCATGTACGGGAATACGTTTTTCCACGAATTCCAGCTGCTCGCCGCAAAAGGCTACGCCGTACTGTACACGAATCCGAGGGGGAGCTTTGGCTACGGAGAGCGTTTTGTTCAGGCGTGCTGCGGAGACTATGGAGGGAACGATTATCGCGATTTGATGACGGCTGTGCAATATGCATGCGATCATTTCGATTTTATTGATGAGGACCGCTTGGGTGTCGCAGGTGGCAGCTATGGTGGCTTCATGACAAACTGGATTGTTGGGAAAACCAATCGATTCAAAGCGGGTGTAACAGATCGGAGTATCTGCAACTGGGTAAGTTTTTACGGTGTCAGTGATATCGGTTATTACTTTACTGCCGAGGAGATTCAGGCAAATCCATTCACGAATCCGGAAAAAATGTGGCAGCATTCACCGATTCGTTTGGTGGAGAACATCGAGACGCCTCTGTTGATCATGCATGGAGAACATGACTACCGTTGCCCGATCGAACAGGCTGAGCAGCTTTATGTAACATTGAAGCACCAAGGTAAGGCGCCGGTGTCGTTTGTCCGCTTCCCGGGTGCAAGTCATGAATTATCCCGCAGTGGTGATCCTCGGCAGCGCGTGTTGAGACTGCAATATACGACGGATTGGTTTGACAACTATCTGACTTTAGACAAGAAAGTAAAAATAGAGGAATAATCGTAAACCAGTCAAACACGTTATTTTGTGTTTTGACTGGTTATTTCTATTTCCATTTTAGAAAGGGATAACTTGAATGATATAAACAACAAGCGAGCATAATATGGAAAAAGAAACCACAAAGGAGTGTTTCCTTTGATTCAACTAGAGGAGATTGACAGACAACTCCGAGAACTGAGTGAAACACAAGATTTTGAAATACAGCATCTTACTAATGGTGACCTTTCCATAACATTATACTTTTATTCATCGTTGATTAATTCGAAGCTGATTCAGGAACGTATTTCGGAACCTTTCTCGTCTTGTCATTCGTATAGTGAAATGAAAAACATCTTAGATGCGGAGCTTTTTTGTGAGCAGGTTCTAGACGAAAAGGAAATGATACCGAAGCTATTAGAGGGTTATTCTTTAATCACTTTAAATGATACGTTTTTTTCCTTTTCCTCGTCCAAGGTCATCAACAACAAAGTAGATTACGCTAAAAATGAAGCTTCTGTACAAGGGCCATCATTTGCGTTAACAGAAGATAGCTTTGCAAACATCAACCTAATACGAAGACGTTATGCTTCCTCCAATCTAATAGTGAAGGAAAAAGAGGTTGGAAAAAAACCAAAAGCAAAACTTTATGTTTTGTATGACAAGCATGTCGTGAAAGAAACAGTTTTGCAGGAGCTGTTACAAAAGATTGACGATATTCAAGATGAGTTTATTCAAGCTTCTGGACAGCTTGAGAATTTATTGTCTCAAAAGAAATTTAACCTTGTACCTTTGATGCTCGTCACAGAAAGACCCGATCGAATTGTCTTCAATCTCTCACATGGAAAGATTGTCATTTTGGTCAATGGATCACCTTTTGCGTTAATAGCTCCCGCTGTATTTTACGATTTTATGTCTGCGATGGACGATCGGTATCAAACGTATTGGGTAGGGATAGGTCTGGTCATCCTTCGCTATATTTCATTATTCCTCACCATGTGTCTACCTGCGATGTACATAGCAGTCATTTCTCATAATCCAGAGATCTTCCAAGTACAATTCGCATTGTCAATCGCAGGGAGTCGCGCTCCAGTCCCATATTCCTCTTTTGTCGAAGTTCTATTTATGCTTTTCCTGATTGAGGTGCTAATCGAAGCCAGTATTCGTTTGCCAAAGTATATTGGTTCAACGGCTACAACGGTGGGTGGATTAATTTTAGGACAAGCTGCGCAGGAAGCAGGACTGGTCAGCTCTGTCATGATCATTATTACATCAACTGTCGCGATTGCTAATTTTGTCGTGCCGATCAACGAGATGAGCTTTGCAATCAGGCTGGTAAAGTATCCATTAATCGTGTTTGCTACTTTATTCGGTATCCTGGGACTCATTTCAGGTGTTTTTTGTTTCTTGGTGTATTTAGTCAATCTGAGAAGCTATGGTGAACCCTTTTTTCGACTCCAATTAGGTGAGCATGCATCAACCAATTCGAAAAAGAGGATCTCTGAATGATGAATCGTTACTATTATTATCCATTTATTGTATGTATGCTGGTAAATACCATTTTTTATGTACCAGTAATATTAGCGGAGTATCGATTTCAAGGTGCATGGCTAGCGATCCTCTTCGCGATTGTGTTTGGATCGACACTGGCTTATTTGTTTACCAGGACAATGCGTCAGTTCCCAGGTCAGGGGTTACCTGAAATTTTTGAACAACGATTACCTGTGATGCTAAGCTCCGTAATTAGCTTCTCTTTGGGACTCCTTTGGATAGTCGCTGGAGGGCTGGTTCTAATTGCATTTGCATATATTGCTAAAATGTTTCTGAATCCATCTATTCCCATTGAACAGCTCCTTTTCTGTTTAATTATCGTAAGCTGTTATGCAGCAACTCGCTCGACGGCAGCGATCAATTATTTATCCGAGATTAGTCTCATATTCATTCTTCCAATCGTCGTTTTCATCTTATTTAAAGCACTCCAAAGTGAAACGTTTGAGTGGAATGCGATTATGGTCACGACGGAGTACATCTTTGAGATCCCTTCGTGGAATACACTATCAACAGCGATGTTTTGCTTTACAGGATATATGACACTGATTGTGTTAAACAGGTTTTTTACTTGGAGAATATCACTAACCCATTTTTGGTTAGTACCGGTTACAGGGGCGATCACATTGGTGAGCAGCTTCCTTATTCCGATTGGTATTCATGGTACGCAGGCTGTAGAAAATTACCCTTACCTTTGGGTGAATACAGTTGACTCGCTTCGAATGGAATTTGGATTTATTGAACGAGTCGTCTTCTATTATTTAATGGTTTACGTTGCGGTTTCTCTCTTGTTTATCTCGATGAGCTGGCATATTGGTACAGAGTTAGTCGGTAGTATTTTTCGTGGTCAATCCAAACGATATCGATGGATCATTGTTGGAGTCGTGGGTATCGCAACTTGGTGGTACGGGCGTTTGATAAATCAAAAGCAGCTGATTATGGTAGCGGAGCAGTGGTTTATGGTTCGATTTATGATGGAGCTCCTGTTGGTTCTTCTGATGGTTTTGATTGGAAGGAGGAAACAGTAACATGCGTAGAAGGATAGGTGTGCTTTTCGTTTTGCTTTTGTTTGGGATGAGTGGATGTGGATTCAAAGATATAGATAAACGATTTTTTGTAGTAGCGATAGGAATCGATCAAGGTAAAGAAAAGCAGTACAAGATCTCATTAAAACTGGCGATTCCCAAACATCGAATAGAGCCGGGGCATGCTGCGTTTCAAATCATTTCACAGGAAGCTGACACCATTTCTGAGGCGTTAGAACTCATGAATTCCAACGTGGACAAAGAACTTGATTTGGGGCATTCAAAGATTTTTATTATCGGAAGGAATCTAGCGAATGACGAGATCCTCACAACAACAGATTGGATATTTAGAGGGAGTGAAGTGCAGAGAATTGAGTATATGGCACTTGCGAATCCGTCAGCAGAAGAGATATTAGAAATAAGTCCCAGATCTGAACGTGTTCCAGCAGACTCTCTTATTCTAAGCTTTGGACATGAGAAAATAGGATCGTCTTTAGCTGTAACAGAGTATTTATATGACTTTTACAATAGAATGTTCGAGATGGGAAAAGACGCTTTTTTGCCTATTATTTCAAAAAAAGGAAAGTCGTTCGAAGTGAATCAAGTGGCTTTGTTCAACAAGAAAGAATTAAAGATGGTGACTCAACCAGGGCAAACAGAATTGTTTAGCCAACTTGTTCGAAAACCATCTAATTTTATAGTCAGCGTAAAAAAAGATCATCTCCAATACTCACTATTGATTCAAAGCTTTACATATCGCTATCAGATTCAGACCCCCAAACAGCAACCCCCAATTCTGCAAATGGATATTAAATTAAGAGGGCGAATTCAGGAAGCTAATCAAGCTTTATTTGATAAAAATTGGGGAGAATTAGAAAGGATTGCGGAGAAGAATATTGAAAATCGGTACAAGAACCTGTTGGAGAGTATACAGAAGCATCAAATTGATCCGATTGGATTCGGACTACATTATATGGCTAGAAATCATTACGGCAAGAAGGAGTGGGAGTTGTGGCAGGAAATATACTCTAAAATGAGGTTTAACATTACAGTTGATTTGGAGATTGAAAGCACGGGAATCATTAAATGATGAGTGGCATACAAAACCTTGATTGAAACAGAAAATCGAGGTTTTGTAAAAAATCATGGATTATCGTAATAATTCGAAACTTATTCCTTGATCCTAAAAGGAAAAGAGGAGCCAAATTCAGATAAAAGGAAGGAGATTTATCACTCTTTACAGAAGATTTGGAATCAGGATGTTCCAATCATCTCGCTTTATTCAATTGGAAAAATGGTCAGTAGGAGGAACGCAATTATGAACAAAGAACAAGTCGTAGGCATTGTGCAAGAAAACTTGCCACAAGCAATCGAGAAGCTGAAGCAATATTTGAGATTTCCTACCGTATCCGCACAGCATAAGGCCATCCCAGAGACGGTTGAATATGTGGTCAAGATGATTCATGAGGTGGGCGGAGAGACAAAGGTGCTCGACAACCTTGGTGGTAATCCAGTCGTGTATGCGTTTTTTGCAGCTGGCACCGAGGGAGACGCCAGTAAAACGATCCTGTTTTACGATCACTATGATGTTCAACCACCTGAGCCGTTTCATGAGTGGAACACGGAACCATTCGACCCGACGATAATCGATGGAAAGCTGTATGCACGCGGTGCTGCCGACAACAAAGGTGACCTTGTTGCGCGTCTGACGGCGATTCACATTTTGCAGCAGCAAGCGGGTGGTTTGCCTTGCAACATCAAGTTCCTGATCGAAGGAGAAGAAGAGATCGGCAGCCCGAATCTGGAGCCGTATCTTCGAGAGTACAAGGATCTTTTCCAGGCGGACGCCTGCATTTGGGAATTCGGTGGAAAGGACGAAAATGAGCGAATCAGCATGGTTGCCGGGATTAAAGGAATGGCGTACCTGGAGCTGACTTGCGTTGGGGCAGATATCGACATGCACTCCTCTGTCGGTGCGTATGTAGATAATGCAGCATGGCGCTTGGTACAGGCATTGGCGACAATGAAAAATCAGCAAAACGAGATTTTGGTCGAAGGCTTCTTCGATGGGATCGAGGAACCGACAGCGGATGAAAAGAAAGTCGTTTCCGAATTGCCGTTCAGTGAAGAGGCGACTACAGCGCTGTACGGTTTGAAACGCCCATTGATTACCGCAGCAAACAGCGTGGACCCACGAGAAGCCATGGTTTTCCACCCGACCATGACCATTTGCGGTCTGGAGAGTGGCTATACAGGAGAGGGCGCGAAGACGGTACTGCCAAAAAGCGCGAAGGCCAAATTGGATTGCCGCCTTGTCCCAGGACAAGATCCACAGCACATTATGAACTGCATCGAGCATCATTTGGAGAAGCATGGTTTTACGGATATGACCGTCACCATGATCAACGGGCAAAAAGCGTATCGCTCCGATTTCCACCATCCATTTGTTGCTCACGTACTGGATTCGGCTCGCGTCATTTACGAACATGAACCAGTGCTTTCTCCAAACGCGGCAGGAACAGGTCCGATGTATATTTTCGGTGAACAGCTGAAGCTTCCTGTTGTCAGCACTGGGGTAGGCTGGGTTGGCTGCAAAGTACATGCGCCGAATGAATCCATTCGTTTGAAAGACTTTGAGGAAGGCATTGCCCATATGGTTGTCATGCTCTCTGGATTTGCCAAAGCGTTGTCAGAATAGCAACGTACAAGTATCACGAAAAGGGGACCTTTCTTGCAAAAAGGTCTCCTTTCCTATTTAGAACCTTCTCGCAGCACTTCCAGAGTGGACTTTGCTTTTGCAAACCATGTACAATCGTAAATGATAGTGTACATACATTTACAGGAGGCGAAATGCGTGAACAGCGATACACATCCATTCGAAATCGCAAACTTTGCAGGCGGATGCTTCTGGTGCATGGTCAGTCCATTTGACAAGATGCCTGGCATTCAACAAGTCGTCTCCGGCTATACAGGCGGTCATGTTGAAAACCCAACCTATGAACAGGTATGCTCTGATACGACGGGACATTATGAAGCAGTCCAAATCACTTTTGATCCGTCGCTCATCACATACGAGGAACTGCTGCAAATGTTTTGGAGACAAATCGACCCGACAGATGCTGGTGGTCAATTCGGTGATCGCGGTCAATCGTATGCGCCAGCGATCTTCTATCATAATGAAGAGCAAGAAAAGCTCGCCTTGAAGTCCAAGCACGAGTTGGAAGCCAGTGGACGCTTTCCAAAGCCAATCGCAACGTTGATACTGCCTGCCAAGCCATTTTATCCGGCAGAGGAATATCATCAGGATTACTACAAGAAAAATTCGATTCGCTACCAATACTACCGCGCGGCATCAGGAAGGGCGAAATTCACCAAGGAAGCATGGCGCGACCGTGTGAAGCAAGAAGAATTGAAAAAGATCTTAACCCCGCTCCAGTACGAGGTGACGCAAAATAACGGGACAGAACGGCCATTTACGAACGAATTTTGGGATCACAAGGAAGAGGGCATCTACGTAGACATCGTCTCCAACGAGCCTTTGTTCAGTTCCTTGGACAAGTTCGATTCCGGCTGCGGTTGGCCTTCGTTTACCAATCCGTTACAGGAGCAAAACGTAACGGAGAATGTGGATTTGACGCATAATATGATTCGTACAGAGGTACGCAGCAAAGAAGCAGATTCACATCTCGGCCACGTTTTCGAGGACGGTCCAGGAGAAAATGGATTGCGTTACTGCATCAATTCAGCCGCATTGCGCTTCATTCCGAAGGATCGTTTGGAGGAAGAAGGCTTCGGGGAGTATAAGCGATTATTTGAAAAAGAATAGAGTGTGGACCGCTACTCTTTGAGAAACATGGGAGAAGGGCGGTCTTTTTGCTAAACCTACAACTAGTTAAACACAAGAGCATGCAGGGAGGGTCCAATGCACACGCAGACATCCTTTCACAGACTAATTGGACTGTTACTCGCAGCAATCATGGCCATAGCAGGCTGTTCTTTCGGTGAGGGACCACCTCACAACAATCAGATCGTACCTACACCCCAAAAGGTTGCCGAGGGTGGGACGTTAATCATCGCACGTATGTCGGATGCCGCAAATCTCGATCCCCATTTTATTTTGACGATCAATGAGGCGAGTGTCGTACAAGGTAAGGTGTATGAAGGGCTCGTCAAACGAGATCGGAACATGAACATTCAGCCACAGCTGGCAACGGCATGGGAACAAATCGACGATCTTACTTGGGAGTTTACGCTCCGACAAGGTGTTGTTTTTCATGATGGGACTCCTTTTCATGCACAGGCGGTCAAGAAAACATTTGATCGCGTATTAGATCCAGTGGTGGCTTCACCTCGTGCCGCCATGTTCGAAAAAGTCAAGCAGGTAAGGGTCATCGATCCATACAGAGTGCAATTCATTCTCCATAAGCCATTTGCGCCTCTGCTTTCTATTTTGGCCAGTCACGAGGGGAGCATCATCAGCCTTACAGCGATAGATAAATACGGAAAGGAATTAGCTCATCACCCGGTTGGTACTGGCCCTTATCAGTTCCATTCATGGGAGCCTGGCAGTCAAATCACGTTGAGCAAAAACCAGTCCTACTGGGGCGAGGCTGCTACGCTTGATCAAGTCGTCTTCAAGGTTGTTCCCGATGGTGAGGCTCGCATCGCGATGGTCGAGAATGGAGAAGCACATGTCGCAGAGTCCATTCCTGTCATGGAGCTGGATCGGATTCAAGCATCCAACCAGATGCGGGTGTACCGCAGTGATGCGCTCGGGACGGAGTTTATCGGGTTTAATGTAGCACGTACGCCACTGAATGATATCCGCGTGAGAAAAGCCATCAGTATGGCGATCGAAACGGGAGCGATCATTAAAGGGGTGTATAACAATGTGGGAACAAAGGCGAACTCCCCGATTGGACCGCATGTGTTCGGTTACAGTTCGACTGTGAAAAGCTTCCCATACGACATCAACCAAGCACGTCGGTTGCTCGCAGAGGCGGGCTATCCAGAGGGTTTTCCGATTCAAATGATTACCTACAACAGACAGGATCGTATCTTGGTTGCCCAAGTGATACGGTCGCAATTAAAAGGGATCGGCATTGATGCGGAGCTAAAAGTCGTCAGCTATGATGAGTTTGTCCGAACCATTGAGAAAACAAAGGATCATGAGATTTTTGTCAGTGGCTGGGCAAATGCAACTGGCGATGCCGACTATAATCAGTACAATTTGTTTCACACCTCGGGTGGCGGGGCTGGCAACAGTTTTCAATACAGCAATCCCGAGCTGGACCGTCTCATCGAGGCTGGTCGCAGCGAAACAGATCCAGCCAAAAGACTCGCCATCTATGCAAAAGCACAAGAAGTAGAGCTGCAAGATGCTTTGGTTGTTCCGATTCGCAATCTAGAAAATTTGGCTGTTATCATCAACAATATTCAGGGCTTCTCCATCAGTCCAGCGGGTTATTTGAATATCGATCAGGTCGTGATTTCTCAATAAACATGTAACGAAACGCAGGTCAATTATGTCATAATAGGTACGTACTTTTATTACCTACTTAATTGGATCAGCTCCAAAACGAAAGGAACGTTACAATGAGAAGTTTTCGACTCCGACTTTTGCATCCGCTTGTACTCGTCACCGCAATGACATTTGTGTTATCTGGATGTAACAGTACGGCTGCTCCACAAGAACCACAGACACCACCATCCGTGGAAACGCCAACCCCTCCAAAGAATGAAGAAGCGAAGCCAAAGGAGGAGACAGCACCTCCACCTGTTGAAACACCAAAGCAAGAACAACCGGAGCAACCCCAGAAAGCGAAGCCGACGGAAACGAAGCCGGCAGAAAAGCCGCCAGCGGGTCAGCCACCTGAGCTATCGTTCCCGGACATCGAGGTTGTAGGTGAGCCTGAGAGTATTGCTGTACTGGTGAACAAGCAACGCAAGCTTCCGGAGAACTATCACCCAAATGATTTAGTGTTTCCGAACGTTCCTTACCTGCTCCCTGAAAAGAGCGAGAAACGCAAAATGCGCAAAGAAGCAGCGGGTGCGCTTGAGCAGTTATTTGCTGCAGCACAGGCTGACGGTGTCCAGTTGGCTGGGGTATCTGCCTATCGTTCCCATGCTTACCAGAAAGCGCTGTTTAATCGCTATGTAAAAAAAGACGGCGTAGAGAAGGCACGGACATACAGTGCCGTTCCTGGGACGAGTGAGCATGAGACAGGACTCGCGATTGACGTCTCCGGCAAGGATGGCAAATGCGCAGCAACGAGCTGCTTTGCCGAAACCAAGGAAGCAAAGTGGCTGGATGAAAACGTTGAGAAGTTTGGATTTATCATTCGCTACCCAGAAGGAAAAGACGGGATTACTGGCTATATTTATGAGCCGTGGCATTTGCGTTATGTAGGCGTCGAGATCGCGCAAGAAATCGGAGAAAAAGGAATCACGCTCGAAGAATATTCAGGTGCTGTACCTGTTTCCACACCAACGAATTAACGAAGAAACGTCGATCTCTCACAGAAGAGAATCGGCGTTTTTGCTATGTAGTTATGCTATAATGTTCTCGGGTGAAGATAATGGTCGAAAAATCAATCAGAGAACGTATTATTGAAACATCCATGCGCTTGTTTGAAGCTAATGGCTACCACAAAGTGACTGTGGATCAAATTGTAAAAGAAAGCGGCACGTCGAAGGGAGGATTTTATCACAACTTCAAATCAAAAGATGAACTCCTCTACATCATTCATGATCAATTTATAACCTATGTACTGGAAAAAGCGGAGGAAGCTTACGAGAAGTGGGATACCCCGACAGAGCGCTTGCAAGCGATCGTAAAATCCTTTGTCATGATGATTGATTTGTACCGCTCACAGGTTACGATCTTTTATCAGGAAAGCTTGTTTTTAGCTCCGGAGTACTACACGGATATTGAAACCAAACGGGATCGCTATAAAAAAATCATGTTCACCGTTATTTCGGACGGGATCGAATCGGGTGAGTTCCGCCCCGAGCTGCCTGTGCCAATTGTGTCCATGGCTATTTTTGGCATGGTGAACTGGATTTACAAATGGTATCAGAAGTCAGGGACGTACTCGATCGAGCAAATCGCGGATATTTATGCAGATATGGTTTTGCATTCCGTCTTAAAATCAGAGTCGATGGAAAACCCGGCATTTCAACGTTTTTTCCTGCAATCACAAGAGAGTCCCTTCAAGCCATTGTAGGGGTGTTAACAAGGATCATGCGGCTACACTCAAGCTTTTCGATAGGAGACAGGGGCATAGTCGCTTGATGGTCCCCTATAAAATACATCGATCAGACCAACTAGTTGGTCTGTACTAGTATTCTGACATTTGTTATACTATCAAAAAGACCAACTGGTCGGTCTTGGATGATCATATCATACCAACTAGTCGGTTCGTGAAGTTATCCCAGTCAGATTCGGGAATAGGGGAGGATTAGTCGTGCTTACCATTTACGAATTACGAGAACTTGTGAAGCTATTGGAGCAGACAGACATAGAATCTTTTGAGGTAAATAATGAAGATTCGTTTTTGCGTATTAAACGAAGAAATGTGAATCAAGTCACCGTCGTACAACAGACTCCAGTACAAACCAAAAGCGCGCCAATCGTGGCGTCGACACCTGTTATCTCTTTGCCTCAAAAAGAAACGATTGAGCGCCCGGTCGCAACAACCCCTGTGGAAGCACCTAAGAAATCAACGGAAGTGACAGAAAACTTGTACAAAATCACTTCTCCCATGGTCGGAACCTTCTATGCAGCACCTGCAGTTGACGCAGCCCCATACGTATCTGTCAATGATCGGGTAGAGCCTACTACCATTGTCTGTATTGTCGAAGCCATGAAACTGTTCAACGAGATTGAAGCAGAAGTAAAAGGGGAGATTGTCCAAGTCTTGGTGGAAAACGGTCAGTTGGTCGAGCATGGACAGCCGTTATTCCTGGTGAAGCAAGCGTAATGGAGCAGCTTTTAAGGGGAGGACTGGAAGAGTGAGCAAACATACATGGTTCAAGGAATTCTCCGTTCCCACGTACGAGCAATGGCGGGAAGCGGCAGAAAAATCGCTAAAGGGTGAATCCTTTGATGCCAAGCTACTGACGCATTCGTACGAGGGGATTGTTCGCCAGCCAATCTATCGGTACGAAGATGTCGAAACATTGCCGCATCTGGAAGCGCTACCAGGAGAAGCACCTTTTCATAGAGGGAATCAGCAGTCTGGAGAGCAAAAGGAACACAAATGGCATGTCTGTCAGGAAATCAGCGCATCGAGCGTCAAGGCATTCAATCAGTCAGCCGTAGATGATTTAGGACGCGGGCAAACCATGCTGCCTCTGATAGTGGATCAAGCGACGTTGGCTGGCCTTGACCCTGACGAAGCTTTGCCAGATACGATTGGTCACAAAGGCGTAACCGTTTTTTGCCGGGAGGATGTAGAGCAGGCATTACAAGGGGTGAAGTTGGCAGAGGTCCCTCTTTACGTGAACACGGGAGCACTTGGCTTGCCGATTTTTTCGCTTATTTTGGCACATGTTGAATATACAGGCCAACAAGCCTCCGAGCTTCGCGGTTGCATCGGGCAAGATCCTGTAGCGGTTTTGCTCACAGAGGGCAAACTCCCTTGTTCCTTGCAGACAGCTTATAACGCCATGGCAAGCGCGACGAAATGGGCAGCAGAGCATGCACCTGCGCTAAAAACGATCCTGGTTCAGGCCAATCCTTATCAGGACGGCGGCGGAAATGCAGTCACCGAACTGGCTTTTTCGCTGGCTACTGGGGTCGAATATTTGCAAGCGATGCTTGAGCGGGGACTGTCCATTGAGGATGTCGCACCACGGATGCAGTTCTCGTACTCGATTGGCCCAGACGTCTTCATGGAAATCGCCAAGCTGCGTGCGGGACGAATACTCTGGTCAAATATCGTGGCGGCCTACGGCGGATCAACAGAAGCCCAAAAGATGACGATTCACGCTAGAACTTCGGCTTGGACGAAGACGATTTACGATCCGTATGTCAATATGCTGCGTTCCACGACAGAAGCTTTCTCAGCCGTTATTGGTGGAGCAGACAGTCTGCATGTATCTGCATTTGATGAAGCAATCCGAACTGCCAATGAGTTTTCAAGAAGAATCGCCAGAAATACGCAAATCATTTTGCAAGAAGAAGCACATCTGGCAAAAGTGATTGATCCTGCGGGAGGTTCCTGGTACGTAGAATGGCTCACAGATGCATTAGCGGAAAAAGCATGGGAGCTGTTCCAGCAGGTAGAAGCGCACGGTGGCATGCTGAGCGCTTTAAAAGCAGGCTTCCCACAAGGCTTGATCGCACAGATAG
This sequence comes from Brevibacillus sp. NPDC003359, assembly GCF_042878995.1. NCBI lineage: Bacteria > Bacillati > Bacillota > Bacilli > Caryophanales > Paenibacillaceae > Brevibacillus > Brevibacillus sp. NPDC003359. The sequence continues at coordinate 540,438 of NZ_JBIAOR010000001.1, forward strand.
CGGATCAAAAAGCAGCGAGCATCGATACGCGTAAAAAACGTGTGGTTGGAACAAATATGTATGCCAATACGGCTGAGCAGCCACTGCAGGCCGAGAGTCTTCCGAACATTCACGAAGAGCGAGCAACGGAAGCACGATCGCATCGGCTGAAACAGAACGCGACTCACCTCTCCGCAGCACTTGATAAATTGGCGAAACATACCGATGAGCTCGTGGCATGTGCAGTAAAAGCAGTACTTCATGGAGCGACAGTGGGCGATATTGCCAAAGCCATGAGACGTGAAGATTCAGTGGAGACAATCTTTCAGCCACTCCATATTCACCGGGCCTCAGAACGCTTTGAAGCCCTCCGGATGCAGGCAGATGATTTTTTGAAAACAACAGGAAAAAAACCGACAGTGTTCTTGGCGACGATGGGACCAGTGGCAAAGCATAAGGCTCGTGCGGAATTTGCGTCAGAGTTTTTTGCGGTGGGTGGCTTTGAAGTAGTACGCCAGCAAGCATTCTCTACATCTGAAGAGGCGACAGAAGCTGCGGTGGCATCGAGTGCGATGATCACGGTCATTTGTTCGGACGATGCGAGTTATCCTGAGCAGGTTCCACCATTGGCTCATGCAATCAAGCAACGCGTACCTCAGATGACGGTTCTGTTGGCTGGCTTGCCTGATGCGGAGCAGCTGGCTGTTTATAAAGCGGCAGGTGTAGATGATTGCATCCACATGCGTTCCAATTGCTACGAGATGTTGCGAGAACTTCAGGAGCGGATAGGAGTGAGCTCATAATGAAGCGACCTGATTTTTCAAAAATGGCTTATCAGTCCAAACGAGATGTGTCTGATTTGTTCCCCCAACTGGGTGCAAACCCACAAGGAGTAGAGCAGATGTGGCAGACGCTGGAGCAGATTCCTGTAAAACCTCTTTACACGATGGAAGATGTGGAAGGAATGGATCACCTCGGCTACATGCCTGGTCTGCCCCCGTATACGCGCGGACCGTATCCGACGATGTACGTGACTCAGCCATGGACGGTTCGCCAATATGCAGGCTTTTCTACGGCAGAAGAGAGTAACGCTTTTTACCGACGGAATCTGGCTGCGGGACAAAAAGGGCTGTCGATTGCCTTTGACCTTGCGACGCATCGCGGCTATGACTCCGATCATCCTCGGGTAGTCGGTGATGTCGGGAAAGCAGGCGTGGCAGTTGATTCCATTCTTGATATGAAAATCTTGTTCGATGGCATTCCCCTTGATAAAATGTCCGTCTCCATGACGATGAACGGAGCGGTTTTGCCAATTATGGCGTTTTATATCGTGGCAGCAGAAGAGCAAGGGGTATCGCAGGCGGAGCTCACCGGAACGATCCAAAATGACATTTTGAAGGAATACATGGTTCGGAATACTTACATTTATCCGCCAGAAGCGTCAATGAAGATCATTTCCGATATTTTTGCTTACACTTCCAAGCACATGTCCAAATTCAACAGCATCAGTATTTCAGGCTACCACCTGCAGGAAGCGGGTGCGACCGCTGATATTGAATTGGCCTACACGTTGGCGGATGGGCTGGAATACGTTCGTACTGGCCTTGCAGCAGGCATCGACATCGATGCGTTTGCGCCACGGTTGTCGTTTTTCTGGGCGATTGGCATGAACTACTTCATGGAAGTGGCGAAAATGCGTGCAGGCCGCTTGATATGGGCCAATCTGATCAAGCAGTTCAACCCGAAAAACGAAAAGTCGATGGCACTGCGGACACACTCACAAACGTCCGGATGGAGTTTGACGGAGCAGGACCCGTATAACAACGTCGTGCGGACGTGTATCGAAGCTATGGCTGCGGCTTTGGGGCATACCCAATCCCTGCACACGAACGCACTGGATGAAGCGATTGCGTTGCCGACCGATTTTTCAGCCAGAATCGCGCGTAACACGCAGTTGTTTTTGCAGGACGAAACAGAGATAACCAAGGTCGTCGATCCATGGGCAGGTTCCTACTACGTAGAGTCTTTGACTGCGCAGCTCGTGGAGCAAGCGTGGGCGCACATCGAAGAGATCGAAGCACTTGGCGGTATGGCAAAAGCAATTGAGACGGGATTGCCGAAGATGAAGATCGAAGAAGCGGCTGCACGCCGTCAGGCACATATCGATTCGGCAAAAGAAGCCATTATTGGCGTGAACAAATACCGTCTGGACAAGGAAGATCCGCTGGAAATTCTCGAGGTCGACAACACAGCTGTCCGGGAAGCACAGATTAGACGATTGCAGGAGTTGCGCAATAACCGGGATGAGGCGAGCGTGCAAGCAACTCTTCACGCCATTACGGAATGCGCCAAAACGGGCAAAGGCAATCTGCTAGAGCTTGCCATTGAAGCGGCGCGGGCAAGGGCTTCTTTGGGAGAAATATCTGATGCATATGAAAAGGTTGTGGGTAGGCACAAGGCGGTCATCCGCTCGATTAGCGGCGTCTACAGTTCCGAATACGCAGATGCCGACGAGGTATCGGCTGTGCGCAAGATGGCAGACGAATTTGAGCAGTGGGAAGGCAGACGTCCCCGTATTATGATCGCGAAAATGGGTCAAGACGGACATGACAGGGGAGCGAAAGTGATTGCTACCGCTTTTGCCGATTTGGGCTTTGACGTGGATATCGGTCCGTTGTTCCAGACACCTGAGGAAACAGCGAAACAAGCGATAGAAAATGACGTGCACGTAATCGGCTTCAGCTCGCTTGCGGCCGGACATAAAACATTGCTGCCACAACTGGTGGAAGAGCTCACGAAGCTGGGACGCGAGGATATTGTCGTCGTCATAGGTGGTGTTATACCGGCGCAGGATTACGCCTTTTTGCGAGAGCATGGTGCGGCAGCTATCTTTGGGCCAGGAACAGTCATTCCTGTAGCAGCCCAGCACGTTCTGCAAGAGATCGTGTATCGCCTGGAGGCTGCTGGACAATGACCGGGGGCAAGGCTGACAAAAATTTCTTGAACGTTACCTCCAAGGCACGCCTCCCACGCTTATCCGTAGATCAATACGTCACAGGCGTACGAGATAGTAACCGAACGGTTTTGGCTCAGGCAATCACCCTGGTCGAGAGCAACGCTCCCGCTCATATGGATATGGCCCAAGAGGTGATCAAACAGCTGCTTCCTCATACAGGTCAATCCATACGCATAGGTATATCCGGTGTGCCAGGTGCGGGCAAGAGTACGTTCATTGAAGCATTTGGCAGTATGCTTTGCGAAAAAGGTCATCGTGTCGCTGTTTTGGCCGTCGATCCGAGCAGTACAGTTACACGCGGGAGCATTCTCGGCGACAAGACGCGAATGGAGCTGTTGTCACGCAATCCACATGCCTTTATCCGACCCTCTGCCACGGGTGGCACGCTAGGCGGTGTCAATCGGAAGACGAGGGAAACGATGCTGATCTGCGAGGCAGCAGGCTATGACGTAATTTTGGTCGAGACGGTCGGGGTCGGTCAGAGTGAAACGACAGTCAGATCCATGGTCGATTTCTTTTTATTGCTGATGCTGACAGGGGCGGGCGATGAACTGCAAGGAATCAAAAAAGGCATTATGGAAATTGCGGATGCGCTACTGATTAATAAAGCAGATGGGGAGAACCGCACACGTGCTTTGATCGCCAAAGGTGAATACAATCGCGTTCTGCATTACTTGCAGCCAGCAACCACTGGCTGGGAGACGAAGGCATACATGTGTTCTTCTCTGACAGGGGAAGGCATTGAAGATATTTGGGAGGTCATCGGTCAATTTCGTGACAGCACTATTCAATCGGGCAGCTTCGAAGCAAGGCGCAAAGCGCAGCTACTCGATTGGATGCACAGTATGGCTCAGGACTACTTGCGCGCGACCTTTTTCGGCAACCAGCAAGTAGCTGAGCTGCTCCCCTCTATTGAAGGAGCCGTAGCGAGTGGCGAGATTTCACCAACGAGCGCTGTACAGCAATTAGTGGCGATCTATGAGAATGCGATCATGAAAAAGGAATAGAGAGATGGTGGCCCTTATGAGCAGCAATATGTACGAAAAGATTGATGAATTGATGGAACGCAAATATAAAATCCAGCTAGGCGGCGGTGATGCTCGGATCGATGCCCAGCATAACCGCGGCAAGCTGACTGCACGCGAGCGGATCGAGCTTTTGCTTGACCCAGACACCTTTATGGAGCTGAACCCGTTTGTTGAGCATCGTGCCACGCATTTTGGTCTCGACCAGATGGAAGCACCGGGCGAAGGCGTCGTGACAGGCTACGGTAAAATCAACGGTCGTCCTGTCTATTTGTTCGCGCAGGATTTCACGGTGTTTGGCGGTGCTCTGGGTGAGATGCACGCGATGAAAATTGCCAAGGTGATGGACTTGGCAGCGAAAAACGGCGCTCCTTTTATTGGACTGAACGACTCTGGCGGCGCACGTATTCAAGAAGGGGTTAGCTCTCTGGATGGCTACGGCACGATTTTTTACCGCAATGCCATTTACTCTGGTGTGATTCCACAAATCTCTGTCATCCTTGGACCATGTGCGGGAGGAGCGGTATACTCTCCAGCGATTACGGATTTCGTATTCATGGTAGAGAAGACGAGCCAGATGTTCATCACAGGTCCAAAAGTGATCGAAACCGTTACCGGTGAAAAAATTTCAGCGGAGGATCTAGGTGGAGCCAAAGTCCATTCGACGGTGAGCGGCAACGCCCATTTTACGGGAGAAACCGAACAGGAAGTATTGGAAGGAGTGCGCAGGCTGCTCAGCTTCCTGCCACAAAACAATCGTGATCGCGCTCCTGTGATAAAAGCAGAAGAGAACAACGGTTGGCAAGAAGAGCTCCTGGAGCTCGTACCTGCTGAAAGCACGAAAGTATACGATGTGCGCAAGGTCATCGAAAAAATCGTAGATCACGGTGATTTCATGGAAGTGCAGCCGAACTTCGCCCGCAATATCGTTATCGGTCTGGCACGTATCGATGGACACAGTGTCGGGATTATCGCCAACCAGCCAAAGGTCATGGCAGGCGGACTAGACATTCATTCATCAGATAAGCTGGCACGGTTCATCCGCTTCTGCGACTGCTTCAACATTCCGCTGTTGACCTTTGAAGATGTCTCTGGCTTTTTCCCGGGAATCAATCAGGAGCACGGAGGAATTATCCGTCACGGCGCGAAAATCTTGTATGCATACTCGGAAGCAACCGTTCCCAAAATCACGGTGATTCTGCGCAAAGCTTACGGAGGCGCTTATGTGGCGCTCAACTCCAAATCCATTGGAGCAGATATCGTGTATGCTTGGCCGAATGCAGAAATCGCCGTCATGGGTCCCGAGGGGGCTGCCAACGTCATTTTTGCAAAGGAAATCGAACAAAGTGAGGACCCGGCCGCGACTCGCGCAGAGAAAATTGCCCTCTACCGAGAAAAGTTCGCAAATCCATATGTCGCGGCAAGTCTCGGCATGGTGGATGATGTCATCGATCCGCGCGAAACCCGACAAAAGGTCGCGCAAGCCTTGGAAATGCTTAGAAACAAACAAGAAGATCGTCCGTACAAAAAGCACGGAAACATCCCATTATAAAAAAACTATTTTCGAGGTCTTTTCATGGATGAGCGACCGCGTTTTAGCGGAAAGTTTTTATCCGCTCCAGAAAGCTTAAGCAAAATCGCTTTGACACGGTGTACTTAAGCTTTCTTACACGAAAAAAGAAAGGAGTCTTTCTATGAAGCTGCATGAACTGCGTGAATTCATCAAGCTGGTGAATCAGTCTTCCATTGAGGAGCTGGAATGGGAGAAAGGCAAGACCCGAATCGTCATTAAGAAAAGCGCACCAGTCGAAGTCGTGGCTGTTAATGCGCCTGTACAGGTGGGCGAAGTGGAGCATGGCTATCAGGAGGCAGCTGTCACTGCTGAGTCCGTCGATGTCGTTGTTGAGGTACCCGAGGAAGTGACGCAGCAAGTCATGTCTCCAGGAGTAGGACTGTTCTATGCGGAAATGACAGTAGGACAGACGGTTCAAGCAGGCGAAAAGGTTGGACGCTGCACAGCTGATGCTCTTCAGCTCACTGCTGAGATTACATCCCAGGTTAGCGGCATCATCACGGAAATTCTCGTCGAGGACGGTCAATTTGTCGATTACGGAAAAGCATTGCTCGTTGTCAAAACTAAGTAAGAAGGAGCGCGCCTATGTTTACGAAAGTATTGATTGCCAATCGCGGCGAAATCGCTGTCCGGATTATTCGCGCTTGTCAGGAATTAGGGATACGTACAGTTGCTGTCTTTTCTGAGGCAGATCGGGAAGCATTGCACGTAGAATTGGCGGATGAAGCGTATTGCATCGGACCTACGGCATCCAAGGACAGCTATTTGAACATGGCTCGGATTATGACGGTCGCTCTTCACACGAAGGCCGACGCTATCCATCCGGGCTATGGCTTCTTGGCGGAAAACGCTTCGTTTGCCCAGTTTTGCCAAGATTGCTCGATTACCTTTATCGGTCCCGATCCCCATGCGATCACAAAAATGGGTGACAAAGCCGTAGCAAAAGCAACGATGAGTCAAGCGAATGTTCCATTAGTTCCGGGCACAGACGGATTGATAGATGACATGGATGAGGCATTGCAGGTGGCGGGGAAAATCGGCTATCCTGTCATCGTAAAAGCAACAGCTGGAGGCGGCGGCAGAGGCATGCGTGTCGCTTTTGACGCCGATGAATTGTCCAAGGCGATTCGGCAAGCCCAGAAAGAAGCAGAGACAGCATTCGGCAACGCCGGCGTGTACTTGGAAAAATACGTAGAAGAGCCGCGCCATGTGGAGATTCAAATCATGGGCGACAAGCATGGCAACGCCGTGCACTTGGGCGAGCGGGACTGCTCTATCCAACGTCGTCATCAAAAGCTGGTAGAGGAAGCACCATCCCCGGCGCTGGACCAAACGCTGCGCGAGCAAATGGGGCAAGCTGCGGTGGCGGCAGCCAAAGCGGTTTCGTACCACGGAGCGGGTACCGTTGAATTTTTGCTAGACAAGCACGGACAATTTTACTTCATGGAAATGAATACACGGATTCAAGTAGAGCATCCCGTGACAGAGATGATTACAGGGATTGACTTGATCAAAGAACAAATATCTGTTGCAGCGGGCAATCCGTTATCCTTCTCACAAGATGACGTGAAAATCAACGGATGGGCAATCGAGTGCCGAATTAATGCAGAGAATCCTGCGAAAAACTTTATGCCATCACCAGGGAAGGTCATCAATTACTTGCCGCCTGGTGGTTACGGTGTGCGCGTGGACAGTGCGGTTTATCCCGGCTACGAAATCTCTCCCTTCTATGATTCCATGGTCGCCAAGCTGATCGTTTGGGGAACAGATCGCAACGAAGCATTGGCTCGTATGAAGCGGGCATTAGGTGAGTTTGTCATTGAGGGCGTGCATACGACAGTTCCATTCCATGAGAAGTTGCTCGAGCACCCCGATTTTGTTACAGGGAATTTTGCTACGAACTTCTTGGAGAAACATATGCTGGAATTGTAATGTACGATGGTTCGGAACATGGCTGGAATCTCATGTTCATAGGTCTAAAAGAGCTAGGGGGAGAGACTTTCGGATGTCTCTACCCCCTTTTGCGCGTGCATCAGATATTATTTCAACTCGTCAAGAAAGCTTCTTACAACCTGATAGTATCCGTCAGGGTCCGTAGAATGGATATCATGCCCGCACTCAGCAAAACTTGCAAGCTTTGTGTTCGACCTTTGGTTCACCATGCGTTCGGCTTGATTTTCATCCAATACAAAGCTTTTTTTGCCATGAATCAGCAAGATCGGGCAAGAAGACGTTAGCCAGTCGCTCCACCAATCCCCGTCAATGTGACGTTGAGAAATAGGCATGCCTTTTAAGTCAGAACGGAATCCCCAGCCTTGTTCATCCTCAAACACGCTTTCCGAAAAATAATCGATTGCACGAACGCCGACTTCTTCGAGTGATTTCCTGAGATCGTGTAAGGAAGGGGAGCGATGTGGGAGTTTTTCTGCAAAAGATAAGTCGGCCTTAATTTCTACTCCGATATCTTCCACAATGACTGCGTTCACAAGCTCAGGGTAACGAGCTGCAAATTGGTACGCGTTAACGCCCCCTAAAGAATGCCCGACGATCGTAACAGGAGCGCCATTCAGCACGGTCTTACTAAAGGCGAGAATATCATTGATGTAGCTTTCACGTGAATAATCCGTATTTGGGGCATGCTCACTCCAGCCGTGACCGCGCTGATCCAATCCAATCACGCGCCAATCTGTGAATCTGGAAGCAAACGCTGTAAATGTTCTTGCATCATTCATATGACCGTGCAGCAGGAGCAAAACTCTCTGACTGTCACCGCCAAAATCAAGGTAAGATAGTTTTACGTTACCGGATTGGAAAAATTTTCTCGTTCCTGTACTGTTTTCTTGTGGATGAAGCATATAGCATTTCCTCCTTTTTATGACCAGCATTATGTCCTACTCGACTTCTCCTTCACAATAACAGATAATAGTGACAGGAATTGTCATAATCAAACATTTGGAGAGTTATGCCATGCCAAAATCAAAAAGACTGTTGGAAATGATGATGACTGTCAACCGGAAGCGCAAGTTTACTGTGAAGGAGCTTGCTGACGAATTTGGCGTTTCGGGGCGAACAATCTTAAGGGACCTGCAAGAACTGAGTGAGTTAGGGGTACCTTTGTACTCCGAGGTGGGACCGCATGGCGGATATCATGTCTTGAAGGAAAGGATTTTGCCGCCTATTGCATTCTCAGAGGAGGAAGCGGTCGCAATCTTTTTCGCGATCCATGCTCTTCGACATCATTCATCTCTGCCGTTTGAGACAGAATCCTCTTCGGCGCTGAACAAATTTTATCAATTTATGCCACCGGATATTCGGGATCGCATCGATCAAATGAAACGCCGTGTTGATTTCGTGACACCAAAGCGGCAAGCCAGTTCACCGCATTTATCCATTTTGCTGGATGCCGCCATCCACCAAAAAGGACTCGCCATCACTTATAAATCGCGCGGACAACAATCCAAGCGGGACATACAGCCGATTGGAATTTATACGAAAAACGGTTTATGGTATAGCCCGGCTTATTGTTATCAATATCAAGATTTTCGTGTGTTTCGTTGTGACCGTATCCATTCCGCCGAACAATCGGCATCGAAGCCGTTGGATCTGCGTGACATTCACTTAGAAAATCGACCGATTAAAACAGGCGAGGAACAGGACACGGTCTACATATTTGCGGAGCTGACCACTGAAGGTGTGCAGGCTTGTGAGGCGGAGCTTTGGCTTGCATCCATGCTGCATGTACGGCAGGATGGAAGTGGTTGGTTGGAAGGAAATGTAGCGAGAAGTGACATCTTATTTTTTGCAAAGTTTTTGATTGGATTGGGGAAAGAAGTGACTGTACAGCATTCACCTGAAATATTGGACGGCATAAAAACATATTTGGCAGAACTGATGAGCATGTACGCTCATTGAGGAGGTAGCTATGGCATTACCCAAAAAAGGTACGCGGGGTATAGCGGTAGGAGAGCAGCGATATCGTTGGGTCATTAGCCCAGCAGCGAAGGGACTGCTCGCTTTGACGATTCAACACAATGAAGGTATGGGGCAATTGATTCGTGTGTATGTAAAATCAGATGTGAATGATTTTTGGACGGAGTTCCCACATGTGCAACAGTTGGACATGAGAGTAATAAAGCCAGCTGACGTCGCGGCTATCATCGAAGAGGCGATCAAGCTGGGATGGCAGCCTGACAAAAAGGGATCGCCGTTGAGCTTTGACTTCATCGGTAGTACGCTCGTCAAAAAAGGGGATACATAGCAAACTGGAGAATGCTCGCCATCCAATTGAAAGGGAAGCTAGCAGATGAATGGGATAGGGGTTGATCATCATGTGTCGATACGGGATGTATGGTCCGTACAAACAAATATACGCTTGTTTCACTTGCCGAAAAGTGTTTAAGCAAACCTCCAAGTATGAGTTGACGGAGGAAGAATGGAACAAAATCAAGCATAGCTGTCCGCAATGTGGTGAGGGAATGAAGGATATGGGGCATGATTTCAAGGCTCCGAAGCAAACGGACGTGAAGCAGTGGAAAAAAGTTGAAATCCTCTTTCAGCATGGGTTTACCTATCATTCCTGTGGCTGTGGAGGCCCAGGCTATCGGCCAGCCCAATTACATGAAGTGAACGAATTTCTCGAAAAGAACAAGCGGTTCAAAACAGAGGGAGAGAAATTGCTGAATAGACTCACTGTAAGAGTGTAAAAACGAGCAGGGGGCGGGGGATTGTGGCAACATTCTTTTTAATCATGATTTACTTGTCGTTTATCAGCTTGGGCCTTCCTGATTCGATACTGGGGGCAGCTTGGCCGGTCATGCAGGCGGAATATGGCGCGGCATTTGGTATGGCAGGTGTGATTAACATTGTGATTGCGTCTGGTACGATCGTGTCTAGCTTGATGAGCGGTGCATTAATAAAACGACTAGGAACCGGACAGATTACGCTGATCAGCTGTTTAATGACGGCGGCAGCCTTGCTCGGTTTTTCTTTTGCCCCTTCGATTTTATGGTTGATGGTTTTGGCATTGCCACTTGGACTTGGTGCTGGCTCTGTAGATGCAGCACTGAATCATTATGTCGCCACGCATTATCAAGCACATCATATGAGCTGGCTGCATTGCTTCTGGGGGGTGGGTGCTACGCTTGGCCCCATTATTATGTCTGGCTTTATGCGTGAGCATGATTTGTGGCGGAATGGATACTTGACCGTCTCGCTCATACAATTTGCGCTAGTCGTACTTCTGGCGTTTACGCTTCCTTTGTGGAAACGGATGGAGAAGATGCAGAGTCAAGCTGTCGAAGAGTCACAGGGTCATTCGTTTCGTGGGCAGAGCGAACAGCCGTTGCGTACAAAAGGCGTCAAGCTGACTTTGCTGACCTTTCTTTTCTATTGTGGGGCTGAAGCGTCGGTGGGATTATGGGGGAGCAGCTTTTTGGTAAATGTGAAAGAGCTGCCTGCGGCTGTGGCGGCGGAGTGGGTAGTCATGTATTACGGCGGCATTACAATGGGACGATTTATCACTGGCTTTGTTACCTTCAAAGTGAGCAACCGCGTCCTGATTCGAAGTGGACTTCTCCTATCATTGGGTGGGGCATCGCTGCTGATTTTTCCATTACCGACCTTCTGTTCGCTGATCGGTTTCCTTTTGCTCGGATTAGGCTTCGCTCCGATTTATCCCTGTATGCTGCATGATACCCCTGAACGCTTTGGGAAAGAGCAAACGCAAAAGCTGATGGGCTATCAGATGGCGGTTGCGTACACAGGTGCCACGCTTTTGCCTCCGTTGCTGGGGTGGCTTGCTGCACAGACGACAGTTTCTATCTTACCGTTTTTTACAGCCTTCTACATTATGTTCATGCTATTTGGTTCTGAAAGAGTCAATCGAATCATGAAGCGACGAGCTGCCGAGTCCAATAGGATCTAGCATGAGGTACTCGCTATTTTGACGATAGCATGTTTTGCAAAGCTTTTCCGTATAAAGAAAGGGGCACTTGGTCGCCGCTTATGTAATAAAAAACGGTCATCCCATTCTCTAAAGCAAGAATGGTCCATGCTATTTCATCCGCGGATAGAGTAGAGTCACTTTCTTTTGGCATCAATGTCTGTATCGCCTTGGAAAGATGCTGCACCGACTCTATGATCATGTTCGACCACCGCTGGCGAACTGACTCTTCGCGCATGGCATAAAGCAAAAATTCCAAGTTCAGCATGCACCAGGTTCGATTTTGTTGCTGAACGGACATAAAATAAGCGTCCATGGCTTCTATAAAATGCGATAATGATGGCTGGTGATCAATTGCGTGATGGATATTAGACACATGTAATTGCATCTGACTCTCCAAGATAGCGAGAAAGAGATCTTCTTTGGACTGAAAATGAGCATAAACAGCTCCTTTGGTAAATCCAGCATGGTCTGCGATTTTATCAACGGAAGCCCCGTGGAAGCCTAACTGAGCAAAGGTCTCTATGGCTGAGTCTATCAGCAATTGCCTTGTTTCCTGTTTACGCTCTGCTTGGGTTAATCTGCGTCTGTTCATTCGTCCTCCTCCTTCTCTTGACAATCATACCATATAGAATTAACATTCCATATAGTATTTAAATCCTTATCGGTATGTAAGATGCAAATGGCAGTTTTGTAGGATTTAACCGTCTACTATGTCATGCTATTTTGGAGTACGATAGAATAGATCATCTAGTAAGAGGGGACAGTGTACGAATGCAGAGGGAAGAAAGCGTTGCAACGCGGAATCGGCCTATGTCCAATATTTTGGCGCAAACGGTTAAAACGGGGATTATCAAATCGAATCTGATTCCGATGTTTGCCGGATTAACATTGGCTTTATATACCTATCACTTCAGTCTAGTAGATAAGCTACCAGAAATCTTATTTGCAACGATTGGCTCTATTTTAATCATGGGCGCAGCAGGTGCCTTTAATAACGTGTATGATCGCGATATCGATTCTGTCATGGAGCGGACGAAAAACAGACCTACGGTGACAGGGGAAATATCAGCGAAGACGGTTTTATGGCTTGCCTCTCTGATGACGATTATTGGCTTGGTAGCTCTCGCCCTGGCAACACCTTTGGCTGCTATAATGGGTTTTCTCGGACTGTTTTTTTATGTTGTGCCGTATACGATGTGGACCAAAAGAAGAACGGTTTACAATACGGAGGTAGGAAGCATTTCTGGCGCAATGCCGCCGCTCATCGGATGGGCCTCCATTCACCCGGACATCACGCATCCTGCTATCCTTGGGCTTTTTATCATCATGGTTATTTGGCAGATGCCTCACTTTTATGCGATTGCGATTCGCAAGCATGATGAGTACAAGGCTGCGGGGGTTCCTATGTTGCCCGTGGTCAAAGGTGCGAGACGTACCTACATTCAAGCAAATGTTTATTTGGTTGTTTTAATAGCAAGTAGCTTTCTATTCTGGTCATTAAGTGCAGGACTTACGATGATGGCCCTGCTCCTGAATATTTTATGGCTGGTTCTGAGTGTATTTGGATACAGGAAAATGGATTCGCAGAAATGGTCAAAAACGATGTTTATTTATTCGTTGATTCATATGACCGTGCTGTTCTCAACGGTGATTATTTACTCGCTGATGGGCATTATCTTCAAACTGTAAATATGGGTCATCCAAGCTGCCTTCACTTTGAAGGTGGCTTCTTTTTTGTCAAGGAAGCTTGCTACGTAGTTGATCTTCTCGTGTCCAACAAAAATGGGCGCATGATGATGGAACAAATACCCAACGTCACTTCATAAATCTAGAGTAGCCCCATGAAGTGGCGGAGGTGAAAATGATGGATGATTTCAAAAAAGAGCTAAAAAAACTGAAGGCTTCTGAAATAAGATCAGATCGAGTGCAGCGTTGGGACAAAGAAAAAATGAATGAGGCGACACTAGTTCGTGGCAGGTGTGGTGGAGGATGTGGCAGATGCGGTGGTTGCCACAGATGTAGTTGTGGTCGTTGCAGTCGTTGCTCTTGCTCCTGCTCTTGCTCCTGCTCCTGCTCTTGCTCCTGCTCCTGCTCTTGCAGTTGCTCTTGCAGTTGCTCTTGCTTCTTCCCATGCTTTATCGTATTTAATGACGATTAATGATCACTACGTAAATGAAGCTCCTGCCCAAATTGTGTCTTGGCAGGAGCTTTGTTTTTCCGACTGGAATGTGAGACAAAGAGTGATACATAAAATAGCTGTGACATGTCTTGTCGCAAATTGGTTTATTTCACAACGTTAGGGGGAGGAGAATGGATAAGCTGAATCCTTCAATGCGCATAAAAGTGAATCGGGATACAGTGTATGTACCCGATTCGGACGGAAGTGTGTATTTTCGCAATAACATCGGAACTTTCCGCATGAAGGGTGACATGATCAATCAATGGGTAGATCAGTTAATACCCATGTTTAATGGTGTGCATACGTTGGAGCAATTGACCGACGATTTGCCGGAAGAATATCAGCAACAAATATTTCAAGTGGCCCGTACACTTTTAGAAAATGGATTCCTCCAAGATGTGAGCATGGAGAAACCACATGAATTATCACCAGAGGTCATGTCGAGGTATGCAGCGCAGATTGAATATTTGGATCAGTTAGGTGGATCAGGAGGGTATCAGTTTCAAAAATATCGAACGGAAAAAGTATTGGTGATCGGCGCAGGTTCCTTTTTCCTTTCTGTCATCCATGCATTGCTGGAATCGGGATGCGTTCAATTCCATTACGCCATCACGAATGAGACCTCGACCAATCGTGAGCGGCTAGAGGCGATTATAGAACATTCGCGTAGGAAAGACCCACACGTGAAGCTCGTTGAACTCAAACCGGCGTCGTGGGAGGGTGCCGACTGGTCAGCGGCCATCGAGCCTTTTGCTGGTATTTTGTACACATCAGCAAGCGTAAATAAGGACGAAATAAGTGCGATCCAGTCCGCGTGCCGAGTGCGGGAGAAGGTGTTTGTTCCGGCGTTATTTGTCCAGCAAAAAGGAATGGTAGGACCGCTGATTCATCCACAGTCAGAGGCATGCTTTGAATCAGCTTGGTGTCGTTTACATCGACAGGCTTTGTGTGCGGACCCCGAGCAACATCCATATTCAATGACGGCAGCAGCCATGCTGGCGAATATCGCTGTTTTTGAATGGTTCAAATATGTTTCAGGTGTCAATGAAGCAGAGGACCCAAACAAAATTTATTTGTTAAATCTGGAGACGTTGGAAGGAAGCTGGCAGTCATACATGCCTCACCCAATGCGAAATGAAGACATGAGCATGGAGGTATTGGATGAGAGAGAGCTTGAATTGCGGATATCCAAAGAGGCAGAACAGAAAGAAAGTCTATTGTCTCTGTTTCCGTCATGGACCTCCCCAGATAACGGAATTTTTCACAGCTGGGATGAGGGAGAGCTTACGCAGCTACCGCTGACACAGTGTATGGTGACAGCCGTCGATCCTGTCACAGATGGTCTCGCAGAGCTTTTGCCAACTGTTGTATGCGCCGGATATACCCATGACGAGGCACGCAGAGAAGCAGGATTGCTTGGGGTAGAGATGTATGTGGGAAGAATGGTGAACCACCTAAGCGCTCAACATTCAGCTAATCAAGCCGAGCTAGAGAGCAACATTGGAATTGGAGCAGGGGAAACGGCAGTAGAAGGTTTATGTCGGGCGTTACGGCATTGTTTGACACTCACGTATGTGTCAGAAATGAAAGGACGACAACCAACGGCTAGAGCGGTGCATGTTGACTCGATTGTGGATGAACTGTCCCAGTTTTATGTACGGTCTTTCGCTACATTAGGTGAGAAACCGACGCTTGCGAAGGGGCATGGGGTGTGCGGATTTCCGGTGTATTGGGTGGGGACGCGCACAGGATGGTACGGGAGTGTTGGCTTGCAAGAGCGAGATGCCTTGCGAAAAGCGCTGATGTATGCCTTGCAACACACGCAGACGCCAACAAGTCATGTGTCCAAATATATATTGACTACGCAATCTGTTGCGTTGACGGGTGAAGCCATTGAACTGGTGCTCAGCAGCGTTCAGGAAGAATCGGAAAAAGAGGTCTGGAAACAAGCTGTCGAGGTACTGGAGCTTCAACACCTTTCTCCGCGAGTCATGAATGCCGCGATAGAGCCTTTCCTAGAAGAAGACCTTGGCGGCGTATTCGCCTTGCTGCTCTCGCGGGAGGTGCTTCAATGAGTGTTGACATTCTTGTCGTTGGAGACGGAGTACTGGCGGAGCTGGTTTCCGAACATTTGAGCAAGGACTATCGCGTGTGGCAGAGTGAAAACATGGAGTCGGCGACAAGTGGAGCAAATTTGGGGCTCCTGTTGCACGATACGTACGATCCTGCTTTGCATTTGCAGGCAGAAAAGCATTTCCGAAAAGCGAATATTCCATGGTTGCGCGGTTTCGTTTCGTTCGGGGAGGCAATCGTAGGCCCGTTGGTGCATCCAGGTCAAACAGGGTGCTCCCAGTGTGCAGATATGAGGCGATTGATGGCGGGACGGGATCGCAAAGAGATGTGGAAGGTACAACATATGCTGAGGGAGAAAGGCGGCATACCCCGTGATCCATGGTCATCCCGCTCAGGGTTGTTACAAGTGGCATACCATGTCAGTGCGGAGGTTGAACGTATTGTAGAGGGTAGGCAAGCTCAGTTATCCGGGCATATCCAGTTTATTGATTTGCAAACATTGACCAGCACGCGCCACTTCTTTTTGCCGAATCCGTTATGCCCGGTATGCAGTCGGTTGCCTGATGATTCTGAAGAGCAGGCGAGAATACACTTGAAGCCTATCGTAAAGCAAAGTCCTGACAGCTATCGGACAAAATCCATAGCCGATTTGAAACAAGCTCTCTCCACCGAATATTTGGATTCCCGAACCGGATTTTTGAATGGGAAAGTACGTGATCTCGTCTCTGTGTTCGCAGATGTTAGTGTCAATCTGCCTTTATTTTCACATGACGAGGGCACGGCCGGCAGGTCTGTTTCGTACGCGGATAGTGAAATAACGGCGATTTTGGAAGGAATGGAAAGATATTGCGGGCTGATGCCGCGTGGCAAGAGGACGATGGTACGGGATTGCTATGCAAATCTTGCGCCGTATGCACTTGATCCGACCACAGCGGGTACCCATACTGAAGAGCAATATGCTCTACCTGAATTTCCGTTTCAGCAGTTTGATTCCAAACGAGAGATGAACTGGGTATGGGCTTATTCATTTAAAGAAGAGCGACCCATTCTTGTACCTGAGCTGATGGCCTACTACAGTATGGGATTCGGGGAAGGAGTTGTATTTGAGACATCCAATGGCTGTGCGCTAGGTGGGAGTTTGGAGGAGGCGATCTTTTACGGCATCCTCGAAGTGGTGGAGCGAGATGCTTTCTTGTTGACCTGGTATGCCCAATTGCCATTGCCACGCCTCGATCCCGCTACGGTCCAGGATCGGGAATTGCTACTTCTGATTGATCGGATGCAGACGGTTACGAATTACGATTTGTACTTGTTCGACGCAACCATGGAAAATGGCATTCCGGCTGTGTGGACGATAGCGAAAAATCGCGGAGAGGAAGGCTTGCACCTCATTTGTGCGGCTGGCGCACATCCAGACCCCACCCGTGCTGTAAAAAGCTCCATTTACGAAACGGCTGCCATGCTCATGTCTTTGACAGACAAGTACGAAGCGAACCGAGACAAATATTTGCGCATGCTCCATGATTCGTCCTTGGTGAAAAAGATGGATGATCATGCGATGCTATATAGCTTGCCAGAAGCAGCGGAGCGCTTATCCTTTCTTTTGGATGATTCACGTCCGATGGTCTCATTCGCTGAACAATTTCCCGCCAGAAGCCAGCATCGAGACCTGACAGACGATTTGCGGGATTTGCTCGGAGTGTTCCAAAAGGTAGATCTTGATGTCATTGTAGTGGATCAAACGACACCAGAGGTCGGGCGCCATGGTTTATCTTGCGTGCGTGTATTGATTCCTGGCATGCTCCCGATGACATTTGGCCATCATCTCACGCGAGTAACGGGATTGAAAAGAGTATTGGAGGTTCCCGTGAAGCTGGGATATGCGAAAGAACCACTGCGTGTAGACGAATTGAATCCTTTTCCGCATCCGTTTCCATAACATGCATCTGGGAGTGAGCCGGATGAGTCTTGAAAATTTCTTGTACCGCCTTCATTTTGATACAGAAAACGCCAGGCCAAGTGATCTCGAAGTGGATTGGGAAGATGCTCCGCTGACATACAAGATGTACAGGGGGCTACCTGTCATCCCCCTGCCAGAAGACGTACCTCTATCGCTCGAACATCAAAGCATTTCACAAGAGCTGTCTCTCGCTCAATTGGGCGCGTGGTTATGGTATAGCTACGGACTCATCCAGATCAGCCAATCGTTGTTAACCACGACTCCGTCAGATGCCGGGTCTGAGTCGTTTCGGCCGCTTGTAACGAATAGAAGGCCAGTTCCGTCAGGGGGAGCGCTCTATCCGAGTGAGCTGTATGTATATTTGAAGCTGTCGAGTATTCCTCCTGGTCTATACCACTACGATGTGGCTCATCACAGACTGGTACAATTGCGCGAAGGGAATTTTGATCATTTCCTTAGCCGAGCGCTTGGTGGCGGTTGTCCAGTAAATGAATGCTTTGGAGTTGCGTTTGTATCCATCTATTTTTGGAAGAACTTTTTTAAGTATGATGAGTTTGCCTATCGATTGCAGGGTCTCGATGCTGGTGTACTGCTTGGACAAATGCAGGAGATGGCTAAACAGTTCAGTGTTTCGACTGTGGTACACTACCAGTTCCTAGATCGAGCGATGAATGCACTGCTTGGTTTGTCAGCCGATCAAGAGAGTGTATACGCAGTGGTACCCTTATCGCTTCAAACAGAAGGAGCGAGACAATTACCCTCACAATGGAAAGAGCGAGGTGAGGAGACGGCAAGCGAGCTAATAGGGGAACTGTCTGAACAAAAGCATGTGCATGTGATGCGCTCAAAAAGAAGGAGAAAATATCCTGCGCTCCTGCAAATGAATGAGGCTGCCATGCAGGAATCTACCCATTCGTTTACCCGTTATTCGGACCATTTGGAAAGCAAGTGGACGCCTCGTTCCGTAGCACGAATCCTTCTCCCGCGCATGCAGAAACCAAGCTATGATTTGGCGCAATTTTGCCGGGAGCGTTTTTCGCCGGAAATGGACTTTATCAGGAGGAAGACAGATCAAGATCAGGTAGCGCGTATCGTGGAAATGACGATGAGTGCTCTATCGTATGGCAGTGATTTGGGAAAAGATTCGGAAGTAGCGTGGGGGAGGCTTTCTCTCTATGTAACCGTTCATCAAGTAGAAGGGATACAAGACGGGGCATACGCTTACGAACCAGTGGAGCACGCTCTTTATCCGATTGTTTGTGAAGATTTGCGAGCGCGCCTTCAAGAGGGTATGACCCTGGACAACGTGAATTTGTATCAAGTGCCGCTCTGCTTTCATGTGGCGGGTAAACGCGATCATTTGATCAATCAGCTTGGATATCGTGGGTATCGCATCCAGCAGATGGAGGCGGGAATTGTCGTGCATCACTTGCTTTTGGCAGCGTTCACGTGTGGAATGGGCGGCCATCCGCTACTCGGATTTGACGTGGAAAATTGCGACGATCTGTATAACCTAGAGACGGAAGAGAAGACCTGCTTGATTCAAATTCCAGTCGGGCATTATCGCCCCCGCGCTAGATTTCAGGGCGGGCTTCATGGATAAAAACGTGTAAGACCCGAGTCGCGTTGACCCGGGTCTTGTTTTATGCCCTTATTATTTCTTTGATACCTTGAATAAACCGGTCAATTTCTTTGTCGGTATTGTACGGTGCCAGCCCCGCTCGTATCCAGCCGCCGCTTTCATTCATTCCCAAACAATTGGCGAGTGTTGTCGCATAGAAGTCTCCGTCGGCAACGAATATACTGTGCTCCTCGCACAATCGCTCACATATTTCTCGGGGAGAAAA
Source organism: Brevibacillus sp. NPDC003359 (assembly GCF_042878995.1). Taxonomy (NCBI): domain Bacteria; kingdom Bacillati; phylum Bacillota; class Bacilli; order Caryophanales; family Paenibacillaceae; genus Brevibacillus; species Brevibacillus sp. NPDC003359. The sequence goes on from NZ_JBIAOR010000001.1 coordinate 560,034, forward strand.
CCCTTCGATCCGAAAAGCGATCGTCGGTGTTTTCAATACATCTTCACCCGCTTGATACAGTGTGACACCCTTTATAGTGCCTAGTGCTTTTCGCACCTTTTCTGCCAGCCGATTTTCATAGGCTTCGATCATCACGTAACCAGAACGGATTTTTTCAGAGAAGCTATCCCCGAAACCAAGCGAAGCAACAAATTCGATTGCGGGCCTGATTCCTGCGATTCCTTCATGATTTTGGGTTCCGGTCTCCAGTTTATCTGGATAAGAAGAGGGGGCAGGAACCAATTTGTAAACATCGAGTGCTTCAAAAATTTCTTTGCGGATGACAGCGATTCCAACATGAGGGCCAAAAAACTTGTAAGCGGAACAGAGCAGGACATCGGCGCCAACCTCGTCACGATGGATGGAAAAGTGAGGGGCCGCATGGACGGCGTCGACGGCGACTATAACTCCTTTATCACGTGCTTTTTGGGAAATGGCAGCGAGATCATGGATCGTTCCCACTGCATTGGAAGCAAGCCCGACTGCCATCAGTCTGGTTCTAGAAGTAAGGAGGGTATCGAGCTCATCGAGTTGTAACGTAAGTGTTTCTTTGTTCACCTTCAACCACCGAACGGTCATTCCGCGATCAGCGGCAACAGTCAGCCACGGGTCTACATTTGCTCGGTGATCCATCTCAGAGACGATGATCTCATCCCCTTCTTTCCAATGCCGACCCAATGCACGCGCAATCGCAAACGTCAGCGTGGTCATATTCGCACCGAACGCTACCTCCAGCGGCCTCACGTGGAAGAGGTCAGCTACGGCTTGCTTGGCATCTGCAAGAATGGTTTCTGTCTCCTTGCTCGTTGGAAAGGTGCCGTGTAAATTCGCCCCACCGTTCGCCATATAGCTATAGATCGAGTCCATGGAGGATTTTACAACTTGCGAGCCGCCGGGGCCATCTAGATAAACAGCTGGTTTGCCTTTGTAAGTTCGTTGTAGGGCGGGGAATTGCTCCCGAACTTTTTCAATGGGGAAAGGTTCCGATGCAATTTCTAAACGCCAATCATTGGAGCGCATAAAATGTCCGGGAGGGTATTCAAAGACACATTCTGATTGCAGAGTGAAACCGAGCTTACGGCAAATGGCATTTGAGGCAGGATTGTCCACAGAGGGATAGGCATGAATAAACGGGTGTCGTCGCTCTTGGTTGATGAGTGTGATGAGTGAGGATAAGGCCGCAGAGGCAATTCCTTTCCCTTGGAAGGGAGGTAGGACGCTCCAGCCTACTTCGTATACGTTTTCTCCTTGCCAGTTGCGGTCCCAATAGCCGATACTTCCGACAGGGGTGTGATCTGGCAGCAGTACGATGCTGAACATCTTGCTCGATAGCTGACCGTCTTTATTGACGTATCGCTCGTGCCTAGCTAGGAGCTGCTCTTCCGTCTCCGGGCCTCCAAGATGCTCCATCATGGCTGGGGCATTCAAAAGACGCAGCAAGGGAAGATCGTGATCGTCCCAGGGCAGAATGCGGACAAGCTCAGTGTTTAGCGTTGTGGACATTTTCTCACTCCTTACCAACTGGATTTCCGTGGTGTCCATCATCATTCGTTATCTCTCATTATTCGGAAAAGATTCCAATTAATCAATCTTCAATTCGTTCTGAGAAAAAGGGATGGAAAATCATGCTATAATGGTGGTGCCCGAGTGATTCTTCCTATCGGAGTATTGAAAGAGTAGCTGAGGTGTAGGAATAGACCCTTTCTGAAAAAACATATGGAGAGTAAATCCAACGTAAATATCGTTACCGACAATGAAGGAAAAAGGAAGGGGTACCTATCCATGAATGAAAAAAGCATTCATACACAACGGCTCATAATGATTCCATTTACACATAGAATAGCGACGAATATTTTACAAGAAAATTATGAAGAGTTATTGGATATGGGGCTAACATTAGGCAAAGGCTGGCCTGATGAGGATGCGATGGAAACGATACCCAAAATCATCAAAGCACTCGAACTAACAGGCGAACCGACAGGATTTGAATCGTGGATGATCATTACAAAAGATGGCAGGAAGATCATCGGTGATGTAGGGTTCAAGGGAGGACCGAATACAGAGGGAGAAGTGGACATCGGCTATGGAATTATTGAAGCGGAGCGAAAAAAAGGCTACGCTTACGAGTCGGCTGAAGGCCTAGCGAATTGGGCGTTGTTGCAGCCAGATGTGAAAAAGATTACGGCGAAGTGCTTGCTAGATAACATAGATTCCGCAAAAATATTAGTCAAAATGGGTTTTACAGAAATAAAGAGAGACGATACCATGATTTACTGGTCTAAGCAGAAGGAATAGCAAGCTAGAAGAGAAACAGAGATGAACACGAAAAAAAGGACGCACACATGGCAGTCCTTTTTTTCGTGGAAAACATCAGTTGCTGGTGTTCTTTATGAGAATGTTGTAGATGTGTTTCGTTCCATCTTTATACGTCACTTCGAGAACACCTGATTGAAGGGACGGGCCTTTTGCTTTTACTTTTTTCTTTGTGGAAAACTCTCCTGACTTCGAGTCAATTCGCAACGTAATGAGCGTATTAAAGACCTGAAGCGTTACGAGCTTGATTTCCTTATTAGAGACTTTTCCTGTCGCATTGATTTCGTAATACGATTTAGGAAGCTCGCTCGATTCAGACTGGATCTCAATCTCGTCTGGAGGGAGAGCTAGCCCTGCAAGAAATTGCGTCTGCATCTTTACGAGTTCCTCTTTGCGTTCCTTATCTTCCGGTCCAACGAGGATACGTACGGAAGAGTTTAACTGAAAATAGTCTGGCGTAAGATCATCCGGCAGTTCATCTGTTCGGAAATATTCATCTTGCTCAAAAGTTCTCCCAGGTTTTAAGGTTCTCTCCTTGATGTCCGGGGTACAGGCAGGTTCGTCTTCAGGGTAAGGCAGCACCCAAGAGTCTCCAGAGGCATACGCTTCTAGTCGTGTTGTCACACCATAGCAATGACCAGTCGTGTAGGTGATCGGTTTCCGTGAAATATTCGTGACAATCGTATTTACGTGGTACACTGGTGAGTCGTATTTTGGATTGTCGATTTCAGTAACGGTCGTTTGAAACCGAAGTCCTTCTTTCTTAAATGGTTTCTCAATGAATAGTGTGCCAGTTACTTTTGGTGGGGCTGCGTTTACTTCAACGGCACCAGCAGTCATAAACAGTAATAGACATACAAAGGAATGGACAACCTTGCGAAACATGCCGTTTTCACCTCCTAAAGATATCAACTTTGAGTTATGTGATGTGGATGGTACCCTCCTAATATTCCACATATTCCCTTGAATTGCAATATTATAAAAAATAGTCTGCATGAAAATTTTCAATGGAAGGGTAACCCCTGACGTGCCTGTTTCGTATTGAATTAAAGGAAAAGATTATCGCTTTTCATTGAACTATGCAACGCGTGTCTCTATACTGGAGAGATAAGCATTGGTAAATAATTGTGAGGGATAGCATGCAGAACTGGATGACCCAAATTATTGAACAATATAGTTACTTCGGTATCTTACTCATGATGGCACTGGAAAACATCTTTCCACCGATACCTTCTGAGGTGATCTTGACCTTCGGTGGATTTATGACGACGCAATCATCGTTAACGGTTTTTGGCGTAATCTTGTCCGCTACAATCGGTTCCGTGATCGGGGCAATCATGCTTTATGGAATCGGTTATTACCTAGACGTCAAAAAAATAGAGAAGATCGTAGAGAGATGGGGGCATATTCTGCGCATTAAAACGGCAGATATCCATAAAGCGAATGAATGGTTCGACCGATACGGGTACTGGACGATCTTTTTTTGCCGCATGATCCCATTAATCAGAAGCCTGATTTCCGTTCCTGCTGGTATGACCAAAATGAATTTCCCGCTGTTTTTGCTGTTTACAACACTCGGTACGCTTATTTGGAACATCGTCCTGGTGATGGCTGGTCATTTATTGGGGGAATCGTGGGAAGACATTCTGTACTATTTCGATCTATATTCCAATGTCGTTTATGTTGTACTCGCATTTGCGGGGATAGCCTTTCTCATTTTTTTCCTCCGCAAACGAAAAGCGGACGCCTAAAACCTTCAGACCATCTTTCCTTTAAGGAAAGGTGGTTTTTCCATTTGGAACCAACAGGTAAACATATTATAAAAAGTTGTAATTTTCTTGCAAATACAAGGTATCGAAATTGCGGTAAGGTGTAGGGAAGGGGAGTAGGTGATGGGTACCGCCCTTATTCTTGAGGTTGGGGGAGATACATCTTGATCGATTTGTTACTCGTAAACGGCGTAGTCATTACGATGGACAAAGACCGTCGGGTATTACAAGACGGGGCAGTCGCCATCAATAAAGGAAGAATTTTGGAGGTGGGCGACACTCCACTTCTAAAAGACAAGTATCCCGCGCAAAAGGTAGTCGACTGCGCGCATCATTGTATACTGCCAGGCTTCATTGACGCACATGGTCATGGCGGACACTCGTTGTTCAAAACGATTGCGACGGACAATATCAACGACTGGATGCCAATCATGACCAACACTTATAAGCACTACGTGACAGACGATTTCTGGTACTACGAGGGAAAGCTGTCGGCACTGGAGCGGCTTAAAGCAGGGATTACGACAGGTGTTAGCGTCTTGGGCTCGATGCCGCGCTCGGATGATCCGATCTTTGCCTTGAATCACGCTAAAGCGTACAACGAGGTCGGTGTTCGCGAAATCGTAGCGACAGGTCCATGTAATCCACCGTGGCCGCATCCCTTCAGCCGCTGGGTCGATGGACAAAAAGTAACGAAGGAAGTCACCTATGAGCAGGTTCTCGCTGGAGCAGAAGCAGTGATCGAAGCGCTGAATCACGCGAATAATGATAAAACCAGAGCCTACATAACGCCATTTGTCATCGTGACCTCTGTCAATCCATCCTATCCGACACCTGCTGACCAATTGTTTGGCTTAACAGATTTCGACCGTTACCAAGCGCGGAAAATCAGGGAGATTGCGAAAAAGTACGACACTCGTATCCATTCCGATGCTTTTGGAGGCATGATTCACCTCGCGATACAGGACAAGGAGTACGCGCTGCTCGGTCCAGACGTACATTTGCAGCATTGTCGGGGAATTTCTTTTGACGAGGCGAAAATTTTAGCCGAAACTGGAACGAATGTGAGTGCTTCTCCTGGTTTTGGTCAAATCAATGCACGCACCCCGATAACGGAATTGCTGGAGATGGGAGCGACCGTTGCGATCACGACAGACGGCACCTCGCCGATGACTCCTTTTGACATGTTCCAGGCAATGCGCAGAATGCAGTTGTTGCAACAAGCGGCGCTGCGTGATTATTATTACCTCCCGCCGGGCAAGCTGCTGGAAATGGTAACGATTGATGCGGCGCGCTGTGTCGGCTGGGATGACGAGTTGGGGTCGCTTGAGGCTGGTAAAAAAGCGGACGTCATTACTGTAAACATGCACCAGGCCCACTTGAATCCGGAGAATATGCATGTCCATCGTGTCGTCTATCAGTCAGTCGGTGGAGATGTGAACCATGTCATTGTCGATGGTGGGCTGATTATGGACGAGCGCCGTGTTTTGACTGTGGATGAAAAGCAAATCCTCAAAGAAGCAAATGAAGAGGCGAATCGCACGATTGAGCGGGCTGGGCTGGAAAAATACATGCAGCCAAGTAAGTATTTCTGGGGGCATGCGCGAGCTTATTTGGATGAGAGAAGATTTGATCCGACGAAGCTGTAGGGAAAAAGCACATAATATGTTACCTCCGCATTGAATAGGAGAAGGTGCCCGCCGCCTTCTCTTTTTCATTTTATTATAGTTGACAAAAACGATAGGATTAATCATTATTTATTCATAATCCCCATCGACAAAGTTGGAATAAAATGAGGTGCAGCCATGTATCTGACTATTGATAATGTTATGAAACACTTTGTGAATGAGCAGAAACAAAAAGTAAAAGTGCTGGATGATATAAACCTCGAAGTGGAGAAGGGCAGCTTCGTTTCCATTGTCGGCCCCTCTGGCTGTGGTAAATCGACGTTGCTTTACTTAATAGCCGGATTGGATCGGCCCGACAGCGGTGACATACACGTTGCTGGAAACAAAGTGAATAAGCCCGGTCCCGACAGAGTCGTCGTTTTTCAAGAAGCGGGATTATTTCCATGGCTGACGGTTTTGGAGAATGTTACATATGGGCTGAAACTGAAAAAAATGTCTACAGAGAAAGCCAATGAAAAGGCGCTGGAAGTGCTCAAAATGGTCCATTTAAGCAAGTATGTTCATTCTTATCCCCATCAGCTCTCAGGCGGGATGAAGCAGCGCGTAGCCATAGCTCGGGCACTTGTTATGGAACCCGACATTTTGCTGATGGATGAACCGTTTTCGGCATTGGATGAACAGACGCGGATGGTCCTTCATAAGGAGCTGCTTGAGATTTGGCGGACGACCAAAGTCACGATATTTTTCGTCACCCATAATATCCGGGAGGCCGTTCAGCTTGCGGAGAGGATCGTCGTTTTTGCTACACGCCCCGGAAAAATCAAGGAGATCATTACGGTTCCTGCCATGCGCGATGGAGTCATGCCGGATAGTGTGACATTAAACACGGAGCAAAAGGTGCTGTCGATCCTGCAAGAAGAGATAGAAAAGGTGCTGAAGGAGGAAATGGGCAATGACTACAGCTTTAAGACGGGTCATCTTCATCGCTATGATAGCGGCGATATGGGAAGTCACATCTAGATTATCTGGGCTGCCATCGTTCATGTTTCCCAGCTTGACCCAGGTTTTCGAAACACTCGTAAATGGATTGATAAGCGGGCAAATTACCGCTGCGATTGGAAAGAGTATGGGACGGATCCTTTTGGGCTTTGTCATTGCCATTATCGTTGGACTGATACTGGGTTACTTCATTTGGAGGTACAAACTCGTAGAAGAAACGCTTGGCTTTGTGGTGACTGCGCTTCAATCTATCCCGAGCATTGTCTGGTTCCCGCTTGCGATTATCTGGTTTGGCTTAAACGACTTCTCCATTCTGTTCATCGTGACGATCGGTGCGACCTGGACGATGACGGTAAACGCGACCAGCGGTTTCAAAAATGTCCCGCCGTTATATCAGCGGGTAGCCAAGACTTACGGTTCGTCTGGCTTTCACTTTGTACGAACGGTGATTCTTCCTGCATCTGTACCGCAGATCATCTCTGGGCTTCGAATCGCTTGGGCATTTTCCTGGCGGGCACTCATGGCTGGTGAATTGCTCGGGGGTGGCGGTGGTCTTGGGCAATTGCTCGAGATGGGACGTTCACTTGGACAAATGGATTTGGTGATATCAGTCATGATCATTATTGCGATCATCGGTACCATTGTCGATAATGTTGTCTTTTCACGCATCGAACGCAACGTTCAGATGAAGTGGGGAGTCCATTCATAAAAGAAAAATGGCTAAGGAGTGTGTCGTCACATGCTAAAAAAAGTGTTCAGTACCGTTGTCGCGTCCCTATTATTGATGGGGATTGCGAGTGGGTGCTCTACTGGCGGAGCAGCATCCTCTGAGAAGGAAGTAAGGATCGGATATTTCCCAAATCTGACCCATAGTGCAACGATCATCGCGCTGGAGAAAGGATATTTTAAGGAAGCCTTCGGTGCTGATATGAAGATTGAAACAAAGACGGTCGCCAATGGCGGGTTGTTTATGGAAGCAATGGCTACCAAAGCAATTGATGTAGGGACAGTCGGGCCTGGACCGCTATTGAACTTTTATGTCAAGCATCCCGGGTATCGTTTGATTTCAGGTGCGGTTAATGGTGGAGCTGTGCTCGTCATGAATGGTTCAACCAATATCACTGAACTAAAAGATTTAAAAGGCAAAAAAATCGCAATTCCGGTTATCGGCAGCACACAGGATGTCATGCTTAGAAAAGCACTGAATGAGGTTGGTCTCAAACCGACGACAAACGGTGGAGATGTGGAACTGTATGCTGCGGCTCCAGCAGATACGGCAGCATTATTCGTGCAAAAATCCATTGACGGTGCAGCAACGCAGGAGCCGTGGGGATATGTACTGGAAAATCAGGCAGAAGGAAAATTGCTTCTGGACTGGGATCAATTCGCTTGGGGAAAAGATTCAACCAATACCGTGGTAGCAGCCAGTGATGAATTTCTGAAAAGAGAAGGATTGGCAACGGCCTACCTGCAAGCTCATAAAAAGGCTGTCAAATTCATTCAGGACAATCCCGAAGAAAGCCAAGACCTGATCATCAAGCATTTGAAAGATCTGACTGGCAAAGAGCTGAGCAAAAAAGAAGTGCAGGCAGCCTTTTCTCGTTTGGAAGTAACGACCGCGGTCAATGAAAAAGTCATTCAGGAAATGGCCGATATTAGCCAGGAAGCCGGCTATATTTCGAGCAATAAAATCGATGGCTTGATCGATTTGAAATATTTAGAGGCAGCGAAATAATATCGGGTGATAAGGAACGAAATTCAGCAGGAGGAACGAGGGGTGGAAAGGAATTAGATGGGAAAGGAGGTCATGCCGCGATGAAACCACATGAACAAGGAAGTAATCAACCGAACGACACCACATTGGAGACGCAGATTCATACTGATTTCCAAAAAGAAATGACGTACGGCGATTATTTACAGCTCGATCAAATCTTGTCGAGTCAACACCGTCAATCCACCCATCATGATGAAATGCTGTTTATTATCATTCATCAGGTGAGTGAGCTATGGATGAAACAAATTTTGCACGAACTGTCAGCAGCAAATGAGTGCATCTGCAACCACGATCTAGAGCCTGCTTTCAAAATGTTCGCGCGAGTCTCGCGTATCCAGCAGCAATTGATTAAATCGTGGGATGTCCTTTCTACATTGACGCCATCCGATTACCTCCAGTTCCGTGACAAGCTGGGTCATTCATCCGGATTTCAATCCTATCAAAACAGATTAATCGAATTTAAGCTAGGATATAAGAACCAGCATGTCCTAGCGGTGTATGCACATCAACCAGAGCTTCACGCCCAAATGAGTGCGGCCTTACAGCAGCCAAGCATTTACGATGCGGCGATCAGGGAGATGGCTGCTCGTGGCTTGCCGATTGATCCGGAATGTTTGAATCGCGATTGGACACAGCCTTATCAGCCCAATCAGAGTGTAGAGCAAGCCTGGCTGACCGTGTATCGAAATGTGAACCAGTATTGGGATCTGTACGAGCTGGCAGAAAAGCTGGTGGATATCGCCAGCCAGCAACAACAATGGCGTTTCAACCATATGACTACAGTCGAACGCATCATAGGCCAAAAGCAGGGAACAGGAGGGTCATCAGGCGTTATGTACTTACGCAAAGCGCTCGATCACCGTTTTTTCCCGGAGCTTTGGAACTTGCGGACGTTGTTGTAAAAAAACTCTTCAAAAAAAGCGAGAAAAGCGTCTTGGGGACCCAGGGCGCTTTTTTGTATGTAGTACTCATTTCACATCTTTTCACATATTCTTCCTGATATTGGGTACAAATACCCTTCTTTTCCTGACAAACATATGTTTTCATTTTTTGTAATAAACTTTTTAAAAAGAACAACTAGAAATGGAGTGGGCATTTGGATGGAAACAATGAAGCCGCCAATGGAAGTGTTATATGCAAAACAGCTGAATGCGCTGCGATCCCATGATACAGGGGCAAAACCTCCCAATTGGCTGATGTCACCAAGAGCTGTGCGCGATTTTATTTTAGGAACGGATGAACCACTCTCATATGAGGGCGAAAGTATACAGATTACGAAGAAATTTTACGGCGATGATGTGCTTATCGAGCGTGCGATCGTCACGTTGGCAGGCAATCGCGGCTTGATGCTCGTCGGTGAACCTGGAACGGCAAAGACGATGCTGTCTGAGCTGCTGTCAGCGGCCATCTCCGGTACAAGCATGAATACAATCCAAGGCACCGCTGGAACGACAGAGGATATGATCAAATACTCCTGGAACTACGCGATGCTGCTGGACAAAGGTCCTTCGCTGCAAGCGCTGGTTCCTTCGCCGTTATACACGGGAATGAGCAAAGGGATCATTACCCGGTTTGAAGAGATTACCCGTTGTCCGTTTGAAGTTCAAGACGTGTTGATTAGTATTTTGAGCGACAAGGTGATGAACATTCCCGAGCTGTCAGACGGCGTCCTGTTTGCGAAGCCCGGTTTTAATATCATTGCAACAGCGAACTTGCGGGACAAAGGCGTCAATGAAATGAGTAGCGCTCTCAAACGCCGTTTTAACTTCGAGACGATTGCGCCGATTAATCATGTGAAAATGGAAGCACAAATTATCGAATCCCAAGCAAAAGTGATTCTGGAGCAAAGTGGCGTCCATATCGAAATCGATCGTGATGTGGTTGAGATATTGGCGACGACCTTCATGGAACTGCGCACGGGAGAGACCAAGGAAGGATTCAAAATCGATTCACCTCAATCCGTGATGAGTACAGCCGAAGCCGTATCTGTCTATGTCCAAAGTGCAATGACGTCCCATTATTATGATGGCAGGCCGATTTCTATGGATCGATTGGTACAGAACATGCTGGGAGCGGTCGTCAAGGAAAACCAAAAGGACGCAAATATCCTGAAAACCTACTTTACCAAAGTGGTCAAAGAACGGGCAAAGGAAGAGGGTCTATGGGGAACGTATTACAGCGAGAAGAAATGGATCAAATAAACGGTCAAGACCGCTTCATAAAATCATTCGTCGAAGAAGAGGTCTACAACCTCAGCAAACAGGTCGTCTATTTCCCGGTTCGTCATCATAGTCCTGCCTGCGCGTACCATTTGAAAAAAACGATCGAAGAGTATCAACCAGAAATCATTCTGATTGAAGGCCCGGACCATAGCAACCATATCATTCCGATCTTGACGGATGAACGGACGAAGCCTCCTGTGAGCATTTATTACGCGTACGCCTCGGGGGAGCAAAAATACGTCTGTTACTTTCCGTTTCTTCTGTATTCACCGGAATATGTGGCCTTGGTCGAAGCAAAACGACGGCAGATTCTAGCAGCTTTTATTGATCTAAGCTACGGAAGTCGCCTGGAAAGCTTGGAAGACGGTCATGATTTGAAAAAGAAGAATGAAAAGCTGTCCTATCACGATGAGCGCATGTTGGCAGGCTCGCAGTTTATTCAGCGATTGTGCCAGACGATGAAATGCCGGAACTTCGATGAGCTATGGGAAAAGGTTTTTGAGATTGATGGTATCCGCAAAAAGACGCAGGAATTCGTCAAGGATGTTTTTGCCTACTGCTATTTGTCTCGAAAATGCTATGACGACGCTACTTTGGAAGCGGAAGGAGATTTGATTCGCGAGGCACACATGCGTCAAAAAATTGCAGAGGCAAAACAAAAACATGCGAGAATTCTCGTGGTTACCGGCGGATTTCATACATACGGACTTCTCGAGGAACGCAAGACTTCCTACAAGATACAAAAGGTGCAGGAAGAAAAAATATACCCAATGGTGTACACGTACCAGGAAGCTGATCATCTGAATGGTTACGCAAGCGGGATGCCCTACGTTCACTACTACGAGAGTGTATGGAAGGCACTGGAGAAGAAGGAGCCTGCTCCCTTCACGAAAAGCGCCTTGATGTACCTCCCGCAACTGCTCAAAAAACTGCGTGACAAGGGAGAAACGACGTCGACTGCGGATGCGATTGAAGCGTACAGTCTCATGAGCGGATTGGCCGTCATGCGGGAAAAGGCCGAGGGCGGTGCCTATGAGTTGATCGATTCCGTACTCTCTGCATTTACAAAAGGCGAGCGCTCAATAGCAACGTCACAGCCGATCGAGAAATTGCGAGAACTGTTGACAGGAGACGGAATCGGTGAGGTTGCCCCTAATTCACTGGATGTACCCATCGTTCGCGATTGCAAAGACAGATGTAAATCGCTTAAGCTCGCGATCACAACGACAGGGCGCAATCAGAAGGTGCTAGAGCTGTATGCCAAGAAGTCGCATCGCGAAGCCAGCCAGTTTTTTCACTGCATGCAGTTTTTGGGTACAGAGTTTTGCACCAAAGAAGCAGGACCGGACTGGATGACCAACCGAAACGTCAATCTCGTCCGAGAAACATGGCGCTACAGCTACTCCTCCTTCGTCGAAGCCCGTCTGATCGAGAGCTCGGTTTACGGTGGGACGGTGAAAGAAGCGGCCGCGCAAAAGCTTGCAGATCTAGTAAAAGATCTGCCGCAGCACCAAAGCCATGAGCTGGCAAAATGGCTCTTGATGGCAGTCGTCATGGGATTGGAAGAGCTGGCAGAACGGCTCTTTGTATCTGTAGAAGAGTCCGTTCGACAAGATGGACATTTTCTCTCTCTTTGCAAAACGCTGAAGACGCTCACTATTCTTTTGGAGCAAAAGCGTTTGTTCGGTCTGAGTGCGACAGAACGATTGGAGAATTTGGTAGAAGAAGTATATTACCAGGCTGTTACCAAAATCGTCGAGCAGGGCAATCCGAACCCCAACGAACTGGACGAAATGGCCGATCAGCTCAAATTCCTGTACATGCTAAGTGAGAAAAGACAGGCGGATGTTTCCCGAGAAGTCTTTAGTGACCAACTGCTGGAATTACTGCGTAACGACAAACTCCCCGCAAAACTGGAGGGAGTCGTGGTCGCGATCTTGTGCAATCTCGAAGTGATCGAGCGCGCAGAAATATCCAGACGCGCACGTGCGTATATGTTTGGCTCACCTGAGCAAATGCTGCATACGGCCGCTTATTTACATGGCGTTTTTATCGTGGCTCGTGATTACCTCTTTCATCATGAAGAAATCCTGCGCGATCTGCATCAAATGATTACAGCCTTGACCTACGACGATTTTTTGCAGGTAGTGCCTGAACTGCGATTGGCGTTTACATATTTTAGTCCAATGGAAATTAGTATGCTCTCGGAAAAAGTGGCAGCTCTCTTCCAAACAACGGTGGAACAAGTCACGAATGAAGTCATCGATGAGCGCACCTTGCGTGATGCCCGCATGCTCGATCAAGCGATCAAGGAGGAGTTTGCCAAATGGAACCTGATTTGAGCCGCGAAGCCTTGAACCGCTGGCGGTTGTTATTGGGATCTCATGCTGAGGAATCTTTGGAAGGCAGCGGGGTCTATCAATCATCCGAGTTTTCCTATCAGGAACTAGACTCGATACTTGAATTTTTATACAACCGTGAATACGGAGAAGAGCAAGGATATCGAAAAGAAGGCGGGCGAGGAGATTCCGCATTGACGGTTCCTGTCTGGCTGAACAAAATCCGCAAGCTGTTTCCCAAAAAAACAGTGGAAATCCTTGAACGGCAAGCCCTGGATCGCTATAACATGACAGAGCTGTTGACAGACAAAAAAGTGTTGGAAAGCATGGAGCCCAACATGAACCTCTTGAAAAACATCCTCCAATTTAAAGGCAGGATGAAAGGAGAGGTCGTGAAAAGTGCAAAGGAAATTGTACGCAAGGTGGTAGACGATCTACGGCGTCAGCTTGAAAATGAAGTGCAGACCAGCATCGTCGGCAAACGCAATCGCCACAAACGCGGCTATACGAAGTCGATGAAAAATTTGGATGTGCATAAAACGATTCGCAAAAATTTGAAAAACTACGACCGCAAAAAAAGCCGGTTTATCATTGATGAGCTGTATTTCCACAGCAATATCCAGCATCACAACAAATGGAACATCGTTATTGTCGTGGACGAGAGCGGCAGTATGATGGACTCTGTTATTTACAGCTCCGTTATGGCAAGTATTTTTTACAAACTCGCTGCGTTGAAGACGCATTTGGTTATTTTTGATACGAAAGTTGTTGATTTGAGCAATAGACTGGATGATCCGGTCGATGTGCTGATGAGTGTGCAGCTTGGTGGGGGGACTCATATTGCTCAGGCGCTCAAATATGGAAGAACACTGCTCGAAAATCCATCGAAGACGATATTTATCCTCGTCAGTGATTTAGAGGAAGGCTATCCGATCAAGGAAATGTATCGCCAGAGCAAGGAAATTATTGACGCGGGCTGCAAGTTTTTAGTGCTGACGGCTTTGGATTTCAATGGCAACGCTACGTACAATCAGTATGCTGCAAGGGTTTTGAGCGATATGGGAGCCAATGTTGCAGCAATCACGCCAGATGAGCTCGCGCAATGGATTGGTAAGGTTATCAAATAGAGAGAAGGAGGAGTAAGGAATGGTTTTACGAAAAACAGACCTAAATCCGGTTACGAAGAAGTTTGTGGAGGAGTTTATCAGTGCAAGTGATCGAAACAAGCATTTGTACGATCAAATCGCTGATTACGTTGCAGGTGACACAGACGAATGCCCAGCAATCACAGAGGACCCGCGATTTTACAACTATTCGGTTCGATCCGAATTTGACAAGCTAAAAAAACGCGGGGAAGAGCAGGCTTTCTATCGAGCAGCTGTACTGATCTACAAGGCAAGCAATCGTTTTTACGATAAGAAACAGGTGATAGATGAATGCTTCCTGGACCAGATCGAACTGCAAAGTATGAAGGAAATCGGTGAGGCTGACACCCGGGCAAAAGATCAGAAAGCATTGGAGGCCATAAGAAAAACAGCCGAGCATTTTGGTCCTACGTTGTTTGGCGAATTTTTGTTAAAAGCTGCGGAGGATTATCGCGTAAGCATCAGCCGTGATTACTCCTCGACATTTGAGCGGGCCAAATTTTTGCTATTCATTTCGTATGCGTACACGATTTCTCCGAGCGTATTGGAAGAAGCAAAAGAAAAGCTGATGCCGATCTACTATTACCTGGTTACAGGTGATACGCGCGAATATATAAAAGAGCTGCATACCATTACCAAAGAAGTCGTAACCATGCAGTTTTCGAGCAACAATTTACTGACCAACGAGTCGTTGTACCCTTCGTACGTCAAAGAGAAAAAGGCAGCGCTTCGAGAAAAGTATTATCCAGGAGAGCAGGTCAAGGAAGGTTCCCTTTTGAACCAGAAGCATTTGAAGCGGTATATGGAGTTGGTCATCAGCTTGCTGTATTTCCGCATTCACGTCAAAGGCGGGATCAGTGCATTTCTGAAGAAGGAAGAGGAGATTGATCGGGAGCTGCAAGGCACCTTGCAAATCCTTTTTGACATGTTCCCGCTCGATATCCTGTCCGAAGACAAGAGACTGTTTGAGCTCGTGCACATGGATGAGCCTTACGATCTACTGCTGGGACTACGTGAGCATTTGCTATCCCCGCCGACGCTCTGGGAGCAGGTCAAGCAGCTGGCGCTTGAGGACGTAACCAAATCGAGACGAGCGCTTGAACTTGCTTCGATCCCGATGGTCAAGGGATTTTTACACAAAACGTTGGCGGCACAAGGCGTGGATCTCTCTGATTTCCAGCCTACTATGGAAGGGATAATTCAAGACGCGTTGCGACGTGCGAAGGGCTCGACAAAGCTGGCGAACTATTTGGATGAAAAAGATGTGCTGGAGGATGTACTTGAGCATGTTCATCTGGAAGACGTACAACTGGTAAGACAGCAGATGATTCTCTTGAGCTTCTTGCCTGTGGACCATCCGTTTATTGCGCGTCTGATTCCGTTCATGTGCCAGTACAA
This sequence comes from Brevibacillus sp. NPDC003359, assembly GCF_042878995.1. Lineage (NCBI taxonomy): Bacteria > Bacillati > Bacillota > Bacilli > Caryophanales > Paenibacillaceae > Brevibacillus > Brevibacillus sp. NPDC003359. The sequence goes on from NZ_JBIAOR010000001.1 coordinate 575,660, forward strand.
AGACAAGTCCAATCGAAGAGTAGGCCATATGTGCTTCGCTCATGCATTCCAGGATCGATTGACCGCCATCATTGATCATTATCAAAAGGATGAAGTTGTAGACATCCACGCACTTTTCTATCAGATTTTGTCCATTAAGGAAATGCACTATTATTACGCCGACGTCAATGAAGAGGTGTATCGTTCGTTGGTCGTAGCGAATCCGAAAATGAGTCTGGCGCAATTTGAAAAGCTGGATACGGAGCTTCGCGTGTTTGTGATGCAAACCCTATTAGCGGCAAAAGAGACGCTGTCAGATGAACTGCGCAACCAAGCGATTCTGCTCGGATTGTCTGACGGCTCGAAGAAAGTAAGCGGCCTCGCTGGCGCAGCGTTTCTTCAGGCAAAAGACAAGGAGCTTTATTTGCACGTCTATCAAACTGAGAAAAAAGCAAAGGTCAAGGAAATGGCGCTTGATGCGATTCGCTCCTTGGACAATAACAAGGAGATTTTCCAAGAGCTGTTGACAACAGAAAAGAGCAGCAAGTTTAAAACACTACTGCAAACATTTATCGACGCCGAGGAGCAAGGGCCAGATGCGAGTTTGACCCATTTGGGCAACCTGACCGACAAGCGCAAGCTCATACGGATTAAATGGATGCCACTGGAGCGCATGCCAGTCCTTCGCGATCAAGAAGGCAACGAGCTGGGTCAAGAAGTAATGGAATACATGCTAACCGCTTCGATCGATTTCCCGACAGCACCGAACCCGTTGGTGCTTGACTTGAAACCGTCTCTGCAAGCAGCATCTGTTGCTGACTTTACAGTTGAAGTCTTGCGCACATGGCTCGATAATGGGGCAGTCGCCAAAGAAAAATGGGTCATGCCGCTCTGCGTCGCTTTCGGAGATCGTCGCATAGTCGATACGATTGGTCAGTTGATTAAGGAATGGACAGATCATTCCCGCGGTGCTTTGGCTGCAGAAGGCGTGCGTGCCCTGTCGTTCTCGAATGATTTGACTGCGCTGCGTCTGATCGACCAGATTAAGCGAACGATCAAAAACAGGCAGGTCAAAACAGCAGCAGAAGAGGCACTCTCCATGGCGGCTGCGAATCAGAACATTTCCGCGATGGAACTGGAAGACAGACTGGTCACCACGCTTGGCTTAGATGCGTCCGGCAAGCAAGTGTTTGACTACGGCGACCGCACCTTCACGGTCAAGGTCAGCAACGAGCTGGAATTGGAAGTCACGAACGACAGTACAGGAAAGGCAGTAAAAAATCTGCCTGCACCGTCCGCTAAAGACGATCAGGAGAAGGCTGAACAAGCGCGATTGACTTTTGCTCAATTGAAAAAAGATCTGAAAAATATGGTGAAGGTACAGTCTCTTCGTCTGGAAGAGTCCCTTTCCAAATCGCGTTATTGGTCAACGGCAGCATGGAAACGTCTCTTTGTGGAGAACGTGTTGATGCAAAAATTCGCAATCGGACTCATCTGGGGTGTATATGAGGACGGAAAGCTCACAGATACGTTCCGCTATATGGACGATGGAACATTTAACACTGTGGACGAGGATGAGTATGAGTTGGCAGATGAGCAACTCATTGGCTTGATTCATCCATTGGAGCTCGACGAAGAGCTGTTGAGCGGCTGGCGCACGCAGCTGGATGATTACGAGATTACGCAACCGTTTGAGCAGTTGAACCGGGAAGCGTTCCAGCCTACAGAAGAAGAATGCAAAGCAAATGAAGTGCTCCGCGTGCCAGATGAATCGTACTCACCTACTGCATTTGCAAAAATGATGGAGAAATTCGGCTGGGTCAAAGGAACGCCGCTCGATGCCGGTTATTATTACGAGTTTTACAAACTGTATGACGGAATGGTGGCTGAGCTGAAAATCAGTGGGGCGAGTATTTCGTATTGGGAAGGAATGGAGGATGTGAAGCTGGAAGCACTGGCTTTCTTTCCAAATAAAGATGCCGAGTACAAGCATTTTCACTTCAAACCAGTGGATCGGATGAAGCTCACCGATATTCCAACACGCATTTTCAGCGAAACCGTCTATGATGTCATGCGTGCAGCAGGAAAATAACGATGGCGGATTTCACATCGGAATTTCATCGGTTTATCGCACTGTGCAACGAAGAGTATCTGGTCAAATACGCGAACAAAGGAATTTACAATCGCTCCATCAAGGAAATGGAAAAAGGGCTCACCGTTTCCTACGAGTTCCGAGATGATTACGTCGAGTGTGCGCTGTCAGATGACAGCGTATGCCGACTTCATGCGGATATGGATCGCTTTTCCTGCTCATGTCCATCTGACAAGATATGCAAGCATGTCATCATCGCCATCGTCTACTATGCCCAAAACCATTTGCAAGCAGGAGCAGAGGCTGACGATAAGCTGGAGACCTACAAGCCTGACTTTAGCTGGCTCTTGCAATTGCAGCCGGCTCACATTAGCAAGGCTTTTACACCAGCGCAGATAGAAGAAGTGCTGTTTCGCCTCGACTATTTCGAGGAGATGGAGGTCGTGGAAACATCCTTTTTAACCATGACATTGCGCACCCAAGATATATCCGTATCTTTTGACAGTGATTCGGAGATCGCAAAGAGCATGTGCTCCTGCAAGGCGAAAGGCAATTGCTTGCACAAGCTGGAGGTCATTTTGCGCTATCGGGCGCTGCATCAGCTACAGGATCGCGAGCAGTTACAAGCAGCCGTAACCGACGTCACCTATGATACCGATGTTGTAGCGGAAGCCAAAGCTCTGATCGCAGAGATTCTTGGCATCGGCTTGGCGAAGCTATCCCAGACGATTTGTACACGACTGGAGCTGCTAGCCATCGCCGCGCATAACGGGAATCTTCCCCGCGTGGAAAAGGATATTCGCGGCATTCATGGTGAGCTGAACTTATTTTTTCAGCGTCATGTCAAGTTTTCAACGGATGCGCTGCTCGACCGACTTTCCCGGGTGTATCTTGGTTTGCTTGCCCTGGAGAAGACCGATCAAACCGAAGCGAAAAAACAGCTGCTCGGCAGCTTCAAGAGTAAGTACCATATGGTTCCGCAGTTAAGTCTGTATGCGTTGGGAGCAAATCCATGGGAGACGCGGTCAGGGTACAAGGGGATTACGTATTACTTTTATTCGCTTGCTGATCAACGCATCTACACGTATACAGAAGCGCGCCCCGTGTATTATGAAGGCATTTCCTTTTCCTTTAAGGACAGCTATAAAGGCAAGGTGCCCTGGGGCGAGTTGATCTCCATGGAAGAGCTCTCTCATTCACAGGTCATCCTGACACAGGCGAAGACGAATCGGGAGCAACGCTTGTCTTCCAGTGAAGAGACTCGGCTAACCATCGTGCCCAGAGACAATATCGAAGAGCTGGATCTCGGCAAGATTTTGGTTCACGACTGGTCCAGTGAATGGAAGGACGCAGCAGGAGACATGTTTGAAACTGCGTTGGACTCGGTTTTTGTATTGAAAGCGAAGAAGTTCAATCAAGTCGAATTCGATCAGAAGACGCAGCAGTTGATTCTGACGATCGAAGACGAGCAATGTCATACCATCCATTTGAGCATCTCCTATCAGGGGGAATTCGCCCGCAATATACGTCATCTCGAACAAAACAAACGACTGCTAGAGTTGCGCGATGTGTATTTGCTTGTGCAAAAAATAGGAGATGGGCTTTATCCGATCAGCATCATGCAGGGCAAATCGCTGACGAGCTTTAAATTGGACTTATAACGGTGAGGAAGTGGACATAAGAATATGGAGGAGTTAAATTCCTTTACCGAAAAGCTGACGGAGTGGCAGGAACGCTTGTTACTCAAAGGAATCCATAAACTTGACAAGCAAGATTTGCAGGAGCTGAAAAAGCTGCAAGATCTCGCGACTGAATACGATATGAGCTTCCTCGGCTCATTGATAGAAGACCTACGCGTGGAGGGCAATCGCTATTTGCAGGAAGTAAAAGCGGATGCGGAGTCGTTAACGCAGCAATATTTGTATGTGGTGCAGTACGTCCATATGATGAAAAATCATTGACTTGTTCATCGTAATACGGGTGCAGGAAAGGAAGAGAGATTCGTGAAGAGTCTCTCTTTTTTCTATGGACTGTACGTGTTATTTGACCGTGAGAATGATTATCAATAAAATAGAAGAAAGGTGAGTGATGGGCAACCAGAAGGAAATGGAGGATAGAAGAGATGAGGCTAGAAGACTTCGCTCTATACTGGAATTATGCCACAATCAAAATAATAGATATTCGTAAGCAGTATCAACATGGAGGCGAAAAACTGGCTTCGTATCGGTTGCCGACAAATGGGTTTATTTACAGCACGAAGGGGAGTGCTCAAATCTATTTGGACGAAATGAATGTTGACGTCAAACCGTTTTCGGTCTTGCATGCGGGAAAGGGTACTCGCTTGGACATTCATTTGACCGCCGAAGAATTCTCTTATTATCTCATCTTGTATAAGGCTGTCGTGTCATTTCCTTGGCCATGGCGCAATGATCGTGTCATTCTACGGGAAGAAGCAAGCGCTTTTCATCGAATCTATCAGTTGAAGCCCGATAATCCATTGGAGATGTTTGACCTCGTACATCAGATTTACGAGGAATGGCAATGCACAAGCCAATTGCAAAAGTTCCATGTGAAGGCGCTTTTTCACCTTTTCGTTTATCAAATCTTGCGACAATTGCATGAGCAAACAGGCCATACAGATAAGCCCGATGTGGTCGAGCTTGTCATTTCCCATATACATTCTCACTACCAAGAGCCACTAACGCTAGATTCACTTGCGCAGCATTTTGGGTACAGTGCCAAGAATTTATCCAGGGTCTTTAAAAAACAGACGGGCAACAGCTTAATTGACTTCGTGATCCAGGTGAGAATTCAAAAGGCCAAGGAGCTATTGCTCCATACGGAAGCACCGATCCAAGATATTGCTGAAAAAATAGGCTATACGGACAGGTTGTACTTTACGCGAATCTTTAAAAAGCTGACGGGAACTTCACCCGGACACTTCAGACAGCGAGGTGCACGGGAGCTGAATACGGAAAATCGTCCATACAGATCGCGTGGATTGTCCATTGTTATGACGGGTACCCGACGGTATAGTAATGATGATTATGAGAATCGTTATCGTTATGATGGAGAGGAAGATTCATCCATGTACAGTCGCAAAGTGCCCATGGTGGCTACCTTGTTGTTTTGCTTTGCACTCGTATTGAGTGCATGCACCACGAGCTCTACTACAACCAGCACTACGGGAGTCGGGCAAGCCGTTCAACAAACGGATACAGTCGAAAACAACAGCCTGACCCGAAAAATTTCGACCATAAAAGGGGAAATCGAGGTCCCGGCAGAACCGAAGCGAATTATCGTCGATCTGTATTTGGGAAGCTTCATTGCTTTGAATGTAAAACCAATTGGAACTCCAGAGCTGAATCTAAAAAATCCGTACTTCGCAGAGGCTTTGGCTGGCGTAGAGAATATCGGGGAGTACGAAAACATCTCGCTGGAAAAAATGCTTGAGCTACAACCAGACTTAATCGTCACGGGAAACGAAGCAGCCTATGAGCAGTATAAAAAAATAGCGCCTACGGTAGTTGTTCCCTTTGGCGAATTGAAAAACGTGCATGAAGAGATTGCCTTTGTAGGAAACCTGTTGGGGAAAGAAAAAGAGGCGGCAGCTTGGTTGGCTGAGTACGATCAGCGTATCGCCAGTGCCCGAGAAAAGGTTGCAAAGGTAGTGCCTGCTGACGCTACGTTCTCTATCATGCAGGATTGGGGAAAGAACACAGGCGTGTTTGGGGATAATTTTGGAAGAGGTGGACAAGCCGTTTATTCAGCGCTAGGATACAAGCCACCTGCAGCGGTAGCCAAAGAGATTATGGAGCAACAGTCCATTGAAGTATCGAGCGAGGTTCTGCCTACTTTTGCTGGCGATTATATCATCCTGACATCCGAAGACCGAACCTTGTCCGAACTGCAGGCTGACCCTATTTGGGGAACCCTCGATGCTGTAAAAAATAATAGGGTGTACATCTGGAAAAAAGATAAATCTTGGTATTTCGATCCGATTGCAACCTTATCGCAAACAGAGGAGCTAGCTGATTGGCTGGTGAGCACACAGAAGAAATAGGGTAAAGCTAGAATCCTCGTAGTCGATTGTATCAACCTGTGGGAAGGGAAGATGGTCAGATTACGCGCCGTAGTGGCCGAGGATTGGCCGAAGTTTCACGAAAATGATCAAGATCCGGAGATAGCAAGAGCATCTGATGCCATTTATTTTCCGAGATCAGAAGCCGGAGCGAGATCGTGGACAGAGCAGCAAGCAGCAAGAGTTCCTGACGGAGACAATATGCGGCTTGCGATTGAAACCTTGAATGGAGAACTGGTAGGCACGATATTTTTTTCACGAGCTGCGTTATGAGAAAGTAACGGCACATGTTTTTGCTTTTAACGAAAGATCGAAACGATTGCATGAACATCTCGGCTTTCAACTGGAGGGCAAGCTTCGGAATATGATTGATACGAACGGCCGTTACTATGATGAATACCTGTATGGTCTGTTAAAAAGTGAATTTGTCAGATAGTCTTTGAACAACTCTCTCGCTGCCATAGGAGAGAGTTGTTTGTTTATATATAAACTTGTAAAGAAACTGAAAATAAAGGTAAACAAACTGAAAAAATAATTACAGAATATTATCTAAAATAAAATATGTTTGAATGCTAAAACTTTTGCAACAAGAATGGGGGAACACAGATGAAAAAGAAGAGCTTTTATCACACGCTGATTGCCATGACAATCGCGGTATCTGCGGCTTTGGCAGGGTGTTCGTCGGGGCAGGACGCGTCCACGAGCGGTGGACAAGCAGGGGGTACCGCGGAAGCTGGCAAAACAGGAGGAACCCTCGTCATCGCTCGTCTGTCCGATGCGAACAACCTCGACCCGCATTTCCTGTCCCAAATCCCTTCGGCAGCCATCGTTCATCACAAAGTATACGAAGGGCTTGTCCGCATGGATAAAGAAAGCAAATACGTCCCATCCCTGGCAAGTGAGTGGAAGCAGCTCGATGACTTGACGTGGGAGTTCAAGCTGCGTCAAGGCGTGACGTTCCATGATGGCGCACCTTTCAATGCGGAAGCGGTAAAGGCAACGATCGCTCGCGTTCAGGACCCTGCCGTTGGCTCCAGCAGGATTAACATGTTTGAAGCAATCAAAGAAGTGAAAGTGGTAGATGAGTACACCGTACAGTTTCTCCTGAATTACCCGTACGCACCACTCTTGTCCGTTTTAGCGAGTGCAGAGGGAAGCATCATCAGCCCGAAAGCCATTGAACAATATGGAAAAGATTTGAGCAAGAATCCAACTGGTACGGGCCCGTACAAATTCGAAAAATGGACGCCTGGCCAAGAAGTTGTTCTCGTGAGAAACGATAATTACTATGGCGGTACACCAAATCTGGATAAAGTCGTCTTCAAAACCGTATCGGAAGACACGACTCGCCTGGCAATGGTTGAAACTGGTGAAGCACAAGTTGCGGAGAACTTGCCTGTGACGGACATCGATCGCGTGCAAAATTCTCCGTCGATGCAGCTGGGACGATACGCTGGCTTCTCTGTCGATCACATCGGATTGAATACGAAGAAAAAGCCATTTGACGATGTGCGTGTCCGCCAAGCCATTGCCCATGCTATCGACAAGAAGACCATTATTGAAGGCGTTTACAACAGCGTGGGAACACCTGCAAACTCCTCGATTTCACCGTCAATGGTTGGATACAGCCCGAATGTAAAAGACATTCCGTATGATATCGAGAAAGCGAAGCAATTGCTCGCAGAAGCGGGTTATCCGAACGGATTCAAAGCAAAAATTGCCTTGAATGACAATAAGGCGCGGATTAGCGTAGCGGAAGTACTGCAACAGCAACTGAAGCCGATCGGCATCGATTTGCAACTGGATGTCATGGAATTCGGGGCATATATTGAGGCAGCATCCAAAGGGGAGACAGACCTGTTCATGAGTGGCTGGGGGAATGCTACAGGCGATGCCGATTACAACCAAGCAAACCTGTATCACTCAAAAGCACATGGCGCACCAGGAAATCATTCCTTCTACAACAATCCGGAAGTGGACAAGCTGATCGATGAAGGACGTAGAGAAACAGACTCGGAAAAACGGAAGCAACTCTATGAGAAAGCACAACAAATTGAAATGAACGAAGCTCCGCTCATTCCGTTCCGATTCTCCGAGAACCTGGCGGCGATTCAAAAGAATGTACAGGGTGTATGGATTAGCCCTGCCGGCCATATCGAGATTGACGATGTAACGATTCAATAAGAAGAGGCGCCGCTGACATGCTTGTGTCAGTGGCGTTTTTTGGTTGAAAAGTAGAACGTCATCCCCTAAGATAGATTATATTTTGTTGACCAGTGTGAAGTGGAGGTGGAATGTTGTGAAGCAAGGAAAAACGAATGCGATGCGGATATTGGACAAGGAAAAAATCGCATACACCATGCTGACGTATGCAACTGATGATGGGAAAATCGACGGGATCGCTGTCGCCCAAAAGATCGGTCGCGAACAGAACGTTGTCTATAAAACATTGGTTTCGCAAGGGACGAGCAAATCGTATTATGTGTTTGTCATTCCGGTTGAAGCTGAGCTTGATCTCAAAAAAGCGGCGAAAGCTGTTGGAGAGAAGAAAATCGAGATGATTCCCGTGAAGGAGATTACCAAGGTATCTGGCTATATTCGTGGCGGATGTTCGCCAGTTGGGATGAAGAAATTGTTTCCGACAGTGATTGATCAAAAAGCGGAAGCGCTTGATACGATTATTGTCAGTGGCGGAAACATTGGAGTGCAAATCGAGCTAACTCCCGATAATTTACTACGCGCAACCAAAGGCACGCTGGCAGATGTTACTGATATCAGCTAGTGTAAAACACACATAAACCCGCTAACTTCCTCTAGTTGAAACCCTTTCTGTTACTAATATGACACAAGGTGACATATTTAACGGTCTATTATGGGAGGTAGATCAACGAAAGGAGTGAAAATCGTGAAACGAAGAATCATTTTAGATTTAGCAGTTACTGTAGATGGTTTTATTGAAGGGAAAAATGGGGAAGTTGATTGGTGCATCATGAACTCTGAGATGGGGTTTATTGATTTCTTAAATCAAATTGATACGATTTTATATGGAAGAAAAAGTTATGATTTATGGGGACAATTCACTCCAGAAGATGAACATTCGAATACTGAAAAAGAAATGTGGGAAATCATTCATAGTAAAGAAAAATACGTGTTTTCCAAGACGCAAAAAGGGACTGATCATAAAGCAATATTCATAAATGATCATATTCTTGAAGAAGTAAATAAATTAAAAAATAAGCCTGGTAAAGACATCTGGCTATATGGCGGAGCAAGTCTTATTACAACTTTTATTAATTTAGGACTTGTTGATGAATATAGATTATCTGTTCACCCTGTTATTTTGGGAGAAGGAAAACCGTTGTTTATGGATAGAAAACAGAGGTTGAATTTAAAAATGGTGAAAACAAGAACGTTCTCTTCTGGCGTTGTGCAACTAATCTATCATTTGAATGAATAGTCCAATCAAAACAGCGGTGAGTCTAAGACTATATTTTCAGGTCTTAGATCGCCGCTGCTTTATCTATCAGGTCAGTCTAGAATTCACTAAGTAACTCTGTCCAAATCAACATCGGTGAGTTACACGAACAACAGTTCATTTCTCCTGAAAGATAGGGAAGGTGGGCAAACAGCATAGGTTCACCGATTTCGCATACCCGCTGATACAACGCCTGATACCGAGTGTTCTGTGTAGACGTGTGACTGTTTGGATTGATGGCGATTGGATTGGCTATGCCGTGAGATACCGGGTCTTCCTCGTATGCATACAAGCAATTCTTCTCCTCGTCCGGCCATAAATAAATAGAAGTATCGCAGGTTGGACAGACGATCACATATTCATCTCCCTCCGAATAGGTGAGAAGCATACTAGCAATGTCTTTATCACCTCGAAAGGCAGCGTCCGCCGCTAATACGTAGCGCTTTTCTCCAGCCTGTTCTTCCGATTGTACCGATTGAAAGAGTGATTCAGTCAGCTTGCTCAAGGATCGAATGGCACGATGATATTCACGGTAAATCTCTTGGATAGTGTCTGGCTCTAATTGGGTTTGATCTCGTAAAAACTCCAAAGGCAAGTCTACATGTAGCCCATTGGGGTTATTCGCTTCGAAAATCCCACAGGTCACAAAGATATCCAACAAAATGTCAGGCCTTTGTGTTTTCAACGCGATCTCTACTAAATAGGGGACCGCAGCATATGTACATGGATAAATCGTATTTTGATGATACAGAAGCTCCCAATACAACTCTTCTTTTTCTTCGGAAAAATAGTCATGCTGAATATGCTGGATGAGCGCAGGGACACGATCGGAAAAACCATATGGACCTTGTAGCTTTCCCCAAACAGGACTTGCTAAATCTAGCATTGGAACATCACCTCTCTTGCTGAAATGTGCGACTCTTCCCATTATCATAGTAAAACTTTCCTCGATCCGCTATAATTTGAGAATGATTATCATATGCATTTTGTACAGCCGGTGAGGTGGACAGAGTTGAGTTCGACAGACATTCAAGAAAACTTTCATCTTTTTTTCGATAGAATGAATTTGGAAATGCAAAATGTGGATCAGAAAACACATATGACCCTGCATCCAGAGATGGGGGAAGGGTATGTTCATCGGTTTCTTCCGCGGTATGATATGGAAGTTGCTGTATCCGACTATACATTTTACCGACAACAGAGCCTCTCTCTTTCTACGAAAAGCCCTATGGTAGAGCTTAATTTTTGTTTAAAAGGGGAAAGAGGGATTTGCGTACAAGGAAAAGAGCACCAATTGCTGCCAGGACTTTGCTCGCTGCAATTTATGTCAGAAGTGGAAGCGAGGTTTGAATACAGTGGAAATGAGCCGTTCCATATGCTTGGTATCGGTATCCCGGTGTCGACTTTCCATCATTTCATGGAGGAGTCGAATGGAGAGCGTTCCATTGAATTCACCCAAATTCTCGGAAAACAATCGTTCCGTATCTTTCAGGAGAAGCTGTCTCCTGCTTCTTCTGTTGTACTCCAACGTGTGATGCAGTCCGTCGCTAACACGGGAACGAAAAAGATTGAGCTGGAAACTGGCATATTGGGGCTGCTTTCGATGGCGTTTCAATCCTTTCTGCTTGATAGCGAAACGGCGTCTGTTCCCTTATCGAAAACAGACAAAGAAAAGATCAGGCAAGCAAGGGAGATCATGATGGAATACATGGCGGAACCGCCTTCATTACCTGAGCTGTCCCGGATGATTGGGTTAAACGACTTCAAGCTGAAGGCAGGTTTTAAAGCAATGTTTGGCACAACCGTTTTTGGCTACTTACGAGAAAAGAGGTTGGAAAAAGCCTTGTATTTACTTCAACAAGGCGAAATGAATGTGACGGAAACCTCGAGTGCCATCGGATATACGAATACGAGTTACTTTGCGGAAGCGTTCCGTGAAAAATATGGTGTCAACCCTAGCGTTTTTGTGAGACGTTCTTCTAACAGGTAGGTCTAGTATCCCGATAACCAGCAAACTATTCCGTCTACAGGTAGTGTGGAGTACCGACCCGTAGTATCATTTGGGGTATTGATAACGAATCTCATTTATATTATGTGTTAGGTAGGAGAGACTCAAAAAGGAGAGACGACGGAGTATGCAGCGACACGGTACTATTTTTATGACCCTTACGATCATGGTGGTCCTGATGGTAACAGGATGCGGCGGAGTATCGAGCCAACATACCAGTGCACCAGCTACGAACCAACAAGCGGGACATCAAGACTCAACGCCTGGTAATAGCGTGGATGTTTTTCCACGGACGATCCCCCACCTATCCGGTGAAACCGTCATTCAGGAAAAACCAATAAAAATCGCGACGCCATACATTGCTTTTGTTGACTACTTGGCTGTCTTGGATGCGTATCCGATTGCCGCCCAAGGTGTATCGACCATTACGACGAATTTCCCCAGTCTCAATAAACGAGTGGCGGATAAAAACATCATCGATCTGGGGATGGAGGTCGATCTGGAGAAGCTACTGGCAGTTCAGCCTGATATCATCATTGCCGCTGATGACATGCGCGACCAATACGAAAAACTATCGCAAATTGCACCGACTGTCATCTTGCCTCAGGCTGGGGATTGGCGTGAAACCCTTCAACAATTAGCAGTTATTATTGGAAAAGAGGAGAAAGCTGCGAACGTGCTAGCTGAGTTTGATCGCAAGTCTGCGGCATACAAAGAACAGCTCGCTTTTCGCAGTCAGGAGTCGGTCATGTTCGTCATGTACAGAGGAAAAGAGCAGTTCGTTACCTGGAACGATGGACGTTTTGATCCGTTTTATGATGGTCTTGGTTTGAAACGAACAGAAGGGGCCAATGAAAATGGGCAGCTCTCATTGGAGAGCCTCGCTCAACTAAATCCAGACCATCTATTCGTGATCAATAATTGGCAAGCGCCGATCCAAGGCGGCGTGAAAGAGGCCTTGAAAGGAAGCAACGTCTGGAATAGCTTGAACGCCGTCAAAAACAACCGGGTCTATGAATTGGCAGACCCTTCGCTACCTGGACCGATGGCTCTTGCGAAAATAGACGGGATTGAAGAAATCATGAAAGCGATGGGAAAGTGAGAAGTTTAATTCCTAGTTGACACATCGGATTTATTATCATAATCTAGTCTACAACGATTCGTGGCTGATTGGTCAACCAAAGGCTCCTGTAATTTACAGGGGCCTTTTTGTTTTTTTCACAAAGGAGGAACGAACCATGGGAAGCACGAGAACGTTGAAGCTAGGGACGATGATTCATGGAGTCGGAGGTAATATGGGAGCGTGGCGGCACCCGAAAGCATTGGCCGATGCCAGCGTCAATCTCGGGTTTTATGTGCAGCAAGCACAGAAAGCCGAATCAGGGAAGTTCGATTTCGTCTTCATTGCAGATGGATTGTATATCAATGAAAAGTCACTCCCGCATTTTTTAAACCGCTTCGAGCCACTTACGATTTTATCGGCATTAGGAGCCGTCACCTCACGAATCGGCTTGGTAGGCACCGTGTCTACCTCGTACAGCGAGCCTTTTACCATAGCCAGGCAATTGGCGTCTTTGGATCATATCAGTAGCGGCAGGGCTGGGTGGAATGTCGTGACCTCACCTTTGGAAGGCTCGGCGCTGAACTATGGGAAAAAGGAGCATCCTTCCCATCAACGGCGTTACCGAATGGCGGAGGAGTACTTGGAAGTAGTCAAGGGGCTGTGGGATTCGTGGGAAGATGATGCATTCATTCGCGATAAGGACGCGGGTATCTTTTTCCATTCGGAAAAAATGCATCGATTGAATCATCGAGGGGAGCACTTTTCCGTGCAGGGTCCATTAAATATCGCTCGTTCCCAACAAAGACATCCCGTTATTTTTCAGGCAGGTTCTTCTGAAAGCGGCAAGACATTGGCGGCCAAATCAGCAGATGCCGTGTTTACTGGCGCTGAAACTCTGGAAGAGGCAGCTAGCTTCTATCTGGATGTAAAAGCGCGAGCAGCAAAGTATGGACGTTCACCGGATTCCATCTTACTATTTCCAGGGATACGCCCAATTGTCGGCAGAACAAAAGAAGAGGCGATGAAAAAGCACGAGGAGATCGCCAATCTTGTCAGTATCGAACATGCATTGAATGATTTGGATGAACCATTCCCGGATTTGGGTGAGATCGGCAGTAACAGCTTTCGGAGCACGACTGACAAAATCAAGCAGAGTGCGAAAGCGAACAACTGGACATTGCGACAGGTTGCCTTGCAAACGGCGACGCCTTCCGGTGATTTTATTGGAACGCCCACGATGGTAGCGGACCAGATTCAGTTGTGGTTTGAAAAACAAGCCGCCGACGGATTTATTGTCCACTCCGTCGTGCCGCAAGGGTTGGACGATTTTGTTGATTTGGTCGTGCCCCTTTTGCAAGAGAGGGGGATTTATCGCTCTGATTATGAAGCAGACACATTACGCGGGAATCTGGGGCTTGCTGTCCCGGTGAACCGATACGCGAAAGAACAGCATACGATTGAATGAGTTGTCAGGTCAGGGGTTGCAATTCCTTTGCAAACTTTTTTTTGGGACTTTACAGAATTGTTCACATTAACATACATATGATATATTAATGTTTATAAATAAGAAGAGGGATGTCATGTATGATAAAAGGGCTGTACGAAGCACATTTACCAGTCAAAAATCTCGCCAGATCCATTGAGTTTTACAAACAGCTGGATTTGGAACTCGCCCATCAGACTCCTACCATTGCTTTCTTTTGGATTGAAAAAGGGTGCAGTTGGTTAGGGTTATGGGAGACAGATCGGGTAGATACTCCTTATCACGTTTCGTTACGTCATGTTGCCTTGCAAATTGATCGCAAAGATATGGATGAAGCGAAGAAGTGGTTGGAACAGAAGGGGATAGAGGTAACAACTAGCTTCGGTTTCCCATCAGAAAAGCAGCCGCTTGTCTTGCCGAATAACCCCCAAGCTCACGCTGCTATTTACTTCGAAGATCCTGACGGCAACTTACTGGAATTCATCGCACCCTTACGAATTGATTTTGAGGAAGCCTTCAAAATGATGACGCTAGAGGAGTGGGATAAAAGGGAAGGATAGGAAAAAAGCTGACCCGCCACATCTCACAAGCGGGTCAGCTTTGATAAATTCATCTTGCAATCCGTCTGGCACAAATCAGGAAACAGTCAGTTCAGAAAATGCTTCTCGCAATCGCTCATACGACAGCAGCCGTTTTTGAAAGTCATTGATAGGTGCCGTAATGATTACCTCTTCGATGCCGTATTGATTTTGGATGGCGAAAAGCTTTTCTCGTACAGTATCTTTTGTTCCGTGAATGACATTCGCTTCCTTTACCTCAATGGTATACGGTTCGACGGATTGAAGCCCGAATTCTTCCGCCTTTTTCAGACTGGTGACGGTTACAGTTTTTCCACTTTGCAAATGGATTTTGGCGACTTTGCTTTCCTTTGCTAATTGAGCGGCTTCTTCTTCGGAATCGGCTACGATGACGGAAAGGGCAAGGAGCGCTTGCGGATTGGCGATTCTGCCTGAACGAAACTGCTTTCGATAGGCATCAATGGCCGCTTGACTCACCGTCTCATCTTGGTTGATAAACAGGGCAAATACGTACGGAATGCCTCGGGAAGCAGCTAATTCTGCGCTTTCGATACTCGTACCCAATAAGAATAAATCGGCAGGCTGAGGGGGCGTCGGGATGACTTTCAATCCATAAAGGGAATGCGCAGGCGCTATCTCGTCATGGAGAAAGTGCTCGAGTTCTTCGAGTTTTTCTCCAAGGGTTCGGTTTGTTCCTGTGGCCTCCTGTTGCAGTGCTTTTGTCGATAATGGAAGTCCGCCGGGAGCTCTGCCAATACCGAGATCGACGCGACCGGGTGCTAAGGAAGCCAGTACATGGAAATTTTCTGCTACTTTATACGGGCTGTAGTGTTGCAGCATCACGCCACCGGAACCGATGCGGATACGTTTTGTTTTCGCGAGCAAATGGGAGATGAGCACCTCTGGAGATGAGCCGACCACATGATCTAAATCGTGATGCTCAGACACCCAAAAGCGGTGATAGCCGAGCTCTTCCGCCTTCTTGACCAAGGAAATGGTATGCAAAAAAGCCTCGGTTGCCGTTTCACCTTCTTGTATGGGACTTTGATCGAGAATGCTTAGTTTTAGCGGCATGTTCTTCGCTCCTATTCGTAAAAGAAATAGAGGCCCCCTGATCGTACGTTTTCATGTACAAAGGGGGCCTCTGGATGACCAGTCGGCTAATTTCATAGTTATTTGCTAGGATTTTATCGGGAACCCATTACCTTGTCAATGACTATTTCAGTCTATGTTGGTCATGAAGCTGCGGAAAATAGCTGTTGACGTGGCAAAGTTGTGGATGATATTATCCCAAGTAATCCGATGTGAATAAATAATGTCGACCAGACAACTGGAGACTTCCTGCCAATGGGTAGGGGGTCTTTTTGTTTTTGGATCGCGCCGGAAGCCGGAAGAAGGAGGAGTAGTTCATGTCAGCCAAACAAAAAGTGATTGTATGGGGAAGAAGCGGGTGCTCGTTTTGTACAGACGTCAAGGCTGTTTTACAAGCAAATGAACACCCTTTTGAATGGATTGATGTAGAAGGGAAAGACGTGCTCCGCGATGTGCTGGAAATCAAATACGGCACACGTCTGGTTCCGGTCGTGGAAATCGGTGGAGACGGCACATATGAGGCTTTTCTTCATACAGAGCTCGATCAGTTACAATCGCGATTGTCAGTTGGCTAGGGGGAATCAACATGGGGAGAGTGCAAGCGATTAGGGAGGAGACACGTACATCTCTTCCGTCCAATGGAAAAAAGGTTGAACCGATCGAGCGCATGATTGAGTTTTACGAAGTTCATAAATCATACGAAAGTGGCGGCGCAACCATTGAGGCATTAAAAGGTGTCACGTTGAACGTACACAAGGGCGACATTTTCGGTGTGATCGGCTTAAGCGGCGCTGGCAAAAGCACGTTGCTCCGCACGGTCAATCGATTGGAGCAGCCGACATCCGGCAGAGTGATTGTCGACGGGAATGACTTGTCTGTTTTGTCTGTCAAACATTTGCGGAGCCTGAAGAAAAACATCGGCATGATCTTTCAGCAGTTCAATCTGCTCTCCACGAAGACCGTTTTTGACAATGTAGCCATGCCGATGCGGCTCGGAACCACTTCGCAAAAGGAAATCCAAGAACGCGTAGGCGAGCTCCTGTCGTTTGTAGGATTAACAGAAAAAGCGCAGAGCTATCCCAACCAGCTATCTGGCGGACAAAAACAGCGCGTCGGGATCGCACGTGCACTGGCGACCAACCCGTCGATTTTACTGAGCGACGAAGCAACCTCGGCATTGGACCCGCAAACGACTGCATCCATATTAGAATTGCTCACAAGAGTTAACGAGGAGTACAACGTCACCATTCTCATGATTACCCATGAAATGAATGTCATCAAAGAGGTATGCAACCGAGTTGCGGTTATGGAGCAAGGCGCTGTCGTGGAACAAGGAAATGTCTTGGATGTATTTGCGAATCCTCAGACAGAGACGGCTCGCCAATTTGTCAAATCAGTTATCCGTGACGACATTCCAGCCAGCGTTCACAAGCTTCTTGAAGCGAATCAAGGAAAATCCAAGATCCTCCATATTCGTTTCATCGGAGAAAGCTCTGGTCAGCCGATGCTCTCGCAAGTAGCGAAACGCTTTGCCAGTGACGTCAATGTCCTATTCGGAAACATCACAGAGCTGCAAGGAGTGCCATTTGGCAACTTGATTGTCGAATTGCAGGGCAGTGAACGTGAAATTGCCCGCGCGTATCAATACATCCTGCAACAAAACGTGACGGTAAAGGAGATTTCATAACGATGGAAGTCACATCCGACCAAGTCATCCAAGCGGTATACGAAACGATTTACATGGTGAGCGTATCGCTGGTGTTTGCGACATTAATTGGCCTTCCGCTCGGCATTTTGCTCGTGGTCACGCGCAAGGGCCACATTTTAGAGAACCCGTTGATCTTTTCGATCTTGAATCCGATCATTAACGTCCTTCGTTCGGTTCCTTTTATCATTTTACTGGTGGCGATCATCCCATTGACCAGGCTGATTGTCGGGACCTCTATCGGCACGACAGCGGCAATTGTGCCGCTCGTCATCTACAGCGGACCTTACATCGCTCGATTGGTGGAAAACTCCTTGCTGGAAGTAAATGCAGGGATCATCGAAGCCGCGGAAGCAATGGGGGCGACGCCGTTGCAGATCATTTTCCGCTTTCTCATCCCGGAAACACTCGGGTCAATGATTCTCAGTATCACGACAGCTACCATCGGCTTAATCGGAGCTACAGCCATGGCTGGTGCAATCGGTGGCGGAGGGATTGGAGATTTGGCGATTACATACGGATATCAGCGGTTCAGCACCGTGACAATTGTTGCGACCGTCGTCATCCTCGTCGTGCTCGTCCAAGGGATTCAATCATTCGGCAACGTGCTGGCCCGTAAAATTCGCCGGAACTAAGCAATAGAAGAGACAGGAGAGAACATCGATGAAAAAAGTGGCGCTTACTCTACTATTTGCCTTGATAGCCATGCTCGCAGTCGGTTGCGGAAAAACAGAGCCACAGAGGGAGCTGAAAATCGGCATTCGCGGGTCAGAAAGCCGTACGTGGGACTTTGTGAAGGAACAGGCAGCAAAAGAAGGATTGCAAATTGAACTGGTTCAATTTAACGCGAATGTCAATCCGAATACCGTCCTGCTCGAGGGGGAAATCGACGCCAATGCCTTTCAGCACGTCGCTTTTTTAGATCAATTCAACACGAAAAACAACTCGCAAATCGTGCCGGTCGGTTCCACGATCATTGCGCCCCTCGGGATCTACTCGGATAAGTTTAAAAAAGTGGAAGAAATACCCGACGGCGCAAAGATAGCTGTACCGAACGATGACTCCAACTGGGGACGTGCCTTGCTGCTGCTTCAAGAGGCTGGACTGATTCAAGTTGTGGACAATTTCGACGGATTCGGCGGGGCGGATAAGATCAAGGCGAATCCCAAACAGCTAGAAATTGTCCCCGTCGATAGTGCAACGACGCCTCGTGTCATGAAGGATGTGGCAGCCTCCATTATTAATAACGGGGTAGCAGTAGAGGCTGGTTTTCTATTAAAAGACGCTGTGTTTCACGAAAGCAAAACGGCGAAGCCATACATCAACGTGATTGCGACGACAAAAGAAAATGCAAAGAGGGAGGACGTAAAAAAACTGGTGGCAATCTACCAGTCCAAAGCCGTATCTGATTTTATCACGGAGACGTATAAAGGAAACTACATCCCGACGCAAGTAACGGTCGAGGAACTAATCGATTTTAAACAAGCGTTTAAGAGTAAGCCATAACGCGAACGAATGGGAGAAGAGCTGATGGGAAAGCGACAAATTCACTTATCCGCTTATTTAGTTGGTACGGGCATACATGTAGCGTCATGGCGGTTACCGACAGCGAAAAGAAATGCGAGTATCGACATCGAATATTACAAGCAGCTGGCCCAAACAGCAGAGCGCGGGAAGTTTGACATCGCATTTATTGCAGATAGCTTGGCAGTGAACGAAGATTCGCATCCGAATATTCTCAATCGTTTTGAACCGATTACGTTGTTGGCAGCCCTCGCTGGCGCTACGTCCAAAATCGGTCTCGTCGCAACTGCATCCACCACTTACCACGAGCCTTACAATCTTGCTCGCCTGTTCGCTTCTGTCGATCATATCAGCAATGGACGCGCAGGCTGGAATATGGTCACTACGGGCGATGCAACAGGAGAAACGGGGCGCAACTTCAGCCGAACGTCCCATGTACCACACGATCAGCGCTATGTGCAAGCAGAAGAATTTATCGATGTCGTTTCCGGCTTGTGGGATTCGTGGGAAGACGATGCATTTGTGCAAGACAAAGCGACGGGTGTGTTTTTTGATCCGGAAAAATTGCACCGAATTCATTACAAAGGTCAACATTACACTGTCCAAGGACCGCTTAATATCGGCAGGTCCAAGCAAGGACAGCCCGTCATCGTGCAAGCAGGAGCGTCAGAGCCAGGACAACGACTGGCAGCGCGAACAGCTGAAGTCGTCTTTTCACACGTCAAGGATTTTGAGCGTGCCAAGCATTTTTATCACAGCCTGAAAAAGAGGCTGCCTGATTACGGTCGCACGCCAGATGAACTCCACATTTTGCAAGGCATATCCCCGATTATTGCGGAAACAAAGGAAGAGGCAGAGGCGATTTATGAGCAGTTGCATGACTTATTGCTGCCGGAGCAGGGCTTGCGATTTTTGTCGGGGTATTTGGGCAAAGTCGATTTCAGCAAGTATTCGCTGGATACGCCAGCTGCGGAGGTCATTTTTCCAGAAGAGAATGGCATCCAGAGTCATTTCGAATGGATGATAGAGCTGATCCGCCAAAAGAATCCGACCTTGCGACAGTTGTATGCGCTGCTCGAAGGAGGCAGCAATCAGGAATGGATCGGAACGCCTGAACAAATAGCAGACAACATGGAAAAATGGTTTACCCAAAAGGCGGCAGATGGATTCATGTTCATCGCTCCGATTCTCCCGCAGGGCTTGGAAGTGTTTGTCGACAAGGTCATCCCGATTTTGCAAGAAAGAGGGCTTTATCGCCTGGATTACGAGGGAGATACGCTACGTGATCATCTGAATTTGAAAAAGCCGCTCAATCGGTTCCAGGTCCCCTACAAATAATTGACAGAAAGGAGATAGCGCAGTGGGTACAGGTATAGATACAAAACGATCAACCGAACTGGAGGCCAAGCTGATTGCGATTCGCAGACAACTGCATCAATATCCAGAGGTTGCCTACGAAGAGTTCGAAACCACTCGCTCTATTCGTGAGTGGCTGCAAGAAGCGGATATTCGCATCGTCGATCTCCCACTGCAAACAGGCGTAGTGGCCGAGATAGGCGTGAACAATAGTGGGCCGATCATTGCCCTGCGCGCAGATATTGATGCATTGCCGATTCAAGAGGAAACAGATTTGCCGTACGCCTCGAAAATCCCAGGGAAAATGCATGCTTGCGGTCATGACTTCCACACGGCGGTCATCCTCGGGGCTGCTTATTTATTGAAGCAGCAGGAAAAGACATTGGCAGGAACCGTGCGGCTTCTTTTCCAACCCGCAGAAGAAAAAGGAACAGGTGCGAGGTTATTGATAGAGAGCGGCGCTTTGGAAGGGGTTCAGGCGATCTTTGGCTTGCACAACAAACCTGATCTGGAAGTCGGGAGAATCGGGATTAAACAGGGACCGCTGATGGCAAGCGTAGATGGCTTCGAGATTGATGTGGAAGGGATCGGTACACACGCCGCCATCCCGCATGCCGGGGTCGATCCGATCGTCGCAGCTTCGCAAATCGTCACTGCTTTGCAATCCATTGTCAGCAGAAATGTAAGTCCGTTGGATAACGCTGTCGTCAGCGTGACGACCATTCACGGCGGAACGACCTGGAATGTGATTCCTGACAAAGTCGTTCTTGGCGGTACGATCCGCACCTTTCAAGAGGAGGTACGTGCGCGTATTCCTGATCGCTTGCGTGCGATTATCGAGGGAGTAGCGTCGGCCTATGGTGCCAACGTTCATCTGCGCTGGTTTGCAGGACCACCGCCTGTCCACAATGACGCGAAGCTGACAAAGCTATCAATAGATGCCGCAAAAAAGGTAGGCTTGCAAGTCGTAACCCCCGATCCGTCTGCTGCGGGAGAAGATTTTGCCTATTATCAGTTGAAAATACCCGGCTCCTTTGTTTTTATCGGAACATCCGGTACCGAGGAATGGCATCATCCCGGATTTACGCTGGATGAACGGGCACTTTTGCCTGGCGCCCATTATTTTGCCGAGCTGGCTGTTGAAGCATTAAAGGACAGGTGAACGAATGGTAAACATCCAGAATCTCCATAAATCGTACAAAACGGCAAAAGGCATCATCCCTGTTTTACAGGACGTCCATTTACAAATCGAAAAAGGAGATATTTTCGGGATCATCGGGTTTTCGGGGGCGGGGAAATCAACCCTGATTCGTTGTATCAACCGACTGGAGGAGCCAGATTCTGGGACCATCGAGATCGGAGGCAGGGTGATTACTGATCTTCCTGAGAAAGAACTGCGGCAGGCACGGCAGAAAATCGGGATGATTTTTCAGCAGTTTCATCTGCTGGATGCGAAGACTGTCTATCAAAACGTCGCCTTTCCCTTGGAGGTAGCTGGTCATCCGAAGCCATACATTTACCAGCGCGTTCGAGAAATTTTGGATCTGGTCCAGCTCGTTGATAAGGAAAATATGTATCCGTTCCAGCTCAGTGGCGGGCAAAAGCAGCGTGTTGGCATAGCGAGGGCACTTGTCAATCAGCCTGATTTATTGCTGAGCGACGAAGCGACATCGGCCCTCGATCCACAGACGACGTATTCCATTCTCGAACTGCTGAAAGAGATCAACCGCCAATTAAAGCTGACGATTGTCCTCATCACACACGAGCTGGATGTGCTTCAGCATGTGTGCCACAACATGGCTGTTCTTGAAAAAGGCAGGATTGTCGAGATGGGAACCGTGGAGAAGTTTTTCCTTCGTCCCGAAAGTGACACGGCCAAGCGATTTGTCCATATCATCGACCATTACCGTGACAAGCGAAATGTAATGGAAGGAGTCGGAGCAGGTATATGAACACGGATTTATTTGACTTGCTTTGGGAGGGACTCCTCGAAACGCTCTATATGGTATTTTGGTCATCCTTGTTTGCCTTGTTGATCGGAATGGTGCTGGGAATCACCCTCGTCGTGACAGAAAAAGGCGGACTGCTCGAATCACCAAAATTGAGTAATGCGATTGGAACAATAATAAATAGCGTTCGGTCTCTTCCTTTCATCATTCTGATCGTGTTGCTATTGCCTTTGTCACGACTCATTGTGGGAACTTCGCTGGGGCCGACGGCTGCTATCGTATCTTTATCGATTGGAGCCGCACCCTTTTTAGCGCGGATTATTGAGAATTCGCTCAAGGAAGTGAGTGCTGGGAAGATCGAAGCAGCCAAATCAGTGGGGGCCACACCTTTTACTATCATTTTTCGCGTGCTCATACCTGAAGCATTGCCTGCTTTGGTTCGCGGAGTGACGATTGGCATTATCGGCATCACGGAATTTACCGCTGTAGCAGGGGCGATCGGAGCAGGTGGATTAGGCAGCTTGGCGATCCGCTTCGGTTATCAACGGTTTCGGGAAGACGTTCTCATTGCCACCGTTATCGTCATCATCCTGCTCGTCCAGATCATTCAATGGTCGGGGGATTATATGGTCAAAAGGATCCATAAAAAGCGTTACAAATTCGACTAAAGCGTGGCAAACAAGCC
The DNA here is from genome assembly GCF_042878995.1 of Brevibacillus sp. NPDC003359. Lineage (NCBI taxonomy): Bacteria > Bacillati > Bacillota > Bacilli > Caryophanales > Paenibacillaceae > Brevibacillus > Brevibacillus sp. NPDC003359. The sequence continues at coordinate 598,730 of NZ_JBIAOR010000001.1, forward strand.
AGGGGAGTGGAAGGAATGAGAAAAAAGAGTTTTAGCGTAATCGTTAGTTTATTGACTGCATGGAGTTTAGTCCTGGCGGGTTGCTCAACGCAAGCTTCCACTGGGAGCACTGGTCAAGCGGCTGAACCGAAGCAAGAAGTCACCTTGAAAGTGGGAGCTGCCCCCGTCCCGCATGCTGAAATATTGGAGTTCATCAAACCGAAGCTAAAAGAGCAAGGTGTGAACCTGGAGGTGGTCGTGCTAGACGACGAGGGTCAATTGAATCCCGCCTTAAAAGAGAAGCAAATTGACGCGAATTTCTTCCAGCACGTTCCATACTTGGATTCGGTCAAAAACGAACAAGGCTATGATTTTGTCGTCACGACCAAAGTTCACGTGGAGCCAATCGGATTTTATTCGGACAAACTGAAATCCAAGGACGAAATCAAGGAAGGGGACAAAATCGGCATTCCCAACAACCCATCCAACGAATACCGGGCGCTGATCCTGCTGCAGGAGCAGGGATGGATTAAGATAAAAGACGGCCTGACCACGTATGCAGCGACACCGAAGGACATTGCTGACAATCCGAAAAAGCTGCAATTCGTAGAAGTGGAAGCAGCGACACTGCCGAGAGCGCTGCCCGATCTTGCGGGAGCCGTCGTCAATACGAACGTCGTTCTCGAAGCAAAAATCGATCCGAAAAGTGCCTTGTTTCGAGAAGGGGCAAACTCTCCCTATGCTAACGTGATTACGGTTCGAAAAGGCGATGAGAATCGGGAAGAAATCAAAAAGCTGGACGCCGCTTTGACTTCCAATGAGGTCAAAAAGTTTATCGAGGACAAATACGGAGTTGCCGTCGTACCCGCCTTTTAAATCATCGAATGGGAGTGCGCGTGAGACATGAGAGGAATCCACATCAGCGATCTATGCATTCGTGATGCCAGAGTCGAGGATCGCGAGCAGATTGAGGATCATCTGCTCGAAGCTTACCAACAATATGAGCACCATTTATCCGCTGTTAGATGGGAGCGCTATAAGGAAGAAATCAAGCAATCCGTGGCAAATAGTAGGACTCTCGCCTTCATCGTGGCGGTCTTGGACAGCGAAATAGTAGGCAGCGTTCAGCTTTTTGTTTCCTCAGAAGCCGCTTATGCGAAGCCAGAACTCGACATTAATTCCCCGATCATACGGTTTCTGGCGGTTTCCCCGAAAGCCAGAGGCCATGGTATTGCGGCACAGCTGATTGCGGAAAGTATCCATCGCACGCGGAGCCTAGGAGCAACGACGCTTCATCTCCATACAACTGACATGATGGCATCTGCGATCCAATTGTATGAACGTCTTGGGTTTACGCGAGCCTTGGATAAAGACTTTTCAAACGGCGAGACACTTGTGAAAAGCTATTGGTTGCGACTGAATGAAGAGACACAAAAGTCCTGATGCATCCGTTCATCAGGACTTTTTCTTTCGCTTACTCTGTTTGGAAGGAACCGAGAATCTCCAGGTAGTGTGGATTGTACATAATGCCGAGGACATTTCCAAATGGATCAAGGACAGAAGCCGTTATGAATCCGGCCCCGCGTTGGACCAGGGGTTCGTACTCTTTTGCTCCCATGGAGAACAGCTTCTCCAGTACGGATTCAATATCGTCGACGTGCCAGTACATCACAGCGCCACTCGGACCAGGTATTGCAGCAGCAGGTGCAAAACGGCGATCAATGAGGCCTAGTTCGTGCTTGTAGTCGCCAATACGAAACTCGACATAGGCGAGCTGTCCATCCGGTCCAGACCGCTCGAAGTAAGGCGCAATACCCAGGAGTTCCGTGTACCACTTTTTTGCCGCCTGCACATCATCCGCCCAATAACTGATCGTAGCAAAGCCCCGCAAGGTTTGGTTGAGATTCTTCATCGAAGTTCCTCCTTCAAATGGATAGTACTTCCGATTATAAGAACCGACTACTGACAACAGTCTGTCAGTAGTTTGAAATTCTTTTCCTTAACTGTACTTGCTCAACACATCAAAAAACTCTTTCAGAAAATGATAAAAAAGCTTTTCAGAAGGTGGAAGCTCACGGTTGTTGGGGATGATAATGCCCACTGTTCGTGTCACCAATGGCTCACTTATCGGGATTTTCACTGTCTCACGCGGAACGTTATCCGTTAACGTAAGCTCTGGCAACAAAGTGACGCCCAAGCCTGCCGCTACTAAACCTTTAATCGCATCGATATCTTCCCCTTCAAAAGCAATTTTAGGAGAGAAGCCCATTTGCGAGCAAGCATTGACGGCGATATTGCGGAGGATGAAACCGGGTGGAAACAACACAAAGGTATCTTCCTGTAACTGACTGAGACGCAAACTCGGCAGCTTGGACAGCGGGTGCTTGGCGGGCAAGAGTGCCACGATATTTTCCGCAAAGAAGATGTGGCTGCGGACATTTTTTTCTTGAGTGGGAACAGGTCCAAGAAAAGCCAAGTCGATTTCCCCATTGATGACTGAATCGATCAGCCCCTGATAAGAGCCTTGCTTTAATTGAAAGCCGATGTCCGGATACCGTGCTCGAAAACCGGAGATGACCGTCGGCAGGGGATTGGCGGCGAGACTGCTCGTAAAACCTACCCGAATCGTGCCGCGTGACGGGTCGAGGAACTCCTCGATCTTTTCTTTTGCTTTCTCGATTTCGGTCATCGCCATTTCGACGTGCTGCAAAAAGATTTTGCCAACTGCCGTCAGCTTGATATTGCGACCTTCACGGAGGAACAACGACACGCCGAGCTCCGTCTCCAAATTGGCGATTTGCCGACTGAGGGCAGATTGGGCCACGTGCAAATTATGTGAGGCTTCGGTGAAGTGCTCTCGTTTGGCAACCTCGATGAAGTATTGAATCTGTCGTAGCTCCATGGATACCCCCACCTTTCCCATTTATCTCGATTTGAGATAGATTTTGCATAAATTATATATTGTTTGTATCGTTTCACTCAATCTAAAATTGAAATACCAGAGAGAGCAAGGAGAGTGGAGATACATGACGACACAAGGAATGCCTGCTAAGCAAGGTCTGTACGATCCGATTTTCGAACATGACGCTTGCGGAATTGGTTTTATTGCCAATTTGAAATCGAAGTCCACGCATGATATGGTCCGAAAGGGTCTGAAAATTCTGTGCCAACTGGAACACCGCGGCGGTCAAGGCAGTGATCCGGAAACGGGAGACGGTGCAGGGATCTTGACGCAAATTCCACACGCCTTTTTCAAAAAGACCTGTAAAGAGCTGAATATCACGCTGCCGGCGCAAGGCAAATACGGTGTAGGTATGCTGTTTCTTCCGATGGATGAAGCCAAACGCCAAAAGTATGAAGCGCAGCTGGAGGTGATTGTCGTAGCGGAGGGACAAAAGCTGCTCGGCTGGAGAACCGTTCCTGTCGATGCGACGAAAATCGGAAAAACGGCTGTAGCGAGTCAGCCGTATGTCCGCCAAGTATTCATCGGAGCCAGCTCGAATATACAGGACCAAATGGCATTTGAACGAAAGCTCTACGTCATTCGCAAGCAGATGGAACAGGCAGCAGGTACTGATTTTTACGCTGCGTCCATGTCTTCGCGAACGATTGTCTATAAAGGATTGCTCACACCAGGACAACTGGATGCTTTTTACCTTGATTTGCAAGATAATTCTTACACTTCTACCTTCTCGGTCGTTCACTCGCGTTTCAGCACGAACACATTCCCAACATGGGAGAGGGCACACCCGAATCGTTATTTGATTCATAACGGGGAAATCAACACCTTGCAAGGAAACATCAACTGGATGATGGCTCGTGAAAAAATGTTCCAGTCTGAGGCGTTTGGTGCTGATTTGGCTAAAGTGGTGCCAGTCATTGATATGGCGGGCAGTGATTCGGCGATCTTGGATAACTGCGTGGAGTTCTTCTCACTGGCTGGCCGTTCCTTGCCGCATGTCGCGATGATGATGATTCCTGAACCGTGGGATAAGGATGAGCGAATCGACGAAAATAAAAAAGCTTTTTACGAGTATCATAGCTGCCTCATGGAGCCATGGGATGGTCCAACAGCTATTTCTTTTACCGATGGCAGACACATCGGCGCGATTCTCGACCGCAATGGCTTGCGACCAGCGAGATACTATGTGACGTCCGATGATACCATCATTTTCTCATCGGAGGTTGGGGTTCTCGAAGTACCAGATGAAACGATTGTCCAAAAGGGTCGACTTAGTCCTGGACGGATGCTGCTTGTCGACCTCGAGGAAGGCAGAATCGTATCAGACGAGGAAATCAAGCAAAAAATCGCAAGCGAACAGCCATATCAGGAGTGGGTGAAAAACAACCTGCAAGCCATCGAGGATTTGCCGACAGCAGGTCGCACGGAGGAGCTGCAAGGAGAGAGGCTGCTTGCGTACCAAAAAGCATTTGGCTATACACAGGAAGAAGTCGACAAGGTACTTGCCCCGATGGTAGCTGAACAAAAAGATCCCATCGGCTCTATGGGCGTTGACACACCACTCGCGGTATTGTCTGATCGCGCACAGCTTTTGTACCACTATTTCAAACAGTCATTCGCCCAAGTAACGAACCCGCCGATTGATGCGCTTAGGGAGGCTTGCGTAACATCGACGCATACTGTGCTTGGCGCGGAAGGCAACCTGCTTGCACCGGATGCGAACAATTGCCGGAGAATACGTCTGACCAACCCTTTGATCTCCAATCAGGAGCTGGCAAAGCTTCGCACGAACCCATACCAAGAGTTCAAGGCGAAAACGTTGTCGATACTCTTCCCGGCACAAGGCGGAGAGCAGGGGTTAGAGCTGGCACTCGATCAATTGTTTGCATCGGCGGATGAAGCGATTGCTGCTGGCTACACCTTGCTGATTTTATCAGATCGCGGGATGAATCAGGATTTGGCTGCGATACCTGCTTTGTTGGCTGGCAGTGGACTTCACCATCATCTCGTCAGCGCAGGGACACGTACCAAAGCTAGCATCATCATAGAATCCGGTGAACCGCGTGATGTGCACCAGTTCGCCATGCTGATTGGTTATGGTGCCGACGCGATCAATCCTTACGTTGCCGTCTCAACGGTAAACAATCTGGTTGTATCGGAAAAGCTGAAAGACATCACAATCGACGAAGCAATCGACGTGTACCTGCAAACCGCCGTCGAAGGTGTTGTAAAGGTCATGTCCAAGATGGGCATTTCGACCATTCAGAGCTACCGCGGTGCACAAATTTTTGAAGCGGTTGGCATCCATTCTACCGTCATTGATCGCTATTTTAGCCGTACTCCCTCACAGATTTCGGGCATCGGACTGGATGTGATTGCGGAAGAGACGCTGATTCGCCATGCGAAAGCATTTTTGCCTGAGCATTCTGAGGGAGCTTTGGAAGCAGGCAGTGATTTTCAGTTCCGCCGTGATGGCGAGTTCCACCTGTTCAATCCGAAGACGGTTCACGCCCTGCAAAAAGCTTGTCGGGAAGGCAGCTATGAGCAGTACAAAATCTATGTGGAACAAGCGACAGCACAGCAATTTGTAGCCCTGCGGCACTTGCTCGATTTCAAGTCCAATCGACAGCCGATTCCGCTTAGCGAGGTAGAATCTGTTGACTCCATTGTTCATCGTTTTAAAACGGGGGCGATGTCATACGGCTCACTCAGCAAGGAAGCACATGAGACCTTAGCGATTGCCATGAACCGGTTGGGTGCGAAAAGCAATAGCGGGGAAGGCGGCGAAGATTCGGCACGCTACATCATGGATGAAAACGGAGATTTGCGACGCAGTTCCATCAAGCAGGTCGCATCGGGACGCTTTGGTGTATCCAGTCATTACTTGGTCAATGCCTCTGAGATCCAGATCAAGATGGCACAGGGAGCAAAGCCGGGCGAAGGCGGTCAATTGCCAGGAAGCAAAGTCTACCCGTGGATTGCCGAAGTGCGCGGATCAACACCAGGAGTAGGACTCATTTCACCGCCGCCCCATCACGATATTTATTCAATCGAGGATTTGGCACAGCTGATTTTCGACTTGAAAAATGCGAATCCGCGTGCACGAATCAGCGTGAAGCTCGTGTCCAAGGCTGGTGTCGGAACGATTGCGGCTGGTGTGGCGAAAGGTCTTGCAGATGTCATTGTAGTCAGTGGTCACGATGGCGGCACAGGCGCTTCCCCCAAATCAAGCATCAAACACGCAGGACTGCCATGGGAGCTCGGTCTTGCTGAGACCCATCAGACGCTCTTGCTCAACCAGTTGCGCGACCGTGTTGTTTTGGAAACGGACGGCAAACTGATGACGGGACGCGATGTCGTCATTGCAGCCTTGCTTGGAGCGGAAGAATTCGGCTTCGCAACCGCACCACTTGTCTCCATTGGGTGTGTCATGGCTCGTGTATGCCACCTCGATACATGCCCAGTAGGTGTGGCGACACAGAATCCCGAGCTACGCAAACGGTTTAAGGGTGATCCGCAGCACGCTGTGAACTTCATGCGTCTCGTTGCCCGTGAAGTTCGTGAGATTATGGCGCAGTTGGGCTATCGCTCTATCGAGTCGATGGTCGGGCAGAGCCACGTACTGAAGATGAGCGACAAGGCAAAAGAGCATTGGAAAGCCAAGCACATCGATTTGTCCGCGCTCTTGTTCCAACCGGATGTCTCCGACGAAGTGGGCCGCTATCATCAACGCAACCAAGATCACAAGCTGGAAGAAACGCTGGATCGTCAAAAACTGCTCAAGCTGTGCAAGCCAGCATTGGATAAGCAGCAGCAGGTAGAGGCAACGCTCGCCATCACCAATACGAATCGTGTGGTCGGGACGATCCTGGGTAGCGAGGTAACCAAACGCTTTGGCGAGCACGGTCTGCCGGAGGATACAATCCGCCTGCATTTTAGTGGCTCGGCAGGTCAAAGCTTCGGGGCATTTGTACCGCGGGGCATCACACTTCGTCTCGAGGGAGATGCGAACGACTACGTCGGAAAAGGTCTGTCCGGCGGGAAAATCACAGTCGCGCCATCGAAGAAAAGCAAGTTCGCTCCCGAACAAAACATGATTATCGGAAACGTAGCGTTCTACGGAGCGACGTCTGGTGAGGCGTATATCAACGGGATGGCTGGTGAGCGATTCTGTGTTCGCAACAGCGGAGTGACTGCTGTCGTTGAAGGAGTAGGTGACCATGGCTGCGAGTATATGACTGGGGGGCGCGTCGTTGTTCTCGGTCCCGTCGGCAAAAACTTTGCAGCAGGCATGTCAGGCGGTACAGCGTACGTTATGGCTGAGGATAAAGAAAAGTTTGCTGCGATGTGCAATCAAGAGATGGTATTGCTGGAGTCACTTAAAGATCAACAGGAGATCGCTCGAGTCAAACGCTTGCTGGAAAACCACGTCAGTCACACAGGCAGCCGTCATGCACAAGCTTTGCTCAATGAGTGGGAACGTACAGTCAAACAGTTTGTCAAAGTCATTCCAAAAGATTACAAACAAATCGTCTCTACGATGGAGGAGTTGGAGAAATCCGGTATGAAGCGCCAAGAGGCAATTTTGGCAGCCTTTGAAATGAGCCAGAAGAAAGGCGATGCAAAAGCACCGAAAAAGAAAGCGCCCGATCAATCCTTTGTTTCAGTGGGGAAATAAGGTAGCTGGCCGATGACTTATTTTGTAAGTCGTCGGCTTTTTCTTTTGGTAACCAATCACTTGTCCATGACGTCATAGGATTAAGCGTAAGATTTTACTATTCAGCCAGCGAAAGAAGGGATCATGGATGAAACGATTTACCCTCATGGCTGTCTCCATCGCTTCTCTATTATTTTCACCCGTCATCGCATCAGCCAAGGAAGGCGTGATCAATAGCAAGGGAGAATGGAGTGTGTCACCCAAGTTCGAAGAAGTAAAGGACACAGGTGGACTCTACGCTGCTACGATGGGTGACAGTCCAGGCAATCAGGCTTGGGGATTTATTGATCCAAGAGGAAACTGGGTGATCAAACCCCAATTTGAGCAAGCCAACAAATTCGTAAACGGGATAGCCAAGGTGATGATCAACGGTAAGGTGGCGTATATCAATGAAAAAGGCAAGGTATTGTTCAAGACCGGCTATACCGAGGCGGGCGACTTCCAGTCAAATGGCTTGGCACCCGCCTTGTTAAACGGGAAGTGGGGCTTTATCAACAAAAAAGGAGCATGGGTCATTAAACCACAGTTTGCTTGGGTGAGGAGCATTTCTCCAGCTGGCTTTTCAGTGGTTGGTGTACAATGAAAAGAGGAGTGAAAGACTTCCAACCCTGTCAGCTGCTGAGAATTCGGTGTGACAGGGATTTTTTCGTATGCTATCGATGAGCAAGTATTTGCGGAAATCCGTAGAAAATTATCTAAAATTGGGTAAGAAATAACACTGCGTAGATAGGAAAGCGGAGGCGAGGGATCGCAATGGGCATGTGCGGCAATTATTTGATAGCAAATGACGAGATGATCGATGCATGGATGGCAGGGAACATCGATTTGTATGAGGTAGACCTGATTGAGCAGGATACGCTGGATATAGATAAAACCTGGCAAGCCATTCCCTATACTTTGTGCGGAGAGTTAATGGATGGTGAGCCTCCATTTTGCTATGTGGTGCCATTACTAACGGATCAAGCAGTTGAATTCGGGGAGTTTGGCGCATTTTATTTACATAGTGATCAGGTAAAAGCAGCGCACGAGGCGATTGCCAATATGACAGAATCAGCTCTAAAAGAGAAGTACAATTTTTCTACCTTGATGGAAAATGATGTGTACCCACTTCACGAGGGAGATGAAGCGGAAGGATTTTTCACGTACATGTATCATCATTTTCAATCCATTCAAGCATTTTTCAAGCGAGCAGTAGCGCAAGAGAAAGGCCTTATTTTCTACATTCGCTAATGGAACGAGGTGCAGGTTTTACCCCTGCACCCCGTTTTGTCAAACATAGTAGAAGCTTGTTTTATTCTGCTTGGTCTCTATCGGCATTATTATTCTCAGCATCCCACGTGTCATTGGCGTCAGCCGAAACATTTTCTCCCATTTCGTTGCCTAATGCACCCCCGGCAACGGCACCTGCAATGGTTCCAAGCGGCCCTAAAATAGAACCTACGGCAGCACCTACTGCCGCACCGCCAACTGTTCCTGCAGCTTCAGCAGCCCCACTGCCTAACATGTTCGCTTCGTTGTTGTCAACAGCATCGTTGTGATTGCGTTCGTTGTTAGTAGCCAAGATAGTCACTCCCTCGATTAGTGTTGGGAAGCTCTGCTATAGTATTCGTGCAGCCCCAAGGCATAGGTTTCCCTAAATACATGATTTAATTCCAAAAATAACCTTGAAGCTGGAGGTACCGAGAAAATGATTCAATCCATCGTCCATATCGCTTTAGTCGTCAAAGATTATGATGAAGCCATTGAGTTTTATACCAAGAAGCTCCATTTTACCTTAGTGGAAGATACGTATCAGCAAGAACAGGACAAGCGGTGGGTGGTTGTAGCTCCACCTGGTTCTGTTGGCACTACGATCTTGCTTGCAAAAGCATCCAAACCTGAACAAGAGCCTTTTATTGGAAATCAGGCAGGTGGTAGAGTCTTTCTCTTTTTAAATACTGATGACTTTTGGAGAGATTACCATGAGATGGTCGCTAGCGGAATCCAATTTGTGAGAGAGCCAGAAGAACAGCCGTACGGAATGGTAGCAGTCTTTCAGGATCTATACGGAAATCTGTGGGATTTGCTAGAGCTGAATGAAGATCATCCGATTGCTAAACGAATGAAGTAGCGAGTTATCCAGCCAGACAAAAAACAGGTCTTACCCTCCAAAGATGTGGAAGGAAAGACCTGTTTTTCCATTCGTATTACACGATATAGGACAGTCCCATGATCAAGATGATTGCCACAACAGAAAGAATGGTCTCCATCACTGTCCACGTTTTAAGGGTATCTTGCACAGACATATTGAAGTATTCCTTGATCAGCCAGAACCCGGAATCGTTTACGTGGGACAGAATCAGGGAGCCAGCACCTGTTGCCAGTACCAAAAGCTCTGGGCTGGTTCCAGGGATTTGCATCGCAATCGGACCTACGATACCGGCCGCCGTCATCATGGAAACGGTCGCCGAGCCTGTTGCCACACGGATCAAGGCCGCGATCAGCCAGCCCAGGAAAATAGGGGAGATCGCAGATGCCGTTGCGAGCTCGGCAATATAGTCGCCCACACCGCTGTTCAACAGAACTTTGTTAAACGCGCCACCAGCCCCGATGACGAGCAAGATTGTAGCGGTTGGCGCTAGGCAATCATTTGTAAATTTGAGAATGTCGTCTTTGGTAAAACCTCGGTTGAACCCGAGCGTCCAGAAGGAAACAATCACGGCAATCAACAGGGACGTAATCGGGCTTCCGATAAAATCAGCCCATTGGCGAATCGTATGTTCTTTTGGCAGCGTCACATCCGCAACGGTTGCAGTCAACATCAACAGTACAGGGAGCAAGACAGTGAAGACGGTAATCCCAAAGCCAGGCAAATCACGCTCGGATTTTGGATCTGCCAACTGGGATGCGAGCTCTGGAGAGATGCTGGTCTTGACTCGTTTGCTAATCCAACTGCCGTAGATCGGTCCTGCAATAATCGCGGAAGGCAGAGCCACAATGATAGAGAGCAAAATCGTTTTGCCTACATCCGCTTGGAACAGATCGACAGCGGCCATAGCGGCAGGGTGCGGCGGCACGATTCCGTGAACGATGGAAAGACCGGCTACGAGCGGAATTCCGATTTTGATAAGGGAGACACCTGTTTGTCTGGCAATCGTAAACACCAGTGGAATCAAGAGAACAAAACCAACCTGGAAGAATACCGGAATCCCTACGATAAACGCCACGAACATCATTGCCCAGTGTACGTTTTTCTCACCGAAGCGGTTGATGAGTGTACGAGCAATGCGTTCGGCGCCGCCAGATTCAGCCATCATTTTGCCAAGCATGGTTCCCAAGGCCAGCACGATCGCGATAAAGCCGAGAGTGCCACCCATCCCATCCTTAATCGAATCGACAACTTTTACAAGCGGCATGCCAGATGCGATTCCCACAAATCCAGCGGCCAATAACAGTGCGATAAATGGGTTCAGTTTGACGCGCGTAATGAGAATGAGCAGAAAGATGATGGATAGCAGAGTAATGACGAGTGGCATGATAAACCCTCCCAAGTTGTTGTCTCTAGTTGTTCAACCGCTTTTGGAATTCGGCTATCAGCTTGTACTCTTCCAGCAGGTTGTAATAAACACGCTCGTATATATAGAAAAGCTCCAAATAGACACTGGATCGTTCCAAATCAGGTTCATGGCGATGGGAAATATGAATCATCTTTTTCACATCTTGCAAATCATCCATCGCTCCCAATGCATGCATGGCTAAGAGCGCGGCACCAAAGCTCGAGCTCTCATGACTCTCCGGAATCAGGACCTCATAACCGAACATGTCGGACATAATCTGGCGCCATTCCCGCGAACGGGCAAATCCACCCGATGCACGGATTTCCTTGGCTCCACCTGCCAGATCGCGCAGGGCGATACCGATGCTGTAGACGCTAAACAAGATTCCTTCGAGAACAGCTCGGATAAAATGCTCGCGCTTATGATGGAGGCCGATACCGAAGAAAGAGCCTCTTGCTTGGGCGTTCCAGTACGGAGCTCGCTCGCCGGACAAGAAGGGGAGAAAGAGCAACCCGTCTGCACCCGCTCGAACATGCTCGGCAGCTTGAATCATGACTTCATAGGGATCGACGCCGAGCTGTTTGGCTTTTTCCACTTCGGGCCAACTGAATTCGTCACGGAACCAGCGAAGCATGATCCCACCGTTGTTCGATGGTCCGCCAATCACCCAATGGTTTTCTGTTAGCACGTAGCAGAATGTCCGGCCTTTTGGATCGGTGATCGGCTCTGGAACAACTGTTCTTACAGCGCCGCTCGTGCCAATCGTGATGGCTACTTGTCCGTGTTCAATGGCACCGATACCGAGGTTGGCCAAAACCCCATCGCTGGCACCAACGACGAAGGGCGTATCCGGATCGATCCCGATCTCTTCCGCATAACGAATCTTCATTCCTCGCAGGATATGAGTAGTCGGCACAGGCTCACTGAGATGTTGCTTGGAAATGCCTGCGACTCGAAGTGCTTCCTCATCCCAATCGAGCTTTCTCAGATTGAACAGCCCCGTAGCAGAAGCAATGGAGTAATCGACGATATACTCGCCAAAAAGCCGATAAATGACATACTCCTTGATCGAAATAAACTTGGCTGCCCGCCGAAACGTGTCGGGCAAGTTCTCTCGTAGCCACATGATTTTTGGCAGTGGAGACATGGGATGGATGGGGGTTCCCGTCGCTAAATAAATGGGATGACCGACACCGTCTGCTTTTAGTCGATCTGCTTGTGCCACGCTGCGATTGTCAGCCCAGATGATGCTGTTTGTCAGGGGATTGCCACTCAGGTCGACAGCGATCAGACTGTGCATGGCAGTAGAGAAGCCAATACCACCGATCTCGCTTTTGGCAATGCCTGCTTGCTCCAGTGCTTGCTTCAATGCCTGGATAACAGCGGCAAAAATCGTCTCCGGTTCTTGCTCAGCCCAAGACGGCTGGGGAACGAGTAGCTGATAATCGATATTCCCCGTACCGCGAATGGCACCGGAAGGAGTGAAAACAATTGCTTTTGTACTGGTTGTCCCGATATCAAGCCCAATAAAGTAGGTTTGCGTCATAGATGTCACCCCTAATTGAATACGCTTTCAACGTTTTGTCATGGAGATAACGCGATTATATCGAAATTTTTTTCATTTGTTAAGCATTAAGAAAAAAATTATTTCAAAATTGAACACTTCACAAGATTCTTGTATGATTTGCATTTTTCTCCTGCAAGTTGCAATAGGTAGGCAAGCAAAAGAAAAAACGCCTGTTTTACAGGCGTTTGAGTGAGATGGCTTCGCGAATGTGCTGGATATTGGCGATCGTATCATCCTGCCGCCGTAAGGATACGGCTACATAGAGCAGATCAATTAAGCTAAGCTGTGCAAGCCTGGACGACAGGGCTTCTGTGCGAAATACCGTTTCGCGTGAAGTCGTGTATAAGCACATGTCTGCGAGACGCACGAGAGGAGACTTCCCATAGCTCGTGATGCCGATTGTTTTGGCTCCGGCTTCCTTGGCAACCCGCAGCGCTTCCAGAATATCTTTATTGGACCCAGAGTGGGAGATTCCTACGACGACAGCACCCTCGGCAAGCAGAGAGGCGGACATCACTTGATAGTGAGCATCAGAATGATAGAGACAGGGGATGCCTGTCCGCATAAATTTGTGATACGCATCCTGTGCGATGACGGCTGAGCCTCCCGAACCATAAAACTCGATCCGGCTTGCGTTTTCCAAACAGGAGACGATTTTCATTAACTCATCTTTATTGATAATCTGCTGCGTATCCCGAATCGTTTCGATATTCGCTGTGAAAATTTTTTCAGCAATCGCACTGACGTCATCGTCGTCGAGATTGATTTCTTGGTGAATGGTTTGTTTCGGATTCGTGACTTCGCTTGCCAAGGCGATCTTGAATGCTTGGTAGCCGCGAAATCCAAGCCTGCGACACAGACGAAATACGGTAGCATCTGCACACTGGCATTGGTCGGCTAGCTCCGTGATAGAGAAGTGAATAATTTCACTGGCATGCTCCAAAATATAGTCGGCGATCTGTTGTTCTTTCCCGCTTAATTGCGAATAGATGGCGCGTAATTGCGTGAGCACACGAGGTGCATGCGGGGTGGAAGCGTTCATCAATAGGTACCTCCTAACGTTCCATTGTGAATCTGTACTGATAGTATAAGGAAAATCAGACTCCTTTTCATAGGTTCGAAAAAATTTTCTTCATTTTTGATGAAAGATGAAAATTTTTGTCTTATAATACGTGATAACGGAAATGATCCAAAAAGGAGTGACGTACACGCTATGAAACTTGCGATTATCGGATTAGGAAAAATGGGGTACAACCTCACGCTTAATTTGCTCTCGCATCAGCATGAAGTCGTAGCCTATGATGTAGATTCCACTCGTGCAGAAGAGTTGAGTCAGGAAGGTGCGATTCCCGCATTGTCGGTGGAGGATGCTGTGGCGAAGCTACCGACACCTCGCGTAGTATGGCTGATGGTACCGGCAGGAGAGATTGTAGATCAATTGGTTGATCAACTAGCTACCTTGCTTGCTGCAGGAGATATCGTCATTGACGGTGGCAACTCTCATTACAAGCAATCATTAGATCGCTATGCTCGCTTACAGGAGAAGGGCATTCACTTCATGGATGCAGGAACGAGCGGAGGTATGGAGGGAGCACGCCACGGTGCATGTATGATGATTGGTGGAGATCGGGAAGCATTCACTCATATCGAGCCGATGATTCGCGACATTAACGTCGAAAATGGATACTTGTATGCTGGGGAAGCGGGCAGCGGCCACTTTTTGAAAATGATTCATAATGGGATCGAGTACGGCATGATGCAGGCGATCGGGGAAGGCTTTGAGGTACTTGCGAAAAGTCAGTATAACTACGATTTTGCCGAGGTCGCACGCGTCTGGGCAAATGGTTCCGTCATTCGAGGCTGGCTGATGGATTTGACTGAGCGAGCTTTTAGAAAAGACGCCAATCTCGATGAAATCCGTGGAGTTATGCATTCTTCCGGGGAAGGAAAATGGACGCTGGAAACCGCATTGGATCTACAAGCAGCCACACCAGTGATTGCAATGTCCTTGTTGATGCGTTACCGTTCGTTCGACGAGGATACGTTCCACGGAAAAGTGGTCGCAGCCTTGCGCAATGAATTTGGCGGACATGCCGTAGAAAAGAAATAAGAAAAGGGATGACCGTAAAGGTGCTTCGGTGGTAGAAGCTCCGGGGTCATCCTTTTTTTGTTTTGTATAAGGAAGAAGAAGGAATTCTCATTTGTACAGCAAAGTATGCAGGTATCGCCCAGAAGTTTGCCTGGTCGAAAAGTGCTTTTTTATTCAGTAGCTTCTAAAAAGATGGGAGGATGGAAAGATGAGCGTTGAAAAGGTTGTTTTGTACAAGAATGAGAAAGGAATCGTGACCCTTACGCTAAACAGACCAGAGGCATTGAATGCATTGAACCGAGATGTTCTTAATGAGCTTTCGACCATCTTGGACAGGATCAAAACCGATACTAGTGTGAAAGCGGTCATCCTTACAGGGGCGGGAGAAAAAGCATTTTCGGCCGGCGCCGACATCTCGTATCTGCATCAGGCGACACCGTTGGAAGTAAGGGATTTTGCTCAGTTGGCCGTTTCGGTGACCAGTCAAATCGAATCGTTGGGAAAAGTAGTTGTTGCTGCGATTAACGGTTATGCGTTAGGCGGGGGCCTTGAGATCGCTGAATCATGCACATTGCGTATTGCAGTTCAACATGCCAAAATGGGGCATCCAGAAGTACGAATTGGAGCAGTGGCGGGCTTTGGTGGAACAACCAGACTCCCTAGGCTTATAGGAAAAGGCCGTGCCGCAGAGTTGCTTCTTACAGGATCAGCAATAGATGCGGATGAAGCATACCGTATGGGACTGGTAAATCGGGTCGTTTCGCATGAGCGGCTACTGGCAGAAACAGAGGCGGTTCTCCAAGAAATTTTGTCTCAGTCTCCGCTGGCAGTGAAACTAACGTGGGACGCGATTCATCGAGGGAGTAACCTGACAGTAGAGGAGTCCGCACTTCTAGGCGCAGACTACTTCGGACTTGTGGCATCCACCGAAGACTTCCGGGAAGGAACCAAAGCTTTTTTAGACAAGACTCCACCACGTTTTACAGGGAGATAATCACACGAGCCTCAATACCTCACATAATTCAACCAACCGCCTGACTCCGTATAGCTGTTGCCGATTCCGATCGTGAATGCTTTTGATCGCGTCGGCTGTCACTTTTTTGGCCTGCTCAACACTTTGGTTTTCGACTGCTTGTACAATTTCTTTCATGCTATTCAAAAAATACACCGTATTTCGCAAGGCGCGGATGAGCAATATCTTTCGTATATCTATGGGAGTGAATTGCCGATAGCCATTCTCCGGGTCTCTTGGCAGGACAAGCAAGCCTTCTTTTTCCCAATGGCGAATCGCAGACGTGGTGACTCCTGTGTAAGCAGCGACCTCACCAATCGTCATGCGGTTTCGCCACTTTTTGCTGGGCGGAAGGGGGAGATCGAGATGCTCCAATAGCTCAAGTGTCTGATCCGCCGCGATCTTTTCCTCTTGAACATTTGCTTGCTCTTTATTCACGAGCCAAAAGGCAGCATCCATATCCGACTTTTGAATCGATCGAAGGACTTCACAGGTGACGGCAACTCCAAAGCCAGGAAACATGGCGCGCAGACAACGAAAATAGGCAAGATGGATTTCTGTATAAAGTCGATAACCATTGTCTGCACGATCAGGAGCAGGAACGACACCCCATGATTCATAATGGCGCAAAGCACTCGTGCTAATATGTAGCTCGCGAGCGATCTCAATCGGCTTATAATAAGGCATCTGACGCACCTCCCGCTGGTTTGTTATCGCGGATTTCACTATACCAAGAACAGCCATTTCGAAGCAAATCTTTCTATTAATTGGAAAGTCGTAATACTTTTACCCTGTTCAGATTGGATTGGAAAAGCGAAGATTGTTAGTAAGTATTCATTCTTCTTTCTTCAGAGGTGAAAAAACGTATGGCCATTGTTCAGCTACGATCAGAGGATCCGAGCTTTTCGTACATGATTAAGAAAAATCCGAATTCCGGACTGAGTTTTACGTTCCATTCGAAAAGGCATCGCATACGGGTGATTTTCCAATGCGGATACCTATAACGTTTACTTTAAAGATGCAGAAAATGAGGTTTCCTACAAGCAATCCGAACAGGAGCATTTTGAATATTTGAATGTCTCCCGGTACAATACACCCTTGTTTCCGTTAAATGCGATCAGTGAATTTTTTTCCGCTCCGATGAAGCAACACGCCGAGCAGGATTCAGAAGGGTATGAGCATGTTTTTTTCATCAACATGATTCACATCGAGCGACCGCTGTATCTGACATTTTTTGAGAAGCACTTAAAGGACTTCACCTTTGAACTCAACCATCACGCCGATAAAAGCTACGCTTTGACCATCAAAACGAGAACGAGTCTGCATCAGCTTCTCCACGTCGTTAGCGTGCTCTGCCTTTTCTTGAGTATGTTTGGAAAAGAGTACATCGATATATCCGATAACATCCTGGATAAATACATCAAGAGCATCAATGTCATCGATGCACCTTTTTACATAAGAAGCCTGTTCGCACGCAATTTCCTGACAACGAGAGAGCGTTATCGTAAGTACAAGACCGAGATCGAAAAGTCCAGCGGCTACCCCAAGCTTTTCAATCAGAAAAATATTACGAAAAAGCTAAAGACTTCGATGAAAGAACATAGGCTGGGTGAAAGGATGCTTGGGTTCAAATTCGACGACATTTCTCCAGAAAATACGGAATATCAAAAAGTAGTCGCAACGATGCTCTTTGAAGTGGCGAAGGAAAAAGAGATCGATCCGCGATTGTAAATGAAAAACGAGAAGCTGCTGACTGAGCAAGCTTCTCGTTTTGATTTGCAGAGCTATTTGTTGGACGATGGGGCAGCATCCCATGCTTCGATATTATCGAGGCCTTCAATACTGTCCTTGTAGAACACAGGATCTTTTCCTGCCTTTTTCTGTTTCATGTAATCATGCAGCGCAGCATAGGCGATTTTCGATAACATGGCGATCGCAATCAGGTTGACAATGACCATGAAGCCCATGAACAAATCGGCCAAATCCCATACGAGCTGTACCTTTGCCACTGATCCGAACAACACCATGGCAAGTACACTTAAACGATACAGCATGAGCCATGCTTTGCTTGTCTTTAAAAACTCGATGTTGGTCTCGCCGTAATAGTAGTTCCCGATCAATGTACTGAAGGCGAACAGGAAAACCATAATGGCAAGGAAGCCAGAAGCCCAAGAACCGATATGAATGCTCAGTGCTGCTTGGGACAGCTCAATGCCACTCAATCCTTGTTGCGTGTACGCGCCGGACAGCAAAATGATGAAAGCTGTGCTTGTACAAATCACGAGGGTATCGAATAGAACACCGAATGCTTGAATCAGACCTTGCTTTACTGGATGGCTCGTTGTTGCCGTTGCCGCAGCATTCGGTGCACTACCCATACCAGCTTCGTTAGAGAACAAACCACGCTTGATGCCGTGCATTAGAGCTGCACCCAGAGTTCCACCAGCGAATTGCTCGAATCCAAAGGCGTTTTTCACAATCAACGCGATCAGTGCAGGCATCTCGTTGATGTTCATCATTACAATAAACAGGGCCATACTTATGTACAACACTGCTAAGACAATCACGATGTACTCAGACATTTTTGCGATGCGTTTCACACCACCAAAAATAATCAAGGCAAATGCGATTGTCATGATAATTCCGATTGTCAATCGGTCGGTACCGAACGAATTTTCAAAGGCAATCGTGATGGTGTTGGATTGCACGGCGTTAAATACGAGACCAAAGGAAAGGGTGATGAGGACAGCAAACAGAGCGCCCATCCAACGTTTGTTCAGCCCTTTTTCCATGTAATAAGCCGGACCGCCACGGAAACCGTTCTTATCTTTGATTTTATAAATCTGAGCGAGCGTACTCTCAACAAAACTGGATGCCGAACCGATAATCGCAATGACCCACATCCAGAATACGGCGCCAGGACCACCTAATGCGATCGCAATAGCAATTCCCGTAATGTTCCCTGTACCGACACGCGCGGCCATACTAATAGCGAAAGCTTGGAAAGGAGAGATGCCGCCATCGTCTTTCGCTCTTCCTTCTTTAATGGAACGGAGCATGTCCGGCAACATACGTACTTGCAAAAAATTGCCCCGGAAGGTAAAGAACAAGCCTAACGCGATTAGCATGACAATGATAATATAGGACCACAAAAAATCGTTTATGGAAGCTGTTACATCGAGTAGGAATTGTTGCATCGTGTCACCTCGAATTTTCTTGTGAATTTTTCCTTAGTATTCTCTAAAAAATCGTTACATCCCATTCCTGAGCCATATGTTTTAACAAAGAAACGCCCGCTACACTGTTTCCACAACCGTCAATGGAAGGTCCAAAAATACCGATTCCACAACCATCTTGAAACGGTGAATGTGGTTTGCGGTTAGGAGGAACCAGTGTCATGATACCGCCTGAGACGCCACTTTTTGCTGGCAAGCCAACATTCGCGGCGAATTTGCCCGATGCATCGTACATGCCACAGGTGAGCATCAGTGCTTTGGCTAGACGGACGACATCTTTCGGGAGAACTTGTTCGTTGCGCATCGGATGATAGCCATCCAGTGCCAAAAGGAGACCGATCAAGGCAATTTGCTCGGTGGTTACTTCAATCGAGCATTGGGTGAGATATACCTCCAAAGCATCGTCCACTTCGCACGCCAAATAGCCGGTATCCTTTAAATAGTGGGCGAGTGCCCGGTTTCTGTGAGAGTTTTCCCATTCGGAAAGAAACACTTCCTCGTTCACCGTTGGCGTAACACCAGTAATTTTACTGAAAAATGCATACAAGTAACGCAGTTTATGATCCGGTGTTTGACCAGGGAGAAGTGAAGAGGTCGTAATCGCTCCCGCATTGATCATCGGATTAAAAGGCTTACCTGGCTTGTTCATTTCCAAACGGATGATGGAGTTGAATGCATCTCCAGTCGGCTCTACATCTACCCGATCCAACACGTAAGGGATACCATGGTAGCAGCAAACAGCAATAAAACTGATTACTTTGGAAATACTTTGCATCGTGAAAGGAACTTCCCAGTCACCCGCGGTGAGCATTTTTCCTGTAGGCTCGATGATACAAATGCCTAACTGATTCGGATCCGTTCTGTACAAAGCAGGGATATAACTGGCACATTTTCCTTCAGATGCCTTGGAACGATATTGTTCCACCCATTGTTGTAATTCATCCACGAGTAAAACCTGTTGAATCAACGCCTTTCCCCCCAAAAATCGAATACATTGCTCTTACGCGAAGAGTAGAGAAAGCGCTTCCATGCTTCGCGAAATACATATATTGAACACTTTACAAGCACCCTACAAAATAAAACAAAAACTCACAGATTGTTTCATGTGAGTTTCACATTTTTTTTTTTGAGACTTGTCCTCCATACGTTTCTCGATAAAAATAGAAAGGGCACCAAGTAACAACATGGGAAGTGAAAAGCGTGCGTGTTCAGACACAAGTAAAACGAGATTGGTATATATTGGTGCTCATGCTTATTACGGTCCCTTTGGCAGGAGAGTTGAAGTTTTATCCGGTCAATGAGACATTTCGAATAAGCTTTGGAGCACCTACCTTCTTCTTCTTTTTATTACTATTTCAAAGAATTCCATCTGTTCTCGCTGGCTTTTTGACGGGGATTACGGTCGTAGGGTTTCGGATTGTGATTGACCTCATCGCCGGGTATCATACAGCATGGGAGGCTTCCCTCCAAGCGCATTATTCTAGCTTTTTCTTTTATTTCGCTTATTCTGTTCTGTTTTATTTAACCGGAATGCGCCGTTTTCACAATAGGACGATTTTGGTTGGATTGATGGGAATGGTCATCGAGGTATTGGCTGACCTAGTGGAGGTTCTATCCCAATATGTGCTGCTGGATACTGTCCTCACTTGGGGAGCGGTGCAAGAGATGCTCGTCATCGCGCTATCCCACAGCTTTATCGTGATTAGCTTTCTCAATATGATGAAGCTGTACGAAGCACAATCGCGGGAGCAACAGACAAGAAAACAGAACGAGCATATGCTGATGCTGATTTCAAACCTGTATGAGGAATCGATTCATCTGAAAAAAACACTACAAAATGCCGAGAGTATTAGTATGAAGTCTTTCGAGCTATACCAGGGCTTGCATGAGCTTGCTAAGGAACAGGTAGTATCATCGAATGTAGAGAGCTTTGCCAAGCAAGCATTGATTGTCGCAGGCGAGGTGCACGAGATTAAAAAGGATAACCAACGCATTTTTGCAGGGCTTCACAAGCTGATATCCGATGAAAGTATCACCGATTACATGGACATCCATCAGATTGTGGACATTATCAAACGAAGCAATATGAAGTATGCAACATTGTTGGAGAAGGACATACAAATCACCGCTTCCATTACGGGGACACATCCGCTCTACCACGTTTTCATGATGCTTTCCCTGATCAATAATCTGGTGGCAAATGCAGTGGAAGCCATCCAGCATACAGGAGCTATTTCCATTGAGATTGATCGGACAGGCGATCTTGTGGAAATCAGAATCAACGATGACGGACCGGGGGTACCTCCACGGCGAAAGGCTTTGCTGTTCAAGCCTGGCTTTACTACGAAATACGATCGAACCGGCAACCCCTCTACAGGGATCGGACTGTCTTATGTACAACAATTGGTGGAACAATGGCAAGGGGAAATCTCCCTACAGGATGGTGTAGGCGGGAAGGGGACAACATTTCTCATGCGAGTACCAATTGATCCGATAACGAAGAAAGAGTGAGAAGATGCTGTTTTATTTAGTGGATGACGATGATGCCGTTCGCCTCATGCTGACGGAAATCATAGAAGACGAGAATTTGGGCGAAGTCGTGGGGGAAGCCTCTGACGGCTCGATGGTAGACGGACATACGTTAACGGCACGCAGCGTAGATATTTTGCTAATCGATTTGTTCATGCCCAACCGGGATGGGATTGAGACGATTCGCCAAGTGAAACCGACATTCGCAGGAAAGATCGTCATGATTTCTCAGGCAGAAACGAAAGATTTGATCGCCCAAGCTTACGCCCTTGGAAGTGAGTACTACATTATCAAGCCCGTAAACAAGATCGAAGTCGTGACCATTCTCCAAAAAGTAATCGAGAAAATTCGCCTCGAACGTTCGATACGGGACATTCACAAATCGCTGAATGCCGTCATGCAAGTGGACCAGCAGTCATCCGGACAACCCCGTCCGTCACAGGGCAAACCACTTCGAGAGGCTGGACAGTTTCTGTTAACGGAGCTGGGTATCGCGGGAGACAATGGAAGCAACGACTTGCTTGATATTTTGGACTTCTTGCATCGATACGAACAAATGCATACATTTAAAAATGGTTTTCCTGCCCTGAAAGAGATCTTTGTAGCAGTAGCACAAGACAGGCTTGGAGTAGCTGTGGACGATTCTCAAGTCGCCAAGGTTGTCAAAGCTTCTGAGCAAAGAGTACGCCGAGCGATCTATCAGTCACTCAATCATTTGGCGTCTCTTGGGCTTGCGGACCTCTCCAATTGGAAGTTTGAGAATTACGCTTCACAGTTTTTTGATTTTACATATGTGTGGAAGAAGATGGCGGAGCTAAAGAGCAATGCCGCATCGCCGGGTTCAGATATTCGGATCAATATGAAAAAGTTCATTCAAGTACTATATGCAGAGGCGAAGCGCATTCAGTCAGAAGCGTGATTGCTCTGTGTCTGACGTGTAGAGGTAAGTCCTGATCATGATGATTAGGACTTTTTGTTTTGTATGGGAACGCTTTTATTAACTAAACGTTCATTCAATAATAAACTGGGATCAAATACCAAATCTACAATTCACGGAGGGATCACCGATGGATTTGTACTATGAGGTTTCAGGAGAAGGTAAACCACTCATTCTATTGCACAGCGGAGGAGCTGATATGCGGGACTGGACGTTCGTCGCTCCGATTTTGGCGAAGCATTATCAGGTCATCGCTTTCGACGGACGCTGATGTGGGAAATCATGCTTGATAATCAGGAAGGAAGATGCCCTGGATACGCAGCGTATTGCTGAATATTTTAAAGAAGTATTACCAGAGCACAGGTTTATTGAGATTACAGGTGCCGACCATAAGCCAACGTTGACGCACCCCGAAGAAATCGCTCGCTCTATCACTGAATTTTTGGAGGATTGACTGAACCGTGCCCCGTACTCCAGCTGAAAATGAGCGCATTCGCCAAGCCGCAAAAGACAAAATCCATGCCGCCGCGATGACGCTGTTCATTAAAAAAGGCTACCACGCGACCTCAATCGACGATGTAGCCAAACAAGCCCAGATATCGAAGGGACTGCTTTACAATTATTACAAAGGCAAAGAAGAGCTTCTCGCTGCGATGGTGCATGTTCGGATCGAGGAAGTGAAAGAAGTGATGGAGGCCGCTACTCAGCTTGCGACGCCGTACGAGCAGCTGCGCCTTATTGTCGAGGGCGCGCTTGATAATGTCTACCAGCGACCGGATGTTTATCGTTTTTACTTGAATTTGCAAACGCAGCCCGAAGATGATCGGGTACTTGCTTCCTACAGAGAGCAGTTAAATGGGGAGTCACGCAGGCAGTTTGAAGTCCAGTGCCAGATCTTCAAGCAGCTAGGCGTAAAACAGCCTAGATTGAGATCACTCTATTTTTCTTCGGCGCTACAAGGCGCAATGCTGATGATGACGTCTTATCCGGAAGGGTTTCCTGTTGAAGAGATGAAGGAGCAGATTATTCGGGAGTATGGTAGCTCGCTTGCGGAATCATAGAGTGACGTACAATACTGAAGAGGCTATCCCATTAGTCAGTTCTACTGGTGAGGCAGCCTCTTTTTCTGAGAAAGATTATGGAATGGTTAGGGGAAGATTTGCCTCACGTCATATTCGGTATAGTAGTGGTCCCATACATAATAAAAGGTCTAGAGGGACATGAAACGACTGATTCGATATTCAATTTTCTTGAAGAGATGTCACTCAGTAGTGATGAGAGAGTTCAGGAGTTAGTGGTCGTCTCAGTTATTGAATCGTTACTTACGGAAAGGGACATCATTAGCTTTGCAAAATCACGCATGCGGAAGAAGACTAGACAACTTTGCGAAGCGACAGAGAGAGCATACGGATTTTAGATTGAATGACCTCTTTGGCTGTCTTTGAATTTTATCTAAATATTTAAAATTGACAGACTTATATAAAACCAATATATTGGTTTTATGGATACAAACCTCATTAAACAAATCGAACGCCCCTCATTACGTGAACAGGTATACCAAGGCTTGAAGAAAGCGATCGTCATGCTGGAGCTAAAGCCAGGACAACGAGTCAACGACAACGAACTTGCGGCTTTATTTGGCGTGAGTCGAACGCCTGTGAGAGAAGCGCTCAAACGCTTGGAGGACGAAGGTCTTATTGAATCCGTTCCAGGCTCTCTCACACGGGTGACACCTTTACTTGAAAAGGAGGCGAAGCACGCTTTTCCTGTTGTTGCGGCCTTGCACGGGTTGGCAGCACGATTGGCAATGCCATTTGAATCGGAGGACATCCGAGTTCTGGAGCAGTGGAACGAAAAGCTACAGGTCGCACTCGAACAGCAAGATGTGATCAAAGCAATTGAAGCAGATGACGGTTTTCACGACGTGATCCTCGAGGCTGCGGGTAATCGTGAAATCTACCTGGCACTTGAGCGAGTTGTACCGAAAATTCGGCGTTTGGAGTTTGCTCGATTCGGTTCCTTAGAAGGGGTGGAATCAGTAGAACAGCACCGCAGAATCATCGAAGCGATTCGAGACAACAACAGTCAGCTTGCCCCTTCTATAATGGAAGAAAACTGGATCAACCTTGGCAGATTGCTTACGGACCATTCGAATGATGAATAGGGGGTAATGGCATGAGTACGGTTGAAATGAAGGGGGAAGTGCATGATTCGCGTGTTTTGCAATGGGCGCGCTCCATTATTGAAGAGAGTCCGTCACACCGCCTGATCCAGCAAGAGATCGTGAATGCTGTAAACCGCAATGCGATTTGGCGAGGCGAGGAATGCTTGAATTTGCTCGCACCAGAAGCACCCACCACTCCAATCGTACGTCAGCTGCTCGCTTCTGAGGT
The DNA here is from genome assembly GCF_042878995.1 of Brevibacillus sp. NPDC003359. NCBI lineage: Bacteria > Bacillati > Bacillota > Bacilli > Caryophanales > Paenibacillaceae > Brevibacillus > Brevibacillus sp. NPDC003359. The sequence continues at coordinate 623,687 of NZ_JBIAOR010000001.1, forward strand.
AGGCACTCGTGCTGCGGAAGGACATATCGGCAGCACGCAAAGATGGTTCGCTGGCACGAAATATATCGATGAAATCGAAGCGTTATGCGTCGAGCTGTTGAAAAAAGTATTCCAAGCCAATTACGCTGACCATCGCCTGGTAGCGAGCATGATCGGGAACATGACGGTTTATGCGGCGTTAACGCAACCAGGGGATACGATTATGACGATCGCGCAACCGTTTGGGGGGCATTCCAGCAATCGGGTGGACGGGCCTGCTGGCATTCGTGGTTTGCAAATTGTCGATGTGCCAATGGACCCCGTGGAGCTGACCGTTGATGTAGACGAGTTCGCCAAAGTCGCACGGCAAGTTAGGCCAAAGCTCGTTACCCTAGGCGCGTCGATGACCTTATTTCCATTTCCACTGAAGGAGATGGCTGAAATCGTGAAAGAATGGGGCGGTCGTATTTATTTTGATGGCGCCCACCAGTTAGGGTTGATCGGTGGCGGTCAATTTCAGGACCCGTTGCGAGAAGGCGCATGCGTGATGACCGGCTCGGCTGGCAAAACGTTTAGTGGTCCACAAAGCGGCATCATCGTCTGGAATGATCCGGAGTTATCGGTACCGATTACAGATGCCATCTTCCCAGCACTTGCTGCGACACATCAAGTCAACCGGGTAGCGGCACTGGCAGCGGCCGCGGCAGAGTTTTTAGCATTTGGCAAGGAATACATGGCGCAAATTGTGACGAATGCACAAGCGCTGGGAAAAGCATTCGATGAACGGGGAATTCGTGTGCTATGCGCGCACAAAGGCTATACCCGTACACATCAAGTCATTTTGGACGTAAAAGAGTTTGGTGGTGGTTACGAGGTAGGCAAGCGATTGGCAGAAGCGAACATCATCACGAACAAAAATCTGATTCCAGGCGATGGACCAGATGATTGGGACTTCCCAAGTGGTCTGCGTATCGGGACGACAGAAATCACTCGCTTTGGTATGGAGGAACAAGAGATGGACACGATTGCCGAGCTGATTGTAAGTGTGCTGTCAGGCAGAGAAAAGCCCGAGGTTGTCCGATCCAAGGTGATCGAATTGCGCAGGTCGTTTAGCAAGATGCAGTTCTGCTTCCCAGAATAGAGTAGGATAAGCACCGTATGCCGGAGTTCAGGCCTTGGCATACGGTGCTTTTTCGAGGCGTGAGTGGACTCTCATTCTTGACAATGTCAATTAATTTAGTAAATAATCGATTGATACAAACAAAGAATGGGAGTCTAAACGGATGAGTACAGACCAAAACAGCTCGGATGTTACGATTGATCATACGACGAAAGAACTGGCTCTCGTATTCGGTCAGTTAAAGCGGATCGGACATGTTTTCAGTCCCTCGAAAGACCTTCGTCAGAGCGAATTAAATTTGCTTGTTCACCTGACCTACGTAAGTCCACCAGGCACGAACGGTATCAGAGTTTCTGAGCTCGGCAAACAGTTGAAAATAACGTCAGCAGCAGTGACTCATGTTATTCAATCGCTGGAACAACAAGGTTTTATCACCCGTACCGTAGGCCCCAAGGATCGACGCTCCATTCTCGTAGCGCCGACCAAAGAAGGGTATGATTTTGTAGAAGCGAGAGAAAAAGAGCTGTTTGAACGTTTTCAGCAGTTGCATGAGCATCTAGGTACAGATGATGCGCAGGCACTCATAAGGACATTAACGAAATCAATCAGATTCCTGCATACCTATCAGGATAGTGATGAATCACGACCATAGTTCGAAGATGGACTATGGTCTTTCATTGTTTTGATAAGAACCTTTCTCCAGCTCTTTGAGGATTGAGATCGCAGAGGGGTTCCATTGTAGCTGCTGTTCCGCACGTAATCCAGATACCCTCTGATTGATGCTGGCTCCCCAAGCGGCTGGTCCTAATGCTTTGGCCGCATCCTCATAACTCCATGATTCCACTTTTTCTATCCCAGCTAATTTTGCAATCGAAGTCATGAGTTCTTTCGTCGTGATCATTTCCTTGGAAGCTGCATTGAATAAGGAGCCTGGCTGGGCTCGTAAATAAGCGCATTCATAAAGTCTCGCCAAGTCATCAACATTGATAGTAGACCATGCTGTTTGCCCGTCATCGATATAGTTGGCTGATTGAGAGAGCTTCGTCCTTTTAATCGTTGCTTGAACGAGTCCACCTCCACGACCATACACAAGTGTAGGACGTATGACGATCGTGCGGATATTGCGCTTAGCCGCCTCTAACACAACCTGCTCTTGGTTCGCTTTCCATTGGAGAAAAGGCAAGGGATGAAGAGGTGAGTCCTCATTCACGACATTGTCGTACGTATCGTTATAGATCAGCGTTCCGCTCGTATAAATAAATGGCTTCCCTGTGCCTTCCAAACCTTTCAGCATTGCCTGAACCGATGCTACATCCAGTTTTTCCATCTCGGGTGTATGCGAGATTGCCATATGAATGACACCATCGAATTTTTTAACACTTTCGGTTAACAGGGTGGTATCCGCAAGATCGCCAATAATAGGGGTAAATCCTTGCGAGAGCAACAGCTTCGTTTTCTCTTCCGATCGAACGAGTCCAGCAACCTGATACCTCAGAGATTGAAAATGCTCAGCAACTACCGATCCAACATAACCTGTTATTCCTGTAAGGAAAACATTCATGACAAAACCCCCCAGCATATATTTAATTTAGTAACTAAATTATATGGTACATTATTTAGCAACTCCCTCGAGATGTCAACGGCATTTTCAATTAACTGAATATTGACAAAAAGTAATCTGGGTGTTATTTTCACATTAGGAAAACGTTTACCTGTTATATAGAAAGTGAGTGAAGAACCATTACTGTAACGATTAAAGACATCGCACAACTTGCCAACGTGTCCATTGCGACTGTTTCGCGTGTGCTGAACAATTCCAAGCCAGTCCGGCCAGAGCTGCGGGAAAGAGTCTTGAAAATCGTCCAAGAGACAGGCTTTCAGCCGAATGCGATTGCTAGGAGCTTGGTCAGCAAGGAAACCCGCATCATCGGGGTGATGATTCCCGATATCTCCAACAATTTTTACTCCAATCTCATTTATGGGATCGACAGCGTCATTAGCGAGTACGACTACAGCATGTTTTTGGCGATATCCGATGAAGTGGTGGACAAAGAGCTGAAGTACTTGCGACTGTTCAAAGAAAAACAAATCGATGGTGTCATTATCGCGAGTATTCATTTTCTGGAGGGCAATATCCAGACGCTGCAAGAGATTCAAGTTCCCCTTGTTGTTACCGGTCACGATTTGCCTGGCTATCAGATTCCGACGATCAACGTCAACAATGTGCAAGCCTCTTATGATGCCACTGCGTATCTCATCTCGCAAGGCCATAGAAAGATCGCGTGTATATCTGGTCCATTGTGGGACCCTCCGTGTGGCCTGGATCGCATGGGCGGTTACCGTAAAGCCATGCGGGCACATGATTTACCGATTCATGAAGGATTCGTCGTGGAAGGGGAATTCACAGCCAAGAGCGGTTACGAAGCCATGCGCCGCATTTGTGAGGAAAAAATTCGTCCGACAGCCGTTTTTGTCGCAACAGACCTGATGGCGGTTGGTGTCCTCAATTATTTGTACGACCATGGCATTCGTGTACCAGAAGACATCTCCATCATGGGCTTCGACAATTTGGAGCTCGCCTCACTTTCCCGCCCCATGCTTACCACCGTGCACAATGACCCGTTCATGTACGGAAAAGCCGCAGCAGAACAATTACTCAGACAAATCCGCAATGAACCTGTAGAGAGAATGAGCACAGTGCCACACCATCTCGTGATTCGCCAAACTGTAAGCGCTTTACTTGAGTGAGGCAACAAGTCTTACCATATAGAGCAAGGAAAAGAGTTTACGCATTCAAAAGGGGTGAAAAGATATGAAGCTTGGCGTATTTACCGTTCTTTTTAGCGAGAAGTCGTTTGAAGAGATGCTGGATCATGTGAAGGCAGCAGGTTTAGAGGCGGTGGAAATCGGCACAGGCTGCTATCCGGGCAATGCACACTGCAATCTGGATGAGTTGTTGGATAGTCCGGAAAAACGACGCGCGTACAAAAGAGCAGTAGAAGATCGGGGATTGATGATCAGCGCGCTCAGTTGTCACGGCAATCCGTTGACGCCTGATAAAAGCTTTGCGCAGCAGTCCCACGATACGTTTGTGAAAACGGTACAACTAGCTGAAATGCTCGAGGTACCTGTGGTCAATTGCTTTTCTGGCACAGCTGGCGACCATGAAGGAGCGAAGTACCCGAGCTGGCCCGTTGCTCCTTGGCCAAATGAGTACCGTGACGTGCTCCATTGGCAATGGACAGAGAAGTTGATTCCTTACTGGCGCGAATGGGCTGCTTATGCGACCGACCATCATGTCAAGGTTGCGTTGGAGCTGCATGGCGGCTTTCTCGTCCACACACCAGGGACACTGCTAAAGCTGCGAGAGCAGGTGGGCGAGGGAATCGGGGCAAACTTCGATCCAAGTCACATGTGGTGGCAAGGAATCGATCCGGTAGCTGCGATCAAAATCTTGGGCAAAGAAAAGGCCATCTATCATTTCCATGCCAAAGACACGTATATCGACCAGGAAAAGGTGAACATGTTCGGGCTGACGGATATGAATTCCTACGCCAATCTACATGAACGTGCTTGGTATTTCCGAACTGTAGGCTATGGGCATTCGCAGCAGACGTGGGCGGATATGATGAGTGCACTGCGCATGAATGGATACGATTATGTCGTGAGCATCGAGCACGAGGATGCCCTCATGTCGATTGACGAAGGCTTTGAGCGCGCGGTTCAAAACTTGCAGCAAGTCATCTTGCGAGAGCCGGTTCAGAATCTATGGTGGGTCTAGGAGGGAGAATATGACGAACCAACGCAAATGGAAAATCGGAATCATCGGTGCAGGGGGGATTACAGAGGCACATTTAGAGGCAATCAAGGAAGATCCGCGAGCAGAGGTAGTTGCGATTGCAGATATTTCCGCAGAAATGGCTTCCTATCGTGCGAAACGGCATGACATTCCGCAGGTTTTCACCGAATACGAGACGATGCTGCAAGAGTCCGATACAGACGCGATCATTGTTTGTGTCCCGAATTACTTGCATGCAGAAGCAACCAAAAGTGCGCTTGCAGCAGGCAAACATTTGCTGTGCGAAAAGCCGATGGCGATGAATGCTCAGGAAGCAGAAGAAATGATCGAAGCCGCGAAGAAAGCAGACAAAATCCTCATGGTAGCACAAAACAACCGATTCCGAAGCGATTCCCTGCAAGTAAAAACATGGCTAAAGGAAGGAAAGCTGGGAAACATTTATCACGCCAAGACCGGTTGGGTCAGAAGAAATGGGATTCCAGGATGGGGAAGCTGGTTTACGCAAAAAGAATGGGCAGGCGGCGGTCCGTTGATTGATATCGGCGTACATATGCTCGATTTGACCTTATGGCTTTTGGATCATCCAAAGCCTGTATCTGTCCTCGGGCAAACGTACTCGCAATTCGGACCTCACAAGCGGGGCTTATCAGAGTGGGGCAGAATCGATGAAAACGGGAAGTTTGACGTGGAAGATATGGCAGTGGCGATGATCACCTTTGAGAACGGACTGTCGCTTACACTCGATGCGAGCTGGGCTTCTCACATCGAAGAGGAAAACGTTTTCCTTCAACTATATGGACAAGAGGGTGGGGCATCCCTTCGTTTATTGGATAACCAGTTTAAGCTTTACCACGAGTGGAACGGCGTAACTGCCTCGACAGAAATTAAACCAAAACTTCAAAAAGAACGCGTACTCTTATTCCGTAATTTCATTGACGCCATCGAAGGGAAGGCAGAGGTTCTCTGCACACCGGAACAAGCCTTGTACATCAACAGATTGATCGAAGCCATCTACGCATCCGCACAAAAAGGTGAAGCTGTCCGTTTTTAGGTTTTCTTAACATGAGCATAGGGGGTTACTTTAGATGAAAGTTGCGAAAAGACTTACATCCGTTGGACTTACCTTATTAATGGCTTTCTCATTGGTAGCATGTTCCTCCACACCTCAGCAAGCTTCTACGGATACGACCCCATCACAGCCTGCAACACCATCCGAACCCAAAACAGAGCCAGCACAGCAACCAGCAGAAAAAATCAAGCTCGTCTACGCACGGGGCAAAGACTCAACCGATTCTACAGTAAAGCTCGTGGAGGCATTCCAAAAAGCAAATCCAAACATCGAGATAGAGATTCGCGAAATGCCTGCGGATACAGGACAAAGCCATGACCAGTACGTCACGATGTTCAGTGCACAATCCTCCGAGATCGACGTGTTTGACCTCGATGTCATCTGGCCAGCTGAATTCGCACAGGCGGGTTACCTGTTGCCGCTTGACCGCTTGATCGAGCAGGACGGGATCGAGACGGGCAAATACATCAAAGGGGCCATGGATGCCGGGAACTTTGGCGGCCAGCAATGGACCATGCCCAAGTTTATCGACGCGGGTCTCTTGTTCTACCGCAAAGATCTCGTAGCCGAAGCACCAAAGACGTGGGATGACCTGATTGCCCAAGCAAAAGCAACGAAGGGCAAGGGTGGCACGAAGTTCGGTTACTTGATGCAAGCCAAGCAATATGAAGGGCTGGTTTGTAACTTTGTTGAGTTCAGTGCATCGTATGGTGGGAAAATTTTGGATGAACAAGGCAAAGTAGCGGTCAACAATCCAGCTACGATTAAAGGGTTGAAAAAAATGATGGAGGTCGTCAAATCTGATTTCGTCCCAACCAATATCACGACATTCATGGAACCGGAATCACATACGGCATTCCTCGAAGGGCAGGCAACTTTTATTCGAAACTGGCCGTACCAATTCGCGTTGGCACAGGATCAGGCCCAGTCCAAAATCGTCGATCAAGTTGCGATCGCACCACTTCCAGCAGGGGATGCAGGCTCAGCAGCAGCACTCGGCGGTTGGATGGGCGGAATCAACAAGTTCTCGAAGCACCCGAAAGAAGCTTGGAAATTCCTCAAATTCATGGCAGGTCCAGAAGGTCAAAAAATATCCGCAGTAGAAGGCGGACTCGCACCAACATACCTGCCAGCCTACGATGAAGCGGAAGTTCAAAAAGCCAGTCCGTTGTTTGCCAACAAAGATTTCGTCGATGGCGTAAGCGCTGCTGTATCTCGTCCAACGACTCCGATCTATCCAAAAATTTCGGAAGTGATCCAGATCGAAGTGTCCAAAGCGCTGGCAGGGCAGCAAACAGCCGAGCAAGCGGTGCAAAACATGGAAACGCAGATGAACGACCTGATGAAAAAATAAGCGAAAAAAAGGGGGCTTCCAAGGGGGCTAAAAGGCTTCCTTGGAAGTTGCACAACGATCTGGCAAGCATAAGCAAGCTTCAAGCGGGAAGGAAGGTGGTGAACGGATGAATCGACCAACCAACAGGTCTCTCTCAGAAAAACAGATGGGGTATTTACTGATTTTTCCTGCACTGCTTATCATACTTGTTATCGCGATTTGGCCTGTCATGCGATCCTTTTGGATCAGTCTGCACGACATCCGGTTGAACGACCCGACGAAATCAGAGATTCACTCTTCATACGGACTAGATCTGGAGCGCTACGTCAGTACGTTACCCAATCTGCTCCGGTATGTGAAGAGGGAGGTGGACTCTGCAGAGGGGTCATCAAAGGAAAAACTGAACGCGCTTAAAGCGCAAATCGAGCAAATGAACACTTCCCTCAACCAAACAGGCGAGATCGCGAGCCGATACCAAATGATCGACCAGCTGTTGTTGGACTTTAAACCGATCCCGACAGAACTCAAATATGTGAGTCTCTCGAATGAACAAACAGATTCAATCAAAACCAACTTGGCAGAAGTCAGAGCGGTGCTTTTACAAATGAGTGAACAAAGGCTGCTTTCGAAGCCAGAGGGTGCTCTTGGCGTGATCCAAGGCATTGAAGCTTCCATCATCGAGCCCAACTATGTTGGCTTTGCTTACTACAAGAAGTTTCTTGCAGACGCCCGGATGTGGGAGGCTCTGTACAATACGACGATTTTTACCGTCATCTCCGTTGCCATTGAATTGGTACTCGGCATGTTGATTGCGCTGTTGATCAATCGACCTTTTCGCGGAAGGAGTCTTGTACGAGCAACGGTGTTAATTCCGTGGGCGATTCCGACTGTCATTTCCGCGTTGATGTGGAAGTTTTTGTACGACGGACAAAATGGCATCGTCGCCTATCTCTTTGAGCAGGTAGGGTTGATCTCTGATATGGGGATGCTTTTGACAACAAAGGCTGGGGCTATGTTTTCCGTCATTTTGGCAGATGTGTGGAAGACGACGCCGTTCATGGCCCTGCTCTTATTCGCTGGCCTGCAAACGATCCCGCAAAGCTTGTATGAAGCAGCTTCTGTCGACGGTGCCACCCGCACCCAGCAATTTTTTCGCATTACACTTCCGATGCTGAAATCAACCATACTGGTGGCTCTATTGTTCCGTACACTTGATGCGTTCCGCGTATTTGACCTGATATACACACTGACTGGTGGGGCACCCGGGAACTCGACCGAGACGATCTCTATCTACGCCTATAAAACGATGTTTGCTCAAATGAGCTTTGGAGAAGGCTCGGCGCTCGCAGTTATTGTCTTTTTATGTGTGGCGTTGATCTCGATCGGTTATGTCAAAATATTGGGAGCTGATCTGCTGAGTGATGGCAGTGGCAAATAAGGGGGTGATTGGATGCGCAAACATACGGGTCCTTTGTTTTACGTGGGTCTACTGCTATTCGTTTTTCTTGTGATGTTCCCGTTTTTATGGATTCTCCTCGCGGCATTAAAGCCACCAGCGGAGCTGTTTGGAGAGCGAGCCTTTCATTTTATCATCCAAAATCCTTCGTTTGACAACTTTGTCCGCGTCTTCACGGAGAGACCGTTTGCCCGATACTTGTGGAATTCGACTGTAGTGGCGACGTTAACCACACTCTACTCCATTACCATCGCTTCCTTTGCCGCATACGCGATTGCCTGGCTGTCCTTTCGGGGAAAGGCGATTATATTAGGTGTCGTACTGGCAGTGTCCATGTTTCCGCAGATCGCTACCATTTCACCTATTTTTATGTTCATGCAATCGATGGGCTTAACGAACAGCTACATAGGCCTGATCATTCCTTATACGACTTTCGCGCTGCCGCTTGCGATCTGGAATTTGACCATCTTTTTTCGCAAAATACCGAGTGATTTGGGCGAAGCAGCTAAAGTTGACGGCGCGAGCATCTGGCAGACGATGACAAAAGTATTTTTCCCACTCGCCATGCCTGGCGTTTTTACGACGGCCATCCTCGTATTTATAGCAGCGTGGAATGAATTTTTGTTCGCCTTGACGTTGAATACGCAGGAAGCGATGAAAACTGTGCCTGTGGGAATTGTCATGTTTCAGGGAATGTTTACAATCCCGTGGGGGGAAATATCTGCGGCTTCCATCATAGTGACGATCCCGCTCGTGGTGATGGTGTTGATTTTCCAGAAGCGGATTATCTCTGGCCTGACTTCTGGGGCTGTCAAAGAATAAAAGGGAAACATTCCATTGTTTGTCATGCAAATGTGATTATGATACGGTGGACGCAGCAATCAGAAAGCGAGTTGAGGAATGCATGAACAATCTTACAAAATTTCAGATTAACAGGCCTGCCCATGAAGTGTTCGAAGCATTCGTAGACCCCGCGAAAATCGGCAAATTCTGGTTCTCTTCCAGCTAGGCAAGGTGGGAGGAAGGGAAGAACATTACGCTATTTTATGATATTTACAACGCAGAAGTAGGGATTAGGTTCACGAAATCGAAGTGAACGAGGAGGGTTTTCAAGAAAATGATCCTGCGCTCGTACAAAAAATGGTCGACAATAAAGAAGGTTGGGTTTACGTCTTAAGCTGTTTGAAGGGGTATCTGGAGCATGGTATTCATACATTAAGAGAAGGGCTTGTGAGATAGCCCCCGGATGTATTGCGAGAACATGCTCTGAAATAATGAGAAAGCCCGAAACCTAAGCGTATCGGGCTTTTTTTCATCTGCACTATTTAATTCCAAGGGAGCGTTTTTTTCTTACGAGAGTGGATATGTTCACGTGCAGCTTATCCGCACAGTGCTGCATGGTGCCTGTCTCTTTCAAGAGACGTTGGATATACTCGCGTTCAAACCGTTCGACCGCTTCTTTTAGCGGCAACGGCTCATCCATTTTGGCGAGATGGAGCGGCAAGGCTGTCTGTTGTGTATTGCGAATGGACGTCGGCAACTGATCAAAGGTAATTCGCCCATTTTCACACATGTGGAAAGAACGCTCCACCACATTTTTCAGCTCGCGTATATTCCCTGGCCAATCATAATCCATCAGTGCCTCCAACGCATCTGTTTCGATGCGCATTTCTTGCTGGTACTTCCATTCGAGCTTTTTCAAATAGTAGAAAATGAGGGCCGGAATATCTTCGCGACGCTCACGCAAGGGTGGAATGGTGAGGGCAAGTACATTAAGACGATAGAACAAATCTTGCCGAAATCGTTTTTGTTCTACCATCGCTTCTAAGTCACTATTGGTGGCAGCGATGATTCGCATGTTAACCTGACGTGATGTTTTTCCCCCGAGTCTGCGAATCCACCCATCCTGCAAGACATTCAAGAGCTTCACCTGCAAAGGAAAAGGGAGGTCTCCAATCTCATCAAGAAAAATTGTTCCTCGATCTGCTAGCTCAAACAATCCTTCCTTTGATTGACTTGCTCCGGTAAATGCGCCCTTCTCATAGCCAAACAATTCTGACTCGAGCAAATGCTCGGGAATGGCCCCACAGTTAATCTTGATGAATTCGCCAGTTCGTCCGCTTTGGGCGTGAATGTAGTTCGCCATTACATCCTTGCCGACACCAGACTCACCTAGCAAGAGGACAGGGGAGTCGTTGGTCGCAAATCGTTTGGCGAGTGAAGCAATTCGATGCATGAGCCCACTGCGATAAATGATCTGCTCGTCAAAATCACCATCAGTTTGGATGTGCTGCAGCGCCCTTTGATACGCCGAACTGATTTGACGTGTCTCCTCCAGCTCCTTCTGGAGTTGATTTAGCTCCGTGACGTCACGCACATTTCCCACCACAAACAATAATTCCTTATTGGAATCGAGAAGCGGGGTAGCTGTGTTGATCGCTTGCCGCCCGTTTGCATAATCGATCACGACACTATGTGTTTGTTTTGTCAAAATCGTACGTACAGCAGAAGAGTCAGGAACAAGATGCATTTCTTTTTGCTCCATGAAGCTAAAATTATTCAAAATGTCGGCGGGAACTCCCGTGATGTTCAAGTACGCCTCATTGTAGAGCAAGACGTAGCCATTACGGTCACAGATCGCCAATCCATCATGGGAAGTGCTGAAGATGGTTGTCAGCAATTTTGCAAGCTCATGATTGTCACTGGCCTGGAAATACTTGGTCTGATACATCGAAGTCCTCCTAAGTAGGCTTGTAAACGAAATAATCAGAATTAATCATCCATATGCAATTGTGCATATGCAAAAATGATCATTTTCGATTCGTTTTGTTGTGAAATCGCTTTCAAATGGTTGGCATGCTACTTGCTCTTCTATAGGGAGGAAAGCAAATGCAAGACGATCAGATTCACATTATCGAAAGACACCACGGTGTTTTTCATCGAAAAAGAGAGGGATGTTTCCATGTCTTCATTATATCAGGTATTGAGTCCAGCAGGTGAGCTGGTAGGCGATCTCAAGGGGCAAATAGACGAGGCGACGATGATCAAGATGTATGAAAATATGATGCTGGTTCGCCAGTTTGATCGCAAGTCGATTAACTTGCAACGACAAGGCAGAATGGGGACGTACGCACCCTTTGAGGGGCAGGAAGCTTCACAAGTAGGCAGCGCGATGGCATTAACGCCTGGAGATTGGCTTTTCCCAACTTACCGTGACCATGCTGCGGCGATCGTCCATGGTCAATCCATGGCACGCGTGTTCCTTTACTGGATGGGCCACATGGAAGGGAGTATCAGCCCGAAACATTTGAATATCATGCCGCCATGTGTACCGATCGCGACTCAAATGGTCCATGCTGTAGGGACTGCTTGGGCGAGCAAGCTGCAAAACGAAAAGCATGTCAGCATCGCTTACTTTGGTGACGGAGCCAGCTCAGAAGGCGACTTTCATGAGGCATTGAATTTTGCGGGCGTATTTCAAACGCCGACCATTTTCTTCTGTCAAAACAACGGCTTTGCGATCAGCGTTCCGTTTTCACAGCAGTCTGCATCGAAAACGATTGCACAGCGTTCGGCCGCATATGACATCCCTGGAGTTCGGGTCGACGGCAATGATATCTTTGCTGTTTGGCTGACCATGAAAGAATCTATGCAACGTGCGCTCGATGGCAAAGGACCGACGTTGATCGAAGCGGTGACATTCCGCTATGGCGCACACACAACGGCAGATGATCCGAAGAAATACCGGGATCAAGAGAGTTTGTCCGAGGAATGGCGCAAAGAACGCGACCCACTCCAACGGCTGCGTGTGTATCTGGAGAATCAGGGTTTGTGGAATGAATCAAAGGAAGCAGAGCTGAATGCACGGGTAAATGAGCAAATCGACGCAGCTCTTGTCGAAGCAGAGAGCTATCCAAAGTCCAAGCCGGAAGACATGTTCAAGCACGTCTACGCGGAACCATCTTGGATGGCAGCGGAACAAGAAAGCGAGCTCGTCAAGCCATCGAAGCAGGAGGGAATCCCAGCATGAAACGCAAACTGACGATGATTCAAGCAATCACCGAGGCTATGGATCAAAAATTGGCAGATGATTCACGCATTATGCTGCTCGGTGAGGATATTGGCGTGAATGGTGGCGTGTTCCGGGCGACAGAAGATTTGATTCACAAGTACGGTTCAGACCGTGTAGTGGACACGCCGCTTGCTGAGGCGGGTATCATCGGGGCGGCTATCGGTCTTGCCATGAACGGAAAAATTCCTGTGGTCGAGATTCAATTCCTTGCCTTTATTTATCCGGGCTTTGAGCAAATTGTTTCTCATGCTGCACGGATGCGCTATCGGACTCGCGGACAATACCACGTACCGATGGTCATACGTACGCCGTATGGGGCAGGGATTCGCGGTCCTGAGCTTCATTCGGAGAGTGTCGAAACGTTTTTTGCCCATGTTCCGGGCTTAAAGGCTGTGGCACCAAGCACACCTTATGATGCGAAAGGCTTGTTGATTGCAGCAATGGAAGATCCTGATCCAGTCATTTTTTTGGAGCCGACCAAGCTCTATCGCGCATTTAAGCAAGAGGTACCGGAAGAAATGTATCGTGTCCCCATCGGAAAAGCGAAGGTCGTCCAGGAAGGTTCTGATATATCCATTTTTGCTTGGGGGGCTATGCTTCGTGTCGCAGAGGATGCTGCGAAACAGATCGAGCGTGAAAACGGCTTGAGCTGTGAAGTCATTGATCTGCGCACGCTCTATCCATTGGATCGGGATACGATCATTGCCTCGGTCAAAAAGACTGGACGTGCTGTTGTCGTACACGAAGCGCATAAGACAGCTGGCTTGGGTGCAGAGATCATCTCCATAATCAATGATGAAGCATTGATCTACATGAAGGCTCCCGTGAAACGGATTACCGGATTTGACGTGCCCGTCCCGCAATTTAGCATCGAGGATGATTATTTGCCAACGGCTGAACGCGTGAAGGACGGAATTATGGAAACGGCTACGTTTTAAGAGAAGGAGCGAGTCATATGGTTGAGTTCAAGCTTCCTGATGTGGGAGAAGGTATGCATGAAGGAGAAATCGTAAAAGTACTGGTTCGCATGGGTGAATCCGTTCAACAGGATCAGCCACTGCTGGAGGTACAGACAGACAAGGTGAATGCGGAGCTGTCAGCGCCAGTGACTGGTATCATTCGTGAAATTTTTATCTCGGAAGGGGAAACCGTAGAGGTCGGTACTACCCTTCTCGTGATAGATGCAGGTGGGGAAGCAAAGAAGGAAGAGACAAAGCTTCCAGAAAAGGTCGGAACCCCCGACAAGACAGTCCATTTTGCACCGGCACGCGCTGATCACCGACGCTCATTGGCCACGCCATACGTTCGGCAACTGGCGCGGGAAATGAAGCTGGATATTGAGTTGGTCACGGGTACAGGAGCAGCGGGACGTGTGACGGAAGAAGATTTGCGACAATTCGCCAATCGACTGCAAAAATCGGCGCCAGCTAAGTTTCCGACATCGGCTACAGGCAATGAGCGCCTGTTGGAGGCAAGTACAGTGGCGGTTGAGACTGAACAGGTTGTTCAGCCGAAAACAGGAACCGCTATGGTAGCCACCTCGTCGCAGGGAGATATCGAACGGCTACCATTAAAAGGAATCCGGAAAAAGATTGCCGAGCACATGGTGAAATCAGTCACAATCATCCCGCATGTTACTTCTGTCGATGAACTGGAGATGGATCAGCTCCGAGCACTCCGAGAAAAGTTGAAACCGCATGCAGATAAAAGGAATATCAAGCTGACCTTCCTGCCGTTCTTTATTAAGGCGCTGGTTATTGCCCTGAAGGAATTCCCAACGTTGAACGCATCGATTGACGATCATACGAATGAAATCTTGCTCAAGCGCTTTTACCATATCGGTATTGCCACAGATACGCCTGAGGGGTTGATCGTACCAGTCATCAAAGATGCAGACCACAAATCGATTTTTCAACTCGCAGAAGAAATCGATCAACTGGCACGCTTAGCTCGCGAAGGAAAACTGACCTTAGAACATGTTACAGGTGGCACCTTCACCATCAGCAATGTAGGACCAATCGGTGGGCTGCAAGCAACCCCGATCATTAATCATCCGGAAGTGGCCATTATCAGCTTGCACAAAATGGAGAAGCGCTGGGTCGTGCGTGAGGATGAAGGGGTCATACGCTGGATGATGAACCTGTCACTTTCGTTTGATCACCGTCTGATCGATGGAGTGACGGCTGTGCGTTTTACCAACCGGATCAAGGAACTGCTGGAAGATCCGAATCTATTGTTTGCGGAGATGGTATAGATGGTAGTCGGGGAAGTAGCAGTGGAAACAGATGTGGTTGTCATCGGTGGTGGTCCAGGAGGTTATGCAGCTGCTATTCGTCTCGGACAGCTGGGCCAATCGGTCGTTCTGATTGAAAAAGAAGTACTTGGTGGGGTCTGCTTGAATCGAGGATGCATCCCGTCGAAAGCACTGATTCATGCAGCAGGCGAATACCATAAGCTAAGTAGTCTGAATAAGCTCGGAATCCAACTGCCGACAGGGAAAGCGACGTTCCATATGCCGAGCTGGCAGTCGTGGAAGTCTTCTGTTGTTACGCAACTGAACAAAGGGGTCGATTATCTCTGCCAGGCCAACGGGGTTACAGTCGTGAAGGGGACAGCGACATTTCTCTCGAGTGATCGGATTGGTGTCGAGACGGGTGGCGATTTTGAAACGTACAAATTCAAACAGGCGATTATTGCGACAGGATCACGTCCATTCATTCCATCGTTTTTGAAGACAGACGGAGAATATATTCTGGATTCTACTGATATGCTGGCACTGGCTGAAGTACCGGAAACACTGGCCATTATCGGCGGTGGCTATATTGGAATGGAGCTCGGGATGGCGTTCGCTAAGCTTGGATCGCAGGTGACCGTCATTGAGGCTGCCCCGCGCATTTTACCGCAAACAGCCGCCCATCTCTCCCAGGAAGTGCTCAAGCAGGCGAAACAGCTCGGGATGACCGTAAAGATCGCGACAAAAGTAGAGAAGGCAGATGTGGCGGATGGAAGAGTCACGCTCACATTCACTTCGGAAAAAAATGGTTCCGAAAGTATCACCGCACATAAAACGCTCGTCACCATAGGGCGAGTGCCTAACACAGGTGAACTCGGACTTGCTCAGGCGGGAGTAGAAATGGACGAGCGAGGCTATATTCCCGTGACACCGACAGGCAGTACGAATAAGCGGCATATTTATGCCATCGGTGATGTAACACCTGGCCCTGCTTTAGCCCATCGTGCGACAAAGCAAGGGATTGTGGCAGCCGAGGTGATCGCAGGGCTGCCTAGCAGCGTAGATTCTCCGTATGTACCTTATGTGATTTTTACCGAGCCGCAAATAGCTGGTGTGGGGATGACACGAGAAGAGGCAGAGCTTCAAGGGTACAAAGTCAAGGTCGCGACGTTCCCTTATCGAGCGAATGGCAGAGCACTTGCCATGGATGAAGGAGATGGTTTTGCAGAAGTGATTGTGGATCAAGAGAGCCATTTATTGTTGGGAATGCACGTTGTAGGGGCAGATGCATCGAACCTGATCGGGGAGGGTGTGCTGGCACTTGAGCTTGCTGCACGTGTAGAAGATGTAGCGTTAACCATGCATCCGCATCCCACGTTAAGCGAGGTATGGCTGGAGGCTGCTGAAGCAGTGTTAGGTCATGCCATTCATATCGTAAACAAATCAAAAGTGGTTGTAAGTAAATAGGTTTATCGTGAAACCTTAAAGATAAGTGACGGATATTCACGCCAATGATCAGCCTCGGGGACTATCAAGATTAGCACTTGCATGAATGTGCTACGCTTGAATTAATCTCGTGCAAAGGATGTGTGGTCATTATGAAACTGAATCACGTCAATCTTACCGTTACGGATGTTCCAGCTGCTTCTGATTTCTTGGAGAAATACTTTGGTCTGAAAAAGTTAGATACGTCCGAAGATGCCCGTGGGGATAATTTTGGGGTCCTATTTGACGATAATGGCTTGGTGTTTACCTTAATGAAGGGTGCCGAAGTCCAATATCCCAAGACATTTCATATCGGCTTCATTCAGGAGAGCGAAGAGAAAGTCAACGAGATCAATCAACGTTTGAAAAAAGATGGGTACAACGTTGCTCCACCGGTACGGTCACATGGCTGGACGTTTTATGTGAAAGCTCCTGGTGGGTTTACGGTTGAGGTTCTTGCGTAACGCGCGTATACACATAGTCGAAAGCCTTCTTTTCCTAACAAGAAAGGGGGGCTTTCTCTTTCAGAAGGGGGTGGGCGATCACGTTAAGCAACACCCACCTTTGGCTTCAATAGATAGACTTTTATTAAACGTGCAGGCTCTCTTTTTTCCCATAATGGAAGCCCAATTGATAAGCGCGGTCCAACAGCTGCTCGATATGGGCAGGATTTTGCGCCAAGGTGTCATAGAGAAACTCAACCCTCGAATCGTCAATACCGACATAACTGGAGATTCCGACATTGAGATGGTGAGCCATCATTTGGTCATAATTTCTTTTTTGAAAATGATCTTCAAGAGCAGCTGCAAGACCGATCCACAATGCATGCTTATGATGCAGTTTACGTGAGCCATAGGCAAATCCGTTGTTCCAGACGCGATCGATATATCCTTTCAGCATGGCGGGCATACTGAACCACCAGATCGGAAAAATGAGGGCTAGCGCGTCGTGTTTTCTCATGCGCTCCATTTCGATCTCAACCGCTGGAGAATAGCGCTTTTCCCCATTGTTCCAATCCGGCTCATCTTCCTCCCATAAAACAGGGTTAAAACCATTGCGATGCAAATCCAAAACTTCAACCTCATGACCTGCATCTGTTAAGCCTTGAACGAATCGTTCTGCAACGGCAAAGGTCAAGGAATTCGTTCGTGGATGGCTAACAACTGTCAGTACTTTCATTTTCATACACCCTCTATTTCTGTAGTAATTTGTACGCCAAATCCTCCCGCGATCAGTAGGCGATTCGCCATGTTCCTTCCCTCCCGTTTTACAAGTAAGGTGCTGGTATATCCGAATCATGCACCATATAATGGAATGTGAAAAGTACGCACTTTTTTGTGCTTTCGATACCAAAAAGTAACATAGGAACAAAAATGTCCCTGTAAAAATCGTAAGGAATGAGGGAGGATAGCCAATCGATGAGGCCAAAGCTCAAACATACATACCAGATTCCTTCTGAAGCAACGCTAGATGTTTTAGGTGGCAAATGGAAAACCTTGATTTTATGTCAGTTATACTACGGCCCAAAAAGAACGAGCGAATTGAAAAAACAAATGCCGGACATTAGTCGAAAAATTCTGACACAGCAGCTTCGCGAGCTAGAAGAGGACGGAATTGTCATCAGGACCGTGTACAGCCAAGTACCGCCAAAGGTCGAGTATGAATTGAGTGAATTGGGTGAAACGCTCAAGCCAATCATGGATCTCATGTGCGAATGGGGCGAACGTTATATTCGAGGGGAAATACCGGGGAAAGAGACTTAAATGCCAGTTGGTGGAAGGAGGAACAATTACGTGCATTCACCCTTGTTTCCACTTGCAGACCCTGCAAAAACGAGGTTAGATACAGAGGTTTTCAGTGAATTTGACAGAAAGATCAGAAAAGAAAAGGTCGTCAGCTGTCTCATCATTCAAGACGGTTATCTCGCATACGAATATCATAAAAACAAGAAACAAGCGCAAAAACTTCAAAAGATCAATTCTTGCACCAAAAGCTTTATCTCGGTTCTTATCGGAATCGCATTGGAACAAGGACTGATTGCTGATTTAGATACTCCTATCTACTCCTATTTTCCCTATTTAGAGCAAAAAACGGTCGATCCCGTAAAACGCACCATTACGCTGTTTCACTTGCTGTCGATGACCTCCGGTTTTGATTGGCCAGAGTTCGGTGAGTGGCAATCATTTCCCCGGATGCTTTACAGTTCAGACTGGGTGCGTTTTGTGCTGGAGCGCCCATTAATCGATCAGCCAGGAGAGAAAATGAACTACAATTCCGGTTGCTCTCATTTATTGTCTGCCATCCTGCAAAAGGCAAGCGGGATGAGTACCTATGATTTTGCCAAAAAGCATCTTTTCCAGCCCTTAAATATTCAAGATTCGTACTGGTATGCAGACGGACAGGGGATTCATAACGGGGGAGACGGATTACGCCTTACTTCGCGTGATATGGCAAAGCTAGGATTACTCTATCTCCAAGGCGGTCAATGGCAAGAAAAGCAGATCGTTCCGGAAGCATGGGTTCAAAAATCGATTCAGCCAAAATTTCGGACATACGAGAGGATTGGGTCTTACGGCTTGCATTGGTGGAGTGACAGGATCGATCCAAGCCAGGATTGGACAGAGGACAACTTCTATTATTTTGCCCTTGGCTTTGGGGGGCAGTACATACTGATTGTTCCTTCGAAAAAGATGATTGTTGTATTTAGCAGTGAGCTGTACGACCATTCTTTGTGGCCGCTTGCTTTATTCAGAAAGTACATACTTGCACCGGAATAGAACGAAAACCAGTTCAGGACACGAGCAGGTCCATAGAACTGGTTTCTTTTTACATGAAACATTTTACTTGGACGGTTCGTCTTTATGGACAAGAGTTTTACTGGCATGGAATTGCTGGCGATACAGCATCCAAACTCCCATGATAAGAATGGCTAGCAGAAGGAAGATGTTGCTGTACACAGATGCTGCCGGATTTGTTACCAGCGGAAGCAATTCTATGCTCTGTTTTTACAGTTGATTGAAAACAAGGATTTGTCAATCCCGTCCAAGGATGCATTCAAGTAAAGCAACAAGCAGGACCTGAAGTGGATAAGTAAGGTCTTGTGTACCCATAATACCATTGACAGACAACAAAGAATTCGGGGTGTTTAGAATGAAAAAATGGAAACTGCTATCGCTCACGCTGATTACCGCGATGGGGTTAAGTGCATGTGGCGGTGCTGCTGCACCGGATGTGCTGGAGCAAGTAGAGGTTGTACCGAAGCCTACGTTTACAGTAGGGAGTGAAGTCGTCTTGAAAGCAAGTCATCAACCGGGGATGCAAGGGGCGAAGGCAAAAATTGTGGGGGCTTACGCCACGACGGCCTATTCAGTGACCTATACGCCTACTACGGGTGAGTCTGCTGTGAAGGGGTATAAATGGATCATTCAAGAAGAAATCAAGAACCATATCAAGCAACCGTATAATCCGGGAACAGAAGTCGTCTTGAAGGCCGATCATGTGAAAGGGATGCTCGATGCATCAGGCAAACTTGATACGGCAAATACAACGACTGTTTATATGATCGATTACACTCCCACGACAGGGGGAGGAGAAGTGAAGAACTACAAATGGGTGACGGAAGATGAGATATCGCCTGTAAAGTGATCAAAAAGACGTACCACCGTGGCTTCCTCTGTAACCAAGAGGAGGCCTACTCTTCGTTCGGCAATCCCTAACACGGGAAAAAACTCCATGACCAACCCTGAAACCATGTCACCTCGTCAAAACTCTCGATATTGCAGAAATTGTGGAGAAAGCGATCTAAAAGGGAACATCGAAAAAGAGCGGTATATCGCTCTTTTTTTGTTTGGCAAGGATTTTTAGTGACAATCGGCACGTAATACATTATAGTAAGCTTATTACTAATAGTAAGTTAATGAATCGCAAATTAATAACTGTATAGAGACGGTCTTTTATGGTCAGCTTGACAGTAGTCAGAAGAACGCCATTTGATAAAACGAGGAGGAACACGGTCATGAATTTTCATCAAAGTCCCAATACGTTTGTCCGACAAGTTAATCTGAAGGTGCAAAGCCTGGATCGCTCCCTGGCTTATTATCAGGAGGTGATCGGATTCAAAATCTTGAACCAATCTGCCACAAAGGCGGAATTGACTGCTGACGGCAAAACCGCGTTGCTTTCCATCGAACAACTCGATGAAGCATTAACGAAGCAAAATCATACGACAGGGTTGTATCATTTTGCGCTTTTACTGCCAAAACGCTCTGATTTGGCTAGCGTTGTGCGACACTTTTCTGCGTTGAATTTGCGCATCGGGTCTTCGGATCATCTTGTAAGTGAAGCCTTATACTTATCGGACCCAGATGGAAATGGAATTGAAATATATGCTGATCGTGATTCTGGTAGGTGGAGCTGGCATGGAAGCACCGTAGACATGGCATCAGATCCATTGAATTTTACAGATTTGTTGTCCAGCGGGGAACAGACCGCGTGGAAGGGGCTGCCTGCTGGTACCATTATGGGACATATTCATCTGCATGTATCGAAGCTAAATGAAGCTGAACATTTTTATACCAAAGGACTTGGCTTTGAGGTAGTGAACCGATATGGAGCACAGGCACTGTTCATTTCCACTGGAAAGTACCATCATCATATCGGGTTGAACACGTGGGCGGGTGTCGGTGCTCCACCGCCACATCCTAAGAGCCCAGGACTTGAATCGTTTGTCATGATGTTCCCGAATGAGGAAGCGAGAAATCGTGTAATCACTCAGTTAAGAGAAATCGGTGCATCTGTTCAGGAGGAGAGCGGTCATTTTGTAACAGAGGATCCTTCTGGCAATCGGATTCAGCTGCACATGTAATTGGAATACGCAGGAGAGATTCATTTCGAATGACGAAAACGACCTGTGGGTTGCATGAATGGTTTTCCATCGTGCTACCTACAGGTCGTTTATTCATCTCATTTCGTAACAGATTGTATCCGTTATGATTAGTACTTTCTTGTAAGAATTCGAGAATGCTCTCCATCTACAGTGATTTCCCAGCCTCTTGGGATTTCATAAGCAAAGGCTGGCGAAGGATGCTTGATCGCTTCAATGCTGGACTCAGTAGGGATACTGGTGATATTTACGATATGTTTTTCAAAGAGATTTAGATTTACCACGACCCAGCCATATGGTACAGGCTGACCGGTACCGACCCATTTATTCTCCAGCTCTTGAGGTTGGTACCGTTTTTTATTCTCATTTCTGATATCTATATAAGCCTGTCTCTTGCTGTTATAGCCTCGTCCTATTTCTACCCAACCAGAAGGGATGTTAAAGCTGTAGCTTCTTTCCACTTGCCCATAATTAGCGCCAATAATATATTTCGCTATTTCATATCCAAGCTGTCCTCCACGATGGGGCTCTTTTTCAATCGAAATCCATCCATTCGGAAAGAACGTATCGTATGCCACTACTAACGTATCACCGTACCGCCAGTTTCCTTCAAAGATATTTTTTTGTGGACGGACGATAGAATCTTTTCCTTTTCCTACCGCATCAGCTGCTTGAGTCGGGACGATCAGGAATGATGATGCCAAGACGAGAATAGCCAAACTTCTTACCATTTTTTTCATAGCTTTATTCCTCCATATGAATACAAAAAATAAAATGAATTTCAATAAGTATGATAAATTCAAAACAAAACTGAAAATTCCTTCTTTTTATGGGAATAATTTCTTGAAATGTAGTGGTCGAGGGAAACTAAGATAGTGTTTAGTGTCATTGTTTACAACCTGTAAAGTATCATTAACAACATTTTGTTAATGGCGCGTGACAGGTTTTTGTGTTGTCGGCCTATTTATGTCTTTTCTACGTTGGCATAATGCTTGCGTATATGTGAATGAAGAGGTGATCAATCATGAAATTCGATGAGATTTCTATCGGACAAATGCTCGTAACTAAGTCATATAAAATGAACAAGGAAGAGATCATAGCGTTTGCATCGGTATACGATCCACAGTACATGCACATTGATGAGGAAAAGGCAAAGAAAAGCCGGTTCAAAGGGATCATTGCATCGGGACTGCATACCGTCAATATCTCCTTTAAGCTATGGGTGGAAACGGGGGTTTTCGGTGACGAT
Organism: Brevibacillus sp. NPDC003359; assembly: GCF_042878995.1. Classification (NCBI taxonomy): domain Bacteria; kingdom Bacillati; phylum Bacillota; class Bacilli; order Caryophanales; family Paenibacillaceae; genus Brevibacillus; species Brevibacillus sp. NPDC003359. Next base: position 646,364 of record NZ_JBIAOR010000001.1, read on the forward strand.
GTCATAGCGGGTACAGGCATTCACAATCTAAAATTTCTCAGACCGGTATATCCCGAAGATGTTTTGTACGTCACAGCTACAGTCATCGAGAAAAAGGAAAGAAGGGAGGCAGGGGAAGTTACAGTTTTGCTTGCTACTTTCAAAAATGAGGGGGAGCAAGTCTTGGAAGCAGAAATGTCAGCATTAATAGCCAAGTAGTGTTGCAGCATGAAAGAGTATGGAATTGTTAGCACTCAAAAATCATACGCGCTCATATGACTTCCTTGAAGGGATTGCCGCTTTTACGGAAAAAAGAACGCCTATTTTTAAAGGTTGTTAATCAGAAGGAGGGCAAAGCGTAATGAATATCGTAAAAATGTTAGAGGTGAACGCCGCTCGACATCCGTGGAAAGAAGCGATCATTTATCAGGAAAGACAGTATACGTATGATGAATTTAATGGGATCGTCAACCAACTCGCGCATGGGTTGATAGCCAGAGGGGTTGCCAAGGGCGACAAGGTAGCTCTGATGATGAAGAATTCGGATTACTTTGCGATCGCTTATTACGCTTGCGCAAAAATTGGAGCGGTACTTGTTCCGATGAATTTTCGTCTATTGGCGAAGGAATTGAACTATATCATCACGCAGTCCGACTCGAAGCACATTATCTCAGATACCGAATTTGAAGAAGTTATTCTGCAAGCAATCTCTCATCAAGTACCGATCCAAAACCTCGTTTCCGTTCCTCAGGCGAAGAACGACGCCTTTACATCCATCTCTGAAACATTATCAGAAAATAAAGACAATATAGAGGTGGAGCTGACAGGGACGGATGATTTGCATATCTTGTACACGTCAGGGACAACTGGTTTTCCAAAGGGCGCTGTCTTTGATCATGATCGCGTAAAAGACGTTGCCTTACAATTTATTTTAACGTTAGGCTATCATTCCGAAGAGCGAATGATGAATTTTGCCCCGCTCTTTCACTGTGCGCAGCTTACCATTGGGTTGATCAGTGGTTTGTATGTCGGTGGTTTGTCGGTCATTTATCGCGATTTTAAACCGAGAGAGATATTAGCTGACATCGGCAAATACAAAATCACGACCTTTCTAGCCGTTCCTACCATGCACCTCGCTTTTCTGCAAATTCCAAAACAGGATGATTTTGATTTTTCCACCATGGAAAAATACACGTATGGCTCCGCGCCAATGTCTGAACACGTTGTAAGAAAATGCATGGAGTATTTTGGTTCTCATCAATTTTATAGTTTATGTGGTCAGACAGAGGGCGGTCCAAACGGTATCCTATTATATCCAAAAGACCACGAGACGCACGCTGGTATGGCAGGAAAAGAATCATCTGCGTTTACATTATTTGATATCGTCAATGCCGATGGACATTCTACAAAACCAGGCGAGGTAGGGGAGTTTATCGTCAAAGGTCCAACGGTGATGAAAGAATACTATAATAACCCACAGGCAACAGCGGAAACGATTCGTGATGGTTGGTTATACACAGGTGACTTGGCCGTGAGAGACGAAGAAAACTACGTCAAATTAGTAGATCGCAAAAAGGATATGATCATCTCAGGTGGCGAAAATGTTTATTCCGTTGAAGTGGAAAACGTATTGGGGATGCACCCTGGTATTGCGGAAGCAGCGGTAATTGGCACGCCGGACCCCACGTGGGGGGAGCTGGTAACTGCGGTCGTAGTAGCAAAAGCGGGTGAAATAGTAAATGCGCAAGCCATTATCGATTATGCTAAGCAGCACGTAGCTGGGTATAAAGTTCCGCGAAAAGTGATTTTTGTCGAGAGTTTACCGAGAAATGCTTCTGGTAAACTCCTGAAATACCAGTTGAGAGAAAAAGTAAATGCCTAAAAGAAAAGGCGGTTGACCCCAATATAGGTCAGCCGCACTTCTTATTCGAGCTGATACTTCTTCATTTTTGCGTATAGCCAAGGTCTACTGATCCCGAGAAGCTGGCTCGCTTTTGATTTATTTCCTTTCGCCTCCTTGAGAGCCGTGATGATCATTTCTTTCTCCGTCGACAGAATCTTGTCCTTATAGGTTGAGGGAATCTGCTGGGGCAGTGCTTTTTCTTCCGTCTCGTGCTGGAATGTAGGGAGATCATCAGCATCGATGTAGTCACCCGTTTTTATGTTGGCAGCTCTTTCCAGAACATTGTGGAGCTCTCTCACATTTCCTGACCAGGTATGCCTCATCAGCTTCGTCAACGCAGAATGGGTGACGCCTTTCACGTAAAATCCACTTTGATTGAGGCGATTGGTAATGGATTGTATGATGTCGGGTAAATCTTCTATTCTTTCTCGTAAAGGGGGAATGTTTAACCGCATAATATGTAATCGATAGTATAAATCCGCTCTGAACTTCCCAGCGGCGATTAATTGTTCAAGATTTTGGTTGGTGGCAGCAATGATTTTTGTATGTAAATGAATTGTCATACCACTGCCAATGGGCTGAAATTCTTTCTCCTGCAACACGCGCAATATTTTGGTTTGCAAGGGCAGAGACATATCTCCGATTTCATCTAAAAACAGCGTTCCGTTTTGCGCGAGTTCAAACTTTCCTTTCATTCCGCCTTTTTTCGCTCCGGTAAACGCTCCATCTGCATATCCGAAGAATTCAGATTCAAGCAATTCAGAGGGAATCGCAGCACAATTCACTTGAACAAAAGCCCCCCTTTGTCCAGAAGCTGCATGGATTCCTTGAGCAAAGAGCTCTTTGCCCGTTCCACTTTCACCGACAATCAACACCGTAGACATGCTCTTCGCAGCTAATGTCGCCTCATGCTTGACTTTGCGGATCGCCTCTGATTCTCCGGCTATATCAAATAAGGTGTATTTGGTTCCTTTCATTTTATTGATCTCGTTTTGATAGTCGGAGACTTGTTTTTCCAGCTTTTTCACTTTCGTTAATGCTTCATGCAAATGGGGTAAGCCACGGTACGTTATTTTACAAATCGCGCTAATCGTTTCCTCTTTTTCCTTAATGGGCAAGATGGAAATGAGCGATTGTTGTCCGGCAATGATTTGTGGTGTATTGAGAATGCTGATCCCGCTCTGAATGACGTTTTCAATAGCAAGCTCCGGAAACAGCTCAGTTGTGGAACGCTGTAATAGATCCTTGCTATCCAGGCCAAACAAATCGGTGAAGCCTTTATTCACCATGGTAATTTCGGCTTTTTTATTGACGAGAATGATCCCATCATAGGCGAACTCGATAACCGACCTAAGTTTTTGTTCCCATTCTTTTGTTAGCTGCAATTCATTGATAGTCTGTTCAATTTGCGTAACATCCTCCAAAATAACCATCGCGCCAACCAGTTCATCATGGCTGTGTAGCGGATAACAATGTACGTACAGATTTAAATCGTTCAATGTGATTTGTTTCTTTGCTACCTTGGCGCGTTCTTGTACAATCTCCTCGATTAGCTCTCGGATCACATGCAATTCCGGATGATCACGAAAAGCATTCAGTTGATTTTCGTTGGTGTTTAGCAGTTGGTGGGCTAATGAATTCGAAGCGTTGATCTGGAAGCTCGTATCAATCGATAGTAAGCCAAAGTTCAGATTATGAAAAAGGAGTGCTAGCTGCGATTCGAATTGACTGAGGACAATATTATAGGAGCGCAGTAGTTGTTCGGTGGAGATGACCCCAATCGGAACCATTTCTTCGTTCACTACTGGCGCATGTCCAACCTTATGCTTCAACAGGTACTGTCTGGTGAATTCAATCGTAGCGTTTGGGGATAAATAGATCGGATTCGGATGGTAGTATTCGGCGATGGTGGTATCAAAGGCTGGCTGTGTGGTTAGGATTTTGAATATTTTGTTTTTCGTGATGATACCGATCAAACGATTGGACTCATCGATGACTGGAAGCATATTGGAATGGGTTCTGGTAAACAGGGGTAGCACATCATGGAGTGTGTCATGCTTGGAACAGCAAACAAAATTCTTGGTCATAATATCAGTGGCGAGCATACGATCCCCCCTTATTAACGGCATTATAGCAAACGAAAATGGATGCGTTAACACTTTTTTGATAAGTTTTTTTACACTTTACACTTTTCTGTAAATAATCAATAACAGTTCGCAAAGAAAGACCCACCACTTTACAAGTCCGAGAAATGGCATGGTATTTGCAAAAACAAGTATACGAAGAATGCTAAGAATGGAGGAGCTAGCATGTATCAAACTATCGCTATTGAAGACGAATTAAAGCTATTCAAAAAATCGATTGAGGCCTTTGCCAAAAAAGAAATCGAAGCTCACTATAGCAAATGGGAAAAGGAAGGGATGTTCCCAAGAGTGCTATGGAATAAGCTGGGGGAGGCTGGTTTCCTATGCGTGGGCATACCCGAGCAATACGGTGGTTTAGGAGCACCTCTTTATTTCGAGGCGTGTATCATTGATGAATTCAGTCGGCTCGGGTACAACTCTATTTCCGGGGGACTTGCCGTTCATTCGAACATCGTCGCTCACTACCTGTTAAACTCCGGTACGGAAGAACAGAAAACGCATTACTTACCCAAAATGGCCACAGGGGAATATGTGGGTGCAATCGCAATGACTGAGCCTGGCGCCGGAAGTGACTTGCAAGGGATCAAAACGACGGCAATGAAACACCCGGAAACAGGTGAATACACGATCAATGGCTCGAAGACATTTATCTCGAATGGTCAAATGTTTGACTTTGTAATCGTTGTAGCCAAAACCAATCAAGAAGTTCCCGTTTCGAAAGGTACAACTCTTTTCATTGTGGATGAGGCGACCAAAGGCTTAACAAAAGGGAAGAACCTGAAGAAAATAGGTCTGCATTCTGCCGACACGTCAGAACTATTTTTCGACGATGTTTGTGTGCCGCCTAGTCAAATCCTCGGTGCATTAGACGGTGGCTTTAGCACGCTGATGAATGAATTACCACGGGAGAGGACAATCTTGGCAGTTGGTGCATGTGGTGCTATGGAGGGAGCCCTGGAAATCACGATTCAGTACCTGCAAGAACGTGAAGCGTTCGGGAAACCACTTAGCAAGCTACAGGTGATTCGTCATAAAATCGCCGAGATGGTAACTGAAGCAAAAGTGAATCGTGCCTTTGTGAATCAGTGCTTGGTCTTACTAGAGAAAAACCAGCTGTCAACAGCCGAGGCAAGTATGGCAAAGCTCTCATCAACGGAAGCGCAATGCCGAGTGGCTGACGGTTGCTTGCAGCTATTTGGCGGCTACGGCTACATGGAAGAATATCCAATCTCCAGAGCCTATACAGACGCGAGAGTCCAACGCATCTATGGCGGTACTTCCGAAATCATGAAAGAAATTATTAGCAAGGACGTATTGGGAAAATAGAGTAGGAGGATGACATGTGGGGATTTTAACTGGGTTGAAAATATTGGATTTCTCCACGCTCCTGCCAGGACCTTTTGCTACCATGATGCTTGCGGATATGGGAGCAGATGTAGTGAAAGTCGAATCACCGCATCGTGAGGATGTGGTAAAGCATCTTCCTCCGATGGATGGCGAGGTATCTGCAACATTTGCCCATCTCCATCGTTCAAAGCGATCGTTAGCCCTCGATTTGAAAACAGAGGAAGCCAAAGAGGTCGTATACCAGTTGGTGAAAGAGTATGACATCGTGATCGAGCAGTTTCGACCAGGTGTCATGGACAGAATGGGCATTGGTTATGAAAAACTGAAGGAGATCAATCCCAGAATCATTTACTGCTCGATCTCAGGCTATGGTCAGACAGGACCGTATCGGGATCGGGCCGGCCATGATATTAACTATTTATCGTTAGCAGGTGTTGCTGGCTATTCATCCAGGAAAAAAGAAGCCCCGGTTCCAGCTGGGATACAAATAGCGGATTTGGCAGGGGGATCGATGTCTGCCGTCATCGGAATTTTAGCGGCAGTTTATCACCGCGAACGAACAGGAGAAGGTCAGTATATCGATATAAGCATTACAGATGTAGTTTTTGCATTGAATGCTGTGTATGGCCCAGGTTACCTAGTTGGAGAGATAGAGCCAGAGCCTGAATCCTTGCTATTAAATGGCGGTTATTTTTACGACTATTATGAAACAAAGGATCAGCGATATTTTTCCGTCGGCAGTTTGGAACCGCAATTCCAAGCAAGATTATGCGAACGCATCGGTGACGATCGTTTACGAAGTCTGGGCAGCAGACGACGGATAGAAGATCAGCGCGCTTTCAAGACGAGACTTGCGGAAATATTTAAACAGAAAGATTTTGCGGAGTGGGTAATGATTTTTGGCGGTGATTTTGACGGCTGTGTCGAGCCAGTTCTAAAATTTTCAGAAGCGGTCCAGCATCCACACATAAAAGCAAGGGAACTTCTTGTAACTGTTACGAAACCAGAAGGAGGAACACAGCAGCAGATCGCCTTTCCCATCAAGTTTTCCACGCAACCAGCTGCGTACCGATTTACAGGTGTGCAAACAGGGACGCATACAGAAGAGATTTTCAAAGAGATTGGCTTTGATCCAAGGAAAGATAGAGGAGATGAACGAGAATGAATCTACACGATAAAGTAGCGATTGTAACAGGCGGGGCTTCAGGGTTAGGTTTGGCGACAGTGACGAGGCTGGTCCTGAAGGGCGCGAAGGTGGTTATTTTTGATGTCAATGAAGCAAAAGCAAAGGAAGCAGTCGACCAATTAGGCGAGAATGTCCGCTATGCATTGGTGAATGTAGCCGATGATGAATCGGTACAGCAAGGGATCAACCAAGCGATCAAAGCTTTCGGTGCAATACACATATGCGTGAACTGTGCAGGTGTCGGAACCTCAGGGAAAACGATTGGAAAAAAGGGCGTACTACCTTTAGAGGCATTCACGAAAGTCGTCGGCATTAATTTGGTAGGGACTTTTAATGTATTGAGGCTGGCGGCGAATGAGATGAAAAATAATGAGCCACTCACCGACTCAGGAGAAAGAGGTGTGATTATTAACACGGCTTCAGTCGCTGCCTTCGATGGACAAATGGGGCAAGCTGCATACGGGGCAAGCAAAGCAGGCGTATCAGGGATGACCTTGCCAGTTGCACGTGACTTGTCTGAGTTCGGGATTCGTGTCAACACGATTGCACCTGGTTTGTTCCTGACACCCATGGCTGATTCTTTGCCCGAAAATGTGATGACAAAGCTCGCGGAAAGTGTTGAATTTCCAAAACGATTAGGACGCCCGTCAGAATATGCAGAGCTGGCAATATTTATCATGGAGCATGAGTATATAAACGGCGAAGTCATTCGTTTAGACGGCGGCATTCGGATGTCACCACGGTAAAACCAATCAATCAAACAGGAGGTTAGCAATATGACGAACCAAGCAAATGTGATAGGTGTAAACATGGTGAAATTTGAGAAGCCAGGTAAACATGAACCTTATGAAGTCATGGCCGCAAAAGCAATTACGGGGGCCCTAGCTGATGCTGGTATTACGCTGGCAGAAATCGAGCAAGCCTATGCGAGCTACGTTTATGGCGATAGTACATGTGGGCAAACTGCTCTCTACCAGGTAGGCATGACAGGTATTCCGATAATCAACGTCAACAATAATTGCTCATCCGGGTCTACTGCCCTTTACATGGCACGACAAGCAGTGGAAAGCGGTGCTTGCGAATGCGTCCTAGCGTTTGGCTTTGAAGAGATGCAGCCGGGGGCGTTAGGTGAGCAATGGACAGACCGGACCTCTCCTTTTCAGTGGATATACAATCGGTTTGATGAATTAAACCGTGAATTGCCTGATGGGCCTGTTGCCTTAAAGGTTTTTGCAGCAGCTGGTTCAGAATATCTCGAAAAATACGGAGCTAATCCTGAAATTTTCGGGAAAGTCGCCGTTAAATCGAGGCAACACGCCGTCCATAATCCTTATTCCTTGTTCACGAAAGAGCTCCATTTAGACGAAGTGATGAATTCGCCTGTCGTATACCCTGGTTTAACCCGCTTGATGGCGTGTCCACCGACATGTGGAGCAGCAGCAGTCATCGTGTGCAGTGACAGCTTTGCCAAAAAACATCAGATTCATAAGACTGTGAAAATCATTGCTCAATCGATGACGACGGATAAACCGAATAGCACCTCGAACAATCTGCATTTAGTCGGCAGTGACATGACAGCACGGGCAGCCGCACAAGTGTATGAAAAAGCAGGACTCGGCCCAGAGGATGTCGACGTTGTAGAGCTGCATGACTGCTTTACCCCCAATGAAGTCATTACGTACGAAGGACTGGCGCTCTGTGGTGAAGGGGAAGCAGAGAAGCTAATTCATGAGGGGAACAATACGTATGGCGGAAAATACGTGGTCAATCCTTCCGGTGGACTCATGTCAAAAGGGCATCCTCTTGGCGCTACAGGATTGGCTCAATGCACAGAATTGGTTTGGCATCTGAGAGGGGAGGCAGGAAATCGTCAGGTAGAAGGGGCGAGGATTGCCCTTCAGCACAATCTTGGCTTGGGTGGTGCATGTGTTGTTACGATGTATAGCAAAGGTTGAAAACTAGGGATAGAGGGGGAATTTGTTCATGAGAATGGTAAAAGGAAGCCCATCTACTTCGATGGATGACTATCAATTGAACACGACAACTTTGATACGTCATGCTGTGCGAAATTTTCCGGATCAAGAACTTCTCTATCGCAGTAACCATCAGCTTTTTCGTTATACGTACAAGGTTGCCTACAAGCGCATGATGAGGATTGCCAATTTTCTTGAAAATAAACTTGATGTCCAACCAGGTGATAAAATCGGCGTGCTCGATTGGAATTCCGAGCGACATTTCGAATTATACTTCGCCATTCCTGGGATCGGGGCTACACTTTTGCAACTGAATTTGCGCATTTCTCCAGATGATCTAGCCTATGTGACCAATCATAGCGAAGCGAAATACATTTTTGTTGATAAGTCATTGTTGTCTGTAGCCGAAGCGATAGCTCCAAGTCTGCAAACCGTTAAAGGCTTTATCATCATGTCAGATAAGCCGATGTCAGAAATAAAAACAACGCTAGCGCCTATTTATCCCTTTGAAGAAATGATCAAGGATGAACCTGCCGAATATGACTGGCCGATTATCGAAGAGTCGACAGCTTACAGTGCTTGCTATACATCCGGAACTACGGGCAGACCAAAAGGCGTCTATTATTCCCACCGAAACATGTATCTTCACACCATGGCGGGAGCAGCTTACTTTGGCGTTGATAGCCATGACTGCTTACTGGTGATCGTACCGATGTTCCATGGTCAATCATGGGGACTCGTGCACGTTGCTGTCATGATGGGGGCAAAAATCATTTTCCCAGGACGTTTTATGGCAGAAAACACTGCACCACTCGTAGATCTGATGATCGCGGAAAACGTCACGATTACAGGAGGGTCACCGGCGATTTTTCTCCCGATGCTGCAATATATCCGGACCCTTGAAAGGAAGCCTGATCTTAGCCGTGCAAGGTTTTTATCTGGTGCATCGGAGCCACCCGTATCCTTAATGAGGGGCTTTAAAGAGTTGACAGGGGCCGAAATTATTCATGCATACGGTGCGACGGAAACGACACCATTGGTCGCGATTAACTACCAGATCAATCCAACTCTGCGAAACAAATTGACGGTGGAAGAAACATGGGATTTAAGAAGGAAACAGGGCCTGCCGATCACGGGCGTTGATTTTACCTTATTTGATCCAGATACAGGTCAAGAAGTCCCGCGTGATGGCAAATCAGTCGGTGAAATATGCATAAGAGGACCATGGATCACGGGTGCTTACCACCTTGCACCGGATAATGAAAGCGGTTTCCGAAATGGTTACTGGCGAAGCGGTGATGCAGGGACCATCGACCAGAATGGATATGTAAAAATTGTTGATAGAATCAAGGATGTCATCAAGAGTGGGGGCGAATGGATTTCCTCCATCGATATGGAGAATGCGTTAATGGGCCATCCTGAGGTTCTTGAGGCAGTAGTCGTCGGAATCCCGCATGCCGAATGGGAGGAACGTCCACTTGCGCTCGTTCGCATGAAAGACTGCAAAGTAATTCCAAGAGAAGAGTTTGATCATCTCTTGTACGAACATTTTGCCAAGTGGCAGTTCCCGGATCAGATTCTGTTTGTTGAAGAAATCCCCAAAACGAGTGTGGGTAAGTTTAATAAGAAAGAAATTGTGAAGCAGTATAAGAATCTCTATCTTGGAACGGAGTCTGAGGGAGTCGTGTCGTCGGAATTATAAAAAGGGAAACTTGTTGAATCTAAATATTGGATATGATACAATGCTGATAACTTAATGACGGGAGCTGAAAGGTATAATGGATTCTTTTCTTGCCTAAAAAATAAAACAAAAAAGCGAGATCCTTCGCAAGTTTTATTCTTTATTTGCAAGAAAGTTACATTATCTTTTCACTCAATCAATATATCCATATCTAACTCTTGTTTGAGTTGGATTTGCTGTATTTATTTGAGCTACAAGAGAGGGTAACTTTCTTGTAGCTTTTCTATTTTTATACAGGAGGATGATTGTATGTCATTAATCAATGTAAATAACTTGACGTTTGCCTATGAAGGCAGTTTCGATAACATTTTTGAAAACGTGAGCTTCCAAATCGATACGGATTGGAAATTGGGCTTTACGGGAAGAAACGGTAGGGGGAAGACGACTTTTCTTAACCTGTTGCTTGGTAAATATGAATACAGCGGAAAGATTAGTGCGCATGTCAGCTTTGAATACTTTCCTTTCCAAGTCGAGAACAAAGAAAATCTGACCCTTGATATCGTTCAAGACATTGTCCCGGACTATCAGCTATGGGAATTAATGCGCGAGTTCTCCCTCCTAAAGATTTCAGAGGATGTTCTGTATCGTCCCTTTGAATCTTTGTCTAACGGGGAGCAAACGAAAGTGATGTTAGCCGCCTTATTTCTGAAGGAAAACAGCTTTTTGTTAATTGATGAACCAACCAATCACCTCGACATGCATGCAAGGGAGCTCGTCAGTGATTATCTCCATTCCAAAAGCGGTTATATTCTGGTGTCCCACGACCGGGCATTTCTAGACAACTGTGTCGATCACATCCTGTCCATCAACAGGACGAACATCGAGGTGCAAAAAGGGAATTTCTCCGATTGGTGGGAAAATAAACAGAGACAGGATAACTATGAACTCGCTGAGAATGAGAAGCTCAAAAAAGACATTAAACGCTTGTCGGACGCAGCGAAACGTACAAGCAACTGGTCGGACGCTGTGGAAAAGACGAAAAACGGAACATTAAATTCTGGTTCCAAAGTAGACAAAGGGTATATTGGCCATAAGGCTGCGAAAATGATGCAACGCTCCAAGTCGATTGAGAAACGACAGCAATCCGCGATTGATGACAAATCGAAGCTCCTGAAAAACATTGAAAACCAGGATAGCCTAAAGATTGCACAGCTTGCTTATCATAAGAACCAACTGGCTGAACTAGAAAAGCTTTCGATTCAGTACGGAGAGAAGCTAGTTTGCTCAGATATCAGCTTTACGATTGAGCAAGGGGAGCGTATTGCGCTAGCAGGCAAGAACGGTTCAGGCAAATCAAGCATTCTCAAGCTCATTTTCGGGGAGGACATCGATCATACAGGTACCTTCCGTAAGGGGAGTCAATTGAAAATCTCGTATGTTTCTCAAGACACTTCCCATCTAAAGGGCAATCTGACTGACTTTGCGCGAGACAACGGGATCGATGAAAGCCTGTTTAAATCGATTTTGCGCAAGCTGGATTTTTCCCGGGTGCAATTCGAGAAGGACATCTCTGCTTTTAGTGGCGGGCAGAAGAAGAAAGTACTGATTGCGAAAAGTCTTTGCGAGAATGCACATCTTCATATTTGGGATGAGCCGCTAAACTTTATTGACGTCATTTCTCGCATGCAAATTGAAGAGCTGCTCCTCGAACACTCGCCAACGATTCTTTTTGTAGAGCATGACAGGGAATTTTGCAATAACATCGCTACAAAGATCGTTGAACTGTAATAGGACGAAAAGTGTCTAAAAGAAAGAAGGTGGGGAAAACCGATTCGTTTTCCTCACCTTCTTTTTTGTCGGAAGGGAAATTTGAGCAATTGAGAAGAAATACTGAGTAGTGAAATGTGGTAATTTTTAGATAATACTATTGAAAGAATGGTGGAGATTCGATGGGGAAAATAATTGTAAACGTAAGCTGCACATTGAATGGTATCTTTACTGGGCCGACAGGAGAAGAAGGCAATATGGTAAGCTGGGCGTTGCCTGGCATCATGGATGCTACAGATGATGGTCTTGCGTTCTTCCAGAAGGCTGACGCAATCTTGATGGGGCGGGTCACCTATGAAGGCTTTGCAGGCTACTGGCCGTTCCAAGAGGGAGAGTGGGCTGATGCAATGAATAAGACTCAAAAGTTTGTAGCAACCACTAATAGTGAGCTTATGGAAGTTCACTGGGGAGACTACAACGATACCATTACACTCCTTCATTCTGATGTCATGTCGAAAATAAAGGAGCTAAAAGAACAAATCAAGGGTGATATCATTGTTGCTGCAAGTGCAGGTCTTATTCAAAGTATAATAAATGCTGATTTGCTTGATGAACTCCGAATCATTATTCATCCGGTCTTAATGGGCAGCGGCAAACATTACTTTGACAACATCCATACACGTCACGACATGAAGTTGGTAGAAACGAAGCTTTACGAAAAAAGCGGCTCAATGCTAATGCGCTATGAGATCGTAAAATAATGGATAACAAAAAAGCCCAATTTCTCAATTTTAAACGGGAAATTGGGCTTTTTCATATTGAGCTAATTCGTTCGTAAAGCAGGGTACACGAAGGCTTTTAACGTAACGCCCGTAAAGGAACATCCGGAAGCCTTTGGATGACCGCCGCCCCCGTAATGCTGGGCGATCACAGACAGATCCACGTTTTCGCGAATGGTTCGAAAGCTGATTCTGCCTTTCCCGGGATCGAGCATTGCGACGAAATCAATCATTTCCGCATTCTTACATAAGAAATTGCCTGTCGTGGAGTGATATTGTTCGAGGAAAACCACGCCCACTTGATACGTTTTTGGCTCGTCTAAATCGATTTCTACGGGAATCAGCTTCATTTGTTTCAGCTTTTTTTGCTCGAATTCATCGATTCGCTTTTCTTCCGTATAGATGAGAATCGACTCTACTTCGTCAAATACGAACTGATCCGTATGTGTACCTTCACCACGCAAGCGTCCCAGCACATTTTGAACAAACGTTTCTCGTTCGACCATATAGAATAAAATGTTCAGTTGATTGGCTTGAACAGTACCAGTTGCATCCCAGTCCCACGTATCAAAGGAACGAACCAACTCCACATAGTCAGAGAGAACGCCTGTAGGTGTCAGATGTCCTTGGTTTACCAGGTAATCATAATAAAGGCTCGTTGCCGAAGTCTTTTTCCCCGCTTGTTCCGTGATAACGTTTGCCCATTCGTACTTGGAAGCCAATGGTAAGGCGGTTGAGTGATGATCGATCAAAATAAACGCATGTCCCTGCTCGACCTTTTTCTGAATGAGCAAAGCGACCTCGTCATTGACACTCACATCGGTAATCACAACATACATATCGGGGGAAAGTTCTTCTTCGATAAACTTCTGTACTTCTTGATTGACCGTGTAAGGAGTCACTCCTCGGGAATCGACTTCTTGATTGGAAAAAGCAATTTGACTCAGGATCGCGCATGATACGCCATCCAAGTCCTTGTCACTGAAATGAATGATTGTTTGATGATTCATCAGGCATCTCCTTACTAAATGAGTCCGTATTTCGTATTTCACTACCATGAATCATTTTTCCCATGACTGCAATAGATAGACCACTTTTATTTCAAAACCCTCAGTCCAGCTTCGGTTAACCTCGTCCCAAAAGGCCCCCGACTTTTCACGATATATCCTCGCGATTCCAGCACATCCAATCTGCTGCGAATCTGCTGCTCGCTCAGTGGCTTTATCCAATCCGTGCTCATTTCAGTTATTTTCCGTCGATTTGGCCTTTCACCACGTTCCGCTATGGTTTGAATACTCCGCAAGATGAGTAGTAGCTCATCTTCTTCATCAGGAATGACCGGAGCTTCGGTATGTGAATCATCCCTTTTTAGAAAGTTGCTTTCCCACGGCATATCCTCGATTTGGATGGTATTCTCATCACATACAGCCAGCATGTAATCGATGGTGTTCTTTAACTCCCGCACATTTCCATACCACTGTAGGGATGTGAGCTTCTCGATGACTTCTGGCTTGACAGTTACCTGTGGGTGCTGGCTTTGTCGGATAAAATGCCGAACGAGAAGAGGGATGTCATCCGTTCGAGTCCGCAGGGAGGGGAGATCAACAAAGAGAACACGTAGCCGATGGTACAAATCTTCCCGAAAAGTCCCTTTTTCGATCATTTGCAGCAAATTTTTGTTAGTGGCGGCAATGATCCGTACGTCGATAGGAATGATTTTGCTTCCTCCGATGCGCATAATCTCTTTTTCCTGTAGGACGCGTAGAAGTCGTGCCTGTAGCTTCAGGCTACTGTCTCCGATCTCATCCAAAAAGATTGTGCCGCCGTTCGCCTGTTCGAACAAGCCAACTTTTCCGCCTTTTTTAGCCCCTGTGAATGCACCGTCATCATAGCCGAACAGCTCGCTTTCCATCAAATCCTCAGAAATCGCGCTGAAATTGATAGCGAGAAACGGCCTCTTGTCCCGCAGAGAAGCGTTGTGAATCGCACTCGCAAAAAGCTCCTTGCCTGTTCCGCTTTCTCCTTGGATTAGAAGGGTGAGGTCGGTTTTGGCCAGCTTTTTTGCCGTTTCCTTTGTGCGCGTGAGGGTTGAGCTTTCCCCGATCATATCGTCAAACGTGTATTTTGCCACAAAGCCTTTCTTTTTCAATTCGGAGCGTAGTGATCTCTCCAACTCGATCGTCTGTCGCGCATTCTTGAACGTAGCAACGAGTGATTGGTCATCATTTAATGGGAAGCGGTGAACGATCACTTCAACCTGACCGAACGTAAACCAGCGATCCTCTTCCTGTAAACGTGCAAATAAAAAGTCGATGAGCTCAGGATGATCAATGACATCGTCAATTTGTCTGCCGATAACGCGCTTGGCAGAGACACCAAGCAGAAGGCCGAGTTCCTCATTGAAGACCGTTATCTTGCCATCTTGCGTAATCGTCAAGATTCCGTCGTTGACGCCATCCAGTACATCATTCAAGTGCTTGTTCAAATCCGTAGCGATCTGGTTGGCATCCGCTAGCCGCTTACTCAATTGAATGATCTTGCGCAAATAGCGCTGAGAGATAACATCTCCTGGCCCGTTCAGTTGAAAATGGTCGAGTATTTGATGAATCGTCGAGATGTCCATCAGACGGGGGCCGATACTAACTGCCTCTTGAACATGGTCAGGGATTAGCTCGAACGCTCCTGGTGTCACCGCGAGATCAATTTTTTCTACATGCGGAATGCCGGGGTAATACGGTATGTAATGAATGTGGTCAATCCCTAGCTTTTTCAGTGATTCAATGGACTCCAAACATGTTTCTAACGAGTCATTCACGTAATAAGCTTTGGTTCCAGCTGGCAAGTATAAGAGCCTGTCGATGTTTTCGTAATTGATGATCCTTTTGGCAATGATGAGATTGCAATTTGTGCCAAGGCATGCCCTTATTTTTGGTTCTTCTAATACGAGCGGGTGGGAGAGGACGACCAATTCATTATGAAGAGATGTGGGAAGCTCCTCCTCAACGGAATAACTGCTCATTCGCACATACCCATCCATAATCTCTTGGAGCTGATTGACAAGTGCAGTTCGGGTGTCCTTGCTGCCAGCCAGTAATACGAATTCGTTCATCATGCCGTCCTCGCTTTTGGTTATTTGGTTATGTTTGGGTAAGATAGTTGCAATAAATAACCGAATATTCATTATCTTAAACCAAATAGCTTTTCATTGCACGAATAAGTGATGGGGAAAACCAGCAAATATCAAGGGTTTAGTAAAGGAAGCAGCATAGACAGCTGCCTATTTTTTTTGGCATAGATCATGCTAATTAACTCAGTAGTTTCACTTCATTGCGAGAAAGGGGATCGATTTACGTGCAGATGAGAAAAAGAGTGAAATTACTCACAGTCAGCTTTTGGGTGGCAACTGCTATGTTAGCTGGCTGTACGAGCAATCCTGGTCAACCCCCGCCAACAAACGGACCAGCACCAGAACACGCCGAGCAACAAGAAGTACCAGTAAAAGCAGAATTAAACGCGGAATTGACAGTGGCCATCGAAGCTGAGGCCACCTCACTTGATCCTTGGAATTCCACGGACAGCAACACGCTACACATTTTGTCCACGATGTTCGAAGGACTGCTTACGCTGAATGAAAATGGAGAGGTTATCCCTGTTCTTGCAACTGATTACCAATTAAACGCTGATGCAACAACTCTTACTTTTCACTTGCGAAAAGGAATTCTTTTTCATGACGGGACAGTCTTTGATGCTGATGTAGTGAAAAAGAATCTGGATTATGTGCGAAACAAGGAGAATGGCATGGCGCGAGCGAGCTTCTTTGGATTTATCAAGGAGGTTACAGTAGTAGACCCGGACACGATAACGGTCACGGCGAACGAACCCAATTCTGCGATGGTTGCCTATATGGCACATCCTTCTGCCAGCTTTAAATCGCAGAAAGAATTGCAAAAAAAGATCGATGATCCGAAATACAATTTGGACCGGTATCCAGTGGGAACTGGGCCGTACCAATTCCGCGAATGGAAGAACGGGCAGTTTGTGAAGGTAGCTGCTTTTGATGGTTACTGGGATAAAGAGAAACCGGCAAAGCTAGCAACGATTCTGTTTAAGCCTGTGACGGAGGCAAGTACGAGGGTCAATATGCTAAAAGCTGGCGAAGTAGACATCGTGACAAGTTTGCCGACACTGGATGCACGAACGATAGGGAAAGACGCGAATCTGGATGTTTACTCTGGTCCATCGCTCAACATGATTTATGTCGGTTTGAATGCAAAGCTGGATAAGTACAAGGACAAGCGTGTGCGTCAGGCGATGAACTACGCGATAAATAAAGAACAGTTGATCAGCCAGGTTGCCGACGGATATGGCACAGCTGCCGACTCGCCGCTTTCGCCATTGGTGAAAGGCTACGCGAAACAGCAAAGCTATCTGTACAACGTTGACAAAGCGAAACAACTTTTGACGGAAGCGGGTTATCCAGATGGTTTCGCAGCTACGTTGTGGACGCGCAATTCAACGGAATTCGTCGCGATTGCTGAAAATATCAAGATGCAGCTACAAGCTGTAGGGATCAAAGTAGAGGTGCAAGCTTACGAGAGCGGCACGCTATTTGAAAGGCTGGACGCTGGAGAGGGCACTGACTTGTATATCGGGCGATGGGGTACGGGTACTGCTGAAGCGGATTGGGGAATGAGACCAAACTTTGCCTCTGACAGAATTCCACCGAACTATAATAATTCTGGCTTTTATCAGAACCAACAAGTTGATCAGCTGCTAAATGAAGCATTGAAAGCAACGGACAACAGCATGGCACAGCAAAAATACACCGAAGCACAAAAAGTCATCATGGATGAGGCTCCATGGATATTCTTGTACGTCCCGGATGTGGTGATCGCAAAACGGAAAAATGTTGTAGATGTTGGGGTTAGCCTTGATACAGTTCGTCTCCATGCTGCTTACAAACAATAAGCTAGTTTTACAAAAAGAAGGTGTAGGAAATGGCTAGATATATTATCGGTCGCGTATTAGGCATGATTCCCATTTTAGTGATCATCTCGATCCTTTCTTTTTTGTTCGTACATCTTACCCCTGGTGACCCGATCCGCATCATGTATGGTGCCGAAATGGATATGGCCACCTATGAGAAAGTAAAAGAGAGCCTGGGCTTTCATGATCCACTCTATGTGCAGTATGGGCGGTACCTTCAGCAAATTTTGACGGGAGATTTCGGTGTTTCTTACAAAACGAAGACCAATGTGTCTGACGAGATTAGTAAGCGGTTCTTATACACGCTTGGTTTAACGTTTGCTGCCATGTTCTGGGCTCTCATCATAGGCCTGGTTGTTGGGATATATTCTGCGGCGAAGCGCAAGTCGATTTGGGACCGCCTAGGGATTATTTCAACCACGACGATCATTAGCATACCGGAGTTTTGGTTCGGACTCATACTCATGCAAATTTTTGCTGTGCAGTTAGGATGGTTTCCGACGAGTGGCAGCGGAACCTTTGCCCACCTCCTGCTTCCGTCGATAACACTCGGGTTCGGTGTATCTGCGATCATTGCCCGCTTTACACGTTCCAGCGTCCTTGAAGTATTGCAGGAAGATTTCGTACGTACAGCCAAGGCAAAAGGGCAGCGAGAATCAGTCATTATTTGGACGCATGTATTGCGTAATGCGCTAATTCCCGTGATTACGATGACCGGGCTGCAATTTGGCTTTTTGCTCGGAGGAGCAGTTGTCGTTGAGCAAGTTTTTGCCTGGCCGGGGCTGGGATCGTACTTGATTGATTCGGTTCTAGCTCGCGATTATCCAGCCATGCAAGCGCTCATTCTGCTCTTTTCCGTCCAGTTTCTCATCGTCAATCTGCTTGTAGATATCAGTTACAGTCTCGTGAATCCGCAAATCCGTTATGAATAACGAAGAGGAGCAGACGAATGAAAAGTCAGAAGACTTACTCTTTCTTTCAATTATTTTTGAAAAAGTTCAAGAAACAGACGATGGCGGTCGTAGCCTTTTGGATCTTAATCGGAATCTTTCTGTTAGGGCTGGCAGGACCATGGATCACGCCATATGATCCGAATCGGCCGGTAACAGAGCAGTATGAGGAAAAGGGAATCGACAGAACGAATGAAATGACCGGAATGATTCAAATTACCGGGATCATGAGTGATGGAGCAGAAAGACCTGTGACTGAGGTTATGCTGCAAAGTTCGAACCGACAGATTTCCTCGGTCAGTGAATCGAGTGGCACGATCACCATTACGCCAGTCGGGCAAGGAAGCACAACGGTGCTGATAGCCAAAGGAGATGTCGCTACGCAGATCCAGCTCGACGTTTCTGTAGAGGACACCCCGCCCATTCTCACGCAGCTGCTACTTCATGGTCCGACAGGCAAGGTAAAGAAGGGGGACATCTTACAGCTTGAGCTGGAGGCCACCCTTTCAAACGGTGATAAGCTAGTTGGCTTGGAACAAATACGTAGCAACCTGAAACAATTAATGGGGGTGAGTAAGACTGACTCTCATGAAAATAACGGATTTTTAACAGCTAGGAAAAAGCAATCGAAAGAAGACGGACAAATTCATTACCAGTCGACAGATGAAAAAGTAATACGTGTAAGTCCTGATGGGATGGTGACCGCGCTAGACCAAGGTATCGGGCCAGTGAAAGTATCCATCGGGCCTGTATCTACCATTGTTCCGATTGCTGTTGAAACACCGATGCAAGAGCCTGTACTCGTCCAAATCCAACCTAATCAGATGCATATCGCGCTTATGGATAACAGGAAACATCAACATCCATCTCTACTTCACTGGTTCGGAACCGATCATCAAAATCGGGATATCTTCAGTCGTGTATTGGCTGGGACTCGAGAAACGCTATTCATTGGTTTCGTATCTGTCGCGATTGGCGCTGTTATTGGGACGCTGTTGGGGCTGTTAGCTGGATATTACGGAAGGTGGATTGATTCGATCATTATGCGCCTAACCGATATCTTGCTGGCTTTTCCGGGGATTTTGCTCGCGATTGCTGTCATTGCCGTGCTAGGGGCAGGGATGGTCAATATTATTTTTGCAGTAGCTATTTTTACGGTTCCTATCTTCATCCGTATCGTCAGAGGGAGCGCTTTAGCGTTAAAGCAAATGACGTATGTGGAAGCGGCCAAATCAATCGGCGTGCAAGATTTCGTCATTATCATGCGGCATATTTTGCCCGGGATGCTACCTGTGGTCATGGTTTATTTGACGATGAGAATTGGTACAGCGATTCTGCTTGGTGCTGCTCTTAGCTTTCTCGGTCTAGGTGGTGACATTACAGCTCCGGAATGGGGGGCAATGTTGAGCGCAGCCAAAGACAACAGCCGGAATTTTTTCTACCCAACATTTTTTCCTGGGATCGCCATTGTACTGACTGTCGTCTGCTTCAATTTGTTTGGCGACGGTCTGCGAGACACGCTCGATCCCAAGCTAAAGGAGTAGAAGTGAACGAATGAATACGCCTATTTTAGAGGTCAACCAGTTACAGGTTTCTTTTAAGAAAGAGAAGGAAGAGATTACAGTTGTCAACGGTATTTCCTTTATTGTTCATGCGGGTGAAACCTTGGGAATCGTCGGAGAATCCGGTTGTGGTAAAAGCATCACGTCCCTATCGATCATGCGCCTGATCAGCCCACCCGGCAGCATTACGAGTGGACAAATTGTTTATAACAACAGGGATTTGACCCAACTCTCCGAGGAAGAAATGCGTGTCGTCCGAGGAAACGAGATCTCGATGATTTTCCAGGAGCCGATGACCTCCTTAAACCCTATTTTTACCATCGGTCGACAAATCGATGAGATTATTCTGCTTCATACGTGCGCATCCAAACAGGAAGCAAAAGAACAATCCATCGAGATGCTAAAGCGCGTCGGTATATCCCGTGCTGAGCAAATCTACCGAAGCTATCCATTTGAATTGTCGGGTGGAATGCGGCAACGGGTAATGATTGCGATTGAAATGGCATGCCAACCAAAGCTGTTGATCGCGGATGAACCAACAACTGCGCTGGATGTAACAATCCAATTGCAAATCTTAGACCTGATGAAAAAATTGCAAGAAAAAGAAAACACAGCCATCATGCTAATCACTCATGACCTGGGGGTGGTCGCTGAGATGTGTGACCGCGTTCTGGTGATGTATGCAGGAGAAGTCGTCGAAGAAGCTGACGTCGATGATTTATTCCATAATCCTAAGCATCCTTATACCATTGGTCTACTGCAATCCATGCCCTCTTCAGTAGAAAAGAGAAGCCGCTTATTTACGATCAAAGGGCAAGTCCCGCCAGCAGGGTCGATTACCAAAGGTTGTCGCTTCGCAGAACGGTGCGATTATGTTATTGACAGTTGCTGGAGGGAAGACCCCGCGATCGTTTCGGTCGGCAATAATCATACTTGCCGCTGCTGGTTACATGCCTAGGAGAACGGGAGGTGTTGGGATGGACCCATTAGTAGAAGTACAACAGTTACAGGTGTTTTATCCTGGGAAGAGCAAGCTGCTGCAAAAAACGAAGAGTGTAGTGAAGGCTGTCGATCACGTTTCGTTTACCATCAAACAAGGAGAGACGCTCGGGTTGGTAGGAGAATCAGGATGTGGAAAATCGACGATGGGCAGAGCGATTTTGCACCTGATAAAACCAACATCAGGGGATATCAGCTTTGCAGGCAGGAGTCTGTCCTCCTTTTCAGCGAGTGAACTGAGGCAACAGCGCAAGCATTTTCAAATGGTGTTCCAAGATCCGTTCTCGTCGCTTAACCCACGATTGACGGTAAAGGAAATTCTGGATGAGCCGCTAAAAGCCCATAGATTGGGTGATGAACATCAGCGTTTGGAAAAAATACACCATATGATGGAGGTTTGCGGGTTAAATCGCACCTATGCTGAGCGGTATGCTCATGAATTTTCGGGAGGGCAGCGGCAACGAATTGGCATTGCTCGTGCACTGATTCTTCAACCACAGCTAGTAGTGGCTGATGAACCCGTCTCTGCACTAGATGTATCGATCCAGTCGCAAATCTTAAATCTCATGCAGGATTTACAAGAAGAATTTCAACTGACTTACTTGTTCATTTCCCATGATCTCGGGGTGGTTCGGCATATTTGCAATCGTGTCGGGGTCATGTATTTAGGGAGAATGGCGGAGCTTGCGACAACGGAACAATTGTACGCTAATCCATTACACCCTTATACCAAGACGTTGTTATCCGCGATCCCAGTGGCAGATCCCCGATTGAGGAAGGAACGAATTATTTTGCAAGGGGACGTGCCTTCACCAGCCAACTCTCCACTGGGCTGCGCTTTTGCCAGTAGATGTCCGAATGTGATGGAGATATGCAAAGAAATCAGACCAGATATGCAACAAGTGACCGATTCACATAGTGTGGCTTGTCATCTCTATGTCTGATCAAAAAGGAAACCATAGATAGGAGAGAATATAGCATGAGCTTGGCTACTGTTCAGCGTCTGATAGAGGAGCGTAAAGAACATTATTTACAGCAGCTGTTTGCCTTGTTGAAACAGAAAAGCATAAGTACAACCAATGTAGGGGTACGAGAATGTGCGGAGCTGTTGAATGAGATGATGCAGGCATGTGGGATACAGAGTCGACTAATGGAAACAGCGGGACATCCAGTTGTGTATGGAGAATGGATAAAGGCTGAGAATGCATTCACAGTATTGATCTATGGTCATTATGATGTCCAGCCCCCTGAGCCGCTCGAGGAATGGCTGTCGCCACCCTTTGAACCGACTATACGAGACGGAAGGATTTATTGTCGAGGAGTAGGAGACAACAAAGGTCAGTTAATGGCTCAGGTACTGGCGATTCAAACGTATTTGGACAGCTTTGGTGAGTTGCCAGTCAATGTGAAGCTGGTATTTGAAGGGGAGGAGGAAAACAGTAGTCCTCATCTCGCTACTTTCGTTGAAGAGAATAAAGAGCTATTGGCATGTGACATTGTTTACACATCAGATGGGCCCATGCATGGAAGTGGTATTCCTTCTGTTGAGTTAGGTGTCAGGGGTATTCTTGGTATCGAACTGGTAGCACAGGGAGCAAAATGGGATCATCATTCGGGAAATATGGGAAATATCGCACCCAATCCGGCATGGATGCTAATTGACTTGTTAAAAACGATGCGTGATGAGCAAGGGAGGGTGCTAATCGAAGGATTTTACGATAACATCCGCCAACCGACTGCCTATGAGCTGGATTTGCTTCGCAAGCTTCCTTTTGAACGCGAGGTGTTAATTGAGCAGATCGGATATCCAGATATCGAAGCGGACGCCGAAACCTTTTATCGCTTGGTATCCTTGGAACCGACTTTCAATATTTGCGGCTTCCACAGTGGATACGGGGGAGACGGCTCCAAGACGATTATTCCTGCCACTGCACGTGTGAAAATGGATATACGGCTAGTCATCGATCAAGACCCAGACGATATTTTTCAAAAGCTTTGCGAACATGTGAAAAAACACAATCCTTTCATAGAGGTCTTGCATCAAGGAGATATGAAACCTTCTCGTACTTCTGCTGAACTGGAGATCGTGAAAGTGGTTACACAGGCAGTCAGAGATGCGTACAGAGTAGATCCTCTTCTTGTACCTGGAGTCGGCGGGAGCCTCCCCGATTATGTCTGGACCCAGATTCTCGGAGTCCCATCCGTGATGGTCCCGTATGCGAATGCAGATGAGGCGAATCATGCACCGAATGAAAATATGAAAGTGGCCCTTTTTTATCAGGGCATTTCGTGTACGTGCCATGTGATTCATCGATTAGGGGAGCTTTCAAAGTAAGAATCAATAAGTAGAAATTTGCTATTCATATCCATATGTAATATAATGCTTGGGTTAATATTACTCCACGTATCAGTAACGGCACGGGCGTGTTCGCGATTGTTCGCGATCGCCATTATTTCTAATACGCGAGTAAAACAGTGGAGAGAGAATATAGAAAAGGTGGTCCTCAACATGAAAAAGTCTACATTGATCCCAGCAGCACTCCTGTTATCAGTCCTGACTGCTTGCGGCAACGCTCAGCCTGCCGAGCAACCAACGAATCAGAATCAAGCGGCAACAGCCACCCAACAACCAGCGGGTGAAGCAGCTACACAAAAGCCTGAAGAAGCGAAGAAAGAAGAGCAACAGGTGTTTGCTGTTCCGCAAGAAATCGTCGTGTACAAGAAAGGGGAAAAAACATCCCTGAAGCCGGAAGATGATAAGTTCAAGGAAATTCTTGCGCTTATGAATAAACGTTTTGAAACACCTGCAGCTCTATTGCGTTTTGATGAAAGCACCCAGGCTGTAGAGAAGGACAAAAAAGAAGCGTTGGCTGTTGAATTCAACTATGCGGAAGTAACGACAAATACATTGCCTGCACTTGTTGGAGAAAACAATAAAGCGGAAGTAAAAGCTAAGACACTGTTCCTCGTATTGTCCGGAGATAACAAGGACCATATGTTTGATTCTGAAGATGGCAAATCGTATGGTACTGCACCGCTGCAACTGACCGAATCCACTGAACTGACTGAGCTCTTGAATAAGTAATTGACTGCGTAATTGAACCACAGCAGGCTATCGAGAAATCGGTAGCCTTTTTGCTATTCGAAAGAAAAACCTCTTGATCTTGGGTCAATCGATCAAGAGGGAAGGGCATGACAAGCTATTTTCTTTGTTGATCCGTTTCTGTTCGCACGACAGTTAACGCCGTATCACCATCGGTCTCCACCAGATGCTTAAGCATAGAGAGCTTATTATTCCAGAACTGCTCGTAAAAAGAAAGCCACTGTTTTACTTCGGTCAGGGGACCGGGATGTAACCGATAGATTTTCTCGCGACCTACCTTATGTCCCGAAACCAAATCTGCGTCTGCAAGTATATGAAGATGCTTGACAACAGCAGTTCGGCTTATGGGGAAATGAGAGGTTATGGCTGAGATGGGCAATTCTTTTTCAGCTAGCATACGAAGTACTTCTCGACGAGTAGGGTCAGCGATCGCTTGAAATACATCGACCTTTTCTGCTGAAGCAGACATTTAGCTCTCCACAACCTTTTTCAGACGCTCGTGAACAATACCAACCCAACCTTGATTCATCTTCTCACGAATTATTGAGCTCTTCGCGTTTGCTTTTCCGATGATTTCATCTGCTGCTTTCCATCCGCCATGAATGAGGGTAAACTCCGTTTTATCTCCCAAGTCTTTTAAAAGAAACGAGACTACCCAACCATCTGTATCCCAAGCAAAAGAAAGGCGATGAGGAGCTTCTATTTCCAACACTTTGCATGGCGAAGGCCCAAAAGGGGATTGGATATGAAACTCATGACCTACCACTGGTTGAAAATCATTCGGCATAAACCAAGTAGAAATGGCTTCCGCAGTGGATACTTTCTCCCATACCTTTTGAATAGGGGCGTCGAAAACGATGGTTTGTTGAATATCTTCTACGGTTTGCTGATTGTTCTGTTCCACGTGAATCTCTCCGTTTCGTTGGGAATATAACACCTTTTGGTTTCGCTTCATGATGATATAACACCAATTGGTTATATGTAAATGGTAATTTTCCTCTAATGATCGAGGGCTATTCAAAAAAGGAGATCAGATTTACTGAATCTCCTTTGTCACGATGCAACAATTGCTTGCCAATTCCGAATCCTTTCGAAAACAAACCATCATGGAACTCACGAAGGGTGGAGCGGACGTGTCCATTGATGCACTGGGGCATTTCGAAACATGTGTAAACTCGATTCTCAGCCTCAAAAAAGACGGTCGCCACTTGCAAGGGGGGCTTATTACACACGAGGTGGAAATGTCTCCATTCCAGTCACTGAAATGGTCAAGAAAGAGATTCGATTCCTCTCTACTTTTGGCATGCCGGTTCATGGTTACTCTTCTTTGCTTTCTTTTGTGTTGCAAGGTAAACTGGCCCCTAGCAAAATGGTGAATCGCGAGGTCTCTCTTTCTGAAGTGAACGACATTTTTGAAGGGATGACACAAAATACGCTTACTGGGACGTTTGTTGTCACAAAATTCGAATAAGACAAGCTGTTTATTGCAAAAAAATAGGAAGAGTCTGCTGGTCGTAACAGCAGACTCTTTTTCCTTCTCGCAAATGATCGTACATATAGAGATTGCCTCTCGTACATAAAAATGTGCCAATGTGCTCCAATTGTGCATGAACAGGGTATAATAAATTGGCAAAATGTATCACGAGAACGGTTACTTCAATCCAAACAACGCCAATCGATAAAAGGAGATACAATGACAGACAAAAAACCAACAATCGAACCGGGATGGAACTTCGATAACAGCTATGTCTCGTTGCCGAAATCATTTTATTCCAGGCTCAGCCCACCACCTGTGCGAGCACCGAAGCTCTCTATTCTCAATAGACCGCTGGCAACGTCACTAGGGCTGAACATAGAAGCCCTTCAAAGTGACGAGGTCGTAGCCATGCTCGCGGGAAACGAGACTCCAGAAGGGGCAATGCCGCTCGCACAAGCATATGCCGGGCATCAATTTGGCCACTTTACCATGCTGGGTGACGGCCGGGCTCTCTTGCTTGGTGAGCAAATTACACCTACTGGCAAGCGCTTTGATATCCAACTGAAAGGTTCAGGCAGAACGCCTTATTCACGCGGCGGCGATGGGAGAGCAGCGCTTGGCCCGATGCTGCGCGAATACATCATTAGCGAAGCCATGCATGGACTTGGTATTCCGACCACTCGCAGTCTTGCAGTAGTGACTACCGAGGAGTCTATTTATCGCGAATCCGAGCTGCCTGGTGCCATTTTGACGCGTGTCGCTGCCAGTCATATCAGAGTAGGAACATTCCAATTCGCAGCAAGATGGTGCTCCATAGAAGATCTCCGTGCGTTAGCAGATTATACGGTGCAAAGACATTTTCCAGAGATCGAAGCAGAAGAAAACCGCTATCTCCACCTACTGAAGGGAGTTATCAAGCGGCAGGCTGCGTTGATTTCCAAGTGGCAGCTCGTTGGCTTCATTCACGGGGTAATGAACACCGACAACATGGCGATCAGCGGCGAAACCATTGATTATGGTCCTTGCGCTTTCATGGACACGTATGATCCCGCAACTGTTTTTAGCTCCATTGACGTTCAGGGCCGCTATGCTTACGGAAATCAACCGTACATTGCTGTGTGGAATCTTTCACGATTTGCGGAAAGCTTATTGCCGCTGTTTCATGAAAATGAAGCGCAGGCTGTGAAAATAGCCGAAGACGCCCTCTCAGAATTCAGCAAGCTGTATCATAACAATTGGCTCACAGGAATGCGGGCTAAGCTCGGATTGTTTAACGAAGAGGAGCAAGATGAAACGCTAATCGAAAGTCTGCTAAACATGATGAAGGACCACCGCGCGGACTATACGAATACATTCCGTGCCTTCACGATCAATCAACCAGAAGATACGGTCCTGTTTGGCACGAGCGGATTCACGGAGTGGTATGAGCAGTGGAAAGCGCGACTAGCTAGACAGCCTGAAGATACCGCCGCGGTACAACAGTTGATGAAAAAGAGTAATCCCGCAGTCATTCCTCGGAACCATCGTGTAGAAGAAGCATTGGAAGCAGCGTGGAAAGAAGGCGACTACACTGTAATGGAACGGTTACTCGCAGTTCTTTCTGATCCATATGCTTACACTCCTGAGCAGGTAGAATACACGACTTTACCAGCGGAATCAGCACGGCCTTACCAAACGTTTTGCGGTACGTAACAGCGCGCCATCAGAGTCCAACGATCTTTCACACGTTGGACTCTTTTTTCATATGTCCGATCCGCGCTAAAATATGGAAAGCACAGAAAAAAGGAGCAATTGTTTATGGATAAAAAAGCAAAGCAAATCTTGATGAAAACATTTTGGAGCAGCAAAGGATGGAACAGTCGTCCGTACGATTTTTCGGGAGCAGATTTTGAATACGCAAAAGGCAAAGGCCTCATGTTTGACCCGCTGACGATTAGTCACGATGAGTGTATAAACCGAATCATTGCCCTGCATGAAAAAGTGACAAAAGAGCAAGTAGCCACCGCTTTTTTGCACAGTCTCTCGACACGAAAAGTGTACCTGCGCAGCGCCTTGTCTAGCTGGGCCTTGACTCAGCCTTTAAAAGCCCATCCATTCGAAAGTAACACAGGCAAGTATACGAACCCAGAAAACGGCATCTACTTCGCTATGTATGGTGACTGCCATATTTGTGACCGCTACCATATCGCAAGCCGAGAGCAGTATGTGGAGGAAGATTTGAATGTACTGAATTTCGAAAGAATCAAGTGGGGCGGCATCCGCTTGAATTTCCTTATGTACCTCATGCTTGATCTGGAGCTTTTAAGTCAGGAAGAGAATCTCCCGGTCCAGGAAGAGGATATAGCAATCCTCCGTCAGGTGCTAGACATTATCGCAAGCAGTGAACCAACAGATGCAGCCCGTCAACTGGAGAAGCGCCTCCAGGGAGTCTTTCCATCTAGCAAGAACGAACGGGATGTCTTCATGGAAATTCTTGCTTCGGCTGGTATTGTGGCTCCTAGCAAGGACAGACCAGGGCGTGGCGGGAAAAACGACTTTTTCGCGGTCGTGAATTGGCGCGGGGAAGATAGCTATTCCGAGCAAGCTGTCCAGAACTTCTTTGGTCCGTGGCTGTAAAGAACGGAAAATCTAGGAACAAAGAAGGGTGCCATCTACACTCGAACTGTGTATAATATTGGAAAAGAAAGTCGAAAAGTAAGTTTTTATTGAAAGGAGGTGAGATATAAGTGAAAAAGAAATTAATCGTTCTGTCAGGCATTGCAGGCAGCGGCAAAAGCAAGTGGGCACAAGAAATTGCCAAAAAGGAACGGGCAATCATTGTGTCTACGGATGAGATTCGCCAAAATTTATTCGGTGATGAGCGAAAACAAAAGAGGTCTGCGCAAGTATTTTTTGAGGTTTATTCGAAAATCGCAACGGAGCTGTCGAATGGAAAGAATGTCATCTTGGACGCTACGAATATTGACAGAGAGAAAAGAATGAAAGTCCTTGCCAAATTTCCCGATGTTCAAAAGGAATGCTATTACCTCGATGTTCCCTATTCCGTTTGCCTGGAGCGCAATCGATCCCGAAAGAGAACCGTTGACGAATACATCTTGGTGAAGATGCGGAAGAACTTCCATTTTCCCATTAAGAATGAAGGCTGGGATCACATTCATCTCTTGCACGAGTCCGTTCCCTATGCCATTGAAAAAGAGGAGTTTGTTCAGTTGCTTCAAGATGAACCCTCCTATGAAGTGCTGTTCGACAGGCTGAATGACATTCCGATTTTCCATGAGATGTATCAGTTTAATCAGGAAAACCCTTATCATCAATATCCTTTGTGCAAGCACACTTATCATGTTTTCGATTATGTAAACGCCTTTTATACGGAAGAAGACAAATTTCTCATGCAAGTGGTCGCCTTGTTTCACGATACAGGAAAACCATTCTGCAAAACGTACAAACCGATGAAAGGCCATTACTCCTATTACGGACACGAGCATGTTTCTGCGCAAATGGCTTGCCATTTCTTAAAAGAATTAGGATTCGAAGATGACTTTATTTTCGAAGTCGTCAATTTGATCCAAATGCACATGAAGATTAACTACGGAACACAGCAAGATATTTCCGAGATTTATCATTTATTGGGCGAAGAGTACCTGTGGAAACTGTACTTCTTCAAGGAAGGAGATGCCTATGCCAAATAAGGAGGTGAAAAACGATGTTAAAAAAATACCCGAGAACCTTTCATTTACCCTGGTCAAGAAGTAGAACCGACGATGATAAAATCTTGCGAACGGTTCGTCATTTCGAGGGAAAAGAAGTAGTCGTGACAGAAAAGCTGGATGGCGAAAATACCACGCTTTATCGAAACCATATCCACGCCAGGTCACTGGATAGCAAAGACAACGCATCTAGACATTGGGTAAAAATGCTGCACGGGACGATTTCGTTTCATATCCCTGAGGGCTGGAGAATTTGCGGGGAAAATGTATATGCGCTGCACTCCATCTACTACGAAGGCCTCAAGAGCTATTTCTACGTTTTCTCCATCTGGAATGAAAACAATGAATGCTTGTCGTGGGACGAAACGGTAGAATGGGCCCAATTACTTGGCTTAGAAACAGCGCCTGTCTTATACAGAGGGATTTGGAAGGAAGAAACCATAAAAAGCTGCTACACCAAACAATCTGTCTTTGGCGGAGAACAAGAGGGGTATGTGGTTCGAACTACGGAGAGGTTTCCGTATGAAGATTTTAAACAATCTGCAGCAAAGTTTGTACGCAAAAACCATGTACAAACCGACCAGCACTGGTTATCGAAGCCAGTCGTTCCGAATGGAATAACACAAGGCAATTAAAGACTTTTATATAGAAGGGAATGAGAACGATGTAATTTGCAAAGAGGTATTGATCGTCTGATAGAGTATCCAAAAATTTCACTTTGGCTATTGTTAAGACAGTCACTGCATAGGAGGCTAGAGAGATGAACGAAGAAATGAATGAAGAAATGACGTCAACGGGCTGGGATGCCATTGATCAGGAGATGGTAAAGATTTATGGAGAGCAGGAGCCTAAGCATTACGGGACGCTCATTTCATATGCGCTGGGTGGCAACGATCCACTGGATGGAATTAGCGCCTACAAAGCGGCCGAGCCTTATCCGCATTGGCATTTTGTCACGTATGGATTTAGCGAGCTGTATGAAAAGGAATCCGAGAATGAAGAGGAAAGCGGTTTTGGCTTTGAATTGACGTTTCGATTGGCACGAGGGGCCGACGAGGAAGAACCGCCTGCGTGGGCGCTGAATCTGCTTCAAAATATGGGACGTTACGTATTCAACACGGGCAATGTTTTTCAAGCAGGTGATCATTTGGATGCAAACGGTCCGATTTGCTTGGGCGCCGATACCCAACTGACTGCCCTCGCTTTTGTCAAGGACCCGCAGCTTGCCGATATCGATACGCCGAATGGTCGAGTGAAATTCTTGCAAATGGTGGGAATCACAGGTGATGAACTCGATGCGATGATGGCTTGGAATACATGTGGCGTACTCGATGCTGGCTTGCCATTCATGCCTTCCTACATAACCGATCTCGAGCGTGATTCGCTCCTTCGCAACCCTACAGTTTCTGCTGCTGTTCAGACTGGAATGGAACAAGAAGGATCCAACACCGCCTATTTGTTTGTCAGCCAGTTAGGTTGGGAGCAAGGTAAGAAAAGCTTGTTTAAAAAGACACCTTCGACTCTCAGACTCGGAGCAAAGCAAGCGGAAGTCATCGGGAAAATTCTCCGTGGCCGCATTAAAAAAGGAGAGAGCCTGAGTTTAGTAGGACCTGATATGCGAGTTGTATTTGAGGCAGGAGAGAAGCCTGAATGTATTCCTGGAGAGGACGTCATTCGTTTTGTCCTCGATGATACGACAACGATTGCGCTTACCAAGCAGTTGCTTCCAAAGGAAAACAGCTTTGATATCCCTTCCCTGAAAGGAATTGCCATAAACATTGTGAAAACCAATATTACCGATAGCGAAGGCAATGTCGTCAAGGTCATCGGTTAAGACGGTAGCGTTGTTTTTTTGCAGGAGGAGAATCAGTCAATGAATCAGGCAGCAGAAGCATTTCTAAACGAAGTATGGACTTCCATCCAAGAAATTTACCAAAAAGAGAGCCAACGGATCAACGAGATCAAAGACTGGAGTCAACTGCAAGCAGGAATCAAAGACTACCTGAGAGTGGCATGGAGAAAAGGAGAACTCGATTGGGCCAATGGCAAAATCCATGTGGATGTCCATGAACCTTACAGTTGGAGTGACGACTCGTACAAATACGATGCAGGATCTTACATAGAGGAGCTTACAGAGGAGATTCTCATGCAAGAGTTTTTTCCTGCATTGTGTGAACGAATAGATACCCTTTTCCATTCTAACGACTATGGTCCTCGCTTTTTTGATTACCGCTTCGAGCTCGTCTTCGAATTCGAGTGGAAACAATCGATACAATGCTATTCTCACCATTTCGTAAACGAACGAAAACGCGAGAGTCTAAAACAAGCACTGGATCAATTTATCGAGACAAAAATTATGTCAGAGCTTCCTGTACGGCCGAAAGAAAAAGACGATTTTTTCTTCATTCATTGTCTCGTCAATCCCGATTTGATGGAACAAAAGCAAGAGGTTATTGAACCGCTCATCCATCGCTTTAGCGAAAAGCTGCGCTCCAATAAAGAACGCTGTAATTCGTGGACATACTACTATACTACGGCTTTAAAAGGCTGGGCAAATGAGCGTTTTTTAGTCAAATTTTTCGATCGTACCGGGTATTATGGATTGGACTGGGTTTTGAAACCTGAGCAGGAGCGTCAGAAACCAAAAACAGAAGAGCTGGACTTTTTCCTGTACATCGCTCTCGCAATTGGTAACAAGGAACCAGACACCCGCAAGAAGTTCCTGGACCTCGCTGTTCAGCTCGGCTCCAAGCAGGCTGCGGACTATGTACAACGGGGCAGCGGTCGCTTTGAAAACGAGTATAAAAGCACTCAGATTCAAGCAAGCGCCAATGACGTTTTGCAAGCGATCGACATTCGTATCGTAACGGAGGAAGAAGCCGCCTACGGTGAAGCCTTAGATTTTATCAACGGCCTTTTGCGTGAAGGCTTTCCAAAAGGGTACAAGCTCAAGCTGAAGAGCAGTGAAAAGCATTATCTGCCAGTAAAAAAGCTGGCGAAGTCAGGTCTCCACCAGTTTTTTGCGAATGCGTCCCGTTATCCTGTCTTATATCCAAAAATCGCCGAATATGCCGAGCTAGCGATGGAGGAGTTCGGTTGGTACGGGGATGTAGAGCCAAGTGAGAAATCCGTCATGCCTGGAACCTATGCGGTTTTGGCTCTCGGATTGTCTAGCAACAATTATTTTCCACTCTTTCGTCGCTATATGGAGCTGGTCGACACGGAGCATCAGTCTGCTCAGGACGATTTTGCTATTGCTTTTATCGAGGCGCATGGTGTAACCGTAGAGAATATGCCTGTACTCGTCTCTCTGGTGCTTGGCAGTAGCGACTCGGCGAAGCCTTTGAAAAATATCACCATCGATCGTGCAGAACTGGTGGACGCACTCATAGGGGAGCTTGCAGCGATGGAAGATTACCTGCGGGAAACCGTTATTTATCGCCTTTTCGGCGGGAATAAGAAGCTCGCACAGGCGGTAAAAAAAGAATCTTCCCCCATCAAAGACAAGCTTACACAACTGCTAGCCTTGGTCGAATAGCTTCATTGACAATATTTAGAAGGCCATGCTATATTGAAGTCAACTACATGGAACGGAGGGTGAATCATTTGCGCAATTGTTTATTTATTGGAAAAGCCAATCCTATAATAAATAAACAAGAAGCCAAATTCACCTCAAATTGATATCTTGAATTCCTGTATGGTCTATTTTCCATATAGCGATTTCTAGAACGAGAGCAAGATGCTTCTGTTTATTGGACAGAAGCATCTTTTTTTGTTGTCAAAAAAAGGGGGGTGATACAGATGAACAAAGAGTAAAGGACGAGAAATGTAAAAACGAAATGGGGAATCCAAATGGTCGAACTGCACAATATCACGATTACCACCAAAAAAGACGGCAGGACTCTCATTCAAAATCTGCACCTGACCCTGCAACTCGGAGACAAGATTGCCATTATCGGGGAAGAGGGCAATGGAAAAAGCAGCTTATTAAAATTCATTTACGCGGAGCAAATGATTGCCGAGTATTGCACATTTGAAGGGAAAGTGTTGAGAAGCGAATGTTCCATGGGTTTTCTTTCACAGGAGCTATCGGACGAAGAAAAACAAATGACCATTGCCGACTTTTTTGCTGAAAATCAATGGAGCAAAGAACTGGTGAGAGCGATGGATGATTTCGGCATTCATGCATTGGATTCAGATAAGAAGATGGGTGTTCTGTCCGGTGGTGAGCGTTTCAAATACCGCTTTTTAAGTCTGTTGGCACAGCAGCCTGATGTTCTATTACTAGACGAACCCACGAATGATTTGGATATTCAAACGATGGTATGGCTGGAAGAATTCATCCAACACACGGCTATTCCTGTCATATACGTATCGCATGACGAAACATTTATTGCGAATACCGCAAACGGTATCCTTCATATGGAACTGACAAAGCGCAAGCAAGTACCCAAATATACGTTTTCAAGAGAACCATATGAGAATTACCTCGCGAATCGTGAGAGCCACTTGAACAAACAAGAGCAGATAGCCAGAAAGCAAGCTTCTGATCATCGAAAGCAAATGGAGAAATGGCATGACGTTTGGAATAAAGCAGAACATCAACATCGGAACGTATCCCGGTCAGACCCGCGACTGCAAAAGAAAATCAAGTCTCTGAAAAATCAAAAAGAGCGCGTGGAGAAAGCGTCGGAAACGTTTCTAGAGGCACCAAGTGTAGAAGAAGCAAGCGAATTCCGATTTGATTCTGCGGTACATGTGCCCGGTAGTAAACAAATCCTCGACTTTTCATTGGAAGTACTGCAAATAGGGAACAAACAGCTAACGAAACAGATTCATTTATCGATCAAGGGCCCAGAAAAAGTTGCGATTATTGGGGAAAATGGGATCGGAAAAACGACGTTGTTGAAAAAGATCATGGATGAGCTAGTTCAGCACTCGTCATTAAAGATCGGTTATATGCCACAAAACTATGAAGACCGACTGGATTCAACGAAAACACCGATTGAATACTTGGAAACAACGGGAATGAAAGATGCGATGATAAAAGCGTATACTCATTTAGGCAGTATGAAATTTACAAAAGATGAGATGCATCAACCCATTAAACACTTATCTGGGGGACAGAAAGCGAAATTGCTCCTGGTAAAAATGATTTTGGATCAGTGCGAAATATTAATACTGGATGAACCGACCCGAAACTTCAGTCCTTTGACGACTCCTGTTCTGTGCCGCGCCTTAACGGCTTTTGACGGTGTGATTATCAGTATTTCGCATGACCGACGGTATTTACATGAAGTCGCAACAACTGTTTATGAGCTAACTTCCGACGGTCTCACGAAAATAAAATAAGGGATAGTAGCGGAATCATTGCTACATGGTTGACATTGCTATTTGAATTCAATATACTGACTTTAATTTCATATGAAACATACGTTGAAAGAGCCCAGTAGCAGCTTATTCCCTGTTCTAGAAAGCCGGGGGTTGATGGAACCCGGTACACAATAAGCGAGCGAATTACACTCTGGAGTATCTCGGGTAATGCCGAGCGGAATCGCGAACGATAACTCGCGACGAGTGGCATGAATGGCCTGCGTTAACGCATGGGTCCATTGGTGCAAGTTGGGTGGTAACACGGTTATTCAATCGTCCCTATGTCTACAATAGACAAGGGGCGATTTTTTATTTTCACTATAGGAGATTGAAGGAGTGTATGGCAGTGAATATTATCGATGAACTCGAATGGCGCGAAGCCATCAATCAGCAAACGGATGCAGAAGGGCTGCGAGAATTAACGAATGAAAAAGCAGTCTCGTTATATTGTGGTGTCGATCCAACAGGTGACAGCATGCACATTGGTCACTTGATTCCTTTCATGGTACTGAAACGCTTCCAGCTCGCTGGCCATCGTCCGGTCATTTTGATCGGCGGTGCAACAGGTACGATTGGCGATCCGAGCGGCCGTCAATCCGAGCGCTCTTTGCAAACACTGGAACAAATTCAGGAGAACGTAGATGCACTTACCGCACAAATGAAGAAGCTGTTCGTTACAGAAGGCGACAACCAAATTCGTTTGGTGAACAACTACGACTGGACGCACAAAATCAATGTCATTGAATTTTTGCGGGATTACGGTAAAAACTTCAGCATCAATACGATGCTTGCCAAAGATGTTGTGTCGAGCAGACTAGAAAGCGGCATTTCCTTTACGGAGTTTTCCTATCAAATTCTGCAATCGCTGGATTACCTGCATCTGTACAAACATGAAGATGTTCAGCTGCAAATTGGCGGTTCCGACCAATGGGGTAACATCACGAGCGGTCTTGATCTGATTCGCAAAAAGGAAGGACCAGAAGCAAAAGCATTCGGTCTCACCATTCCTCTGATGCTGAAGGCAGATGGTACGAAATTCGGGAAGACAGCAGGAGGAGCTATCTGGCTCGATCCAAACAAAACAACACCATTCGAATTCTACCAATTCTGGGCGAATACCGATGACCGCGATGTAGTGAAATACTTGAAATACTTTACGTTCCTCTCCAAAGAGCAAATTGAAGAGCTGGCTGAAAAAGTACAGACCGAGCCACATAAACGCGAGGCGCAAAAAGCGCTGGCTGAGGAAATGACGAAATTTGTGCACGGCGAGGAAATGCTCGAGCAGGCGAAGCGCATTACAGCAGCTTTGTTTACGGGTGATATTAAATCGCTATCGGCAGATGAGATCGAGCAAGGCTTCAAAGAAATGCCGACGTACGAATCTACCCTCGAAACGAAGAACATTGTCGATTGGCTCGTTGAGATCGGCATTGAGCCATCCAAGCGTCAAGCGCGTGAGGATATTACAAAAGGCGCTATCTCCATGAATGGCGAGCGGGTTACCGATCTGGAACTGGAAGTAACGCCAAGTCTCGCTATCGGCGGACGCTTCATCATTATCCGCAAAGGCAAGAAAAACTACAGCTTGGTGAAATTATCTCAATAGATGAAGGAATAAGAAGCTTCCCTGTAAACATGAAGGGAAGCTTCTTCCTATATTTGCATTATTTTCGTGTTTGACAGCTCTCTAATGCATTTGTGTGATAGGAGATCGCTTTGCGATCTAAACTGTAGCTGATAAAAGTCAGCAACGATGCCGTGATCGCGACAATCGCACCGACCCAAGAAACATCAATGAGTTCCCGGTTTGTCGTTATAAATCCACCTAAAGCTGATCCGAGGGCGATCCCGACGTTGACAGAGACGGGAGTTATTGAAGAAGCCAAATCTCTGGCAGCGGGAAAATGTTTATCGGCTAAATCAATAAAATACAATTGCATCGTGGAATTCATGATATACACGACCAGCGCCATAAAGGATAAGCTGATGAATCCACCGAGTAGGGAATGCGACGAAACATAAGGAGATGCGAGAATGACGGCTTGCATCAGATAAACATACCGTAGCTTTCCAATCCCGTTGCGAGCTGCCAGTTTCCCACCAATCAACGTGCTAAAGATAGAAATCACTCCGTACAGTAAAAATACAAGACTTATATACTGGTTCGGTACGAAGAGCACTTTTTGCAGCAAAGGAGTTAAATACGTATAGACCGTGTAGGTCGCGCCGATGCTTAATGCCGGAATAAAGAACGCGATAATAATACGTGTATTGGTCAATAACCCGATTTGTTTTTGCAAGGAACTGTTCGATCCCTTAAGTCCTTTCGGGATGGTCGCTGCACTTGCTAGGAGAGAAATGACTCCTAATAGAGCGGCAAACCAAAAGGCCATTTGCCAACCGCCCCATTGCCCAATAAAAGTACCGATTGGCACCCCAACTACGCTGGCGATCGTGAAACCAGCAAAAATGATAGAAATAGCGGAACCCCTTTTCTCAGCAGGCATCGTTTCACTGGCAACCGCCATGGCAAGTGCAATCAAAACCCCGGTCACAACAGCCGTCAAGATTCTGGAAACAAGAAGCAAGGCATACGACTCGGATAAAGCCGTAAGAATATTCCCTGTAATAAAAACGCCGATCAACGTCAGCATGAGTGGATACTTGGCAAACCGGCTGAATATCGCCGTTAAGATCGGTGTACCAATCGCAAATGCGATGGCAAAGGCTGATACTAACGATCCTACTGTTGAAATCGATATGCCCAATTCGGATGCCAGATCACTAAGTAGCGAGATAATGACAAATTCACTGGTACCGAGGACGAAGGTCAATAAAAATAAGGTAAAAGTTAGGAACTTTTGCTGTTTGTTCAAAAGCTGAATCTCCTCTCCACATGTTCTATTGTCCAGCTTTTTCGACGGCAATCTGGAGCTCGGAGACGTAAGAGTCCGGGTCATTTGGATTTTCACGACGAACACAAATTTCACGACGCGGTTCGTTTTCTTTGATCCGATATCCATTTCGTTCAATCCACATCGCCAATTCGACACTCGCCGTGCAACGACACGTCGTCCGACAATGATGGATGAGCGTAGCCATCAACGGCATTTCCGGCAATTGCTTTACGGTAAAAGGTGGTTCGGTCTGCAAATCCTGAGAAATTAGACGCGCGACTTCCACATCCATGTTGTCATCGCACTCCTCACAGCCATGCCAAAGAACCATTCTGGAGAGAGAAGATTGACCAGCACGCCCCAAATGATCGTCCAGCTGTTGGAATAGCTCAGGTATTTTATTGAATGGAGTTCTTTTACGGTAGGATAGGACGAGCTGAGGCTCTACTTTTTTTAGAATAACGTCATGCGATGGCAGGCTTTTTCCTTCATTTTCGATGGCATACAGACGATCCTTGATGAGATTCAGTCTTGCTTGCTCCTTATCCAGAATGGACTGAATTTCGCTTTGCTTGATCCGAAACATCCCCCTGATTTGTTCGAGCGGGATATGCTCGCTCATCATCTGACGAATTTGATCTAACGAGAACCCCAATTCTTTATAGGCCAAAATCCGATTAAGCTGAAACATTTGGTCAGCCGAATAATACCGATAGCCTGAAAATTTGTCGGTATGAGCTGGCTTAAGCAAATGAACTTGGTCATAGTAACGAAGTGTTTTGACGGAGACTTGACTAATCTTCGAGTATAACTTTCCCGTAAAGGGGAGAGTCAAGCGGCAAGGCGATGGGAATGGGCAAAAAAACCGGTGGATTCGTAAACCACCGGGTACCAACGATTTTCTTTTTATTTCGGGAGTGCCATACTATCCACTTTGTTCGCGGCAATAACAGCAACGGCATTCGGCTCCAGATCGAACCAAAAGATAAGATCGCCATCCGCTTTCTTTTGCGACGGCTTGATCCCGTTCACATAGACTTTCGAAGCTTTTGTCGCCATGGAAAGATCAGAAATCTTCCGTATGCCATCATTGTGCAGAACAATAGAGCCGTTTGGAGCATATTCCATTCTGACTTGAGAGAGGGCGAGCCAATAATCCATGATTTCACGTACGGTCGTCAAATACAATTTGCCTTGATCGCGCAGCGTGTCCATTCGCTTCAACAAACGGTCAAAATCGGGATGGATGATCCAGTTTCCTTTGGCATCTTGAATGACAAATTTCCCGCCTTGCTTTTTGGAAGGTATTCTTGCCAAGTAGGTATGGTTGATAAAAACACCACGATTTTGAATGAGTTGCTTGAGATTTTGCTCTCGATACAGATAAAGGGTATCTTCCGGAATGGTGGCAGCCGACCATGAATAAAACGGACCAGTGACTGTCGGGTGCTTCCAATAGAGAGGGGTGCGCAAGGCGTCGCCTTTTCCAGTTTGGTACAGATCAAGGCCATGATTTGGATTGGCGATATCTTCAGAGCTGTAGTGCCAAAAATACGAGGTGCCGTATTTTTCCCAAAAATGCGCCAAGTAATTCGCAGTTTGGTTGTCGAGCGTGTTAAACGCAAAGCTGGACTTCAAATATCCGTGGTCAATCCATGTGCTGCTCTGGAAGTGATCTTGCATTACTTGTAATGCATCTTCCGTCGTCTTTTGGTAGTGCCTTATTTCGTAGGGATAGATGGTATGTAGACCAATATCAGTACCGTTCTGATTCAGATCATCTAGAAACTGCAAAAATTCAGGGCATTGCGAAATGGCGACATTGACAGGCGATTTCGCTTGAAAATATGGATTCGAGTAAAACACGCTTTTCGTAACCGGAATCCGGTGTTTGACAAAACCGCCAGTTGCTTGTGCCGACTCCGCGATCTTCTCCGATCCGAAATAAACAGCCCGATTCGTTTGGAGCGTTTGCTCGTCAGCATGCTCTGTCCATACGTGCGTCGCCAAAAAACCAGAAGGCTGACTCATAAATCGCGGCATGAGCTTCGGTTGATACCCTACCACCAGCGAGAATGAATTCGTCCGCTCATCGTTTGCACGATATTCGGAAGCGTGGCGCACTTTTCCGACTTGATTCATAGAGCCGTGTTGTACGTATCTGTGATCGTTGATGTGATCGTTTCACGATGAGCTGTTTTTGCGTTGCATTCAATTCAAGTGACGAAACGTTAGGGGTATGGTACAAAAAAGCAGCTTGCTTCCCGTGACCAAATTTCGCACCTTGGCGATCCAGCCAGTAAGTAGGCTGGAATTTTTGTGAATCCACTTTCCGATTCTTACGATATACTTCGGTTACTTTTGGTTTGAATTGCAAGGCAAACGCTTCTCGAAAAACCTTTGCTTCTCGCTTGTAGGTGGTTTTGATGGTGATGTCGATGGCAGGGCTATTTTTTTGCAGTTCGTATTGTGTAGTAATCACAGCAATTGGAGTATGGCCTGTGACTTTGACGATATGACCATTTCCCGTCTCCTGGTGTTCCATCTTTACGTCATCCCATTTGCGAATCCAATGGCTTCCCCGCTTGATAAAAATGTTCCTGCCGATGACTTTTGTCGTAGGGGGAGAGAAATACACGTCATTTCCACGCACGGCAGTCACTTTAGCCTGATGGACAAGCGGAGCATTCATCCTGCCACCAAATGATTCTGAGCGAATTTCGATGGCCGCCCCTGGTTGAAATGGTGGACTTTGATCCAACGTTATGTGATTGGCTCCTTTTGGAAGGGAAGGGGTCATCGCATTGTAGATCGTGCCATATTCAGCTAAGTACTGAATGGAGGAGAGGATTTCGTTTTTCGCCAAATCGGTAATGCGGACATTGCCTGCATCGTCCCAGCTAAACACATAATAGGGATTATGAAAGGTGGCTTCCTTAGCGAGTGTAGGGTTTGGAAAATAAAGCACGAAGAAAAGCAATAATAAGAAATGTGTTGCGGAAAACCTTAATTCGTTATCTCAATAATAACGGATCTGCTACTTTTAGCGACGTCGCCGATTATTGGCAAGTAGAGAAGCCGGCCATTACACCGATTGCGCAAAAATTAGCTGCGCGTGAATTGATCTCGATTTCATCTGGAACAGACAAACGGCAAAAAATTATGTATTTGTCAGAGAAGGGTGAAGCGCTACATAAGACAATTATGGAAGCGACTGATCCATTCTTGGAAGAAGTAATGGAAGGCATCTCACAGGAGGAAAGAGACGCAGCAGCCACAGTGCTAGAAAAATTAATCATGAATCTAAAGAGAAGAGGGTAAGCAGTGAAAAAGGATAGACTTTGGACAAAGGAATTCGTCATTGTTTCTTTCATCAATTTTCTTCTTACACTTATGTTCTTCTTACTAATGGTTACGATTGCTTCTTATGCCAAAACAGAATTTCATGCTTCAACCAGTGCAGCCGGATTGGTTTCAAGCATCTTTATTATTGGTGCCTTGATTGGTCGATTGGTCACCGGTAGAGCGATTAGTCACATTGGTACGAAAAAAACGCTTTGGATTGGGTTAGGATTTTTTGCTGTCACTTCGCTACTTTACTTTTTCACTTTCCATATCAGTTTGCTACTGGTCAATCGATTGCTGCAAGGGATCGCAGTTGGTATCGCCAGTACAGCAACAGGCACCATTATTGCGCAAATCTTACCAGCGTCTCGCAAGGGTGAGGGGATTGGCTATTACAGTTTAAGTGCGATCTTAGCCACTGCGGTTGGTCCTTTTCTCGGCATGATCTTATTGCGGCTTGATAATGGTTTCACCTGGATCTTTACGATGAATGTCGTGTTTTCCCTGATTTGTTTGATGTTTTATGCCATGGCAAAAATCAATGTTCCGGTACATTCAACAAGCGTGAAAGAGGAAGCAAAAGGTTCTCTGCTTTCGAAATTCATCGAGCCGAAAGCCTTGCCAATTTCATTCATTGCCTTATTAATCGGTTTCAGCTATTCGGGCGTCTTGTCATTTTTATCTTTTTATGCGGAAGAAATTAATCTCTCCTCAGCATCCAGTTATTTCTTCTTGGTGTACGCCGTCGTCATTATCCTCTCGCGACCGTTCACTGGAAAACTAATGGACGCAAGGGGGGCGAACATCGTGACATACCCCAGCCTGGTGATATTTGCCTTTGGTATGCTATTATTCAGTCAAGCCTCATCTTCCTGGATGTTGCTGCTACCTGCCGCTTTGATTGGAGTAGGTTTCGGAAACTTTAACTCCATTGCCCAAACGGTAGCTGTGAAAGTGACCTCTCCCCATCGCTTTGGCTTAGCAACCTCTACTTACTATATTTTGTATGATCTAGGTTTAGGAATCGGGCCGTATCTGTTAGGATTTATCGTTCCGCATACAGGTTACCGTACGATTTTCGTCGGGATGGTTGCCTTCATCCTTTTCAGTATCCCACTTTATCATTGGCTACACGGCAAACGAGATCGGGAATTGATACGAGCAGCCTAAAATCACAGGAAAGCATAAGTAAAATTCAAGGAGGGGACAAGAGTGGAAGTATCGATAGAAGAGTATATTCGTGGATACAGCATGCTTCGGGAAGCAATAGAAGGATTGACCGAGGATGAGCTTCGCTTCAAGCAGGGACCAGACAAATGGAGTATTCATCAAATCCTTATCCATGTAACGGATTCCGAAATTTTGTCTACACATCGGTTGAAAAAAGTATTGGCAGAGGAAGAGCCACTTTTGATTTCGTTTGATCAGCGTGCTTGGGTGGATAACTTGGCGTACGATCTGTTGGACCGAGAGCAGTACCTCCAATTATTTCAAATGCTCCGCTGTAGTATGCAAACGATTCTGGAGACGTTGACCAGTGATCAATTTGAGCGTGTAGGAGT
The DNA here is from genome assembly GCF_042878995.1 of Brevibacillus sp. NPDC003359. Taxonomy (NCBI): domain Bacteria; kingdom Bacillati; phylum Bacillota; class Bacilli; order Caryophanales; family Paenibacillaceae; genus Brevibacillus; species Brevibacillus sp. NPDC003359. The sequence continues at coordinate 689,087 of NZ_JBIAOR010000001.1, forward strand.
TTATGCAGATGCAGGGCGGTTCACCTTTAAAGAGTTGCTTGAATATCGGGTTGAGCATGTTCGAGACCATCTTGCCCAGATCGAACGGGTACGGGCTGCGTACAAGCAAAGCTTGACATAACAAAACACCCGACGCATGGGTGTTTTTTGTTTTTGAAGGGTATTCAAGATATAATAGAGGCTTGGTGAGAATCTGCAGGATACCTGTGGACATACTAGTTGGAAAAGTTATGGATAAGCCCATCACCTTAGAAATCACAATCGTTAGGAGTCTGTAAGAGAATGATGGATAGAATAAACTGGCCAGATAGGAAGAAACACATCATGATCGCAACTTACACCGTACTATTGTTCGTTTTATTCTGGAATTTTACGGCTGTCAAGTTGTTCGTCTTTGAAATGTTTGATTTATTAGATCCCGTCATATATGGTATCGCCATTGCCTACATTCTAAACATTTTACTGAGATTTTATGAAGAGAGAGTATTTGCTCCCATCAATCGGCGAAACAATCGAATCTGGTTGAGAGTGAGACGCCCATTTTCCATTTTGTTAACATTAGCGACTGTTCTGGTTTTTTTGACATTTTTGATGTGGTTTATTGTTCCTCAGTTGATCTCGAGTATTTCCGTGCTTGCCTTTAGTCTGCCGAATGATATGGAATCATTGAAGGCATTCGTGGATAATATCGCAGCGAAGTTTCATTTGTCTGGCGATCTGTGGAATACACTCGTCGAGAAGTGGAATGAGATTCTGACCAAGTTTGGACAGTTTTTCCTGACTTCCATTCCGGTGATTTTGGAATTCACGAAAATGTTTACGATCAGCTTTATCGATATCATCATGGGTCTGATGCTGTCCGTTTACCTGCTGCTCAGTAAGGAAAAGTTAACAATGATCGCGAAAAAATTGGTATATGCCTACTCCTCAAAAGAGAGGGCGGACAAGGCTGTAGAAATTGGTAAAATTACGAACAAAGCATTCAGTGGTTTCATGGCGGGTCAGCTTACCGAGGCACTGATACTTGGTTCGCTCTGTTTTATCGGCATGTGGGTGTTCCATATGCCATATGCGATTCTGGTGAGTGTGATCATTGGGGTAACGAGCATTATTCCGATCTTTGGTGCTTACATCGGGACCATTCCCAGTGCGTTTATCATCTTGATGGTTGATCCGGTTAAAGCAATTTGGTTCGTCGTTTTTATTCTTGTCTTGCAACAAATCGAGGGTAACTTTATCTATCCAAAGGTCGTAGGGAATTCCATCGGGTTAGCGGGCTTATGGGTCATGCTGGCCTTGTTAGTGGGTGGAAGTTTATTTGGTATAATGGGCATGTTGCTTGGTATTCCTGCTTTTGCCGTCGTATATACGCTTGTCAGAAGTGCTACGAACAAGCGATTGCAGGAGAAAAACATTGTGATAAAAGAATAAGGGTAAGGGCATAGACACCTCCCTAGGTGCTTAGGCTTATTTTCAATCAGACGGCTCACACTTTTGTATGGAAACACATAGTGTGGGCCTTTTTACGTCCTCGAAAACGTGAGTTAATAATATCGTACTTGCCATTAGATAGGCCTATGGTCCTTCGTGATTGAAAGATCTATATTTTTTAGAAATAAACATTTTTAACAAAAAATCCCTATTTTTATCTGTACAGAAAAATTCTCTCTGCTATAATGAATAACAGTTTGAGCTACGCAAGAATATGTATGCAGAACATAACGATGACTTCGCAGGAGCATTTTTCATGAAGGGGTGATACCACTAAAAGAACCTCGCGAATACTGAGATGTGATGGTTATTTTTGCAAGAACAATGTTATGAATCCATTAGGCTAGAGTACCAGTGGATACTGTTCATCCAGATAATGGTAAGAGGCTTTTGTCCTGAAAACACTTCAATACAAACAGGGAATTATCCCCATTGTGAAAGTTTGTAAAATCTTGGAGAATTTGAAGGTGAAAATTGGTTCATGACCATAGATATAGAGTAATGGGTTATAATTACAAAAAAGACACAAATACCCACATATTTTGTTACATTCGACCATTATATTTAATGTTATTGGAGCTAATACTTCCATTTTTTACAATAACATTCATTTCCTTGAATTTTCGTTAGCCGCTTTTACCTTAACTGTCACTTGTTTGGCCATCACATTGTTTTGTCACACTTCATGATAGACAAAAGTTTGCCAATTATCGGAGGGGACATATGTTAGCAAATCAGGCCAATCTCATCGACTTGGAGTGGGAAAAAGAACAGGTAGCCTTGCTTAATGATACAAAGGCTGAATATCCACAGGATAAGTCGATTCATCAGTTGTTCGAGGAACAAGCAGAAGCTGTGCCACACCGAGTTGCCATCGTTTATGAAAATGAGCGCTTAACTTACCAGGAGCTCAATAGGAAAGCCAACCAATTAGCAAGAGCACTGATCGAAAAAGGGATTACAACAGACAGCATTGTCGGTGTCATGATGGAAAAATCCATTGAATATGTTACAGCTATTCTGGCCATCCTCAAGGCTGGAGGAGCGTATGTTCCTATCGATATCGAATATCCCCGTGATCGGATTCAATATATCCTGCAAGACAGTCAGACCCAAATCGTCATCACCGAGAAAAACGTCAGCCAGCTTGTTTATGACGTCGGATACCGTGGTTCTGTCGTTGTACTTGAAGAAGAAAAACTGGATTCTCGCCCAGATTCCAATCTTCACTTGCCAAGCAAGCCAACAGACTTGGCTTATGTCATATATACATCAGGCACAACCGGCAAACCGAAAGGAACCATGCTGGAGCACAAAGGAATCGCTAATTTGCAATCATTCTTCCAACACACGTTTGGCGTTACACCTGCAGATAGGATTGGGCAATTTGCCAGCATGTCTTTTGATGCATCGGTATGGGAAATGTTCATGGCCTTACTAACCGGTGCCAGCCTCTACGTCCTATCCAAACAGACGATTCATGATTTCATCAGTTTTGAAAACTATTTGATTGAAAATGAATTGACCATCATCACGTTGCCACCCACTTATTTAACTCACCTCAACCCAGATCATATTACAACACTTCGCATCATGATTACGGCAGGTTCAGCTGCCAACTTTCCTTTAGTGAACAGATGGAAAAACAAAGTTAGGTACGTAAATGCATATGGACCTACGGAAACAAGCATTTGCGCGACGATATGGGAGGCACCTTCCAATACGCTCGTCAATCAAACGATCCCAATCGGAAAACCGATTCAAAATACGTGCGCTTATATTGTCAATGATGAGCTACAGCTGCAGCCAATTGGCAGTGAAGGCGAATTATGCATTGGTGGAGTAGGCTTAGCCAGAGGATACTGGAATCGTCCAGATTTGACCGCCGATAAATTTGTAGAGAATCCTTTCGTACCTGGAGAGAAGATGTACAGGACAGGAGACCTGGCAAAATGGCTGCCGAATGGAGAAATCGAGTTTCTCGGCAGAATCGACCATCAGGTGAAAATCAGGGGTCATCGGATAGAGTTGGGTGAAATCGAGTCCGTTTTGCTGAAACATGACCAAATAAAAGAGGCAGTGGTAGTCGCTAGAGAAGACCAACACGATCAACCCTATTTGTGCGCTTATTTTATTTCGCAATTGGAAGTAACTCCTACTCAGATCAGAGAATATGCAGCTCAAAAGCTTCCTGCGTACATGCTTCCTTCCTATTTCGTGAAGCTGAATAAAATGCCGCTCACGCCAAATGACAAGGTTGATCGCAAAGCATTGCCTGAACCTGATTTTACTGCTCAGACAAATTCTGCATACGAAGCTCCTAGAAATCAGACAGAATCGATTCTCGCAACCGTTTGGCAAGAAATATTGGGGATCGAGAAAATTGGGATTCGCGACAATTTTTACTCACTTGGCGGGGATTCCATTCAAGCGATTCAGGTCGCAGCTCGTTTGCATGCCTATCAACTAAAGCTAGATACGAAAGATTTGCTGAATTACCCGACAATTTCTCAGGTTGCTCTCTTTGTCAAGAGTACGACGAGAAAAAGCGATCAGGGGATCATAGAAGGACCTGTCACGTTAACGCCGATTCAACAATGGTTCTTTGAAAAGAACTTTACGAATATGTTCCATTGGAACCAATCGTATGTGCTGTATCGCGAAGAGGGAATTGATCCTGAAGCCATCCGAAAGGCCCTGGATAAAATCCTTTCGCATCACGACGCGCTCCGCATGGTCTATCAGCGCGAGAATGGAAGAATCGTTCAGCAGAATCGTGGATTGGGCAACGAATTATACCATTTCCAACACTATGATCTGACCTCGCATTCGGATATCCAGCAAGTGATCGAAGAAGAGACGAGACGTTTGCATAGCAGCATGAATTTACAAGAAGGACATTTGGTAAAGGTAGCCCTGTTTCATACGCTCCAAGGCGATCATTTATTTTTGGCCATCCATCATTTAGTCATGGATGGAATCTCTTGGCGCATCCTGTTTGAGGATCTAGCAACTGCATACAGTCAGGTACTAGCAGGAAAAAATATCGTCCTCCCAGAAAAAACGGATTCTTTTAAAAATTGGGCAGTATGGCTAAATGAATATGCGAATAGTGATGAGTTGCTGAGAGAACTACCGTATTGGGAGAATCTCGAATTAGGTGCAAGGAATGCTTCTCTTCCGAAAGACTTTGAAACGGCGGGCAGCAAACAGAAGAGTATCCGAAACATACAGGTCGGATTACTAGCAGAGGAAACTGAACAATTGTTGAAGCAGGCAAATTCTGCTTATCAAACCGAAATCAATGATCTGTTATTGGCAGCGTTGGGGTTGGCCGTCGCAGAGTGGAGCAGGCTTGACCAAATCGTCATTAATCTGGAAGGGCACGGGCGCGAGGATGTGATCGAACAGGCTAACGTGACAAGAACAATAGGCTGGTTTACGTCCCAATATCCCGTTTTACTAGATTTGAGTCAAATTCGTCACTTACCTGAGCATATCAAATGCATGAAAGAAAACCTGAGGAAGATCCCCAATAAAGGCATTGGCTATGAAATTATAAAGTATATGACAGAACCGGAAAAACGACGTTCCTTGTCCTTTTCCTTGCAGCCCGAAGTGACATTTAACTACTTGGGTCAGTTTGACTCAGGCCTTAACAGTGAACAGTTTACCCGTTCTCCCTATAGTTCAGGCAATACACTCGGTGCGGATGGAAAGAACAATCTGAGTCCCGATTCCGAGATTTATACCGCTTTGAATATTACGGGAAGAATCGAAGGTGGAGAGCTTCTCATCACGTTTACTTATAGCGAGGAGCAATTTAGAGAAGAGTCTATTCATCAATTGAGTGAGAACTATCGAAAACATCTCCGGTCGATCATCACTCATTGCTCGCAGAAAAAAGAAGTAGAGCGGACTCCAAGTGATTTTAGTCTGAAAGGACTTCAAATGGAGGAAATGGATGACATCTTCGAATTGCTTGCCAATACTCTTAACTAAATAAACACTTGCTAATATTTAGTGGGGAAAAACATACTCTTTACTTACATTTTTATGTAAATATGAAAAATAATGTTGATATCGAGGTGCCGGAATGAGCGTATTTACCAAAGAACAAGTACAAGATATGTATTTATTGACGCCCATGCAAGAGGGAATGTTATTTCACGCCTTGCTAGATGAAGAACATAACTCTCATCTTGTACAGATGTCCATTTCGATTCAGGGCGATCTTGATGTTGGTTTGTTTACCAATAGCTTGCATGTGCTGGTAGAGAGATATGATGTGTTCCGTACGCTGTTTCTCTATGAAAAATTAAAGCAGCCTTTGCAGGTTGTCCTGAAGGAACGGCCCATTCCTATCCTATTTTGCGATTTAACTGCATACGACGAGCAAGAAAAGCAGAACCGCTATACGCAATACAAAAGGAATGACCAAGAGAAGACCTTTCATCTGGCGAAAGATTCGTTGATGAGAGTGGCTATTTTCCAAATGACGGAAAGCGAATACCAAGTCATCTGGAGTTTCCATCACATACTCATGGACGGTTGGTGCTTCAGCATTATTTTTGATGACTTGCTTTCCGTCTATTTATCCTTAAAGAACGGTGCTCCGATCTCCCTTGAGCCGGTGCAGCCATACAGTCAGTTTATTCGATGGCTGGAAAAGCAAGATAAACAGGCTGCTCTCTCATATTGGATAGACTATCTGGAACAGTTTGAACAGCAAACTTCCTTGCCGAAATTAGGGAAGTCTTCTAGCAAAGCCTTTCTACCAGCACAATATCGTTTTGTGCTGGACCGTTCGCTGACGCAGCAGTTGTCTGCGATCGCGAGTCAAAATCAAGTGACTTTGCCGACTGTGATTCAAACCTTATGGGGGATTCTCCTCCAATCCTATAACTCTACGAATGATGTGCTCTTTGGCTCTGTTGTATCCGGGCGACCAACTGAAATCGTCGGAATCGACAAAATGGTTGGGTTGTTTATCAATACCATTCCATTCCGCATTCAAGCGAAAAACGATCAAACCTTTGCAGACTTGATAGAGGATGTGCACCAGAGATCACTGAAATCCCAGTCATATGAGCATGTGCCTTTGTACGATATTCAAAACGATTCCGTATTGAAGCAAGATTTGATCGATCACCTGATGGTCATTGAAAACTATCCGTTAGTGGATGCCTTGCAGAAAAAGACAGCGACTCAGCAAGTAGGCTTTACCATTTCCGATGTGGAGATGTTTGAGCCTACCAATTATGACATGACCGTCATGGTAATGCCCAAAGAAGAGATTGCGATACGGTTTGATTACAATGCTGCTGTCTTCGACGAAGTCGTTATCCAAAAAATGGCTGGCCACCTCAAGCAGATCGCGGCTTGCGTGGCAAACAATCCGAAGGTAGCCCTTCAAGAAGTTACCTTGCTGACAGAAGCAGAAAAACAGCAACTGATAGCCAGAAACCTTGATACTTCTGATGCCTACCCAGCGAAAACCATGCACGAGCTCTTTATGGAACAGGTAGAAAGAACACCGGATCAGGTTGCTGTCGTATTCGGAGATCAGCAGCTGTCATATCGGGAGCTAGATGAGAAGTCCAATCAGCTCGCCAGATTTTTGAGTAGAAAAGGGATTGCAGCAGACAGTCTAGTCGGTACGATGATGGATCGTTCCATCGAGATGATTGTAGGAATTCTTGGGGTTTTGAAAGCCGGTGGTGCGTTTGTCCCGATTGATCCGGAGCTGCCTGAAGAACGAATTGCCTACATGCTCGAACATAGCGGGATTCAATTGGTAGTGACCCAACATCATCTACTAGAGAAAGTCTCTGCTTCTACTGAAAAAATAGACATCAGCGCTCCAGTTATATGGGAAGAGAGCAGTGCGTCTGTTGAAATGATCAATCATTCAGATGACTTGTTTTATATCATCTACACCTCAGGAACGACAGGGAAACCAAAAGGCGTCATGCTTGAGCATAAAAACATGGCAAATCTGATGAACTTTACGTTCACCAAGACGAACATCGATTTTCATGAAAAAGTATTGCAGTATACCACATGCAGCTTTGATGTTTGCTACCAGGAGATTTTCTCCACGCTGCTTTCCGGCGGACAGCTCTATCTCATCACGAATGAGATGAGACGCCATGTTGAAAAACTATTTGCTTTTATCCAGGAAAAACAGATCAGCATTTTGTCCCTCCCTGTATCGTTCTTGAAATTTATCTTTAACGAAAAAGATTATGCACAAAGCTTCCCGCGCTGCGTCAAGCACATAATCACGGCAGGGGAACAGCTCGTCGTCACCCATGAGCTACAGAAATATCTGCGAAACCAACACGTATTTTTACACAATCATTACGGGCCGTCGGAGACACATGTGGTAACCACCTACACGATGGACCCAAGCATGGATATACCAGAGCTGCCGCCAATCGGAAAACCGATCAGCAACACAGGCATTTATATCCTGGATGAAAAGCTGCAAATGAAACCAGAAGGCATTGTTGGAGAGCTGTATATCGCTGGTGCGAACGTAGGAAGAGGGTATTTGCACAATCCGGAGCTGACTGCGGAGAAATTCCTCGAGAACCCGTATCAATCAGGCGAAAGAATGTATCGAACGGGTGACCTGGCCCGTTGGTTGCCGGATGGCAATATCGAGTTTTTAGGGCGGATCGACCATCAGGTAAAAATCAGGGGGCATCGCATCGAGCTGGGAGAGATCGAATCGCACTTGCTCAACCACGCCTTAATCAAGGAAGCCGTAGTCATCGACAGAGCCGATGAGACTGGTGGAAAGTACTTGTGCGCCTATGTCGTTTTGACAGAGGAAGTCAGCAACGAAGAGCTGCGTACGTACTTATCCCGAACGCTGCCTGAATATATGATCCCTTCGTTCTTTATAAACCTGGAGCGGATTCCGGTCACACCGAATGGAAAAACAGACAGAAGAGCCTTGCCCATACCTGAGGGGAATGCTTCTACTGGAGCGGAGTACCTCGCCCCGACCACAGAACTGGAACAGAAAATGGCAGCGATTTGGGAAAACGTACTCGGCGTGTCGCCGATTGGCATTCAGGATAACTTTTTCACGCTGGGTGGTCATTCGCTAAAAGCGATCCATCTCATTTCCCGGATGCAAAAAGACTGCCAAGCAGATGTACCGCTTCGCGTATTGTTTGAGCGACCAACCATTCAAGAAATTGCCAAGTATGTGGAAGGTGAAGAGACAGGAACGTATCTCGCTATTCCGCGGGTCGTCATGCAAGAGCATTATCCTGTATCCTCCGCACAAAAACGCATGCTCATTTTAAACCAGCTTGATCCGGCTAGTACGGTTTACAATCTGCCCGTTGTGACGGTACTCGATGGGGAATTGAATGGGCAGCAGCTGGAGCATTCCTTTTCCAGCCTCGTGAGTCGTCATGAATCGCTGCGAACCTCTTTTCATACCATCAACGGCGAGCCGGTTCAACGCATCCATCAGGAATGCAAGCTGCCAATCGCCTACATGGAAGCGACAGAAGAACGTTTGAATCAAGTCATCATGGATTTCATGCGTCCGTTTGATTTGGAAAAAGCTCCATTAAGTCGGGTTGGACTGGTCAAACTGGGAGAGAAGCGCCATGTCTTAATCGTCGATATGCACCATATCATCTCGGATGGCGTGTCCTCGCAAATTATCCTGAATGATCTTGCGCAGCTCTATCAAGACAAATCCTTGCGAGAGCAACGCATTCAATATAAAGACTTCGCGGTGTGGGAAAAAGGTCTGGCAGAAACAGACGAATTCAGAAAACAGGAAGCGTATTGGACCGAGCGTTTTGCTGGTGAAATCCCGGTTTTGAACCTGCCTTTGGACTACTCTCGACCTTCTATTCAAAGCTTTGAGGGTGAACGTTATCTATTCTGCTCAGAAAAACAGCTGCTGGAAGGTTTGCAGCGAGTAGCGACCGATACTGGTACTACACTCTACATGGTGTTAATGGCAGCCTATCATGTTTTACTCGCGAAATACTCCGGGCAAGAAGACATGGTTGTCGGAACCGTGACAGCTGGAAGAACGCACCCTGACACGGAAAGCATAACGGGCATGTTTGTGAACACGATGGCACTGAGAAATCAGCCGGTGGCAACCAAAAGCTTCAAGGAATTTTTACGAGAAGTGAAGGACAATACACTCGCTGCATTTGAACATGGGGATTACCCGTTTGAGGAGCTCGTCGAAAAGCTGGCGGTTAATCGAAATCGAAGCCGCAACCCATTGTTTGACACCTTGTTCATTTTGCAAAACATGGATGCCGATCCGATCGCGATCGAAGGCATGACAGTGACGCCTTACATGCCAGAGGGCAAAATGGCGAAATTCGATTTGTCGCTCGAAGCAACCCAAAACCATGCCGGTCTTATGTTCTGCTTTGAATTTTGCACCAAGCTGTTCAAGAGGGAGACCATCGAGCGCATGTCGCGACATTATCTCCAAATCTTGCAAGAAGTCATCCGGAACATGGACTTGGCTCTCTATCAGATGGAGATGCTAACCGAGCCAGAAAAGCAGGAATTGCTGGTCGATTTCAACGACACATTCAAGCCTGTTCAGTTGGAAAGCACACTTCCACAGTTATTTGAAGAACAAGTGCTGAAAACACCTGATCATATCGCGTTGGTTTGCGGAGACAAACGATTGACATATGAGGAGCTCAATAAGAGAGCCAATCAGCTTGCACGCACATTGCGGAAAAAAGGAGTGAAGGCTGACCAAAGCGTTGGGATTATGACAACTCGCTCCTTGGAAATGGTGATTGGAATCCTCGCTATTCTCAAGGCTGGCGGAGCGTATGTGCCGATCGATCCAGAGTATCCGAATGATCGCATCGCGTATATGCTGGAAGATTGCGAAGCCCGTCTGGTGCTTACCCAAGAGCATCTTGGAACAAAGATTGCGGATAGCGTGGAATGCCTGTATCTGGAGGATAAGAGTAACTATTCTCGTATTACCACAAACCTGAATCCGATACATACGGCTACCAATCTGGCTTACATCATTTACACATCTGGTACGACAGGCAGGCCAAAAGGGGTCATGGTGGAGCACCGAGGAATTGTCAACAGTGTGACGTGGAACAAAGAAGAGTTTGCCCTATCTGTCCATGACAGAGGTTTGCTGGCTCTATCCTTTGCCTTTGATGGTTTTGTCCTTACCTTCTTTGCGTTGATTCTATCCGGTTCAACAGTTGTCTTGACGAAGGATGAAGAAGCAAAAGATCCGATAGCGCTCAAGAATCTGATCGCAACATGGAGTTGCAGCTACACGTTATGCGTGCCAAGTTTGTTCCAGGCGATTTTGGAATGCAGCACTTCCGAAGATATCAGTCCGATGAAAATGGCTGTGCTCGGAGGAGAAAAGCTATCACCGAAGCTAGTTGAGATGTGCAAAGAGATGAATCCGCAGATGATTGCTGTCAATGCGTACGGTCCGACAGAAAGTAGCGTTATCGCTACCTATTTGTGCGATACACTGCCGGATGCTCCGATCACCATTGGACGGCCAATTGCAAACACAAGCATATACATCGTGGACCATTCACACCAGCTGTTACCAATCGGTGTAGTGGGAGAAATATGCATAGGCGGACTCGGTTTGGCACGTGGATATTGGAACAAACCAGAACTTACTGAGGAGAAGTTTGTTACCAATCCATTTGAGCCGGGTGAACGCATGTACAAGACAGGCGACCTTGGCAGATGGCTCCCTGACGGAACGATTGAATTCGCAGGACGCTTGGATGAACAGGTAAAAGTGAGAGGATACCGGATTGAGATCGGGGAGATCGAATCGGTTCTGCTCAGCTATGAAACGACAAATGAAGCGATTGTCGTTGCCTATCAGGATGGAAGCGGAGACGCGTATCTGACGGCGTATTTCACCGGTAAAGAAACCATCTCTGAAGCGGCGCTTCGAGCACATTTATCTCAAGAACTGCCAGCGTATATGGTACCAACCTATCTGGTTCAACTGGATGCTTTCCCGCTCACACCAAATGGCAAGATCGATCGCAAAGCCTTGCCGAAGCCTGAAGGAAAGCCTACAACAAGTGTGGAGTATGTCGCACCTGCTAATGAAGTAGAGGCAACACTCGCAAAGATTTGGGAAAACGTCCTTGGCATCTCCGGTATTGGTGTGATGGATAACTTTTTTGAGCTGGGTGGCCATTCCTTAAAAGCTATGACGGTAGTAGCGCATGTGCATCGGGAGTTTCAAATCGATCTTCCTTTGAAGCATTTCTTTGAACAGCCTACCGTTCGGGCCTTGTCCCAGTTGATTGAGCACAGCGAGCATGCATCAGATATTTCGATTCAACCAGCAGAGCCGCAAGACTACTATCCGGTATCATCCGCCCAGCAGCGTATGTACGTGCTTCATCAGCTGGAAGGAGCGGGTATCAGCTACAATACGCCTGGCATGATCATGTTGGAAGGGAAACTGGTACGTGAGCAATTAGCGTATGCCCTGCAAGCTCTGGTAGACCGCCATGAGATTTGGAGAACATCATTTGAGATGGTGGGAGATGAGCTCGTTCAAAAAATTCACGACCGCGTGGAAGTGGAAATCGAGTATCGGACAGCAGAAGAACATCAGATCGACGACATTTTCCATTCGTTTGTCCGTCCGTTTGATCTTTCTGTTCCACCACTCATTCGCATGGGCTTGGTGAAAATCTCGGATGAACGCCATCTTCTCCTTTATGACATGCATCATATCGCTGCAGATGCCTCATCCGTCACGATCATATTCAACGAGCTGGCCGAATTGTACCAAGGCAAACACTTGCCTGAGTTGCGCATCCAATATAAGGATTTTTCTGTCTGGCAGAAGAAGCGCCTGTACGAGTCCAATGACTTCAAGAAACAGGAAGACTATTGGCTGAATACGTTTGCGAGAGACATTTCTGTATTGGAGATACCGACAGATTTTCCGCGACCATCTGTGAAAAGCTTTGAAGGTGACCATATCGCGCTTTCAACAGATCAATCACTGTTGCAAGCTTTACACGCGCTCGCGACAGAGACGAAAACGACCTTGTTTATGGTATTGCTGGCTGCCTACAATGTGCTGCTATCGAAGTATTCGGGGCAGAATGACATCGTCGTCGGTACGCCAATCTCTGGCAAGACGCGGGCTGAACTGGAACCGATTGTCGGAATGTTCGTCAATACGCTTGCCATCCGAAACAAACCGACAGCCCATAAGACTTTTAAGGAATTTCTGATGGAAGTCAAGCAGAACGCGCTGGATGCCTATGATCATCAGGATTACCCGTTGGAAAGCTTGGTTGAGAAGCTCGGCATTCAACGTGATCCAGGACGCAACCCGCTGTTTGACACGATGTTCATCCTGCAAACCGATGATTTATACCAAAAAACGCTGGATCAGCTGGTCTATCGTCCATATGAATCTGGCAGCGCGCTTGCCATTTCGAAATTCGACCTGTCCTTTCATTTGACCGAGCGAGAAACCGACTTGTTCCTCCGCTTAGAGTACAGCACCAAGCTTTTTAGAAGAGACACGGTAGCTAGAATGTCACGTCACTTCTTGCAAATCCTGCAAAACGTCACAGCCAATCCAGATATGCAGCTTCAAGAGATTGAGATGCTGACGGCAGAAGAAAAGCAGTTGTTGCTGGTGGAGTTCAATCATACGGAAAGAGAATACGACGAAGAGAAAACCATCCAACAACTCTATGAACATCTGGCCGCAAATACGCCTGATCAAACGGCTATTGTATTCGAAGAGAAGAGCATGTCATACCGAGAGCTTAACGAAAGAGCGAACCAGCTAGCCGTGGTATTGCGGGAAAAAGGAGTAGGTCCTTCGCAAATCGTCGTCATGATGGTAGAGCGTTCCTTGGAAATGGTCATTGCAACACTTGCCATTTTAAAAGCGGGCGGAGCCTTTTTACCTGTCGATCCTGATTATCCCGAAGAAAGAATTCGCTACATGATCGAGGACAGTCAGTCGAAGCTTGTGCTTACGCATTCTCACTTGTTCCACAAGGTGTCCAGTCAGGCAGAAATTATCGATTTGGACGACGCACGAAGCTATTCGTCGCATACTGACAATTTGATTTGCATCAACAAGCCGTCAGATCTGGCTTATATCATTTACACGTCCGGTACTACTGGCAATCCAAAAGGAGTCATGCTGGAGCACAAAGGTGCAGCCAATCTGCAAGCAGTTTTCAGAAATCAGCTTGGGGTAACTCCACAAGATCGGCCAGGACATTTTGCGAGTATCTCTTTTGATGCATCCGTGTGGGATATGTTTATCGCTCTTTTGACAGGAGCGACCTTGCACATCTTCTCCCGAGAGACGATCAATGATTTCCGCAAATTTGAGGAGTACGTCCGCCTGAATGGGATTACCATTCTAACTTTGCCGCCGACGTATGCCATTTATCTGGAGCCTGATCGCGTCCCAACTTTACGTATCCTGATAACAGCCGGATCTTCATCTTCCACTGCGTTGATAGATCAATGGAAAGAGAAAGTGACCTATATCAATGGATACGGGCCAACAGAGAATACCGTTTGCGCGACGCTCTGGAAAGCCTTACCGCATGAACCAGTCGGCCAAACAATTACGATTGGTAAACCGGTACAGAATACGAAGCTGTACATTGTGGATGAACAAATGCAATTGAAGACTGTTGGTCAGATGGGAGAATTGTGCATCAGCGGGGTGGCACTGGCGAGAGGATATTGGAATCGACCAGAGTTAACCGCGGAGAAATTCGTCGACAACCCGTTTGTGCCAGGAGAGAAGATGTACCGAACAGGTGATTTGGCTAGATGGCTCCCGGATGGAAATATCGAGTACCTCGGCAGAATCGATCACCAGGTGAAGATTCGCGGACATCGGGTGGAGCTGGGTGAAGTCGAGAGTGTTCTGTTGCGTTATGAAACGATAAAAGAGGCGGCAGCCATCACACATACGGATGACAACGGGCAAGCTTACCTGTGCGCGTACTATGTGGCAGAAGGGGAAGCAACACCAGCACAGCTGCGAGAATTTATGGGGAAAGAATTGCCAAATTATATGGTTCCCTCCTTCTTTGTTCAGTTGGAAAAGATGCCGTTGACACCAAATGACAAGATTGACCGCAAAGCTTTGCCGAAGCCAAGCCAGGAGCAGAATGCAGGTCGAGAATATGAAGCACCACAAAACGAACTCGAACAATTACTGGCAACGATCTGGGCAGAGGTATTGGGAATCAAGCAAGTCGGAATGAAAGACAACTTCTTTGAACTTGGCGGAGATTCCATCAAAGCGATTCAGGTATCCACGCGCATGCACGCATCAGGCTGGACGCTTGCGATGAAGGAACTGTTCCAATATCCGTCGATCGAAGAAGTCGTCGTCCATGTGACGCCGAACATCCGAGAAAGTGATCAGGGAGTCGTAGAAGGCGAGATTGGCTTGACCCCCATCCAGAAGTGGTTCTATGAGCAGAATTTCACTGATCGTCACCACTGGAATCAGGCTGTCATGCTGTTTCGTGAAGAAGGCTTCGATGGAGCACTTGTTCAGCAAGCCTTCCATAAAATCATCGAGCATCACGATGCGTTGCGCATGGTATACAAACACGAAAATGGGACCAGCACGCAGATCAATCGAGGGATAACAGACGAACTATTCCGTTTCCACTCATTTGATTTGAGGGAACATGCAAACAGCGCAGCTCACATTCTGGAATTGTCTAACTTCATCCAAAGCAGCATCGATTTGGAACAAGGACCGCTCGTCCATTTGGGCCTCTTCTCAACCAAAGAAGGTGATCATTTACTCATTGCGATCCACCATCTGGTAGTGGATGGCGTCTCGTGGCGAATCTTGTTTGAAGATTTTTCATCGGCCTATTCACAGGCTCACCTTCATCAGGAGATCGTCTTGCCGAAGAAGACGGATTCATTCAAGGACTGGTCGGCTCAAATGCAAACTTACGCAGAGAGTGAAGAGCTTTTGCGGGAAGTTACGTATTGGCACAATCTGGAGAGCACGACCAAACCCGCAGCTTTGCCAATCGATTTCGTCACAGCAGATCGGAAACAAAAGCATACGCGTACAGTAAAGGTTGAGTTGACTGCATCGGAGACAGAAAACCTGTTACGTCACGTCCATCATGCCTATCATACGGAGATAAATGATCTGTTGTTGACCGCTCTGGGATTAACCGTGAAAGAATGGGCGAATATCAACAGGGCTGTGATCAATCTGGAAGGTCACGGACGCGAAGACATCCAGAACGAAATGAATGTGACACGGACGATTGGGTGGTTCACTTCCCAGTTCCCAGTTGTACTTGATATGGAAAAGTCAGCGGACTTTGGTTATCAAATCAAGCACATCAAAGAAAACTTGCGCCACATTCCGAAAAAAGGGATTGGCTATGAGATTTTACGCACGATGACGACAAGTGCGACCCAACCATCCTTGCCATTTAGTCTTCAGCCGCAAATCAGCTTTAACTATCTGGGGCAATTTGACTCGGATGTGAAATCGGGTGGTTTATCATTCTCGCCACTCGGAACGGGGCAGTTGTTCAGTCCAGAATCAGAGAGAGTATTCCTGTTGGACATTTCCGGCATGATTGAAAATGGAAGGCTCCAGATTACCTTTGGGTACAGCAGTCTACAGTACAAGGAAGAGACCATTACGAACTTGGCAGACAGCTATCGGAAACACTTGCTTGGCACCATAGCCCATTGCCTATCAAAAGAAGTAGGAGAGTTGACCCCGAGCGACCTGGGGGATGACGACCTTTCCATGGAAGAACTGGAGAACATCCTGGAATTGATTTAAGCAGGCGACGTCAGAAATGCTTTTCCTCCAATAAAAGCGGTGCATCACGCGTTTTTATTGGAGGAACCCTCTTTGGATCGATAATAACTTTAGTTGAGGTGCGTAATGAAAAAGCAGGAAAATATCGCAAAGATTTACCCGTTAACCCCATTGCAAGAGGGAATGTTGTTTCATGCTGTCACAGATACAGACAGCAGCGCCTACTGCCTCCAGATGTCCGCAAAGATCCAGGGGGATTTTCACCTGCCGATCTTCGAAGAAAGCATCAACAAGCTCGTAGAAAACTACGAGGTATTGCGAACGGTGTTTGTCTATCAAAACCTGCAGCGACCTAGACAGGTTGTCTTTAAAGAGAGAAAAGCTACTGTACATTTCGAAAACATTTCCCATCTGTCTGAAAATGAACAGAAGGATTACATAAAAGCTTATACCGATCAACATCATTCGTTTGACTTGACAAAAGATACCCTAATGAAAGCAGCCATTTTCCAAACAGGGGAAAGCCAGTATCAATTCATTTGGGCGTTCCACCATATTGTCGTCGACGGGTGGACATTGGGCGTATTGCAGGGCAAGCTGCTTTCTTATTACGCTGCACTCCGTAAAGGTGAATCGATATCACGGGAAGCAGCAAAACCATACAGCGAATACATCAAATGGCTGGATAAGCAAAACAAAGAAGAGGCGCTCACTTACTGGCAGAATTACTTGGAGGACTTTGATCACCAAGCAGACTTCCCGAAGAAGAAGTATGTGGCTGAGGGTGGCACCTATCTGCATGTTGAGTCTCTATTCACCATAGCGCCAGAGAAGACACAGCAATTGATGCAGATTGCCAATCAGAATCAGGCCACGATGAGCAGTGTGGTTCAAGCACTTTGGGGTATTTTAGCCAGCAAATACAAAAATTCTGAAGATGTTGTTTTCGGGTCTGTTGTATCGGGTCGTCCGCCTCAGATCCAAGGAATTGAGAGCATGGTTGGCTTGTTCATTAACACGATTCCAACCCGAATCCAAACGAATAGACAGCAATCTTTCAGTGATCTGCTAAAAATTGTCCAAAAGCAAGCGTTGGCGTCTGCTGCCTATGATTTCGCCCCGCTGTATGAGATTCAGAGTAAAGCAGAACTGAAACAGGAACTGATTGATCATTTGGTGACCTATGAAAACTACCCGGATAACTCCAAAAACGATCTGGAAGATTCACTCGGTTTTCAGTTCACCGTTGAAAATGGGGAAGAGCAGACGTCCTATGATTTTAACGTAGTCGTTGCCGTCGCACCGTGGAACGAAATGTATGTGAAGCTGAGCTATAATGCTTCGGTTTATGAACAGGCATTCGTGGACCGAGTGGAAGGTCATTTAAAAACGATCATCGAGCAGATCATTCACAATCCAGAAGTGCTGCTTCAAGATATCGGCATCATCACTGATGTGGAAAAACAGCAATTATTGGTAGATTATAACGAAACGGCCGTCGATTATCCGCGAGACAAAGTGATATATGAACTGATCGCAGAGCAAGCAAGTCAGTCGCCAAATAAAGTAGCGGCGGTTTGCGGGAAAGATCAGCTTACATACCAGGAGCTCCATGAGCGTTCGAACCAGCTTGCCAGAGCTCTTTGCGAGAAAGGAATTTCCCGAGGCAGTATTGTTTCGATTATGGCGGAGCATTCACTGGAACTGATCGTAGCAATCATGGCTGTCCTAAAATCAGGCGGTGCCTATTTGCCGATTGATCCAGAATATCCGCTCGAGCGTATTCAGTACTTACTGGATGACAGTCAGACAACGATTCTCTTAACACAGTCTCACCTTCAGGAAAAAATCGAATTTGAAGGAGACATCCTCTATTTAGACGATTCAACCTTGTATGAAGGTGATAGCACGAATCTTGAAACACAGAGCACGCCAGATGATTTGGCTTATATGATCTATACCTCCGGGTCCACTGGGAATCCGAAAGGGGCGATGATCACCCATCAAGGTTTGGTCAATTACATCTGGTGGGCGAACAAAGTGTATGTCCAGGGTGAAGCTGTAGACTTCCCGCTCTACTCTTCCATTTCGTTTGATTTGACTGTCACTTCGATCTTCACGCCACTTCTGTCAGGTAACACCATCTATGTGTACAGGGGAGCAGACAAGGTACAGGTCATTTTAGATATCATCCAAGACAATAAAGTCGGAATCATCAAACTGACGCCCACACACCTGAAGCTGATAGAAGAAATTGATGGCACAAATTGCAGCATCAGACGGTTTATTGTCGGCGGTGAAAACTTGCCAACGAAGCTGGCGAAGAGAATCTATGAGAATTTTGGTCACAATGCCAAAATCTTCAACGAGTACGGACCAACCGAAACCGTTGTTGGCTGCATGATTTATCAGTATGACCCAGAACAAACCAAACAAGAATCCGTACCAATCGGTGTCCCTGCCGATAACGTCCAGCTCTATTTGCTTGATTCTTCCATGCAGCCTGTGCCAGTTGGCTCCATTGGCGAAATGTACATAGCCGGAGATGGCGTAGCGAAAGGGTACTTCAATAGACCGGAGCTGACTCAGGAAAAATTTATCGATAATCCGTTCCGTCTAGGGACCAAAATGTACCGCACTGGTGACCTGGCGAAATGGCTGCCTGATGGAAGCATGGAATATTTAGGGAGAACAGACCATCAAGTTAAGATTCGCGGACATCGGATTGAGATGGGCGAAATTGAAACTCGTCTGACGCAGCATGAATCGATCAAGGAAGCAGTTGTCATCGTAGAAAAGGACAACAGTGGTCAAAATGTCCTATACGCTTACATTGTTTCCGAGCAAGAGCTGACGGTATCTGAATTAAGAGAACATCTGAGTAGTACGCTTCCTTCCTACATGGTTCCGTCTTCTTTCATCCGTTTGGAGGAAATTCCGCTGACTGCCAATGGAAAAGTAGAGCGGAAGAAATTGCCGAAGCCTGACGGTGCAGTTGTAACGGGAACAGCGTACGTCGCTCCTCAGAATGAAACGGAAACAAAATTGGCTGAGATTTGGCAGCAGGCCCTGGGGGTTAGTCGTGTAGGCGTTCACGATCATTTCTTTGATTTGGGCGGACATTCACTGAAGGCTATGACAGTCATCTTTCAAGTCTCTAAAGCGTTGGAAGTGGATTTGCCAGTAAAGGCACTGTTCGAGAATCCGACCGTATCCCAGCTCGCTACTTTTATCTCGAAATCGGGGAAAAGCAAGTACACAGCCATTCAACCGGTTGAGGTAAAAGAATTTTATCCCGTATCTTCTGCTCAAAAAAGAATGTACATCCTTCAGCAATTTGAAGGAAGTGGCATCAGCTATAACATTTCGGGAGCAATGTTGCTGGAAGGAAAGCTGGATTACAATCGTTTTGCTAGCACGGTCCAACGACTGGCGGAGCGCCACGAAGCTTTACGCACCTCCTTCCACCGTATCGATGGTGAGCCTGTACAGAAAGTGCATGATGAGGTAGAAGTACCAATCCTGATGCTGAAGTCTACGGAAGGCAAGGCGGAGCAGATCATGCGCGATTTTGTCCGTCCATTTGACCTCGGAACCGTGCCATTGATTCGAACAGGCTTGGTCAAGTTGGGCAAAGACCGTCATTTGTTCCTGCTCGACATGCACCATATCATCTCGGACGGTGTCTCATCCCAAATTTTGTTGAGTGAATTTGCCAAGTCGTACCAAGGAGAAGCCTTGCAGCCTCTTCCTCTTCAATACAAGGATTTCGCTGCCTGGCAAAATGAGCTGTTCCAGACGGACGTGTACAAGAAGCAGGAGCTTCACTGGTTGAATACGTTTGCTGATGAAATTCCATTACTCAATCTGCCGACTGATTATCCGCGTCCAACCATTCAAAGCTTTGAAGGGGATCTTGTTCTTTTTGATACAGGAAAAGAATTGACCGAGCGTTTGCGCAAGGTAGCAGCAGATACGGGTACAACCCTGTATATGGTCTTGCTCGCGGCTTACCATGTACTGCTGTCCAAGTATTCCGGCCAAGAGGATATCATTGTGGGTACGCCTGTCGCTGGTCGTTCTCATGCCGATGTGGAAAACATCATGGGGATCTTTGTGAATACGTTGGCGATGAGAGATCATCCTGCGAGCGAAAAAACCTTTACCCACTTCTTGCAAGAAGTGAAACAAAATGCGCTGGCGGCTTATGACAATCAGGATTATCCATTTGAAGAGCTGGTGGAAAAGCTGGCGATTCAACGTGACATTAGCCGAAATCCTTTGTTTGACACCATGTTTTCTTTGGAAAATGCGAATCAGCAGTCGCTGGAAATTGAGCAGCTGACAGCAGCTCCGTACGAGATATTTAACAAAATTTCAAAGTTCGATCTAGCTTTGAATGCGAGTGAATCGCAATCTGACATTCAATTCCTATTCGCATTTGGTACGAAGCTATTCAAGAAAGAAACCATCCAAAGAATGGCCCATCATTATCTCGAGATCCTGCGTACCATTAGTGCACAACCGAATGCCAAGTTAGCAGAAATCGACATGATGACAGAAGCAGAAAAACGTGATCTCATCCTGAACGTCAACGATACTTTTGTCGAACGTTCTAATGATCAGGTTTTGCACCAATTGTTTGAAGAGCAAGTATTGCTTACGCCAGATCAAGTAGCGGTAGCCTTTGACGGAAACACCTTGACCTACCGCCAGTTGAACGCCCGGGCCAATCAAGTAGCTCGTTTGCTGCGGAGCAAAGGAACTCAACCAGATACATTGATCGGAATTATGGTAGACCGTTCCATCGGGATGGTCGTGAGCATGTTGGCCGTGTTAAAAGCAGGTGGTGCATATACGCCAATTGATCCTAGCTACCCGCCAGAAAGAATCCAATACATGCTCAGCAACAGCAAAGCTCCGATTCTACTGACACAGCGTCATTTGAAAGAGACAGTAGAGTATGCAGGAGAAATTATCGACGTAGACGATGAAGCGATTTATGCAGGTGACGACACCAATCTTGACAATGTCGCTGGCAGGGATGACTTGGCCTATGTCATCTATACATCAGGATCGACCGGAAATCCCAAAGGGGTTATGATTGCGCATCAAGCGATTTGCAATCACATGCTTTGGATGAAGAATGCGTTCCCACTGTCTACAGAGGATGCTGTTTTGCAAAAAACGCCGTTTTCCTTCGATGCTTCCGTATGGGAATTTTATTTGCCACTGATCACGGGGGGACGCCTGGTACTGGCAAAGCCAGACGGACATCGTGACATCGAGTACATGACTCGCATGATCAGAGAAGAGAAGATCACGACTCTACAGATGGTTCCTTCCTTGCTAGATCTGATCATGACCGAACCGGGATGGAGCTCTTGCACGAACCTGCAACGCGTCTTCTGCGGTGGAGAAGCATTGGCACCTGCACTTGTTTCGCGCTTTTACCAGAATCAAACGGCACAGTTGATTAATCTCTATGGCCCTACAGAATCCACGATTGATGCGACATACTGGATTTGCCCTCGTTTGCCGGAGTATGGCGTGATTCCTATTGGCAAACCGATTGATAACGTCCGTTTGTACGTCGTAAATGCGAGCAACCAGCTCCAGCCTGTAGGGGTTGCAGGAGAACTGTGCATTGCTGGCGATGGATTGGCCCGCGGTTACTGGAATCGTGAAGAATTGACAACAGCCAGCTTCATTGACAATCCGTTTGAACCGGGTAGCAGGATGTACCGTACTGGAGACATGGTAAGGTACCTAGCCTGCGGCAACGTGGAATATCTCGGACGCATCGACCATCAGGTCAAAATCAGAGGCCACCGGATCGAACTGGGTGAGATCGAAGCAAGGCTTTTGCAACATGAATGGATAAAAACGGCCATTGTCCTTGCCCGTCCAGATGAAAAAGGGCAAAACAACCTGTACGCCTATATCGTTTCCGATCAGGAAATCAAGACAGCCGACCTGAGAGCTTACATGGCTTCCCATTTGCCATCTTATATGGTTCCTTCTTATTTTGTTTATTTGGAGAAACTGCCGCTCACGGCAAATGGCAAGGTAGATCGCAAAGCATTGCCTCAACCTGAGGGAGCATCCTCATTAGAAACCGTATATGTAGCGCCGCGCAATGAAGTGGAAGCCACGCTCGCAGACATTTGGCAAAGTGTACTTGGCGTGAACCCAATCGGGGTACACGATCATTTCTTCGAGTTGGGTGGACACTCCTTGAAGGCAATGAACGTCATCTCTTTGATCCATCGCACCCTTCAAGTAGATGTGCCGTTGAAAACACTGTTTGAATCGCCAACGATCGCTGACTTGTCGGCATACATCTCTACTGCTAGCAAAGGCAAGTATACGACGATTGAACCTGTCCAAAAGCAGGAGTATTATTCGGTATCTTCTGCACAAAAGAGAATGTTTATTCTCCGACAAATGGAAGGTGCAGACATCAGCTACAACATGCCTGGCATCCTGTACATCGATGGCATGCTGGATACAGAGCGTTTGCAGCAAGCGCTCAAGAGTCTGGTGAGACGCCATGAATCTCTGCGTACCTCGTTCCACTCCATGAAAGGAGAGACTGTTCAGCGGGTACATGAAGATGTCGAGCTGGAAATCTCGTTGATGGAGTCAACAGAGGGAGAGCTCAAACAAATCGTCGAGCAATTTATTCAACCGTTCGATTTGGAAAAAGCTCCACTGATTCGCGCTGGACTGGTCAAACTGGCTCCGGAACGCCATCTTTTCATGCTGGATTTGCACCATATTGTGGTGGATGGTGTATCTATTGGGATTCTTGTTCAAGAGCTTGCTCAGCTTTATCACGGGGAAGAGCTGCCAGAACTGAGCATTCAGTACAAGGATTTTGCCCATTGGCAGAATCAATGGGTTGAGACGGAAGAGTTTGCTTCTCAGGAAGCTTATTGGATCGATACCTTTACGGGAGAAATTCCTGTATTGAATCTTGCAACGGATTATCCGAGACCTTCTGTGAAAAGCTTCGAGGGTGAGCGATTTGTTTTCAGCTCCGGTGCCCTATTGAAAAAAGAATTAAATCGACTTGCCCATGGTACAGGAGCTACGCTCTACATGGTCCTGCTGGCTGCCTACAATGTACTTCTCTCCAAATACTCTGGACAAGAGGACATTATTGTTGGTGCGCCTACTGCTGGCAGGTCCCATGCAGAAACGGATTCGATCATCGGTATGTTTGTCAATACACTGGCATTGCGAAACGAGCCTATGGGGGCTAAGACCTTCCTTAGCTTTTTGGCAGAAGTGAAAAACAATACGCTGAAAGCTTTTGAGAATCAGGATTATCCACTGGATGAGCTGATCGATAAGCTGAACATTCAACGGGATCTGAGCCGCAATCCTTTGTTTGACACCGTATTTATCTTGCAAAATATGGATCAGAAGCCGTTCGAAATGGAACAACTGACGTTTACACCCTATATGGCAGACGTGAATCAGGCCAAGTTTGATCTGTCATTAGAGGCGTACGAAGAAGATGAGGAGATCATCTTTAGTCTTGATTATTGCACCAAATTGTTTACACGAAAAACGATTGAAAAAATAGCGGCACATTTTATCCGAATCCTCCATGCCGTTATTGAGCAACAAGCCATTACCTTATCCGAAATCACGATGCTGTCCGATGAAGAAAAGCATCGCTTGTTAGTAGAATTCAACGATACACATAAGGAATATCCGCAGAACAAGACACTACATGAGCTATTTGAGGAGCAAGTGGAAAAAACACCACAGGTTGCTGCGGTTGAAATCGGCGATAAGCAGATGTCCTATCACGAACTGAATGAGCGAGCAAACCAGCTTGCCGTCACCTTGCGTGAACGGGGAGTAAAGGCTAATCAATTCGTAGGAATCATGGCAAACCGTTCTGTGGAAATGGTTGTGGGAATCATGGCCATTTTGAAAGCAGGTGGAGCCTATGTGCCTATCGATCCCGAATATCCGGAAGATCGTGTGGCCTATATGCTGGAGGATTGCGAAGCCCGTCTGGTGCTTACCCAAATACATCTTGGAGCTAAGCTGGCTTCTAGTGTGAGCGTGGAATGCCTGTATCTGGAGGAGGAGAAGAACTATTCTCCCAACCGTTCGAATCTCGAGCCGATTCAAACCGCTTCCGATTTGGCTTATGTCATCTACACATCGGGGACAACAGGCAAACCAAAAGGAGTAATGATCGAGCATCGTGGCATTGTCAACAGCGTGTTGTGGAAGAAAGAGGAGTATCAGTTTAGCGTCCATGATAGAAGTCTGGTGCCCCTATCTTTTGCGTTTGATGCCTTTGTCCTTTCCTTCTTTACACCGATCCTTTCCGGTTCAACCGTCATCTTAGCGGAGGATGAAGAAGCCAAAGACCCTGTATCTCTCAGAAACCTCATTGCAGCTGCG
This sequence comes from Brevibacillus sp. NPDC003359, assembly GCF_042878995.1. NCBI lineage: Bacteria > Bacillati > Bacillota > Bacilli > Caryophanales > Paenibacillaceae > Brevibacillus > Brevibacillus sp. NPDC003359. The sequence goes on from NZ_JBIAOR010000001.1 coordinate 713,859, forward strand.
AGATGCACCCAAATGACAAGCGTGCCAAGTTTGTTCCAAGCTATATTGGAATGCGGTTCTGCTTCGGATATCATCTCCCTGCAAACCGTCACACTTGGTGGCGAAAAAGTATCTGCTCAGCTCGTTGAGAAGAGCAATCAGCAGAATCCGGAATTGGTCATCGTCAATGAATACGGTCCGACAGAAAGCAGTGTCGTCGCCACCTGGCAGCGAATTTCGCAACTGGATTCTGCGATAACGATCGGACGTCCCATTGCCAACACCAGCATCTATATCGTGGACAATTTCCATCAGCTACAGCCAATCGGCGTGGTAGGGGAAATTTGCATCGGTGGCTACGGATTGGCACGTGGATATTGGAACAAACCGGAACTCACAGCAGAGAAGTTTGTTTCCCATCCTTATTTGGAAGGCGAGCGCATGTACAAGACTGGCGATCTAGGAAAGTGGCTCCCTGACGGAACGATTGAATTTGTCGGTCGCTTGGATGAACAGGTAAAAGTAAGGGGATATCGGATTGAAATCGGCGAGATTGAGTCGGTTATGCTCTCCTTTGAAAAGCTGACTTCGGCTGTCGTAATTGTCCATGAGGACCAACAGGGCCAATCGTCGCTTGCTGCTTATTACACGGCGGAAGAAAAGCTTGAAGTCTCGAATCTGTGGTCGTATTTGTCGCAAAGCTTGCCGTCTTACATGATTCCTGCGTACTTGGTTCAGCTCGATCTTCTCCCGCTTACACCTAATGGAAAGATCGACAGGAAAGCCTTGCCGAAACCAGAAGGCAGACCTGTAACAGGAGCAGAATATGTGGCGCCAGCAAGTCCTGTGGAAAGCAGGCTAGTAGAGATTTGGGAACGTGTGCTCGGGGTAAACGAGATCGGTATTCTCGACAATTTCTTCCAGCTAGGTGGGCATTCCTTGAAAGCCATGTCGCTCGCCGCACAGATCCATCGAGAGTATCAAGTCGAGCTTCCACTCAGAGTACTCTTTGCGACACCTACCATTCAGGCATTGGCAGAGTATATCGATACAAGTGGAAAGGACACACATATATCGATTCAGCCTGTACCGTGGCAAGCGTATTATCCCGTTTCCTCTGCACAAAAAAGGATGTTTGTCCTGCGCCAGTTTGAAGGCACCGGCACAGTCTATAACATGCCAAGCGTGATGTATATCGAAGGCGATCTGGATCATGCACGCTTTGAAACCGCGATACATGGGCTGGTCAAGCGACACGAATCGTTGCGGACATCCTTCCACACAGTGAATGGCGAGCCTGTTCAGCGTGTACATGAGGCAGTCGAACTGGATGTGCGCTATGAGGATTTGACGGAAGACCAAGTCGAGCAAACCATCGAATCATTTGTGCAAGCATTTGATCTGGAGAAGGCTCCGTTGTTGCGGGTCGGACTCTTCAGACTGGGAGAGAAGCGACATCTCTTCCTAATGGATATGCATCACATCATTTCGGATGGCGTCTCTGTCGGAATCATCATGGAAGAGTTCTCGAAGCTGTACCGAAACGAATATTTGCCAGAACTGTCTGTTCAATACAAAGATTTTGCTGTCTGGCAGACGGATCTGTTCCAAACAGACATCTATACAAAGCACGAGAACTATTGGTTGAATTCCTTCGCGGGTGACATTCCGGTACTGAATCTGCCCGCCGATTATTCTCGCCCGCTGGTTCAAAGCTTTGAGGGAGATTGCATTTCGTTCCAGACAGACAAAACGTTGTTGAACGATTTATACAAGCTCGCCCATGAGAACCAAACCACACTGTTTATGGTCTTGCTGGCGGCTTACAATGTGCTCCTTTCCAAATACAGCGGCCAGGAAGACATTGTAGTGGGAACGCCGATTGCTGGCAGATCCCATGCGGATGTAGAAAAAGTCTTGGGGATGTTTGTCAATACATTGGCTTTGCGAAACACCCCTGACGGAACGAAATCATTCCAGGCATTTTTGGAAGATGTCAAACAGAATACGCTGCAAGCATACGCCCATCAGGATTATCCGTTTGAAGCACTGGTCGAAAAACTGGAAATCCAGAGGGATCTCAGCAGAAACCCGCTGTTTGACACCATGTTTATTTTGCAAAACCTGGACAAAAAAGCTTATGAGTTGGATGGGCTGAAATTTGAAGCCTACGCCGGAGATGGGCAGCAAGGCAATGCCAAATTCGATCTCACGGTGGAAGCGCATGAAGATGAGACAGGAATTCATTTTGGTCTCGTGTACTCCACGAAATTGTTCCAAAGAGGCACGATTGAAAGAATGGCAGGTCATTTCCTCCAGGTACTGCGAGGAGTCGTGGCAGATCAAACCGCTTCCTTGCACGAGCTCAGCTTGTTGAACGAAGAAGAAAAGCAGCTTGTGACAGTTGCATTTAACAATACGGTTGTCGATTATCCACGCGAAAGCACCATCCAAGAGCTTTTCGAGGAGCAGGTCCTGAGAACACCTGAGAATGCTGCCGTTATTTTTGACGGACAGATGCTGACGTATCAGGAGCTGAACCAGAAAGCGAACCAGATCGCAAGCGCGCTTCGCCGTGAGGAAATCGGGAAGGATTCCGTTGTAGGACTGATCGCAGATCGTTCTCTCGAGATGATCACAGGCATCATGGGAATCATCAAAGCGGGAGGCGCCTACCTAGGGATTGATCCGGAGCATCCATCAGAGCGTATTTCTTACATGCTCGAAGATGGTGGCGTGAAGGTTGTCCTTGTTCAAAGACATCTGTTGCATCTCGCAGGCGAAGGTCTCATTCCAATTATTTTGGAAGACGAGAGCCTGGAGCTAGAAGATGCCAGCAACTTGACTAACCTCAATAACGCCAAAGACTTGGCCTATGTGATGTACACGTCAGGTTCAACGGGCAAACCAAAAGGAGTTATGGTTGAGCATCGCAATGTCACTCGATTGGTGAAACATACGAATTATGTTCAGGTACGTGAAGAAGATCGTATGATTCAAACGGGCGCCATTGGCTTCGATGCCATGACGTTTGAAATTTTCGGAGCTCTGCTACATGGTGCTAGTTTGTCCCTCGTGAGCAAGGATGTTCTGTTAGATGCAGAGAAGCTGGGCAGCTTCCTGCGAGAGAATCGGATTACCACAATGTGGTTAACTTCACCACTGTTTAACCAGCTCTCGCAAGACAACTCGGCGATGTTTGAAGGCTTACGTGCGTTAATCGTCGGTGGTGAAGCACTGTCTCCGAAACACATCAACAAAGTAAACAGCGCTCATCCCGATCTAGAAATCTGGAACGGATACGGCCCGACCGAGAACACTACCTTCTCCACGTGCTATCTGATAGAGAAGGAATTCGAAGACAATATTCCGATTGGGAAGCCGATTACGAACTCCACTGCTTATATCGTGGATCGATATAATCAGCCGCAGCCAATTGGAGTGCCGGGTGAACTATGCGTAGGTGGCGACGGGGTAGCCAGAGGCTATTTGAACAAGCCGGAATTGACCGATGAGAAGTTTGTTCCGAATCCGTTTGTTTCTGGTGAAAACATGTACCGCACAGGCGATTTGGCGAGATGGAAAGCGGATGGAACGATTGAGTATTTGGGTCGTATCGACCAACAAGTAAAGATCAGAGGCTATCGGATCGAGCTTGGGGAAATCGAGACCGTTCTCACCAATCTGGAAAAGGTAAAAGAAGCTGTCGTTACGGTGATGGATGATACGAACGGCCAAAAAGCTCTTTGCGCTTACTTTGTTCCAGAAGAGGAACTCGACGTAGCAGACCTGAGAGAAGCTATATCCAAAGAATTGCCTAGCTACATGGTTCCAACCTTCTATGTCCAAATGGATAAACTGCCTTTAACAGCAAACGGAAAGCTCGATCGTAGAGCATTGCCAGAACCATCTGGTGATCGGGTTCACGGTTCCGCATATGTTGCTCCACAAAATGCGACCGAGACGAAGCTGGCTGAAATTTGGCAAGGGGTACTGGGAATTCATGCGATAGGCATTCACGACAACTTCTTTGAATTGGGCGGACATTCCCTGAAGGCCATGAATGTAATCACGCAGGTGCATAAAGCATTTCAGGTAGAGCTTCCGTTAAAAGCACTGTTTGAATCTCCTACGATCCATGAGCTGGCTGCCTATATCACTGCGAGTGAAATGGAACAGTTCGAGACGATTCAACCAGTAGAGCAAGCAGACTTTTATCCAGTCTCGTTCGCACAAAAAAGAATGTACATCCTGCATGAATTTGAAGGAAACGGGATCAGCTACAACGTACCAAATGTGCTGATGATAGATGGCAATCTGGATTACGAACGCTTTGAACACGCTATTCAAACGCTGGTAAGACGACATGAATCCCTGCGAACATCCTTCCATTCGAAAAACGGGGAACCAGTGCAACGAGTCCATGAGGAAGTCGAGCTGCACATTGGCATTTCCGAGGCAGCAGAAGACCAAGTAGAGCAACGCATTCAGGAGTTGGTCCAGCCATTTGATCTCGAAGTGGCTCCGCTGTTCCGGGTTCATCTGATCAAACTGGGAGCAGAACGACACTTGTTCTTCATGGATATGCACCACATTATCTCGGATGGAGTATCGCTTGCAGTCATCGCCAAGGAGTTTGCGAGCTTGTACGAAGAAAAGCAGCTCCCTGACATGCGTCTCCAGTACAAAGATTTCGCTGCTTGGCAAACGAAGCTGGCCCAGTCTGAGCGCTTCCAAAAACAGGAGGATTATTGGACCCATGCCTTTGCAGGAGAGATCCCATTACTCAATCTGCCAATTGATTACCCAAGACCTACTGTTCAAAGCTTCGAAGGCGACACAGTAGCGATCGGTACAGGAAATCACTTGCTTGCGGAGTTGCGACAACTCGCTGCAAATACTGGCTCCACACTGTTCATGGTGCTTCTGGCAGCCTACAATGTGCTGCTGTCCAAATACGCAGGACAGGAAGAAATCGTAGTCGGCACACCGATTGCAGGTCGATCCCACGCAGATGTGGAACGAATCGTCGGCATGTTCGTCAACACGCTCGCCTTGAAAAATGTGGTAGGAGGCAACCTGACCTTCCGTGAATTTTTGGGTGACGTGCGACAAAATGCACTAGATGCGTTTCAACATCAGGATTATCCGTTTGAGCATCTCGTAGATAAGCTGGAAGTGCGGCGCGATCTAAGCCGAAATCCGCTATTTGATACGATGTTCAGTCTGGGGCTTGCGGATTCTTCTGCATTAGAAATTGCAGGACTCAATATGTCCGCTTATCCGGTAGATGGCAAGATCGCGAAATTCGATATCGCTCTGGATGCGATGGAACAACAAGATGAGCTTCTCGTGCAATTCAGCTATTGCACGAAGTTGTTTGCAAAAGATTCGATCGATCGTCTGGCAGCTCATTACGTCAATCTTTTACAGTCGATCATTGCCAATCCAGATAGCAAGCTGGCCGAGATCAGTGTCTTGTCAAAAGACGAGATGGATCAGATGCTGCATGATTTCAATGCAACAAAAGCCGCTTATCCAACGAATAAAACGTTCCAGGAGCTATTCGAAGAGCAGGTCGAAAAAACACCGAACCAGGTAGCCGTCATTTATGAAGATGAACAGCTAACGTATCGGGAATTAAATGAAAAAGCGAACCAGCTCGCACGTATCTTGCGCCAAAAGGGAGTCAAGCCAGAGAGCAAAGTCGGCATCATGGTAGACCGTTCCTTGCACATGGTAGTAGGGACACTCGGTATTTTGAAAGCCGGCGGCGCCTACGTCCCGATTGATCCAGACTATCCGTTGGAGCGTCAAGCATTCATTTTGGAAGATAGTGATGCGAAGCTGTTCCTTACCTTGCAAAAGATGAATACACAGCTTGCATTCCCTCACGAAACTCTCTATTTGGATGCAGAGGGGCTGTATCAGGGAGAAGTGAGTAATCTGGAGCCTGTGGCACTGCCGGAACACGCCGCTTACATCATTTATACTTCCGGTACGACTGGCAAGCCAAAAGGGGTCGTGATCGAGCACCGGAGCTATGCGAATGTCGCGTTTGCATGGCAGGATGAGTATCACTTGGACACCTTCCCGGTTCGCTTGCTGCAGATGGCGAGCTTCGCGTTTGACGTATCGACTGGCGACTTTGCCCGCGCATTGCTCACAGGAGGTCAGCTGGTAATTTGCCCGAATGAGGTCAAAATGGACCCTGCTTCCTTGTACGAAATTATCAAGCGGTATGAAATCACTATTTTCGAAGCGACACCAGCTCTGATCATGCCGTTGATGCATTACATTTACGAAAACCAGCTCGACATCAGTCAGATGAAGCTCCTGATTCTCGGAGCAGACAGTTGTCCAGCAGAAGACTTCAAGACCTTGCTCGCCAGATTCAGCGATTCGTTGCGCATTGTTAACAGTTATGGGGTAACAGAGGCGTGCATCGATTCCAGCTATTATGAAGAAACGGATGTCTCATCCATCCGCTCGGGAACGGTACCGATCGGAAAACCGCTGCCGAATATGCAGATGTATGTAATGGACCAACAATTGAATCTTCAGCCTATTGGAGTCGTGGGTGAGTTGTGCATCGGTGGAGCAGGGGTCGCTCGCGGTTATTTGAACAGACCTGAGCTGACACTGGAGAAGTTCGTACCGAATCCATTCGCTCCAGGTGAGCTGCTGTATCGTACGGGTGATTTGGCGAAATGGCGCTCGGATGGCAATGTGGAATTCCTGGGTCGTAACGATCATCAAGTAAAAATCAGGGGTGTCCGTATCGAGCTCGGCGAAATCGAGACACAGCTACGCAAGCAAGAGGGAATCTTGGAAGTAGTCGTGGTCGCAAGAGAGGATCACAGACAAGAAAAGTATTTATGTGCGTACGTTGTGGCAGACCACGAGATCGACACAGCACAATTACGTCAGGAATTGCTAAAAGAATTGCCTCAAGCGATGATTCCTTCGTATTTCGTTTCTCTTGAAGCGCTGCCGCTTACCGCAAATGGGAAGATCGACAGACGTTCCTTGCCGGCGCCAGACGTATCTTTACTCAGAACGACGGAGTATGTAGCGCCTCGTACGGAATTGGAAGCGCAATTGGCCCGCGTATGGGAGCAAGTGCTGAATGTGGAGCAAGTAGGGGTTCTGGATGATTTCTTTGCAATTGGCGGTCACTCCCTGCGTGCGATGAGTGTGATTTCGAGCATGCATAACGAATATCAAGTGGATATCCCGCTTCGTATTTTGTTCGAAAAACCAACGATTCAGCAATTGGCTGCACACATCGAAGAGACAGCAAGAGGGTATGTCATTTCGATTCAACCAGCACCTGCGCAAGAGTATTACCCTGTTTCATCGGCCCAAAAGCGCATGTTTATCCTCCATCAATTTGAGGGAGTCGGCATCAGCTACAATATGCCTTCGACCATGCTGATCGAAGGAAAGCTGGAACCAGAACGATTAGAGACAGCGTTCAAGCAACTGATTGAGCGACATGAAAGTCTTCGTACATCTTTTGCCGTTGTAAATGGAGAACCTGTTCAAAAGATTCACGAGGAAGTTCCTTTTGATCTCTCGTATACAACGATCACAGAAGACCAGGCCCAACAGGCTCTTTCATCCCTCGTTCAGCCATTCGATCTGGGAGTAGCGCCGTTGCTTCGCGCCCGACTTCTGAATATCGGCGAAGATCGTCATGTGCTCTTTACCGACATGCATCATAGCATTTCCGACGGGGTATCATCCGGCATTCTCCTGTCAGATTTAGTGCAGCTGTACCAAGGAGATGTTTTGCCCGAGCTGCGAATCCAGTACAAGGATTTCTCCGTATGGCAACAGGAGCTTTCCCGATCCGATGCCTTCAACAAGCAAGAAGAGTACTGGGCTCAATTGTTTGCAGACGACATTCCAGTACTAAACCTGCAAACAGATTTCACTCGACCAAGCATCCAAAATTTCGCAGGGGATCAGTATACAATCGGAACCGGAAAACAGCTCATGGAAGGCTTGAACCAGCTGGCGCGAGAAACTGGAACGACGCTGTACATGGTTCTCCTTGCAACCTATAATGTACTGCTTTCCAAGTATTCCGGGCAGGAGGACATCATCGTCGGCACACCAATTACAGGCAGATCCCATGCTGAACTGGAACCGATTGTCGGTATGTTTGTAAACACATTGGCGATGAGAAACAAGCCACATGCTGCGAAAACATTTACCGAGTTGCTGCTACAAGTTAAGCAAAATGCACTGGACGCTTACGCCCATCAGGACTATCCGTTTGAGGAACTGGTGGAAAAACTGGACATACCGCGAGACTTAAGCAGAAATCCGCTCTTCGACACCATGTTTACTGTGCAGAACAACACGGATGAGTCAATCGACTTGCCTGGCTTGTCACTTGCTCCTTTCATGACGGATCAGACTGGCAACCATTCCAAATTCGATTTGACGTTGATTGCCTCAGAAGAGCGTGAAGAGATCAGCATTGGTGTCGAGTACAGCACAAACTTGTTTGCGAGAGAGACCATTGAACGATTTAGCAACCACTTCTTGGCCATTGCACAAATTGTTGTGCAAAATCCGCATACCCGCTTGAGTGAGATCGACATGCTCTCGACGGATGAGAAGCAGATCATTTTTGAAAAGTTCAATGATACAGCTGTCAGTTATGTACAAGACAAAACACTGCATCAATTATTCGAGGAACAAGTCGATAAGACACCAAATCAGGAAGCCATTCTCTTTAACGGGCAATCACTGACGTACGCCGAGCTCAATGAGCGAGCCAACAGATTGGCAAGAGTTCTACGCACCAAAGGAATCGGACCTGATCGTCTTGTAGCGGTCATGGCGGAGCGTTCACCAGAGATGATCATTGGCATCCTTGGTATTTTAAAGGCAGGCGGTGCTTATGTTCCGATCGATCCTGCGTATCCGCAAGAACGCATTCAGTACTTGCTGGAGGACAGTGACGCTGCCCTGCTTCTCTGCCAAGCTCATCTGTCAGAACTATTGTCCCGCGTGTCGAGCGGACTTGATTGGCTTGATCTGAACGCAGAGCATGAGGCCGAGATGGATGGCTCTAATCTCACATCACTCAATCAATCGACCGATCTTGCCTATGTGATCTATACATCAGGTACGACCGGTAAGCCGAAGGGCGTCATGATTCCGCATCAGGGAATCGTCAATTGCTTGCAGTGGAGAAGAGATGAGTATGGCTTCGGACCGGAACACAAGGCGTTGCAGGTATTCTCGTTTGCGTTCGATGGATTTGTAGCAAGCTTGTTCGCTCCGCTTCTCGGAGGTGCTACTTGCGTCCTGCCGAGAGAGGAAGAAGCTAAAGATCCTGTAGCGTTGAAAAAACTGATTGCCTCAACGGGAGTTACACATTACTACGGTGTACCGAGTCTGTTCCAAGCGATTCTGGATTGCTCGACTGCTGCCGATTTCTCTCCTCTGCGTTGCGTAACATTGGGAGGCGAGAAATTACCTGCACAGCTTGTGCAAAAAACGAAAGAAAAGCATCCAGCAATTGAGATCAACAATGAATACGGTCCGACCGAAAACAGCGTTGTCACCACCATCTCTCGTTCGATCGAAGTAGGTGAAGCTATCACCATTGGCCGACCGCTAGCCAATGTACAAGTGTACATCGTAGATACACAACATCACTTGCAATCGATCGGCGTAGTGGGAGAGCTATGCATCGGAGGCCCCGGACTTGCAAGAGGTTATTTGAACAAACCAGAGCTCACACAAGAAAAGTTCGTTCCGAATCCGTTCATACCAGGAGAGCGCATGTATAAAACCGGTGACTTGGTGAAATGGCGGACAGATGGCACGATCGATTACATCGGTCGGGCTGACGAACAGGTGAAAGTGAGAGGGTATCGTATCGAGATCGGGGAGATCGAGAGCACCATACTCACTTACGATGGCATCGATCAAGCAGTGGTGGTTGTGCAAGAAGATGACGTAACAGCCGTTCAGTATCTTTGCGCTTATCTAGTCACTGCAGCAGAGGTATCCGTTTCCGAGCTGAGAAGGCATCTGGCGAAGGAACTGCCTGCTTACATGGTTCCAAGCTATTTTGTTCAGTTGGATCAACTTCCGCTTTCGGCCAATGGAAAAGTGGATCGCAAAGCATTGCCGAAGCCACAGCAATCAGATGCGACGACACGTGAGTACGTGGCGCCAAGAAATGCGACTGAGCATCAATTGGCATCCATTTGGCAGGAAGTTTTGGGAGTAGACCCGATCGGTATCACTGACCATTTCTTTGAACTGGGTGGACACTCATTGAAAGCAACACTGCTGGTTGCAAAGGTGTATGAGTACATGCAGATTGAACTGCCGCTGAACCTCATCTTCCAGCATCCAACCATTGAGAAGGTAGCGGATTTCATCACCCACAAGAACTTCGAGGGCAACACCGGAAGAGCCATTCTCTTAAATGAAGAGACAACGAGAAAGGTATTCTGCTTTACGCCGATTGGAGCTCAGAGTGTCTATTACCAGAAGCTTGCTAATGAAATCAAGGGCGTCTCCCTGCACAGCTTTGATTTCATCCAAGAAGACAATCGACTTGAGCAGTACATCGAAGCCATTGTCGCGATTGATCCAAAAGGACCCTATACGCTCATGGGATATTCATCGGGAGGCAATCTGGCTTTTGAAGTTGCAAAAGAACTGGAGAACCAAGGATATGTCGTGACCGACCTCATCATGTTCGATTCGTATTGGAAAGACAAGGTGATGGAGCGGACTCTGGCGGAAACCGAAAGTGACATTGCCCAGTTATTTGCCGAAATTGGAGAAAACATCGAAATGTTCAACATGACACAAGAAGACTTCAATTTGTACGCTGCCAATGAATTCGTCAAGCAAAGCTTCATTCGAAAAACGGTCAGCTATGTGATGTACCACAATCAACTGATCAATATGGGTGCAACGAACGCAGCGATCCATCTCATTCAATCAGAGCTGGAATCGGGCGAGGAAGATCTGGTTGCAGTTAAATGGAATGAATCCGCTTGGACACAGGCTACGAAACGACTGATGACGTATGAAGGGTACGGAATCCACTCCAGCATGTTGGGAGGAAATTACGTGTCGATGAATGCTTCCATCCTCCGAGACATCCTGCAAGAGCTGTTCATTCTGAAATAAGACCGCGGCTTTGTGATGATTCCCCTTGGGAAAAAGGTTTTCCAAGGGGAGTTCATCCATTACATCCTTGGAGAGGAGCAGCACATGATTTTTACCAAGCAAGATCAGCAGAGAAAGAAAGAGCCCGTGTTTGGCTGGGTACTTTCGTTTGTTAAGCCTTATCGAGGTTGGGTCATTATCTGCATCATCGCCTCGCTTCTTGTGGCCGTGGCAGACATTTGGATGGGAATCCTGATCAAAACCATGGTCGAACAAACGAACGATTTCGACAAGCTGGTCAGTATTGCCCTCATCATTTTAAGTATGACCATTGTCGGTTTTCTCTCGAAATATCTCATCACGTATTCGGCAGCTAGATTCAGTTCAAGAGCCATGAGAGATTTGAAAAACAGCATGGTTTCTCATCTCGAAAAATTCCCCATGTCTACCATGGATAAATATCATTCCGGCGATCTCGTTTCTCGCTTAACAACGGATGCCCAAATCTTACAAAGCTTTTTGCAAAAGCATTTTTTCCAGCTTTTTTATCTGCCAGTTGTTTTTGCCGGAGCTCTCGGACTGTTGTTGACGATCAATTGGAAGTTAATCATCTTCAGCGTCGCGATCCTTCCAGTCGCCATCGCCATCACAGGCTGGATGAGCAGACCGCTTCAAAAGTACTCGGAGAAAATGCAGGACCATCTGGGTCAAACGAACGCGATCGCGCAAGATACTCTTTCCGGAATTCACATGGTCAAAGCTTTTCAATTGGAAGATGTTCTGTATCGGAAATACCATGCGGGTATGAAGCAGGTATTGAAAAATGCGATCCAGGCAGAGAAGAAGCGCGCGTGGATGACAGCACCAGGGATTTTATTGTTTTCGTCCCCCATTCTGTTTTTTGTCGCTTACGGTGGTTATTTGATTCAGGCGGGAGAATTGGATCTGGGTAGCTTGGTCATCTTTAGCTATTTGCTTCACTTTATTATCGAACCGCTTTCACTCGCACCTGTGCTGTTTGCCCAAGTTCAAGAAACATCAGGTGCGGCAAAGCGGCTGCAAGAAATTTTTACACAGCCTGTTGAACAAAATGATCAGCCTGCGATTTCTGTTGATCCAGAGGAGATTCCGGTACAGTTTGAGAACGTTACGTTTGCTTACGATCAGGCAAGGATTCTTGATAACGTAAGCTTTACGTTACATCCGAACAAGACCATTGCGTTAGTAGGTGCCAGCGGGAGTGGAAAGAGCACCATCATGAAACTGCTGTGCGGGTTTTATCGAATGGAACCTGGCAACGGGAGCATGAAAGTATTCGGGCATTCTATGACTGACTGGAATATGACGGACATGCGGAGCTATCTTTCCATGGTTTCTCAGGATACGACGTTATTCCCTGTGTCTATTGCGGAAAATATCTCTTATGGACGCATTCATGCGACACAAGACGAGATTATCGCAGCGGCAAAGGCAGCCAATGCCCATGACTTCATTATGGAGCTGCCACAAGGTTATGAAACAAGAGTGGGGGAACGAGGCTCTCGTTTATCCGGAGGACAGAAACAGCGCATCGCGATTGCCCGAGCAATTCTGAAGGACGCCCCGATTCTGCTGCTGGATGAACCCACATCTGCCTTAGATACAGAGTCGGAGGCTTTGGTTCAGGAAGCACTGGAAACGGTGATGAAAAATCGGACCGTTCTCGTCATTGCTCATCGCCTGTCCACGATAAAAGATGCGGATGAAGTGCTTGTTCTGGAGCAAGGACAAATCGTTGAGCGAGGTACACACTACGATTTGCTTGCCCAAAGCGGCGTTTACACCAGATTGTATCAAAAACATTTTGCCACAGAGATGCACAGATCACTGGCAGCAGAGGGGGTATAGGCATGTTCATCCAGAACTTGATGCGTGAATTACTTCAATTGCTGTCGTTTATGAAATCCAAAAAGCGAGCGTATATTTTGGGACTCGTGGGAGACGGAATCGGTCAAGCTGCTGTATTGGTATCCTTGCCTTTCGTGTTCAAGGATCTGACGGATTTGGCGAACACAAAAGACCCAGCTTTATTAACTAGAGCGATTGTCACCATGTCTGTGATGTTTCTCTTGCTGAGTATCCTGTCACCGTTTTTCAGCTACATCTATCGACGATGCGTTCGTGAGCTCATTGCTAACATTCGGCTTCAGGTCTATCAACGATTGAGCAAGCTGCCTTTCGATTATTATGAGCAGCATCATTCGGGAGATACGATGTCGAGACTGGGCAACGATGTTGTCCTTATGGAAAACGCGTACGCAGAGCAATTAAAAACGTTAAGCATCATCCTGCTGTCGCTCATCGGTTCGATCATTGGAATGTTTGCTATGGATTGGAAAATAGCCGTCGTCCTGCTGCTCGTAAGCACAGTGACTCTTTATGTAAATACGCTGTTTGCCAAGTCGGTGCGGCGCATTGGGGACCGAATGCAACAGCAGATGGGGATGGGGACAGAAAGATTAAACGATTTTTTGTCGGGGTTGCCCATCATCAAAATGTTTCATTTACATAACGTTGTGACCGCCCGTTACACGGAAGCAAACGAAGAAGTAACTAGGTCTGCCATTAAGCAAGGGCATAAACACGGATTATTGGAAGGGACCAATTTTTTCATCCAATTCTTAAGCTTCGGAGGAATGCTTGTTTTTGGAATCATGATGGTTTCCAAGGAAATGATCGGGTTGGGCGTGCTGGTCGCCTTGGTTCAACAACAGATGCTTGTTACGATGGCGTTTCTCCAGCTTGGCCAAGTCATCACAGCGTTACAGACCTCGCTAGCAGGGGCTTCCCGGGTCGTCGAGTTTCTGAATGAACCGATCGAGCCAGAAGAGTATCAGCAGAGGTCCGACAAAGACCAGCAATCAGAAAGCATGCTGAAATTGGATCAGGTCGTTTTCGGATACAACGAAGCTACAAACGTGCTGGATGGTGTTTCGTTGCGAGTCGAGCAAGGCCAAATGGCTGGTCTAGTAGGAATGAGTGGGAGTGGAAAAAGCACCGTCATGAAACTCCTGTTAGGATATTACCCACCTACGAGCGGCTCTCTTTATTTACTGGGCAAGCCCATGGGAGCGTATTCTCTAGCAGAAATAAGAAGCATGATCTCTTATGTACCGCAGGATGCCTTTTTGTTCGAAGGAACCATCGAAGACAATATCCGTTATGGATGCCTGGATGCTTCGGAAACGGATGTCATCAAGGCAAGCAAAGCAGCTTATGCGCATGATTTTATTATGGAGCTATCAGATGGCTACCAGACCAAAACAGGAGAACGAGGTGCGAAGCTATCTGGCGGTCAGCGTCAGCGAATTGCGATTGCAAGAGCCATTCTGAAAAATGCGCCGATTCTTCTACTGGATGAAGCAACCTCCGCTTTGGATGCAGAATCGGAATATTGGGTGCAGCAAGCATTGGCCGCACTCATGAAAGATAAAACGGTACTCGTCATCGCTCATCGCCTGTCAACCGTAGAGGATGCAGATGTGATTTACGTAATGGATCAAGGAAAGGTCATCGAGCAAGGTCGCCATGTTGAGTTAATGGAGCACAACGGCACGTATGCCAAATTGTATGAAGTGCAGCAGCGAAAGGATCGCGCAGAACAAGTTAGTAGTCTTGAATTCTCGGAAAGAAGAGTGAGTCCTACGTGATTGCCATTTACGCTATGAAATGTCCTGCTGTCATGGATAAAGAGTTGTTCAATCGATTTTTGCATGCACTACCCGAAGCGAAACGGGAACGGGTCAACCGTTTCAGAAATCCGGCTGATTCCTATCGAGCGTTGCTCGCGGATGTGCTTGCACGTTCTCTCATTAGTGAAGCCTATGAGATTCCCAATGAGAACATCGAGTATGACTACAATGCATACGGAAAACCATTTTTCAAATCATTTCCCAACTTCTGCTTTAATGTCTCGCATTCCGGAGAATGGGTAGTCTGCGCTACGCATGACTCGCAGGTGGGGATTGACGTGGAGCAAATATGTCCGATTGACTTGGATGTTGCTACTCATTACTTTGCACAAGCCGAAGTAGAAGATCTCCTGGCGAAACATCCGAATGACCAGCTTTCGTATTTCTTCGACCTTTGGACTTTGAAGGAGAGTTATATAAAAGCCAGAGGCATGGGGCTATCCATCCCATTGCAATCGTTCGCCATTCGAAAACATCTGGACCAATCGATATCGTTAACGCAAAATGATTCGCGTGTTGCTTGGTCATTTCAACAGTATGAGATCGACCCAGGATACAAATTGTCAGTTTGCGGTACTATCAATCAGTTTGCTGATCAAGTAGTCAGGAAGGATTTACAAGATTTGCATCAGGCCCTTTTTTACAGAAGGATCTAGATGTCATTACATGATGAGGAAAGGGTGGGGAAAGAGATGAAACTGTTCTGCTTTCCGTACGCAGGGGGGCTTCCCAGCATCTATTACGGTTGGAGGCGGGTATTATCGCCAGCGGTTTTGGAAATTGATCCATTCGAGGTCCGGCCTTCATTTCTGGGCGATAGCATAGTTCTTCTCACCTCGTTTTATGAGGTCTTGGAGGATGTATACCAAAGGATCACACCAGAGCTGGGGAAAGAGCCATTTGCCTTTTTTGGCCACAGCATGGGCGGATTAATCGCGTTTGAACTGACACGAAAACTGTTGCAGAATGGAGGGCCACTGCCCCAGCACTTGTTCTTGTCTGCTTCCCGTGTGCCACATGCGTATCACAAACTGGTGAAAACATACGACCTGCCGCATAACGAGTTCCTCGAATCGTTACGCACACTTGGGGGTACTCCCGATGAAGTTTTGGACAATCACGAGCTCTTGGAGCTATTTTTGCCCACGATTCGCGCTGATTTCCAAGCCGTGCAAACCTACGAAATGAATACCGATCTTCCTCGGCAAATTCCTGTCAACATGACGGTTTTGTTCGGAAAAGAAGATAAGATTGAACTCCAGGATATTGTGGCGTGGCGAGACTATGGCGGGCGAGACTGCAAATTTTACCCCATGCCTGGTGGACATTTCTTTATTCATCACCAAATGAATCCGATCCTTGCGATCATTCAAGACACATTGAATGCGGAACAAACAGTTGCAATCCGTGCACAATTCTAATGATTGTGTACGGCAACAATAAATTCTAAGGTGAAGGTTGGTGTTCTTTTGATGAATCAGAAAGCATTATCTCGTTTGCTGGCGGCCGTTACATTATCAACGGCTCTGGTCTACCCGCAAGCTGCAAGCGCAGCTGCTCCACCTCCGTCTTTGCATGACGACAATCCAAATGGTCATTTTGGTGACTGGTACACAGGTGCGGTGCCTCCCAATGCATCCGACGCCAAGCCTGTGATCCTATTTGTCCAAGGTCTGCACTCCACCTACAATACCTGGTATACAACAGACGGATTTTATGATGCAGCCTATAACGCCGGGTATCGTACTGCTTTTGTGCAACTGAAGGACGCGGATGGTACTGGCGGCAACATGTGGACAAACGGAGCCAAGCTCGCGGAAGTCATTAAAAAGGTCGCAGATTATTACGGTGTCTCCAAAATCAATATCATTGCACATTCCAAAGGCGGCATCGATACACAGACAGCACTCGTCCACTACGGCGCACATCCGTATGTCAACGTCGTTCACCAGATTTCTACGCCAAACAAGGGTTCAGAATTGGCTGACTTGGCTTACAGCAATTGGGCGGGATGGCTCGCTGACATTCTTGGCAAAAAAGACGATGCGGTGTATTCCCTCCAAACGTCATACATGGCCAACTACCGTTCCCAGACTGACAACCGTACCGAAAATCGTTCAACAAAGATATACATGGCCGCCGGAACAGGGGACGATGGCATGTTTAGTCCTACCTGGTTTGGTCATGCGGCTATTCCTGGTGAAGATGATGGCGCTGTTTCCGTAGAATCTGCCTTCGGTTTGCCTTATGGGATTAAGAGCTTTACCAAAGACATTTCCCACGGTCAAATAGTGAAAGCCTCGAATACATGGAATCTGGTCGAACCGAAATTGCAAAAGGCCTCTGTTCGCGGTGCAAATAAAGCAAGCGAAGAAAAATCAAAAACAACCACTTTGGAAGAGAGCTCCGTCATTCTCCGTGGTGGCGAAGTGGAAGACAACGTCTCGGAAACATTTTTCCTGGAGAGCGGAATCGATCAGTTCAATCTGGATACGATGACCTCGTCGGAAGACACCGTTGTGACCCTAATCAGTCCGTCTGGCAAAAAGTATGAAGCGGACCGCAGTGAAAAAAGCGAATCGGAGGATGAATCCGAGATATTCCAAGGTGCTGTTCATCACTTCATTGAAGTAGAGGAGCCTGAAGCAGGCGAATGGACACTTGAAGTGGAGGGCTCTGACGATGCCTTTTTCATGGTGGGTTCCGTGGATGGTGGAGAAGAAGCGAAAGTAAAGGCGAGCAAAAAGGTATTCAAGAAAGGCGACAAAGCGAAGATTTCCGTCGACTTGGGCAAAAACGAAATTGATCAATCGCTATTGGAAAAAGCAAACCTGACTCGCTCACTGAACGGCGAAAAAGCAAGCGTCCTTGATGAAGTGAAGTTTGCCATAAAAGAAGATGAGCTTACTGGCAATTTTACCGTGCCGACTAAGCCAGGCGTTTATAATCTCTCCTTTGACGTAACCGGCATCAATGAGGACGGCGAACCATTTACACGCTCTATTAATTACAACTTTGCGGTAACAGATCGTGATGGAGAAATCGAAGACTAATAAGAAGCATCTTCAGCAGCCCTCGCGGAAAGTGAGGGCTTTTTTGTTTTTGCTTCCAGTCCGATAGAATCGAACAAAAGAAGTAATCGTGACGAGAGTTTGGAGCGTGATACCTTTATGTATTATAATGAAACGGATTAGCATGATAGATAGTCTAGAACAGGTGGAATTTACTATGAAAATCGACCCTAATCATGAACTTATAAACGATTGGTTGGCTCTTACTCACATTACTGAAAGTATTTCCAATATGCTTGAAAAAGATTTACGAGAAAATTACAATCTTTCTTTAAAAGAGTTTTACGTCCTTTACTTTTTATCGAAAGAAAGTAATAAAACACTGAGGTTACAACAATTACAGGAACGGGTTGGATTAAGTCAAAGTGCGATATCAAGGCTGGTTGGAAGACTTGAGGCAAAGAACTGCAGAGCTTTACAGAGAAATGTATGTGAAGACGACCGTAGAGGCGTTTATACTCAGCTAACTGAATTAGGTGAAGAAAAACTCCAGAGATACCTCGTGACGATGAATGAAATTCTCCAATCTGCTTTTTCAGATGGAAAATTTGATGATGCAATACAATTGTTAGTGCAAAAGAAGTAATTGCAAAAAGCCACGATTTCCTAACCAACGGGAATAGCGGCTTTTTTTCGTGTAAGGATCGCCGTTACACTTATCGGTTGACAGGTGAAAAAGGATGATGGTAAATTAGATGCGTGCGCATGCATTTAAAATACAAAGCTCTACTCACAAAATCAGTAAAGGAGTGGGGGCTTAAAAGGTTTAGAGTTAATAAATCGTAATATAATGTGATTGTTACCCCTACCGCTCAAGAGTGGTAGGGAAAAATTAGATTGAAAAAATAGTGAAAAGAAAGAGGGAATCACATGAATTCATCAAAATCTGTAACAGCATTATTCACCCAGTTTGAATACAAAGGACTGAAACTTGAAAATCGGTTTGTTATGGCACCCATGACCCGCAGTTTTTCACCGAAAGGGATTCCAGGGCCCAATGTAGCTGACTATTACCGTCGACGCGCAGAGAACGAGGTGGGCTTAATCATCACCGAAGGAACGCTAATCGAGCATCCAGCTGCGGGTGCAGACCAGAATATCCCACATTTCTATGGAGAGGAAGCGCTGGACGGATGGGCACGCGTTGTTCGAGAAGTACATGAGGCGGGCGGAAAAATTGCTCCGCAGATTTGGCATACCGGCATGGCTCGCCAAAAGGAGAAATTCCCAGAATCAGATGTCGAACCAATCGGTCCTTCTGGTCTAAGTCTTACTGGTGAAAAGGTATCAGAACCACTCAGCATAAAAGAAATTAACGATCTCATTCAGGCTTACGCACAAGCCGCGTCTCAAGCTAAGAAAATTGGTTTTGACGCAGTGGAAATTCACGGAGCACATGGCTACCTGATTGACCAGTTCTTCTGGGAAGTCACCAACAAGCGTACAGATGAATATGGCGGTGATCTTGTAGGCCGCACCAAATTTGCTGTAGAGGTGATTAAGGCTGTACGGGACGCAGTCGGTCCTGACTTCCCGATTATTTTCCGATTTTCGCAATGGAAACCGAGTGATTATCAATCCAAACTGGCAAAGACGCATGAGGAATTGAAGCTTTTCCTTACACCTCTGTCCGAAGCCGGTGTAGATATCTTCCATGCTTCCACCCGACGCTTCTGGGAGCCGGAGTTTGAAGGCTCTGATCTAAACCTGGCTGGCTGGACTCGTAAACTGACTGGAAAACCAACCATCACCGTAGGATCTGTTGGATTGGACTCTGAGTTCCTGAGTCTATTCACCGAAGGCAAGGGTGGTCAGCCCGCTAACATCGATAATCTGATTGAACGTATCGAGCAAGAAGAGTTTGATCTTGTGGCAGTTGGACGTGCGCTACTGAGCGATCCGGCTTGGGTATCAAAAATTCGTAACGGCAATACCGAAGAACTTCAACCATTTACGCGAGAAGCATTAACAACACTGAGCTGATCGAATAAACAAATTCAGTGAGCTTATTAGCAAAGTAATGATCCCAGTTCTTGCAACCTGATAAATCCCGTTTCTCTTCACGATTTGGCCTATTAATATGGTTTTCCCCCTTCCGAACTCAAAAAAGGAAGTGGGCTGAAAAGGACGATGTAGCTTCATTCATAAGAACAAACTACGATAGGGCGACCCGCTTACTTAATGGGCTTGCCCTCTTTTTTTGGGGTGGAAAACGGAGTGGCTGCGGATACCGTTCGCAAATATATGCATACAACCGTAAGGCGATTGGAATTGTAGTATGGAAGAGACAGGAAAGGGAGCGTGCATCCGTATGATGAGGCTGTTTCGATACTTGACGTCCTACAAATGGCCGATCGCAGTGATATTGGTGCTTGTATTCGTCCAATCGTTATCCGATCTGTACTTGCCAACATTAATGGCAGATATCGTTGACGTTGGGATTGTGCATGGAGACACCTTCTTTATTTGGAAGGTTGGCGGTTTTATGTTACTCGTCGCTGCTGGTGGGGGTTTCTGTTCCATCGGAGCCAGTTACTTCTCTTCCAAGGTTGCCATGAGCTTTGGGCGCGAGTTGCGTGCCAAAGTGTTTAAGCAAGTAGAACACTATTCGATGCAGGAGATCGACCAAATCGGTACAGCCTCACTCATTACTCGAACAACGAACGATATTAACCAGGTACAGCAGGTTCTGATCATGATTTTGCGTATCATGGTCGCTGCTCCCATGATGTGTATTGGTGGAATTATCATGGCTTCATCTAAGGATGCAAAGCTGACGCTAGTCCTTGCAGTAGTAGTACCCATTCTAGCCTTATCCATTTTCCTTATCGCACGCAAGGGGATGCCTCTTTTCAAAGCTATGCAAAAGAAGCTGGATAAGCTAAATCTGGTCGTGAGGGAAGGCTTAACAGGAATACGTGTGATCCGCTCGTTTAACCGCATGGATGCGGAAAAAATGCGTTTTAACGAAGCGAATGCCGATTTGACGCAGACAGCGATTAACGTGAATCGAATCATGGCAGCCTTGATGCCGATTATGATGCTGACCTTTAATTTGTCTGCCGTTGCCATACTTTGGTTTGGTGGCCACCGTGTTAGCAATATGGATCTGCAAGTCGGTGATCTCATGGCGTTCATTCAATATGCGACACAGATTATGTTTTCGTTGGTCATGCTGTCCATGATCTTCGTCATGGTTCCACGCGCTTCTGCATCTGCTATCCGGATTAACGAGGTGTTGGATTTACATTCGACCATTTATGATCGCCCAGAGCCTGTGACCCGAACGAAAACGACAACTCCAGGCACGGTGGAGTTTCAGGATGTAACTTTTTCTTACCCGGGTGCAGAACATCCCGCGTTGACCTCGATCACCTTTACAGCTCGACCGGGGCAAACCACCGCAATTATCGGAGGGACAGGCTCCGGTAAATCGACGATACTCAATCTGCTTGACCGCTTCTACGATGTGACTTCCGGAACCATTCGGGTAGACGGCGTTGACATACGCGACTTGCCTCTCGAGCAATTGCGAGCAAAAATCGGCTATGTTCCACAAAAGGTGCTGCTCTTTTCAGGCTCGATCGCTGAAAATATTCGCTTCGGTAAAAAAGAAGCTACAGATGCCGAAGTCGAGCATGCCGCTAAAATTGCGCAGGCAGGCGATTTTATTGCGAGTATGAATGGCGGATACGAGGCACACATTTCCCAAGGCGGCACGAACGTGTCTGGTGGACAAAAGCAACGGTTATCCATTGCACGAGCGATTGTCCGTCAACCGGCCATCTATATGTTTGATGACAGCTTTTCCGCGTTGGATTTCAAAACAGATGCGTTATTACGAGCCGCATTAAAAGAAGAGATGGAGAAGAACCAATCCACGTTAATCATCGTGGCTCAGCGGGTTAGCACTGTGATGGACGCAGACCAGATTATTGTGCTGGATGAAGGCTCGATTGCGGGTATGGGTACACATCAAGCGCTCATGCAAAACTGCGAAGTCTATAAGGAAATCGTACGATCCCAACTGACAGAGGAGGAGATCGCATGAGTGAATCTGGAGGAGGTAAGCAAGCGCCAAAGAGTGGCGGCCACATGGGTGGTCCGATGGGAATGGCGATGCCGGGAGCAAAAGCAAAGGACTTTAAAGGCACACTCAAGCGCTTGATCGGCTACTTCCGGCCACGCCGCGTACAGCTGATCATCGTGTTTCTTGCTGCCGTTTTGAGTACGATCTTTGCTATTGTCAGTCCTAAACTGATGGGGAAGGCGACAACGAGCCTTTTCGCAGGCATGATCGGTCTCATGCAGGGACAGCCAAAGGAAATTGCATTTGACTTTGGGTATATCGCAGATATCCTGGTCCTTTTGATCGGATTGTATGTCATCAGTGCGCTGTTCAGCTATTTGCAGCAATATGTGATGGCAGGAGTATCGCAAAAGATCGTCTATGACATGCGTGAGCAAGTCAATGAGAAATTGTCCCGCCTGCCCCTGAAATACTTTGATTCGAAAATGCATGGGGATATTTTGAGTCGTGTCACGAACGACATTGATAATATCAGCAACACGCTCCAGCAAAGCCTGACACAGCTCATCACATCCATCGTGACGATCATCGGTGCCATCATTATGATGCTAACGATCAGCCCATTATTGACTCTCATTCTGATTTTGACGTTGCCGCTCAGTGCCATTGCTACGAAACAAATCGCCTCGAAGTCACAAAAGCATTTCATTGGACAGCAAAGCTCACTTGGCGAATTGAATGGGCATGTAGAAGAAATGTTTACGGGGCATCAGGTTGTGAAGGCGTTTGGGTATGAACGGAAGTCTCAAGAGAAATTTGATCAAATCAATGCAAAGCTGTATGAAGCTGGATGGAGGGCACAATTTATATCAGGAATTATCATGCCGGTTATGAGTTTCATCGGAAATATCGGCTACGTGCTCGTCTGCATCGTCGGTGGGATTCTCGCTACGAACGGTTCGATTGAAATCGGTGATATCCAAGCCTTTATCCAATATACTCGTCAGTTTACGATGCCAATCGCGCAAACAGCGAACATCGCCAACCTGATCCAGTCCACCATCGCGTCGGCGGAGCGGGTCTTTGAAGTTTTGGATGAAGAAGAGGAAGTGCCTGAAAACACGGAGCCAGTCACAATTGCAGCGCCGAAAGGCAAAGTGGAATTTCAGCACGTCAAATTTGGTTATAAAGAAGAACATTTGCTGATGCAAGACATCAATCTCTTAGTATCGCCAGGACAAAAGATTGCGATCGTGGGCCCAACAGGTGCGGGTAAGACGACTATGATTAACTTGCTTATGCGCTTCTATGAGCTTAATGGAGGAGCGATTCTGATCGATGACGTCGATATTACACGTATGAAACGAAGCGATCTTCGTTCCTTGTTCGGTATGGTCCTGCAAGATACGTGGCTGTTCAACGGAACGATCCATGATAATTTGGCGTATGCGCACCCTGACGCTTCTGATACGGATATCATTCGCGCAGCGAAGGCGGCTCGTGCCGATCACTTTATTCGCACGCTACCAGAAGGATACAAGACGGTTTTAAATGAAGAAGCCTCGAATATCTCTCAAGGGCAAAAACAGCTGTTGACCATCGCTCGTGCCATTTTAGCAGACCCTACCATTCTGATTTTGGATGAAGCAACCAGCAGCGTCGATACACGAACCGAGGTGCATATCCAAGAAGCGATGAATGAGCTAATGAAGGGGCGTACCAGCTTCGTGATCGCACATCGACTATCTACTATTAGAAACGCTGACTTGATCCTCGTCATGAACAAGGGAACGATCATTGAACAAGGAACACATGACGAGTTGATGGCGCAAGATGGCTTTTATGCTGATTTATACAACAGTCAGTTTGCAGAGTCCACACCAGCAGGCTAAAAATGACGTGTACGCTAAACCGCCAAGTAAAGGGCTATACCAATGCCCTCAAAATCTTGGCGAATGGCCGGGCAGGTTTGGCTGCCAGAAATCTCGGTTCTTGCCAAAAACTGCTGGATTTGTCCATGAAATATACGATGGAGCGCATTCAATTTGACAAGCCGATCATGGAACAACAAATAATCCAGCACTACTTGGCAGAAATGGCATTGGACTGTGAAACTCTGCGTGCGTTTACGTATCATGTCGCATCGCTCGTCGATCAAGGCAAGAATGTGATCAAAGAAGCCGCCATGGTGAAATTGTTTGCCTCGGAAATCCAAAAGAACATCATTGCCGGTCGTTTAATCAAGGAATACTCGTAAACAAGAGAAAAGTGGGAATACTGGATCTGACCAGTGACATTTCAGGGCCCAGCGTCATACACGACGAAGGGCTATTTTTTATATGACGAGGTTTTATAATGAATATTTTTTATATTCAGATTTATATATTGTCGTTTTTCAATCCTCCGCTTATAATTCTACTAGTGCACTAACTTCATATCTTTGTTTATTTTGAAGTGTATACTTCGAAAACAAAACCGAAATTGCTTTCCTGTTTGTAAGTAATGAACCCAAGGAGGCATGACATGAAAAGGAATGAGTGGGAAGCGTCGTTTGAAGCATACGTTCAAAGGCTGATGGATGATTTTCAGGTTCCCGGTGCAATCATTGCCGTGGCCAAAGACGGAGAACTCACTTATGAAAAAGCGTTTGGTTTTCGGGACCGAGAAACGAAAGCTCCCATCGATCTGGATACGGTATTTGGCATCGGGTCGATCACGAAGTCGTTTACTTGTATGGCGATCATGCAGCTTCAAGAGGAAGGGAAGCTTTCCGTGCATGATCCAGTTATCACCTATTTGCCTGAGTTTCACACACCGAACGAAGCCCAAACGAAGAGCATTACCATTCATCATTTCATGACGCACTCCCTCGGCTTTCCACCACTTCCATCTCTCATTCCCGCAATGCTACCCAGCATACAAGCCGATCCGACAGCAGAACCGTTACTCCAGCAATTTGAAGCAGAATGTCAACATCCGATCGTTTCCTTTGAAGACCTCATGGCGTACATGGCAAAGTTTCCCTTTGAGTTGTTAGGGCCTGCGGGGACACAATTCAGTTATTCGAACGAAGCTTTTGGCTTGCTTGGCGCAATCATTGAACGTGTCAGCGGCAAAACATACGAAACCTATGTCCACGAACATCTTTTACAGCCGCTTGGCATGGAACGAACGGTTTTTCATGTGGAGGAATTAGGCGAGGATGACAATACGACCATGCTGTACACACCTCGCATGAATGATGGCGTTCGTGAAGTAGTACGTGCCCCCGGTTGGTGGGATGCTCCCTCCATGCGTGCAGCAGGCTTCCTCAAATCGTCCGCACGTGACATGCTTCGGTATGCGGATGTCTATCGGACAGGCGGGCTTTCAAATGGAACGACAATCATCTCGGGTGATAGCGCAGCGCAAATGACTGCGCCGCATGTCCGCATTGATTTGAGCCGCAGCTATGGTTACGGACTTGGCGTGATGCCATTTTCAGAAGAGTATACCTTACTGACCCATACCGGCGGCTTAAAAGGAATCACCGCGCAAATGTTCATCGTCCCAGAGGCGGGAGTAACCGGGATTCTTTTGACCAACATGGATGATGCCCCCATTTCCAATCTGACATTAGGATTGTTAAACAGCATGTTCGGTCGCCCGCTCGAGACGCAGTTCGCCACGTTTGCCGAATGTGAGGTAACGTTTGCTTACTTGCAGCAATGTCCCGGTACATACAAATCCGGAGAAGGGGACGTAGTAGAGATCAGATTCGATGAAGCAATGAGACAACTCTCACTCGTTCTAGGCAGTGATGTGTTCCCAATGCGTTCTGTTGGAGAAGATACGTTTTTATTCACTCGCCACAGCGTCGATTCACTCATCCGCTTTGTTCGCAATTCAGACGGTGAAATCAAGCGCTTGGCGATGGGATCGCGCCAAATGCCGAAAGTAATCTAACCAAAGACAAGGAGGCAGGTTACTCATGAAGGTGTTTATTTCGTTGGACATGGAAGGGATCTCCGGACTCAGCGAATGGGAGGATGTCATCCCCGGTCGCAGACATTATGAAGCGGGGAGGCGACTGTTGACACAAGATGTAAATGCGGCGATTGAGGGTGCACTGGAAGCCGGAGCCACCCAAATTATCGTCAATGAATCTCATGGACCGATGAACAATATCATTCTGGAAGAATTGCATCCACAGGCAGATATCATCCGTGGTTTTTTCAAACCTCTCTGTATGATGCAGGGGATCGACAGCAGCTGCGATGCCGCATTTTTCATCGGTTATCATGGAAAAGCGGGAACAGGAGATGCAGTACTCAATCATACGTTGTCTGGCCTTGCTATCCATCGGCTTATCTTAAATGGCAAAGAGGTGGGCGAAGCAGGATTAAATGCAGCAATCGCTGGAGCCTTTGGTGTCCCTGTCGTACTCGTTACCGGAGATTCCCAAACAGCAAAGGAAGTGGAAGAAGATATCCCTGGAGTCTTTACGGTCGCCGTGAAAACAGGGATAACGGGCCTCTCGTCGCAAGCGATGCATCCTGTTCGTGCCAGAGAACTGATCCGACAGCAAGCAAAAGAGGCATTGCTCCATCGCAGTACAGTTAAACCGCTTGAACAAAGTGTAGAGAATACGATAGAAGTCGAGTTTACGAAATCACAATTTGCTACAGCAGTCAGCTGGATGCCAGGAATGGAACTCATCGAGGGACGCACGGTACGCTTCCACTCGCAGGATCTTGTCAGTATGATGCCTGTCTTGCAATCGATGCTGTTGATCACTGGGCAAGTGAATCGGATGATTACTGGTTAAGTAAACCAAAAATGCAGAGCCCCTCATCACGAGGATGCGCTGCATTTTTTTGTTCGATTTAGGTTTGAGGCTTATGGTTTTTCAGATACGCAAGGGCTTGATAAATCATTTCAGCTGCCTCTTCACGAGTGATGGCCTTATGCGGGTGGAGCTTGTTTTCCTTATCTAAGTGGATAATCCCTCTTGCCAGAGCAAGTTGAATAGAGCCTTGGTAATCAACGGTGAGGCCATGATTATCTTGGATTTCTACCGGTACTAGTTTGATCATGGGAAGATTACCCTCGGTCTCCATGACTCTCATCAGGTGGTGAATGAACTGTTCTTTTTAGTTCACACACATGATGGGTGAGATCGGTCATGCTGGCTTACTCTAAGGAAGAGGTTGAAAAGTGGGACGAAAAGATGATGCATCAATATTGCGAGCTCATGCAAGCGCATCTTTTGATTGTCATCGAAGCAGATCCGCGTCAAACACAGTTCGAAGATGCTTTCTCGGCGGCAGCGGCGTTCATACAAAATTTGCAGCTGCTAGCTTGGGAGAGAAAGGTCGGCGTAGTCTGGAAGACGAACGATTACAATTGGCATCCGAAGTTTCTGCAAGCTGTTGGTGTAAAGCAGGGAGAGAGAGTTGTGGGCACGTTGCATCTCGGTTATTTCAACGACAACAAAGTTCCACGACCAAAGAAGCGTACACCGATTGGTGAGCTGCTTACCGTTCATCACGAATAGTTGCCTATCCCAATACTTCATAGAAAAAAACAACCGGTCATCCACGTGAGACCGGTTGTTTCTTCTATTTGTTTACCATTAAATGATTTAAGAAAAATTTTAACTTTTGATTACTATTTCATTTAACATTACCTACTATCATCAGATAGAAAAAGAAAAACGTGTGTTCGAACCATGGAGGAAATGGAAATGAAAAAGCGATTTCTCTTACTAGGTATTCTTTTATTGTTACTGGGTTATCCATTCTTGGGACCGCTCGTAGAGGATGTATCGCAACAAAAAGAGCCAGATGCAGCAGTTGTCCCGAAATACAAAACGATTCGGGTTGAACAAGACCAGATATATCAGGGAGATCTATTATTGGTCAACAAATACGATGCGATCCATTCAGAGAGAGTGCTATCCGATGTGATCAATTTGTCTTCGCACAATTATTTGGTTGAGGGTTATCGCTTGCAAGATAATTCCATTGAATTGTCTGAGAAGGCAGCGGAGGCGTTCAACGAAATGGTCAATAGAGCAAGCAGTGACAACGTAAAGCATTTTATGATCAAGAGCGGCTACCAAGGCTTGGAAAAGGGACATAACGATACTTTGCCAGATTGTTTTAGCGAACATCATCTGGGTACAGTCTTGGACGTTGCATCCACACAAATGAAAGTGGAGCAATCCCCTGAAGGGAAGTGGCTACAAGAAAACGCATGGAAATACGGGTTCATTCTGCGCTATCCGAAGGAAAAGGTCACAATCACTGGCATTCCTTACAATCCTATGCATTACCGATTTGTAGGTTTGCCGCACAGCGCTATTATGCAAGAGCGTCAATTATCTTTGGAGGAGTACGTGAATTACTTGCGAGAGGCAAAGGAAGTGTCAGGGACGATAAATGGTGGCGACTACAAGATTTATTATCATCCAGTGGCCACTAGCATCATGGTTCAAGTGCCGACCAATGGGAAATATGTGCTTTCAGGCGACAATCAAGAAGGTGTCATTTTGACAGAATTCCTGTAAATAGTACAGGGAGACAGTAAAAACGATTCCGCTATTTAAAGGCCTTACATGCAAAAGGCTGCTGAAGCTATCAGCAGCCTTTTTTGCCTATTCCAAGAAGATATTTAAATCACACGTCTTCCAAGCTCAAAGCGTTTTTCCCAGGAAGTCCCCTTGAATTTTGTTGTCGTAACTCCTGGCTTACCGTACGTATGCAGTAGTTTATTGTCTCCAGCGTAGATGGCAACATGGGTAATGCGAGAAGAAGAGCTGCCGTAGCTGCGGAAGAAAACGAGATCTCCTTTTTGCAGCTGATTCTTCGAGACTTTTTGACCGACTTTGGACTGTTGACGTGAGTCTCGCGGCAGATTTACTCCGACCTCTTTAAACACTCGCTGTGTAAAGGAAGAGCAATCGAATGTACTCGTTGTTTTTTTGCTCGATCCAAATTTATAAGGGACGCCTTTATACTTCAATCCTTGTGAAATGACCTGATCGGCAATTTCGGAAGAGGGAGCTGAAGTATTCGTAGCCTCATTATTTTTCGCAGTGTTTGGATCAGAAACAGTTGAGGATGAATCTGCTGCATTTAGATCGAATGGAGTGACACTGCTTTTTGTCTGTTTATTCCGATTATTAGCAGTAGTACTTTCCTCATTGGTTGTCAGGTCGATGCCAGTACCATCTTGCACCAATTGATCAGTTTGCTCATTTTCAGCCTGTTCATTGTCCTGATCGTCAACTGATCCTTCGTTGTTCTGTTGCTGGTTCTGGTCATTCTTATGTTTTTTCTGTAGTTTCTCCTGATTATGCGTAGTGGTGGAGGTGAGACTTGTCTCTGAAGCCGCGTAGGCTTGTCCGTTCATGAGAAGAGAAGTTCCCATGAGAATGGCTACGACCGTAGTAGTTGTACCTTTCCAGTTTCGCTTTGTCATGATGTTCCTCCTTCAGAATGTGTGATCTTGTTGTGTGTTTCTCATCCACGCTCTTATCGTACAGAACAAAACTAAGAATCCCGGTAGAATTTCATTAGAGTTTTCTGAGAAAACTGTTGGTAAGATATTCAAACGGAGATGATTGGTATGCCTACGCCAGATGGAAAAGGTTATTTACTGCTCGTTGAAGATGAGCATAACTTGGCACGATACTTACAGTTAGAGTTGGAGAATGAAGGATTTTCGACAGATATTGAATACGAAGGGCTTTCAGGATTAGAAAAGGCACTGACGGTTGAGTACGACCTCATCCTCCTGGATGTCATGCTGCCCGAATTATCGGGGATAGAATTATGCCGACGAATTCGGGAAACCAAAGACGTCCCGATTATCATGATCACGGCTCGCGGAGAGGTTCCGGATATCGTGACGGGATTAGACAGTGGAGCTAATGACTACCTGGCTAAACCGTTTGCAATTGAAGAGTTGTTTGCACGGATTCGGGCCTTATTGCGTCAACGGGAATCAAAAGCGAATCAGGAGATACTGGTTGGCCGATTGCGTATCCAGCCCAACGCTCGGCGTGTGTTCCTAGATGAAGAGGAAATTATGTTAACACCACGCGAATTTGATTTGCTTTATTATCTGGTTCAAAACAAGGAGCAAGCTGTCTCCCGAGAGCAAATTCTCACAGCCGTGTGGGGTTTTGACTTTATGGGGAATACCAACATCGTGGATGTGTATATCCGATATTTGCGGAACAAAATTGAAAGTGATCCATCCGTCAAACTGATTCATACCGTTCGAGGAATTGGATATACACTACGAGATTAAAAGGAGAACGCAGTGCTTACTCATCGCAGATACTCACTTAAATGGAGACTCACTCTGTTATTTAGCTCTGGTATGCTTCTTTTGCTTCTCTTTTTGTCCATTTTTATTTTTTTCAGCACCTCTAATCTCGTCCATCAACATGAGCAAAAATTGCTCAATCAGAAGGCAACGGCTATCGCTGCCGATTTGAAAACGGAAATCACGGAAGAAGCATCACTAACGATTACCTATTTGACTCGTTTGTTAACCAATTACGCTGACGTCAATCAATTCATAAACATTAGCGACCAAAACGGCAAGGAAATCGCTTCGATACAGGGAGCTAATTGGAGTACAGAGCCTGAAGTCTATTATGAAAGGACATTGGTCGCAAAAGAACCTGTACAGCTCCCGTTCACATCGGAGCTTCTGTATGTGCAAATTTCTACGACGACGGAAGCGCTTGAATGGTACTTTTCCATCTTGCTCACGATTCTTTTTCTCTCTTCCTTTTTTACCTTGCTGCTTTCGGCGCTCGGCGGCTATTGGTTGAGTAACTGGGGACTCAAGCCTCTCGATCATCTTATTCAGCAAATCCATTCCATTTTCCCTCAACGCCTCTCTCAACGGATTCACCATCATCACGTAGAGACGGAAATCTACGAGCTGATCAACGCCTTTAATCTGCTGTTAGATCGCATGGAAGAAGCAATGGTCTATCAGCAGCGATTCGTCACAGATGCATCACACGAGTTGCGTACACCGCTTTCTATTATTGAAGGGTATGTGAGTCTTCTGCAAAGATGGGGGCAGCACAAGCCAGAAGTAAGGGACGAAGCGCTCGCTGCTGTACAGCAGGAGTGTAAACGACTTTTCAAACTCATTGATGACCTGTTGTCTCTAGCTAAAATGCAGCATACCTCTCAACC
This sequence comes from Brevibacillus sp. NPDC003359, assembly GCF_042878995.1. Lineage (NCBI taxonomy): Bacteria > Bacillati > Bacillota > Bacilli > Caryophanales > Paenibacillaceae > Brevibacillus > Brevibacillus sp. NPDC003359. The sequence continues at coordinate 745,033 of NZ_JBIAOR010000001.1, forward strand.
AGGGTCAACGAAAGTCGAACAGCCATTAACCCCTTTGCTACTTGAAGTAAAGCAAGCTTGGGTACCCATTTTCCCTCCACAAATTAAGCTGCTTTTTGAATGGGAAGAATCTCTTGTCCTTTTGATGGATCGGGAGCGAATTCGACAGTTATTGGACATCCTTTTGGACAATGCAAGGAAATACACAGATGAGGGACAAGTGAAGGTGCGAGCATATGGCGATGAAGTGGCTGTGCACATTTTGGTAGAGGATACAGGGATCGGTATTCAAGCAAAAGAGATTCCCCACCTTTTTAAGCGATTTTATCGAGTGGACAAATCCCGTGCTCGAAAAAGGGGAGGAAGCGGGATCGGTTTGGCTATCGCCCAAGCGATTGTCGCGGATCACGAGGGAAGCATCACGATTGCTCCTTCGGCGGAAAGAGGCTTGATTGTTCATGTTTTGTTGAAAAAAGCGGAAACGAACTGACTACACGGATGAAAAACGATGGGGCCATGTGCGCGTTTTCCAAGGAACCGGTCATCAGATCGGGCGTGCATGCCAGAGGTGCGAAAAGTGGGGAAGGCTCAAGAATACATATGTAGCTCTTCCTGTTTTGTTTGTTCAGATGACATGGATTTCATTTGTTGGGGTACCGCCACATGCCCATCAAGCTAAGCAAACCTCCTCAAAACAAAAAAGGGGCTGTCTCAAAAGTCAATTTTTTGACTGAAAGACACCCCTCATTTTAAAATCCTTGATAAGCGGATGTAGCCTTTTTTCGTGCTTTACCATACGGGGCATTTCATTTTGTAAAAAAAACAGGATGTGAACCGAACCTTTTTCCGATAAAAAGACAATATAGTGTGTAAGCTGCTTATTCAGGAGGGCCCCCTGAATAAAAAATGAAGAGATGTTCTCACTATTTACAATTAATAAAAGAGCGAATTAACTATGAAAAAACGATTAATTGGTGGAATGGTTGCTACTGCTATTTTGATTCCAGTTGCAGTATTTGCGGCTTCTCCCTTGATTGAAATGCCTACAAGAACATCGATGACTACTGAACAAGTCAAGGTGGATGAGGTTGGCAAAGCAACACTCGATAAGCTGTATCTCGCATTTCCCGAAACAAAATCGTTTGAGATTATCGATGCAAGCAGCGTTCAAGGTAATATATCCATAGGGGAAACTGACCAACTGACATACGACCAACTGAGAAAGGTCCAAATGATAAAGGGCCAACCGATAAACCAAACAAGCATCGTCCTACAAGAAAAAGGAGGAACCGGCAAAAAGATTACCCTACATACAAACGGTAGTACGGGTGAGATTGAACACGTGATTCAAGAAATTGGGAGCCTAAGGAGAAGTCACTCAGTACTTTAACCGATCAGGAAATCAAAGCGAAGGTAAATGATCTCATTGATAAATTGTATGGCAACGTCGAAGAGTACGAGGTTGCTATAGAGCAAATGGAGAATCCAGATAATAAAACATGGATGTTGAATTACACCAAAGAGGGATTCGGATTCAAAAGTCCGATCTACCAGGTTTTTGTTCAGGACAATACCATTAGTGTTTCTAAGCTCGTAGGTATTCCTACAGGACCGGCGAATCCGAACTTTGATGGACCTGCTGCAAACTACCTGGATAATGAAGAATTGTTTAAATTACTGGGAATGGATGCTTCCACATTGAAAAAGGAATTAGATACAGGTAAATCCATTTTCGACATTGCGGCCTCTAAAAATGTTTCGAAGCAACAAGTGCTAGACGTGATCATTGAAGCCCAAACGAAATCTCAAATCGAATTTGATAAAGAAAATGGACACACAACAAGTCCCAATCTTCAGAATGAGCTAAATAAAAAGGTAGAACATGTACTTAATCAACAATAACGAAGCTTGTTTCCCATCGTAATGAATCTGACCGAGAGACAGTTTGAATTGTCCAAAGGTCAACCGTGCAACAAGAGGCGTGGGCTTCTCTCTTTGTTTCACGAAGAGAAGGGGTCCGCGCTCCTTTTATTTTTCAATATAGGGGGACCGCCACATGCCCATCAATGTAGGAAAGAGGAGGGGGCAGAAAATGATCAGGGTCAAGAAATTAGCTTTTATGGTAATGCTCGTATTTGTCGTGGTTATGTTTGGTTTTTTGTATAACCATCCCGACAACAGCAATGCTAGCCAAGCTGACAACAGCAATGCTAGCCAAGTCGATTCGCCCGTCTACAAAATTGTCATCGATCCAGGACATGGCGGCAAAGATCATGGTGCGGAGGGTGTTAGAGGTCGGTTCGAAAAGGATTTTACTTTGCAGTTAGCACACAAGGTAAAGGAGGTAGCGGAGCAAGATTCGCGCATACAGGTGTATCTGACGAGAAGCGATGATCTCTTTTTATCTTCGGAGCAGCGAGATAGACCGCGATTTGCAAATGAGTTGGGGGCAGACTTGTTTATCTCTCTCCACGGAAATACCTATACAGACCCTACTGTTTCGGGAACAGAGACGTATTATTATCATCCGGAATCCCTTCCGCTTGCTGAGAGCATCCAGAAGCATGTGAGTGAAGCAACCGGCTTTCGGGATCGGGGCGTAAAAAAGGTTCATTTTTTTGTCGTCAAGGATACAAAAATGCCGGCAGTGCTACTTGAGGTTGGGTATTTAACCAATCCGTCGGATGAGCAAAAACTGTTTGAAGAAGATTTTCAATATCGCATTGCCACTTCGGTGATAGAGGGCATACAAGACTTTCTGCGAACAACTGAAATAACAGACGGCCAAAGCGATTCAGCGTGAGTTGCTAATTAGGGGTCTGCCCACATGCCCATCAAGCTAACACTGATGAATTCTTAGGGCAGAGCCATTTCTTCAAACAACCATGAATACTGCAAATAGAAAGGCATACCAAAAAACTCAAGCAGGTTAATTTTTAAACACTATGCTACTTTCTTGTGACACATGGTAAACGGATAGACAACATCCAATATATCAAAGACTGTCTTTTTCTCATAACGGTGGGATTTGCGCCCGTTTTTCAGTAGGAGGGCAAACAGGCGAAGCAGTACTTTTGATAGCTCTTGGATGTTTTTTTGTATTGCTTGAAACAGTAATGAAAAATAATCTTTGATGATATAAATGGCTTTATATGGGGTACAACCACATGCCCATCAAGCTAAGGAAATTACTACCTCCTCAAAACGAAAATACGCTATTCTTTCGGTAGACTGACTAACGAAAGGATAGCGTTTTATGATGAATCTTGGTATTTCAAACGATCTTCATTTATTTTCACAAGAACTGGAACGACATTTGTCTCCTCTTGCTCTCACCCAACTAGCCAAAGAAACCGGATGCGTCACACGATCCAGTAAATATCGTGCGCAAGATTTAGTCGCCTTATGTGTTTGGTGGAGTCAGTGAATAGCTACGACCTCTCTCAACCAGCTTTGCAGCCGTTAACTGGCTATGAAATAAAAAAGTTATTGGAGGAATTTTTCTCACATTTCTATAGATCAACATATGGAACGATTTATCCAATGCTTACTCGGATGGAAAAGGAGGGATTGATCACCAAGGAAGTTGTACCTCAAGATGGTAAGCCCAACAAAAAAGTTTTAACCATAACCGATAAAGGACGAGAGTGTTTTAACGACTATTTAATAGGGCCTCTAGAGCAGGATAGTACAAAATCGGATTTTTTGATGAGGCTTTACTTTGGTGAATTTGTCGGGTATGACAGGGTGATGATTTGGTTGACGCAAGCACAGGAAGATGCGCAAATCAAATTAAAAGAGTTACAACAGTCGTATTTACTACATAAAAATGAGATGCATCCGGCACAGATCATTTGCATCCAAATTGGGATAAATGAATATAGCGCTAAACTTGAAACCATTGCACAGGGAATGTTAAATATTGAGCAATTAGAACTAAAGAAGCAATGATCGGGTCATCATTGTTTGAAATAATAGAATATACCTTTGGAGGAATATACTATGAAAACCATTTTTATCACTGGCGCTTCATCAGGAATTGGAAGAGCTACAGTAAGACACTTTGCTGAAAAAGGCTGGAACGTAGTAGCTACAATGCGCTCACCTGAAAAAGAAACCGAATTTATTAAGTCCGACAATATTTTGGTGCTACGGCTTGATGTTGAAAAAAAAGATACGATAACAAATGCGTTAGCAGCAGGAATTGAACGTTTTGGTAAAATTGACGTCCTCCTCAATAATGCAGGATATGGATCAATGGGAATTCTTGAAGCAGCTACTGATGAGCAGATTAGAAGACAATTTGAAGTGAATGTATTTGGTTTGATCAACATGACGAAAGTAATCGTGCCACATTTTAGAACAACCAAAGAAGGAGTACTGATTAATATTTCTTCAATGGCAGGAAAAGTTACCTTTCCTACAATGTCACTTTATCATTCTACTAAATTTGCTGTCGAAGGCTTTTCTGAATCCCTATCTTATGAATTAGCATCACAAAATATCAAAGTAAAGTTAATCGAACCAGGAGCGATTAATACAGACTTTGGTGGAAGATCAATGGATTTTTATTTTAGCGAATCATTATCGGACTACAAGCCATTTACGGATGCATACCTTGGTAAATTAGCAGAAATGGAGAAAGATCCAGCGTTTTCCTCGTCTCCAGAACTTGTCGCTGAAACAATCTATCAAGCGGCAACAGATGGTACCAGCAAGTTACGATATGTTGTTGGTGAAGATGCAAACACTCTTATTAACATGAAGGATGACGTAGGAGATGAACAGTATATGAAGAATATTACTGAACATTTTTCTTTAAACCGTAAATGAGCTAGAAAACGATTTTCACTCCTTTCTATAGTGTAAGTAGTACAATTGACTAATGTATTTCGGAAAAAAACAAGTAGCAGGGATGGTGCAGAATCCCTGCTACTTTTCTATTGTGGCTCTGAGATTTCGCTCGTTAAGTCCGCTTTGGAAAAATTTTGCTAGACCGTTACCAAGTCGAAATACTCGTGCTATCATTAGGTAAGGGACAACTAATTACGAGACTGAATCAGTGGCAACAAAATCAAATGAGTAGTTGGATTGATTTCGTATTTTTTACGCTACATTAGGGTTTTCGCTTGAAGTAAATCAAAAAACAGCTTCAAGTAATTACTCGTGATCCCATGTAAACTACGAACTCCTTAGGCAAATTCAATCATCGAGATTTCCTATGATAACCATAGGGAATTTGTAATTGTTCCGAAAGATGGTCGCTCCTATAATCAAATACGTAGCAATGCTACATAAAATCAATAGGAGCTGATTCCAAATGTTACAAGCCATTTTTTATCATGCTGGTTGCCCAGTATGTGTAGATGCGGAGCAAGTTGTCCTAGACTACCTGGATCAAACAAAGCTCGAAATCGAAATTGTCCACCTTGGTACAGAGCGGAATCGCATTGAGGAAGCAGAGAAGGCTGGTATTCAATCCGTACCTGCTCTCGTGCTTGGCGGGAACGTCTACCACATCAACTTTGGAGCAAGTTTGGAAGATGTGAAAAACGGCTAAGTTTGAAAAAGGGGGGGTGCTTTTGAGGCGCCTCCTTTTTCTTATGCTTTTACACGACCATATTTCCATTTACAATGGATAGAAAAATGGAACATGGAAGGTAATATACGCTCATGATGTTTGATCCCCAAGAACGAAAGGAAAATCGCTCAGTCCGTATTATGATGGCTCTCTTTCGGGTGTCCTAGGCGATAAAAAAAGTGACGCAGGCAGAGAGTGATGAACATGGATTGTCACCCGTACAAATTCAAGCGTTGCTGTTCACTTTCTATACGAGAAGCGACGTGGCTTCCATTGGTAACTTTGCCAAGGCAATCGGAACGACGCATGTGACAGCCGTAAAGATTATCAATGGACTCGTTAAGAAAGGGCACATGACAAAAGCACCTAAAACGGAAGATCGCGGAGTGACCTTGCTTCAATTGACTGCAAAGGGAAAAGAAGCTGCATCGAGCCTTGAAAAATGGGGGTACACACTGGAGGAAGCGCTTCATTCGATTCCAGAGGAGATACTGGAAGATTTCGAGATCGGGCTCGGCTCCGTTATCACAGCGATGCAAAGACGTGGCCATCTCGTTGTAGCGGAGCCCTGTCTAGGCTGCGTCCACTTTCGACCGAATACAGGTGATTCCCATACACCCCATTATTGCGCGTTCATTGAAAAGTACCTCACGCATGAAGCATCCTTGAAAGAATGCCCCGAGCATATTTCCACTTGGAAAGACTAGATAATCATAGGTAATACCTATCGAAATGATAACAAAAATGCTATTGAACAATCATTTCCCTCGTCATAAACTGATCTTGACTCCCGCATCATTGAACATCAGCACGTTTTACCGTAGCGATCAACTGCTCCATAAAGACTCGGCTTGCTGCACACAAATACTTGTTTTTCCGGTAGACGATACCGATTTGCGCCGTGATAGTGGGCTGTTGGATCGGAATCGTACGTATGCGTTTATCGTCGATATAGTCGAGGTAGCCTTTTGAAAGGACCGTGACACCGACTCCTTGTCCGACCATATTCGTAATCGATTCCATTGTGGTCATCTCCAAGACTGGCTGTGGCGAAAAACCAAGCTCACGACACTTTTCGTCGATCAACTGACGCAAATAGTACGTGTTGGGCAATAAAATGGAGGGAGTTTCTTTTAAAATCGCAAGCGAAACAAATGGTTCCTTCGCGATCGGATGATCCACAGGTACCCCTAGGGCCAGATTTTCTGTAAGGAGTGGAATGGTTTCCAGATCGTCATGCTCCATAGGAAAAAAGACAATGCCTACATCGAGCTCGTTTTTCAAAAGTCCTTCATAAATATCGCCGGTCCTCATCCCGAAAACCGATAATTCGACCTTTGGATAACGCTGGTGGAACTCGATAACAGTAGGCGGGAGCAAGTAATTGACGACCGTTAGCAGTACGCCAATCTTTAATGCGCCTCTGCTTAAGCCTTGCAGCTCGCTTATCGCTGCACGTGCCTGTGACAACTCATGAAAAACATTATAGCTATGGTGAAGCAATGTTTTGCCTGCTTCCGTCATAACCGTTCGTTTTCCGACGCGATCAAACAATGGCATGCCGATTTCATGCTCAAGCAGACGGATTTGCTGGCTGAGTGAAGGCTGCGCAATGCCCAATTTCTCGGCTGCGCGAGTAAAATTCAACTCCTGGCACAATGCCATAAAGTACTCTAATTGCTTGAGCTCCAACGACCATCCCTCCGGCGATTCATGATCAAACGATAGGTTTTTCCTATTATTATAGAACAAATCATAATGGATTTGTATGATTGCAGTGTGCAATGCGATTTACATGAAAAAATGAGGTGATCTCTTGTGAATGTTGAAATCCTTTCCATCAATGTAGGTAAACCCAAACAAGTCCAGTATCAAAAGAAAGAGATTTCTACCGGCATTTACAAAACCCCAACGACAAGAGCTCTCTATTTATCCTTTTTGAACTTGGAAGGAGATGGGCAGGCAGATCTTGTCCACCATGGGGGGAAGGAAAAGGCTGTATGCGTTTATCCCTATGAGCACTATCCATTTTGGGAAGCTGAATTACAAAGAGAGTTGGCAATCGGTGCATTCGGAGAAAATCTGACGATCCGGGGATTAGTAGAAACGGATGTTTGTATCGGTGATACCTTTCAGCTAGGGGAAGCGGTCGTACAGATTAGTCAACCGAGACAGCCCTGTTACAAATTGTCGGTGCGATACGGTGTACCAGAAATGTTGGTTAAGGTACAAGAGACAGGCTATACCGGCTTTTATTTTCGCGTGCTAAAAGAAGGGCTTGTATCTCATACGGATGAATTGACAAGACTCTCTTGTCACCCAAAAGCGATAACGGTCTCTTATGCAAACCGAATCATGCATCAAGAAAAAGAAAATATTGATGGCATGAAAAAGCTGCTTGAAGTAGAGGAGCTGTCTTCAAATTGGCGAGCGACCTTTACCAAACGATTATCTGGCATAGAAATTGATACCCGAGAAAGACTGACAGGCAACCAATCATAGCTACAGCCATTCATTAATACGGACAACAATTGTTGTATATATATAGGCTAGGAAGTACGTGAGCGTTGCAAACTCATTACGATTTAAGGATGGGGACTACATGCGACGATCGATTGGGAAAAGTATTCCTAGAAAGGAAACATGGGAAAAGGTTACAGGGACAGCCATATATACCAATGATCGTTCTGCACCAGGGCTACTACATGCCAAAGTTGCTATCAGTCCGCATGCTCACGCTAACATAAAATCGATCGATTTGACCGAAGCCATGAAAATACCAGGTGTAAAAGCGATCATAACCGGACAATATTATCCGATACTGACAGGGTCACCACTGGCAGACCGTCCTCCAATCGCAATAGACAAAGTAAGATATTATGGCGAGCCCATTGCCCTCGTAGTCGCGGAACAGGAATATATTGCAGAGATGGCGACTTACCGAATCAAAGTGGATTATGAACTTTTGCCGACAGTTCTTTCCCCTCGGGAGGCATTTCAAAAAAATGCTCCACTTGTTCACGATCGTCTTGCCGAGTATAAACGCCACGAGGAGGTATACCCTGAGCCGGGAACCAACATTGCGAACAGGACCAAAATCCGCAAGGGAAATATGGCAGAAGGTTGGAGAAATTGTCATCACACTGTTGAAGTCGAGGTCACTTTGCCACAATCGGATCACGCTGCAATTGAAAAGAGATGCAGTACGGCACAGATTATGCCCGACGGCAAAGTGATCATCTGTTCCGCTTCACAATCACCTTATGTCATCCGAAGAGCAATCAGCCAAGCGTTTCATATTCCCCTTCATAAAGTAATTGTTCATACGCCATTAGTCGGAGGAAGTTTTGGCGGAAAAGCCGCGATTCAACCGGAATTTCTTGCTTATTTGGCTTCCCGAGCGGTTGGCGGAAGACCTGTCAAATTGGTTAATTCCCGGGAAGTGGATATGATCTCTTCCCCAGTACATATCGGACTGGATGCCAAAATCAAGCTAGGCTGTACACGAGATGGAAAACTAATGGCCGCCGAAATTTTGCATTTGTATGACGGCGGTGCGTATTCCGATCGGGGTGCGGTCATGAGCCGGGCCGGAGCCTCCGATTGTACGGGGCCATATCGCATCGACAACGTTCAATGCGATTCTTTGTGCATGTATACGAATCATCCATATTCCACTTCATTTCGAGGATTCGGCCATCCAGAACAAACTTTTGCCATAGAACGGGCGATGGATCTTTTGGCGAACCGAGTGGGGATGGACCCGTTGAAATTTCGATTAAACAATGCGATAGCCCCCGGAGATACGTCCCCCACGCAAACCTTGCTGAATAGAAGTAATTTGGGGGATTTGGCCAAGTGTATTGCCAAATTACAAACATTAATCGATTGGGACGACCGTTCGCCGCGGACATTCAATGGCAACCTCATTCGGGCAAAAGGGGTATGCTGCTTCTGGAAAAATTCGAGTACGCCGACCGATGCCGGTGCGGGAGCCGTTATTATGTTTAATGAGGATGGCAGCATTAATTTGCTCTGCGGAGCAGTAGAAATCGGACAGGGGACGAGAACAGCGTTGACTCAGCTGTTAGCAGAGCGTTTGCGGATGGATCCAGGAATGATCCATGTCTCTACAGAAGTGAACACCGAAACCGATCCCCATCATTGGAAAACAGTGGCGAGCCGCAGTACCTTTTTAGTTGGCAATGCGATTTTACATGCGGCGGATAATGCAATCGTCCAGTTAAAAAATATAGCTGCCATCGTATTGCAATGCTCACCGAAAGACTTGGATGTAGGAGGGGGCAGGGTTTTCTTTAAGGATCATCCTGAAAGAGGGATAAGAATTGAGAAAATCGCTAACGGCTATCAATACCCAAACGGAAATACGATCGGTGGTCAAATCATCGGTCGCGGTAGCTATGCGATGCGGAATTTAACATTACTGGATCCTGAAACAGGTAAGGGAAATCCCGGCCCGGAATGGACGGTTGGTGCACAGGCGGTAGAAGTAGAATTCAATACGAGTAACTACACGTACAAAATTGTGAAAGCAGCAGCGGTCATCGATGCTGGTAAGATAATTAATCCTGTATTTGCACGCAGCCAAGTTACAGGTGCAATGAGCATGGGCTTAAGTTTTGCTAGCCGCGAAGCTTTTTTATTCAATGAGAAAGGCGCTATATTAAATCCGAATTTTCGAACCTACAAGTTAATTCGTTTTGGTGAGCAGCCGCAGTACCTTATTGATTTCGTTGAGACACCTCATTTGGAAGCGCCTTACGGATTGCGTGGCATCGGAGAACATGGCTTGATTGGCATGCCCGCAGCATTGGCGAATAGCCTGAGTAACGCCGCTGGAGTAGCGTTTAATCATTTGCCTCTCACACCCGAGATGATCTGGAGGACGATCCATGATTCCATTTGACTTTGACTACTACCAACCCGCTTCCATTCAGAAAGCTGTGGAATGGTTTCAGTTGCTGCAAAAACGGAAGAAAAATCCGATGTATTACGCCGGAGGCACAGAAATCATCACATTTGCTCGAACGAATTCTATTCACCCGGGTGCTGTTATTGATTTGAAATCCATTCCAGCGTGCAATGTAATGGAAATCCAGAACGATAAGCTGGTTATCGGAGCTTGTGTCACATTATCTGCTTTATCCGCAGCGAACCTGTTTCCGTTACTCAGTGAAACGGCACAGGGCGTTGCCGATCAAACAGCGCGGAATAAAATCACGCTCGGGGGAAATATTGCTGGAAAAATTCATTTCCGGGAGGCCGTTCTGCCGCTATTATTGGCAAACAGTAAAGTGATCATAGCAGGAATACAAGGAGTAAAAGAGGCTTCCATACACCAGGTTTTCACACAACAATTGAGATTGGAACCGGATGAATTTCTTGTGCAGACCGTAACAGACCGAAGCTATTTATCATCACCTTACGTTCATTCCAAAAAAAGACAGATTGGCAATATTGGTTACCCGCTTGTAACAATCGCTGCACTTAAGAAAAATAATCGGATTCATACGGCATACAGTGGCGTTTGCTCTTTCCCGTTCCGATCCTTTGAAATCGAGCAGGTGTTGAACGAATACTCGATCCCATTGGCAATAAGAATTGAGCAGGCGATGAGTAAATTACCCGCTCCAGTGATAACGAATGCGGAAGGTTCCGCACCTTATCGGAAATTTGTTCTTAAACAAACAATTGCTGACGCAATCCAAACCTTAGAAAGAGGGTGAAGCATGTTATCGCATAAGATTACCATGTATCCTATTGAATTCGAAGTGAATGGGGCAAAACAAACCATTCATGGAAGAGCGGCTGATATTCTCTTATACACACTTCGAGACAAATTGGGACTCACGGGTAGTAAATCTGGCTGCGATAACGGCGACTGCGGCTCGTGTACGATTTTGGTAGACGGCGTAACCATGAAAGCGTGCCTGATGCTCACCGTGGAGGCGAGTGGGAAGCGCATTACTACGATTGAGGGTTTGAGAAACTCACCGGTTCAACATGCTTTTGTTCAAAATCAGGCATTCCAATGCGGTTACTGTACATCCGGCTTTATTATGAACTGTGAAGGGCTACGGAATACTCACCCACAAGCAGATGAGGAAACCATCAAAGTCTGGCTCGAATCCAACATTTGTAGATGCATGTCCTATGAAGAAATTCACAATGCGGTGAAGGACGTTTTTACACCCCAAAAATAAGGATAGGTCCTGCTGCCTTTGGTAGCCCAAGGAGGGGAGAGGTTGGAGGAAATCCATCGTATTTTGGAAACCATTCAACGTACCGATCTAAGAAGCGTGCTAGCGACGATTACCCAAGTCGAAGGGAGCGCCTATCGTCGAGAAGGTGTCTCCATGCTGTTTCTGGAAGGTGGTTCCCAAATTGGGGTAGTAAGCGCCGGCTGTTTGGAGGCTCATCTTGCGTCTTTCGTACCTGATATTTTGGAAGCAGGCGTTTCTCGCAGTTTCTTATTCGACATGCAATCATCGGAGATTTTGTCCTGGGGGGAAGAACAAGGGTGTGGCGGTGTCGTTCATGTAGCAATGGAGCCGATTCATGATACTTTACTGGATCATTTATGTACATTGAAGCATTACTTAGATCAACAAACCGTGGTCATGCACGTTAAAAGATTAGGCTCTGACGGCTCTGTTACCGATTATGCTTTCTTGACCGAAAATCTTCAGCTGTTTGGGGAATGGAGAGGAGAATTTCCTCAGGCACTTGTAGATATGATATCGACCAAGTCAGAGCCTTCCTGTACGAGCGGCATAAGATTTGTCCCAACTATCCAATCCGATGTTTTCGTACATCGGTATGACCCACAACCGCGTCTGATCATATTTGGTGCGGGACCTGATTCGAGACCGCTTGCTGCATTGGCGGCAGCCACCGGCTTTTCCGTAATCGTCTCTGATTGGAGACCCGCTTTATGCGACCGACGCTATTTTCCAGATGCTACGTCTTTTATTTTGGGGTTTCCGGAGGAAGCGATACGTGCCATTCAATTTTCTCCCTTCGATTATGTAGTTGTGATGACTCATTATTTTAAAAAGGATCAACAGCTGCTTCGACTTCTTTCTGATCGGCAGCTTCGTTATGTTGGAATTTTGGGATCGAAAAGGAGAACGGAACGTATGCTATCAGGCTTACAGATTCCGATGAACGTTCACTTTCCTGTAGGACTCGCCATAGGAGCTGAGGGGCCGGAGGAAATTGCTGTCAGTATTCTGGCAGAGCTGATATCTGTCCGTAGAAAAAAACGTAAGCAAGAAAGTAGTTCCCATGAATCCGGATAAAATCGTGGGTATATATTTGGCGGCGGGAAAAAGTACTCGAATGGGTTCGGATAAGCTTCGCCTTCCATTGGGCTCTATGCATTTGGGAAATTATGCTTTGGCAGCGGCCTTACACTCCAAATTGGAATATGTCGCAATCGTATCTAGCGACGTTACGGCAGATTGGATCGATCGTACCTTTTATCAGGAGTCCATTCATCGGAAATGGGCCATATTTCACTGCTCGGAAGCGCACTTGGGGCAATCGCACTCCCTGCGTTGCGGTGTAGCGGCTGCACAAGCGATGAACGCGGCAGCTGTTATGATTTTGTTAGCGGATCAACCATTGATTACGACAGCGATGATCAATGAACTGCTATTTCACTATCAGGCTACGACCAACGTTGGGTTCCTAGCCTCGAGGCATGACGGTTTGGCGAGACCGCCCGTTATTTTTGCTAGGCAGATGTTCCCTGACCTGCTGCGATTGGAGAACGACCAAGGAGCGAGGCAGCTCATCCGAAAAGGTACCTCGGGAGTATCCATCGATTTTACAAGCTCGGACTTATTCACGGATGTCGATACGGCTGAAGATTACAGTCATTTATTAGAACGCTGGAAATCTTGAATCACTTGCTCAGCGTTCATATATAACCCAGCCGGGTATAGAGAATTTTGCATATGGTCAGGAGATTTTATATGCGGAGTGGATTCCGGGGTAGTGGAGCTAGAAGTTCCGGGCTCATCCAATCCGTTTTTCCATTGTTGAATCAACTTCGCTAACCCGCTACGTGTCCATACTTGTTGATTCTCCATCGCAAAATCGCCACTTTCAGACCATTTCGTAAAAACTCGTATCATATTGACTAGATTGGCATATCCCGACCGAAGCAGTTCCATTTGCTGAGTCAATGGTTTCAAAGCAGCGCGTTTTTTTGTGCCAAATGGATTGTAACGCAAGCCCTTCTCTGCTTTATCCACCTCAGTTGTCGCCTGATGAAGCTCCTGAAATAGGGATTGCAATTTTGTTTGCAAAGCTTGGGCTTTATTGGCGGGACAGCCTTCATTAATCCAAGCCGCAGTCTGTTTAAAATGATTAGATAGCTGATCAGAGAAATGGATCATCTTTTTGCGGGATTTGTGAACGGAATCGGGAGGGAATAATATGATATGGATGACAATAGCGACTACCGCTCCAATAATCGTATCGCGTATACGATCTAGAGAATAAGTCGGCATTTTGCTTTGAAAGTACATGACCAATAAGATGCTAAGAGCAACTTGCACCAAGATGGCATGATCCCATTTCACCCACGTTACGATCAGAACGCCGACAAATAAGAGGAGGCCGATACTCCAACCGTCTGTAACGATCAAAGGCGTTATCCATACGGTAAACAGGACACCGACAATGGTCCCCAAAACACGCTGCCAGGCAAATTGTAAGGATTTGTCGAGCGATAATTGAATGGATAAAATGACCGTCAGAGGAGCCAGATATGGCTCCATGAACATGAACCCCTGGCTCCGTAGGTAAAATCTCTACCATTTCCTTTATTTTTCCTTTACCCTAGTGGTTAGGATAATCAAGTACGGTTTTCATATTCACTTGAGCTTCGAAGCAATCTTGTCGTAATTGAGGTTAGAATGTGTAGCCGTTACACTGGAGGTATAGGGGAACATGAAAAAGCATTTGGACAAGTATAACGAGAGCTCCGAGCGAAGGAGAGCCCGAATTGTCTATATTCTGGCCGTTTTCGCTGCTATCGTGTTGGGCTTAGGGTCCAGAGTGTTCGCCGACCGTCTGCCTGTCTTTGTAGCTGAACATTTTGGCGATGCCTTATGGGCATCCATGATCTACTTCGGCTTTCGCGCTTGCTTTACGCATAAGAAGATTTTTTTCGCGTTGTGGTGCAGCATCGCGTTTTGCTTTGTGATCGAGTTCAGCCAGTTGTACCAGGCGGTTTGGATCAATCAGATCCGGGGGACAACCCTTGGAGCGTTGGTATTAGGTAAAGGCTTTTTGGTGGAAGATCTCGTGCGGTATAGTGCTGGAATTACCTTCTCTTCGTTGCTTGACCTGGCTTGTACTTTGCGCAAGCGTTCTTCCTAGTGACTATACCCTAATATTCACAACGCAACTGAATGTGAAGAACCATCTGAAATTGCTCTTCAGATTAGTTACCTGTCAGTAGGTAACCACATAGGCTAAAGGGTAAAACCTTTACACTGGAGGGGAGATTGAAATGTACAACAACTCTTACCATTACTATCAATGGTATTATCCCGTGCTTGCCGGATGGAATAACAACCATTTTCACTATGGGTGGAGTCCTCATTATTACAGCTGGAGCCATGCGAATGGGAATAGATACGGGAATCGTTATCAGAATACCATCGAATTGAGAGATTATGGACCAAAGCCATTCGTCGTGAACATTGAGCAAGCTACAAAGCAAAACAGCACGTTCCGTACGGCATTATGGACAGGGAAGCACTTGCAGGTGACGCTGATGAGCATAAATGTTGGAGACGACATTGGTTTAGAAATTCATCCGAATACGGATCAATTCATCCGAGTGGAAGAAGGTCAAGGTCTTGTTCGGATGGGGGATCGCAAAGATCATTTAGATTTTGAACAAAGGGTCAATGATAACGATGCCATCATGATCCCTGCGGGCACATGGCACAATGTCATCAATACGGGTAATACGCCGCTTAAAGTATATTCCATCTACGCGCCACCTCATCATCCATTTGGCACCGTTCATGAGACGAAAGCCAGTGCCATGGCTTCTGAGCAAAGCCCTCAATAAGAATCGAGTCGATAGGAAATGGTGTCAGAATATCCCGCTCCGTTTTAGGGGGCGGTATCTTTTTAGTAGGATAGATATTTTCTCAAGGATATTTTCAATGAACATAGAATATTAACGTTATTCACACTCTTCGTTTAAGGAAGGTATAAACCTATGGATAAAGAAGCTCTGCGAATCAACCTTAGACAAGAACAGATCAACATGAAAGAGCTGCTTCAGTCACTTGTTGAAACGACTACAGACGCCATTTCAATTAGGGACATGCAGGGTAATATACTTTTTGTGAATAGTGCTTTTGAAAAAATCTATGGTTGGACATATCAAGACCTCCTGAATGACCCGTACTGTCTCGTACCTGAAAATCTCATAAACGAGACAAAGGAAATTTTCCACGAGATTAAATTTGAAGGGAAAAATATTACGGGTTATGAGACTGTGCGTCAACGAAAAAATGGTCAAATCGTTCAGGTTGGTCTAACTGCTTCCCCTATAAGGGATACAGAAGGTAGTATCGTAGGCACTTCAGTCATCGCCAGAGATATTACGGACCGCAAAATGGCTGAAGAAGCACTTGTGAATAGCGAGGCAAAGTACCGCATCCTTGTAGAAAATACGAGCGATGTCATTTGTCAACATGATGTACACATGAATAATCTTTTTGTATCTCCTTCTATCGAGCAGCACTTGGGATATACACCGGATGAATTTCTTCAAACGAATAGTTTTGATCTCATTCACCCCGAGGATGTAAAAATCGTGAAAGATCTGCGTACTTTAATCTCTACGCATCCCCAAAATGTTCAAATGGAGATCAGATTACGCCATAAAAATGGATCATGGGTGTATTGGGAGTCGCGTTGTGTTCCAATCATGTCTGAGAACAAAGAGGTTGAAAGCTTTCTATTCGTTTCACGCAATATCACCGAGAGAAAACAGTCTGAGGAAGCTTTACGCAAGAGCGAAGAGCAGTATAGATTCATTGCTGAACACACAGCCGACTTCATCTCCGTTATTGATAAGGACGGTCACGTATCGTATAGTTCACCTTCACATCTGAAGAAATTAGGTACGAGCCAAATTATCATTGAAAACATACATCCAGAAGATGCATCACTCGTCTATGAGCGATTTTCCACTATGCTTCAATTTCATATACCCATTACATGTGAGTATCGATACAAACGGGTAAACGAGAAATGGATCTACCTCGAATCAAAAGGAATGCCTTTTTTCAGCTCGGATGGCGAAAGTCAGTACTTCATCAACGTTACACGTGATATTACGGAAAGGAAGCAAAACGAAGAACTTCTCAGGAGAACAGAGAAGCTGTCAGTAGTTGGTGAATTGGCTGCAAGTATCGCGCATGAAATAAGGAATCCTCTCACGTCATTAAAGGGCTTCATTCAGTATTTACGGCCTACACTGTCGGAGGTCTCTACTTATACAGACATTATGTTGTCAGAGCTAGATCGAATCAACTTTATCGTGAGTGAGCTGCTAGTATTGGCCAAACCGCAAACTCTTCATGTGAAGCGGATTCTTTTACACCCACTCATTGAAAGTGTGGTAAAGTTTCTCGAATCAGAAGCGAATCTAAACAACATTACGATTAACACAATATTCAGCCATATACCGATAGCGATTAATGGGGAAGAAAATCAAATAAAACAAGTCTTTATCAATATACTGAAGAATTCACTGGATGCTATCACGGCAGTTGGCGAAATCCGCATAGAAACGACATGTCTACGTGATAATCACGTGCTGATTCGCTTTACCGATAATGGATGTGGCATTTCCCAGGAGTTGCTGTCCAGGCTCGGCGAACCATTTTATACCACGAAAGAGAAAGGGACAGGCTTAGGTTTACTTATCAGCAATAAAATAATGAAAGATCATCAAGGCAGCATCACCATTTCAAGTGAGCTCAACAAAGGAACCATCGTGGATATCATGTTACCCATTTCGAAATAAGAAGGTGAACCTTGTGAATTTGCGAATAGTGGGCCACCTTGGAGCTATCACAAGAAAATATAGCGTTAGACCGAGGTTGTTGATCCTATACGGTTTTTGAATAGCAAAATCGGCAGCCTCTGTATAATAAGTTTTAGACTGACCCCGTAAAAGAAGCAGCGGCGGACTAGGACTCGAAAATAAAGTCTTGGTCACAGGCTGGATTGTATTTCCAGTATGGCTCATTTGATTTATATAGAGGTGTACCAACAAAATGCGGAAAACCCCGGTGCTAAGATAATTTTTGAATGAAAAGCATCAGTTCTTATATTTTCCAACTTCCTATTGGGAATATCATGCTTATGCAATGTAAATAATTATCTTGACTTTATGGGCGGCCACCAACATTTTAACGAAAAATATACGCTAAGCACGTTCAGGCGCATTAAAAGCAGATTTTTCCTACTCTAAGCCGAATGTCCACTAAACATCATTAGCGGTCATCAAGCTGTTGAAAGTAGGCTTGTTATGTCCGCTAATGCTATGCGTATAAAACAGTTAAATGTTGGCCCTACCCCCCATATAAAGGAGATGATTTTCTTGGAAAATAATAACAACAGCAATAACAGCGGCTCGGGGAACCAGGATCCAAAGTCAGAGCCTTCGACAGGGTCTACGACACCTACGACACCTACGACACCGACCCCGGAGCCTGGAGGAGGTTTAATACCGAAACCTGGCCCTGGAGGAGGTACAATACCGACACCTCCGACACCGTCTCGATAATTGTCCACAGATGAACAAAACACGCTTTTGTTCATTTGTAACCCGTTCTAAGCATGAAAGGAGCCTCTGGGGGCTCCTTTCATTATTTAATCCATATTCTTCTAACAAGCGAACTTAGTACTAGACTGAGAAATAAAGTGTTAGACTGGCGGCCAGTTATTTAACGAACGGGCAGGAAAGCATAGTGATTATCGACTTGAAAAGTAGTTAAATTGTCGAAGAAAAGGTAAAATACTACTGTCAAGTGCGATGAATGGCGATAGGGCTTTCGATTATCCTTTCTGTGTCTATATAAACACATTTTCTTATGGAAATTATTTTTCCTCAACACAACATTCTGTTTGTTTTATTCAATAGATTCATTTTTGGTAGTTCGAAATGTTATAACAAGAAATGAAAGGGGGAATGACGTTGATTGAACATAGCAATCTTGAAGAATATCAAGACCCGGTAAATTACGATCTTGAATTTGGCGGTGAAATGGACAAATATCAGTTCTATCTTGAGCTTGCTAGATTGAGTCCTGGGGAAGTATTAGAACTTGCTTGTGGTACTGGCTTAACAACGATACCTCTGTCGAAAGCAGGCATAACGATTACCGGTGTTGATATCTCTTCAGCGATGCTCGCATATGCGCGGTTGAAGGCGGAAGGGTTGACTGTTACTTTTTTGGAAGGTGATGCCCGTACCTTCGAATCGGACAAGCGATTTTCGATGATTTATTTGACTGGTAATGCATTTCAGGCATTCTTAAGTGATCAAGATCAAATCGATTTGCTCACGACCGTTCACAAACATTTACAACCCCATGGAATCTTTTCATTCGAGACCCGTAATCCGGAGGGGACGGATTTATCCGATCAAGAGGAGACAGAATGGGGATCATTTATTGATAAGGATGGGAATAACGTCAAGGTATCAGGCACACAATGTTACGATGCTAGCCAGCATATCATGCATTGGGTCACGATGCGTGATTGGGGGTATAAGCGAACGACTTCCCGAATTGCTTGTCGGTTCACGGATCAGGATACGCTGCATTCTTTATTAACCCGTCACGGCTTTCGCGTCGAACATCAATATGCTGACTGGGATAAAACGCCGTTCTCTCCGTCATCTTCATCTATCATTAGCGTTTGTAGGAAATGTTAGGAGAGACGTAATGCATTGCAATAGAAATAATCCCCTCAGGTCGAGGGGATTTTTAGATGGATTATCCGTACTATACACCGAGAAGATAAAAGTATTCATGTTAAGCTAACGGGGTCGATAGTTCAATAAACCCAGCCAGTCTAACACTTTATTTTCGTGTTTTGGCTGGCCTTTTTGTATGGAAGGATTGAATAGTCTACTACTTTATTTTCTCTGAACAACGGCGCATGGTGCTCATGATGAAGTCTTGCTGCTCAGTAGTAAGTTGGCGCATGGCAAGGTCCCGGTAGGTTACATCCTCAATATGCATGCTCCTGTTCCCTCCAAGACCAGTATTTAGTCAAAAAATATAACTTCTTCTCAGACAAAGCCAAAGGTAGGTAGAATTACTGTTCGGTGAAAATGTAGTTTTAGACTGATTAATAAAGTATTGGACTGGATAATAAAGTTGTAGACTGGCAGTTGCTTTAAGCTAAAGGGCAGGATAGTTCAATAACGACATTTGTTCGACCTTTCCCGATTACTCACACACACTAGTTTGTGAAAAATCTCTTTTTCTAGGATTCTCCGGTTGCACGTTGATCGGCTGCTTCCGTACGAATCTGTGCGGTGACAGGTATTTTAGTCTCTTTCTGTTTTAAGCCAAACATATTCGTCTGACTGTAAACTGTACCAATAATAACAAAGAGTGCGCCGATATAATGAAAGTTGGTTATTGTTTCACCAAGAAAAATGGCAGATAACATATATCCGAAAATAGGTGTTAGAAATAAAAAATTATTTGCTCTGACAGGGTCTTCTTTCAATAAGGAGAACCAAAGCAACATCGCAATAATTGAAACAACAATCACCTGCCAGATAAGCCCAAATCCAAAGTAGAAATCGAGATGAAAGTAGTAGTCAGGTTCTAATAAAAACGAAAGCGGCATAGCCATTGCACTACCTAAAATAATCTGCCAGGTGTTTACTACAATTCCGGGCAATCTCATTTGTGTTTTACTAAAGTAAATGCTTCCGACCCCCATTGAAAAAACACCAATTCCCAATGTAATGAAACCGAATAAAGTTCCATTAATATCGTTTATATAGGGATATAGGGCAATTCCTAGGCCTAACGCAGAGAGACACATTCCCACTAACTCATTTCTTTTGATGGTTCTGTTTAAAAATATGGAGGAAAGAAAAGCAACAATAAACGGATTGAAAGTGAGTAATAAATTAAAAATGCTTGAATCTACATGGTCAAGGGATAAGAAACAGCATCCCACATAAATAGTCGAATTAAGTAGTCCTAGAATAATTAGATTTCCCCATTCTTTCCCTTTTGGAAAAGGATACTTTTTGTTAGCGATATACACGATAGCAAATAGTATAATCCCTGCGAAAAACAATCTTATTGAAGCGAAAAGTAGTGGACTTGAAGAGACTAAACCTATTTTTGTAGCAATTGCCGCAGTAGCCCAAATAAACGCATAAAGGATTCCAGTAGTTGTTCTCAATGTAATCACAACCTTTAGAATAAGTCTTACACAGAGTATATGAGCTTGAAATCAATTAATAAAATTGATATTTTGAATCAAAATCATCATCTTTTTAGATGGATGTGAGGGGGAGCGAATCTTTGTGGAAATTCGGCATTTGGTTACCTTTATTGCGATCGTTGAGTTAGGCGGGTTCACCAAAGCGGCAAACCATCTTGGATATGCTCAATCAACCATTACTTCTCATATAAAGGCTTTGGAAACGGAACTAGGCCGCCCTTTATTTGATCGAATAGGAAAACAGGTAATTTTAACGGAAGTTGGAAAAAAACTGATGCCTCATGCCAAAAAGATGTTGGAAATTTATGACGGAATTAAAGAGGTAACTTCAATGGAAGGTGAAATTTCAGGTCATATCACCATTACGATTGCAGAATACCTATTACTCTATCGTTTTCCACCAATTTTTGAAGAATTTAAACGAAAATACCCTCATGTAAGTATAGAATGGCACCACGTCGATCCTTTAACATTTCAGGAAGAACTTTCAAATGGAAGTACAGATCTTGTCTTTATGTTAGGTAAACAAGTGAATAATTCGAACATGTATTGTGAAACGATAGTAGAAGAGCAAATGATGTTTTTATATCCCAACGATTTCAATATCAACAATCAATTGGATTTGAAAAAGAGCAGTTTGCTTGTTACAAATAAAGGTTGCAGTTATCGTACTCTTCTGGAACAGTTTGTAGAAAAATCCAACATAGGAATTCAAAGCAGCATTGAGTTCTGGAGTATCGAGTCAGTAAAACAATCAATTATTGGTGGCCTAGGAGTCTCGATATTGCCACGGATAACTGTGGAGAAAGAGTTGCGTGATCATAAGTTAATAGGCGAAACGTATGAAGAAACGCTTTTTACATTTATGTTGTATCCCAGAAACAAGTGGCTATCGCCGGCAGTAACAGAGTTTATTCATATCGTTAGAAAAAACGCGCAATTTTGGTAATATGGAGTTTGTTAAGAAACGATATAAAAAATGTACATGGGAAAAATCAGAAAAATATGGGGCACTGCAGGATCGTGCAATAAGTGGCTTTTCACAAAAACATGTGGATTTCTCCAGCTTTATCGGAGTTTATTCATATCACTTTGAAACATGCAAAAGGTTGGTCATAGATGAACTAACGGGTTCGATAGTTCAATGAGGCAGTCTATAACTTTATTATTCAGTTTAGATCCGTGGATAGCTTCATTCTGACGTATAGTCTAAAACCTATTTTTACTAGGCAGCTCATCCGATAAAAAATAAACAGCGCTACAATGGGCGCTGTCAGTCTACTACTTTATTTTTAGAGAACAATAGTTCGTCATCAATTTCAGAAGCAAGTACAAAAGAAAAAGGGTGCTCAAATTGAGTACCCTTTTTGACTTTGTTGCACTTTGCGTTCAGCTATATACGAACCGATTCCCAAAATCAGACCCAGTCCTACGAGCATAGCACCGACCCATGGGAGGGAGGTAATATCAAGATGAGTAATAACCCACCCCCCAATAAAAGCCCCAGCTGCATTTCCTAGATTTCCGGCAGAATGACTGGAGGTAGAAGCAAGCGCTGGTGCATTCTGAGCGAGGTTCATCACACACACTTGCAGCCCTGGAAATACAGCGAAAGAAGCAGCTCCCCATAGAAAAATGGTAATTACGGCAGCGATAGGGCTATATACGGTAAACGTAAACAGCGTGAGAATGATGCATATGGTCAAGTAAAGACCGAGTATGGAAGGCATCAGCTTCCAATCCGCAAGTTTTCCGCCGACGATATTGCCGATGGTCACTCCACAACCGAAGAGGACAAGAATCCACGTTACATGATACTCAGCAAAACCGGTAATTTGCGTCAACAGTGGCGTTATATACGTAAATACGGTGAAAAGACCTGCGTTGCCAAATGCTCCGATAAGGAGGTACAGAAGGAGCTTAGGCTTGAGAAGAGCAGTAATTTGCCCAGTGATACTCCCCGTATTTTTTTGCCGCATGTTTGGGACGAAAATAAGTATTCCGATCAGTGCTATGATTCCCATAATCGCAATAGAGCCAAATGAGGAGCGCCACCCCATATGTTGACCGATGAAAGTCCCCAGAGGTACACCAATGATATTGGCGATCGTTAGACCCGCCATCATAATGGAAACGGCTGCGGCACGTTTGTCAGGACTTACGAGACTGGAGGCTACAACAGCCCCAACTCCAAAGAATGTCCCATGCGTCAAAGCGGTTATCATGCGTGCCGCCATCAATATTGCATAGTTTGGAGCAAAAACAGAGATTCCGTTTCCGAGAATAAATAGAACCATAAGTAGACAGAGTAGCTTCTTTTGGGGAATTCGGTGGGTGAGGACTGTTAGTATTGGTGCACCGACGGCTACCCCAAGAGCATACATGGTAATGAGCTGACCCGCAGACGAGATACTAACATCCAAATCCTCTGCAACATTCGGCAGCAGACCCATGATAACAAATTCCGTCATTCCAATTGCAAAAGAGCCGACAGTAAGAGAGAGCAATGAGATAGAAGACTTTTCCTTGTTGACCTGTTTCTTGGTAGTAAGTTGAGATAATGCCATGATGTCAATACAACCTTTCTACAGAATGAAATCCGGTTTCCATTGTCGTTTGATAGTTGCGGGTAAAGATTACCTGTTCTCTATTGTTTAGTCAAGGCATTCTTCTTGGGTATATATGTAAAAAACTTTACATAACGATGCGAGAACTGATGCTTCAGGCAGGCGATGATCATTTTTGCCTATGAACGAAGCAACACTTCTGTTGGGTTACGATAAGACAGACGATTTTTTTGCTGAGGCTCAATCGATCATTGAAGATAACTGTTATCTGTAAATCGTCGTTGGACACGTAGGAGAATATTCATGTGGCAAGCCGAGTACATGCTAGGGGATGATACCTAGCCGTTACTCGGCTTTTTCATACGTAGATGCAATCAAAACCCAGTATCTATTTGATCATCATTTAGCGTCACATAAGATAGGGGAAGGTACCTATTTGAAAGGTGCTCCCGGTCTCTTACGATTAAATCATAGAAGAAATACGAGCAAAGATAGATGATCAGAAATGATCTGGAAGCCATTCAGTATGGAGGACCTATGATGGATCAATGTACCACTTTTTTTGAACGCTATGGTGATGAGGGGAAGGCAATGGATAACGGTTATCTGAAGCAAATCTTCGACCACTTGCAGGACGGGATTATTCTTATGGATCAGGAACGAAAAATTATGGTGATGAATCCATCCGCAGAAAAGATGACCGGATGGAAACGAGGAGAGAAGGTGCCGTACTGCTCCTACTGCCAAAACAGAAGGCTGGAAGATGGTGAAGAACGCTGTTATTTGCTCGCCAAACGGGAGGTTCCCTATTTTCTATCTGCAATGCCCACGTATGAAGGGGGGTACGTCGACATGGAGATGAGCACAGCTGTCATCTATGAAAATGGCGAGCAAAACATGCAGGATGTCCTTTTGGTCTTGAAAGATATGACGGTCAAGAAAAAAGAAGAGGAGGTCAGAATCTCCAAGCAGGTTCTGCAAAAAACGCTAGAAGCCCAGGAAAACGAACATAAGCGCCTGGCCCAGGAGCTGCACGACGGCGTAGGACAATCATTGTATTCCGTTTCAGTAGGCATTCAAGCCATTCAAGCGCGGATCAACCAGAAAGGACAATTTCGCGAATTCATGCAAGAGATCGTGAATGAGCTGGAAAAAGCGATACAAGACGTCAAGCTCTATTCTCTACAGCTGCGTCCGCATAGTCTCGATCAACTGGGACTGATCCCTACGGTTCGGCATCTTGTTTCTAACTTGAACAAAGCGCATCAGGATGTTTCCATTACCTTTTCCTACAGCAATGTCAGCGATCATTTTCAGCCAATCTTGGAAATTAATCTGTACCGTGTCATCCAAGAAGCTCTACATAATGCACTGAAATACGCGAAGGCGACACTCATTGAAGTCATCCTGTACAAGGAAGACGATCAACTGACTTTGCTGATTCAGGACAACGGAATCGGATTTGTTCGCGAACAGGTTCAGGTTGGTCTGGGACTCAAACATATGGAAGAACGAGTGGATCAGACGGAGGGGAGTCTTCAGATTCAGTCCGTCCTCCACGAAGGTACATCGATTAAGGTAACGGTACCGGGACAAGGGGGAGAGCAGTGTGATACGGGTGCTTTTGGTCGATGACCACACGATGATTCGGAAGGGTTTGCGTGTCCTTCTCGAAAGTTACTCTCAAATAAAAATTGTCGGAGAGAGTCATTCTGGCAGCGATGCCATCCTAAAAGCCACTCAGCTACAACCCGATGTGGTGCTGATGGATTTGTCACTGCCGAATGGGCTGGATGGGTTTACAGCGAGCAATGAGATTCGCAAGTCGAATCCTTTCGTGAAAATCGTCATATTGACCATGCATGACGAGGAGATTTTTGTCCAGAAGGCCATCAACGTCGGAGTCCATGGATACATTCTAAAAAACAGCCATGGCGAGCTGCTGTTTCAAGCCATTATGGAGGTGTGCAGAGGTAAGCGCTTTTACAAGACTTCCGTATCGGAAGAGATCATCAAACTATGGCTGAAATCAGATGCGAAAACATTGCCTTCTGTCTTAACGGTACGTGAAAAGGAGCTTGTCAGACTCATTGTGCTTGGCTATACCAATAAGGAAATCGCCGACAAGCTGTTGATCAGCGTCAAAACCGTGGAGAATCACAAAACGAATATCATGCAGAAGCTACAGCTCGACACCAAGCATCAATTGATCCAATATGCCATTAAAAATAGATATCTCGATCTGGCATTTTAATCGTCCAGATCGAAAAGTAGGGGACTTCCCCTATATGGAAAAAATGACAGAGAATTAAACTAAATGATAGAGACTGCACCTCTTGAACAATCATCCTACGTATGGAAACGATATCGTCGTCGAAGGAGGAAGCATGGCAAAACAAGTTCATTATTCCATTGTCATTGTGGGAGCAGGCTCAGCCGGTATCTCTGTTGCTGCCCGTATCGTCCGAGCTTCCAAAAAGCTCAAGGGACAAGTCGCCATCATTGATCCCGCATCCAAGCATTATTATCAGCCGTTGTGGACATTAGTCGGAGGTGGTGCCGCGAAAAAGGAGGAATCCGAGCGTGACCTCTCCTCTCTGATCCCCGCAGGCGTCGACTGGATTTGCGATGCGGTCACTATGTTTCAACCGGAACAGCATACGCTCAGTACGGAGCAGGGAACCATCTTTTCCTATGACTATCTCGTTGTTGCTGCTGGTCTGCAAATAGATTGGGATGGGGTAAAGGGCCTGAAGGATGCCGTTGGCAAGAACGGCGTTTGCAGCAACTACGCATATCACACGGTAGATAGTACATGGGAAGCCATCCGGAGTTTTCAAGGCGGCACTGCCATTTTTACACACCCGAATACACCCGTAAAGTGTGGCGGAGCTCCTCAGAAAATCATGTATCTGGCCGATGAGTATTTCCGCAAGCTACAGGTTCGCAACCAGTCAGAGATCATTTTTGCATCGGCAAAGGGCAGTATTTTTGACGTTCCCACGTATGCAAATACCCTCAATGACGTCATTCGTCGCAAAAACATCGAAACCAGATACAAGCAAAACCTCATAGAAGTGCGGGCGGATACCAAAGAAGCCGTATTCGAGAATCTGGACACCAACGAGCAGGAAGTATGGAAGTATGACTTGCTTCATGTGACCCCTCCCATGAAAGCACCCGATTTCGTTAAAAACAGTGCATTGGCAGACGCAGGAGGTTGGGTCGATGTCGATCCATATACGCTTGCGCACAAAAGATTCCCTACTATTTTTGGCATTGGCGATTGCGCGAATCTTCCTACTTCCAAAACCGGAGCTGCTATTCGCAAACAGGCGCCAGTCGTCGAGAAAAACCTGCTCGCGCTGATTAACGGTCATCCATTGGAGGCAAAGTACGACGGCTATACATCCTGCCCGCTCGTAACGGGGTACAACAAACTGGTACTGGCCGAATTTGATTACAACCAGATGCCGTGTGAAACATTTCCTTTTGACCAGTCTGAAGAGAGATTCAGTATGTACCTGATGAAAAGAGAACTGCTTCCCATTCTTTATTGGAATGGCATGTTAAAAGGTTTGATGTAAGGCGGCGTTGAAAGAGAGGAGGAGAGCAACATTTTGAAGGACAGAAAGGAACAGAGCAGCTCTGACATGTTTTGGGAAGATTTGTCTGATCCAGAAGTTCAGGAAGCAATCTCTATTTTGATCCGAAAGCTCCCGAAAATAAAAGATACCGTTCTGGCTGCTGAAGAGGGACTAGAAGTAGCGACATCGATCTTGCGTGATCAGGAATCACTTCGGTATCTGTTTGAGCGGGTGGATGGTCAACTGTCCCGTTTCTCAGTGGAAAAAGAATCGATAGACGCCTTGTTCACTTTGCTTGAGAAGTTGCCAAAGCTCGTTAAGTATGTCAGCGTTCTCGAACAAGCTGCTGATTTTCTGGAGAGTCTCGGAAACGATAAGCAATCACAGCAATACGTGCTTTCTGGTATGAAAGCGTATATCGCTCCCGTGTCCTCCCAAGTGGAGCACGGGGTGGCTGTCTTCCGGGAAGCAAAGGTAAGAGCCGAAGGTAAAAGCGAACCAGTTTCCGTATTTCGTCTTTTCAAGCTCATGAAGGATCCCACCGTCCAAAAAACCCTTCGCTTTACCCAATCGCTGCTCGAAGTACTCGAGGAAAAATCAAAGAAATAAGATACGTGTAAAAGGAGGATTGCATCATGTTATTGCGTTACTTTTATGATGAAAAGCTGGCACATGCATCTTATCTGGTCGGCTGCCAAAAAACCGGTGAGGCCATTGTGATTGATCCCAGCCGGAATCTGGCTCCGTATTTTCAAGTTGCCAAGGCAGAAGGCGTTTCCATTGTAGCTGCCACCGAAACGCACATTCACGCTGATTTTGTATCGGGTGCACGCGAACTGGGCGCAGTTCATCAAGCGAAGCTGTTTTTATCCAATGAGGGCGATGAAGATTGGAAATATCAATATTTGGAGGGTTTGAACCATCAGCTTGTCCACGATGGGGATCGCTTTTTTATCGGAAACTTGCTATTTGAAGTCATGCATACCCCTGGCCATACACCCGAAAGTATCTCCTTCCTTTTGACAGACCTCGGTGGTCATGCAGATCGGCCCATCGGGATCTTCACGGGAGATTTCGTCTTTGTCGGCGATGTCGGCAGACCGGACTTGCTCGAAAAAGCGGCGGGAATAATGGGAACATCCGATTCAGGTGCAAGAGCCATGTTCCAGTCTCTCCAAAAATTCAAGCAATTGCCGGATTATATGCAGGTATGGCCAGCTCATGGCGCAGGAAGTGCTTGCGGGAAAGCATTGGGGGCCGTACCGTCTTCTACCGTCGGTTATGAAAAGCTCTTTAACTGGGCAATGTCACACACCAATGAAGAGGAATTCGTCAATGCACTTCTGGATGGACAACCAGAGCCGCCAAAGTATTTTGCAGTGATGAAACGCGTGAATAAAGAAGGCCCTGCGTTGCTCAAGGAACTCCCTGTAGTCCAAGAGTTCAACTCGTTTGAATCGATAAAGGAATGGCTGGAAAACGGACAGATTCTCGATACGCGTCCGTTCCAGCAATTTGCGAAGGGACATTTGGATGGAACATTCCACATTCCTTTTAACAAGTCATTTGCCAACTGGGCGGGATGGACTGTCGATTACAATCGACCGGTTCATGTCATGGCTACCCCAGATGAGCTGAACGAGATTTTGCTGACCTTACATTCCGTTGGGATTGATCATGTCACGGGCTTTATCGACAGCGGCAAGCTAATGGAAAGGGAAGCGTCTTCGCTCGAGACAATCGAAGAGGTTACACCGTTGGAGATTGCAGAGAGGGTGGAAAAGGGAGAGGTTCACGTAGTAGATGTACGTAATCTCGCTGAGTGGAACGAAGGGCATATTCGGGATGCACAGCACATCATGCTCGGTATGCTCGCAATGCGGCTGGATGAGATTCCTCATGATAAGCCGCTTCTCGTACAGTGCCGTTCCGGTGCCCGATCTGCCATTGGAGCAAGCATTCTGAAGGCAAATGGATTCAAGGATGTAATGAATTTGAGCGGCGGAATCTTGAAATGGCAAAAGGACGGCTTGGCACTCGCAGAACGAGAATAAAACGAAGTGAGGCATTGCAAAGGGTGAGCGTATGACTATCGACCTTATGATCACACTGTTTGTTATCGGTTTCACGGGATCGTTTATCTCCGGTCTCGTCGGAATCGGGGGCTCCATCATCAAGTATCCGATGCTCCTGTACATTCCGCCCGCCCTTGGATTCGTTGCTTACACAGCTCACGAAGTATCCGGAATAAGTGCAGTCCAAGTATTTTTTGCCACTCTTGCTGCTGTTTGGGCTCTGCGCAAAGATAAGCTCATTCATTACCAGCTCGTTCTGTACATGGGAAGTGCCATTATTGTCGGGAGCTTGCTTGGAGGATATGGTGGAAAATATCTTTCGGCAGAAGCCATTAATATCGTTTACGCCATTCTGGCCACCATTGCTGTAACCATAATGTTCCTGCCAAAAAAGCGGATTGACGAACAAGAACAGTCCGAGGTTACCTTTCATAAACCAACAGCCGTTTTATCCGCTTTGATTGTCGGAGTCTCTTCCGGAATTGTCGGGGCAGCTGGGGCTTTTATTTTGGTTCCCATCATGCTGGTGATCCTCAAGATTCCGACAAGAGTAACGATTGCTTCTTCTCTTGCCATCACCTTTCTTTCTTCCATCGGTTCGACTGTAGGGAAATGGATGGCGGGGGACATATTGCTGTGGCCATCCGTGATCATGGTTATCGCTAGCATCATGGCAGCGCCCATCGGTACGAAGGTCAGCAAACGGTTGAACACCCGGATTCTCCAAACCATTCTTGCTTTGTTGATCCTGGGCACTACAATTAAGATTTGGGCCGACATCTTCCTATTCATACGGATGTGAAGATTTAATTTTTCCATCAATCAAAGATAAAGAAAAATCAATTGTCATGGAACGGCGTTGACATATCCGAGTAAAATGATAAGATAAAAAAGAATTTTACGATGCAATTAAATTTCATAGAACATTCTTATCAAGAGTGGTGGAGGGACTGGCCCGATGAAACCCGGCAACCTTGGTCTAATTGACCTTACGGTGCCAATTCCTGCAGATGTATTCTGCGAGATAAGAAGGTGGGAACTGCGAAATCGCCCCTCTTCTTTTCGGAGAGGGGCTTTTTATATTTATAATCCGTAGTATTCATATCTTTTTACTTTGTATTATGCAAGGAGGAAATAACATGATTCATTATGCGGTCAAGCGTGGCTTTCTCATGATCGTTACGCTGTGGATTATTGTCACGGTGACGTTTGTGACCATGCACCTGATTCCGGGTGACCCGTTCGCGTCTGACGCGAAAATGCTTCCGGAAGAAGTCGTGAAGAACATGCGGGCGGAGTACAACTTGGATCAGCCAATCACGGTACAGTACCTGCTCTATCTGAAAGGATTGTTGCAATTTGACCTAGGGCCATCTATCCAGTCCAAGACGAGGGACGTGAATACGCTCATTGCGGAGGGTTTTCCCGCTTCGGCTGTTCTGGGACTCCAGTCGTTTATTGTGGCGCTGGCAGGTGGAATCACACTGGGAATCGTAGCGGCACTCTATCACAACCGGACATTGGATTTCTTGTCTATGTTTGCAGCCATCATCGGGATCTCCGTCCCCAGTTTTATTCTGGCACCACTGCTGATCAAGTACATGGCGGTCAAATGGGAGTTATTGCCCGTCGCTGCGTGGGGGAGCTGGGAGCACTCGATTCTTCCAACGCTTGCGCTCGCCATCGGTCCGCTTGCCATTATCGCCCGCTTCGTACGAGCCAGCATGCTTGAGGTTTGGCAGCAGGAATACATAAGCACGGCGGAGGCGAAAGGGCTTGGCACCTTTTCCATCGTCGTCAGACACGGGATGCGCAATGCCATGTTGCCGGTGCTTACCTTTGTCGGCCCGCTGTTTGCCAACCTGCTGACTGGGACCTTTGTAGTGGAAAAGATTTTCGCCATTCCCGGGCTCGGCAAATACTTCGTGGAAAGCATTTTTAACCGCGATTATCCCGTGATTTTGGGAATGACAGTGTTTTACAGCTTTGTACTCATTTTTACTTTGTACATCATCGACCTGCTGTATCGGGTGATTGACCCACGCATCAGATTGACGAGTGGAGGGAAATAGCATGATGGCCAATCAAGCAACACAACTGGATTCCCTGTTTCGACCGGTCGACCGAAACCGACTTTCCGAGGAAAATCGGGAACGTCCCAGTCTTGGGTATTGGCAGGAGGTATTGCAGCGGATAAGCCGCAATAAGCTGGCGATGCTCGGGTTCTTCCTGCTCATGGCAGTGGTGACCCTGTCGCTCATCGGGCCGATGCTTGTTCCCCACAGCCCGCATGAACAGTCGTTGACAAAGGGAAATCTGCCGCTGTCGGGCGAGCATTGGTTTGGAACGGATGACCTGGGCCGGGACATGTGGGCACGTACCTGGATGGGAGGCCGCATCTCTTTGTTTATTGGTGTGGCGGCAGCAGCCATCGACCTAGTGATCGGTGTTTGCATCGGCGGAATATCCGGTTACATGGCAGGAAGGAACAAGCTAGGCGACCGTGTGGACAACATCCTGATGCGTTTGGCTGAAATACTCTACAGCATTCCGTATCTGCTGGTGGTCATTCTGCTGATGGTGGTTCTTGAGCCTGGACTCACAACGATTATTATTGCCCTTTCGCTGACCGGCTGGGTCGGCATGGCCCGCCTGGTCAGAGGACAAATCATGCAGATCAAGCGGCAGGAATTTGTGCTAGCCGCAGAAAAGCTGGGAACCTCCCATGCCAAAATCATCATCAAGCATCTGCTTCCGAATACGCTCGGCGTCATCATCGTCAACCTGACCTTTACGATTCCGCACGCGATTTTCGCCGAATCATTTCTCAGCTTTCTTGGGTTGGGTGTGCAAGCACCCACCGCCAGCTGGGGAACGATGGCCAACGACGCGCTGGCAGTTATGCTTAGCGGGCAGTGGTGGCGGCTGTTTTTTCCGGGATTCATGATTTCGCTTACCATGTTCGCGTGCAACGCGCTCGGGGACGGTTTGCAGGACGCACTGGACCCGCGGATCAGAAAATGAGGGGGAGTACATCATGAAGCCATTGTTGGAAGTAGATCAGTTGCACGTCTCCTTTCGCACGTACGGCGGAGAGGTGCAGGCAGTAAGAGGAGTTTCCTTTTCTGTGAAAGAGGGAGAGACGCTGGCAATTGTAGGGGAAAGCGGTTGCGGAAAAAGTGTGACTGCGTGGGCATTGATGGGGATGATTCCTCCCTGATCCGGTCAGGTAAAAAGCGGCAGCATTCGGTTTCGGGGGCGTGAACTAACTGGGCTGACGAAGCTGGAATGGCAACAGGTTCGCGGCTCGCAGATCGGCATGATCTTCCAGGATCCGATGACCTCGCTGAACCCCACCATGAAAATCGGTCTGCAGATTGCTGAAGGGCTGATCAAGCATCGAAAGCAGACGAAGGCGGAGGCAAAGGAAGAGACGCTGAAACTGCTTGCGAGAGTCGGCATTCCGGAGGCGGCGAGAAGGTTTGAACAGTTTCCACACGAGCTAAGCGGAGGTATGCGGCAGCGTGTCGGAATCGCCATGGCACTTGCCTGCCATCCGCAGCTGATTATTGCCGACGAACCGACGACGGCGCTGGACGTGACCATTCAGGCACAGATCCTTCGTCTGATGAAGGATCTGCAGCAGCAGTTGAACACCTCGATCATTCTGATTACCCACGATCTGGGCGTCGTCGCAGAAGTAGCCGACCATGTAGCGGTCATGTACGCAGGCGTAGTGGTGGAGAGCGGCCCGGTGGGAGAAATCTTTGACAACCCGCGCCATCCATACACGCAAGGGCTGTTGAAGTCTGTACCGCGTCTCGTTGCAGGCAAAAAAGAGCGGCTGATTCCAATCGATGGTACCCCACCAGACCTGTTTCGTCCGCCTGCTGGTTGCCCATTCGCTGTCCGTTGCCCGTTTACCATGGAAATTTGCCTGGAGCATATGCCGCACGCGAAAACGTTTTTCGATCGGCATGAAGCGAGCTGCTGGCTGAACGACCCACGTGCCCAAAGAGCAGAAGCTTGGATTGTAGCAGGGAGGGAGAGACATGTTTGACAACATTGTGAGAGTGGAGAATCTCGCCAAGTCGTTTGAGATTGGCGGCGGCCAACGTGTTCGGGCTGTTGACTGTGTCTCTTTTGAAATCAGGCGAGGGGAGACGTTTGGAATCGTCGGGGAAAGCGGCTGCGGCAAGTCTACACTAGGTAGGACTATTGTAGGGCTGTACCCGGCTACTGCGGGGCGCATCCTGTTTCAAGGCAAAGACATCGCCAGGATGGATAGACGTGAGCGACGGGAAGCAAACCGCCACATGCAGCTGATCTTCCAAGATCCGCAAGCCTCGCTCAATCCGCGGTTACGGGTGGGTGACATCATCGCCGAAGGGATAGACTCCTATGGGTTGGCAAAAGGAAAAGAGCGAGAAGAGCGCATCTATCAGCTACTGGAGCTGGTAGGACTGCACCCAAGCCACGCAAAGCGCTTTCCGCATGAATTCAGCGGCGGACAGCGACAACGTATCGGAATTGCCCGCGCGCTTGCGGTGGAACCCAACTTTATCGTAGCAGACGAGTCCATTTCTGCTCTGGATGTGTCCATTCAGGCGCAAATCGTCAATCTGCTGGCCGATCTACAGGCAGATCGGTACATCACCTATTTGTTTATCGCCCATGACTTGTCGATGGTGAAGCACATCAGCGATAGGATCGGCGTGATGTACCTGGGGCAGATGATGGAGTTGGCACCGAGCGAGGAGTTGTTTGCTGCGCCGCTTCATCCATACACGCAGGCCTTGATCTCGGCTATGCCGGTCTCCCATCCTGCCCAACGCGAAGCGCGTGATCAGATTGTACTGACAGGAGAGCCGCCCAGCCCGATTCATCCGCCAAGCGGTTGCCCGTTTCGCACCAGATGTCCGGTGGTCCAAGGTGTTTGCGCCGAAACTGTGCCGGACTGGAAGGAGGTGAGGCAGGGACACTGGATCGCTTGCCATCTTGTACAGTAGACAGAGGAGAACAAGGAGGAAATCATCAATGAAAAAGGGATTGCTTACTTTTGCCACACTGCTGGCGCTCGTTGTGCCTGCACTTTCTGCGTGCGGCAGCGATAAACCAGCTGCGTCGTCAGCCGATCAAAAGACGAGTGCAGCCGTCAAACAAGTCATTACCGCTAACCTGCGGGGTGAACCGTACACATTAGACCCGACATTCGCTTCCGATACCACCTCGTACTGGGTGATCGACCATCTGTACGAAGGATTGTACCGCTACAGCCAAAATGGAGACATCAGCGAAGGCGCAGCCGAAAAGGTGGAAGTCTCCCCGGACGGCAAAACCTACACGTTTACCCTCCGCCCCGAGATGAAATGGTCCAACGGCGATCCGTTGACCGCGCATGACTACGAATACTCCTGGAAGCGCGTGCTGAACCCGCAGACTGCCGCCTATGAACCATCCGCGCTCTACTACATACAAGGCGCAGAGGCATACAACACGGGCAAAGGCAGTGCGGATGACGTTCAGATCAAAGTAAAGGATGACCGCACACTCATTGTCGGACTGAAAGACCCCATCACCTATTTCCCGAAAATCATGATGAGTCGCGCCTATCTGCCGGTGAACAAGAAAGTCGTGGATGCGGACAAAAACTGGGCGGCGGAAGCGAAAGGTATCGTGACCAATGGCGCGTACACCGTGGAGAGCTGGGACCACAATAGTCAGCTGACAATCGTCAAAAGTCAGAGCTACTGGGAGAAAGAAAAAGTAACGATGGACACCGTCCACTTCAAGATGGTAAACGAAGCGACCACCTACTACCAGATGTTCAAAACGGGAGCACTTGACCTGATTGACTCCTTGCCGATCGACGTGATTGAGCAGGAAAAAGAAAAAGAAGAGTATAAATCATTTCCGGACTACAGCATTTATACGTACACGTTCAACGTAGCGGATAAGCCATTCACCAATGCGAAAGTTCGTCAGGCCTTTTCCTACGCGATCGACCGGGACATCCTGACGCAAAACGTGACCAAGGGAGGCCAGCTCCCAGCGTACGGTTATACGCCATTCGGGGTGAAAACTCCTTCGGGCAAGGACTTCCGAGAAGAAGTGGCGCCTTACTATCAGTTTGATCCGGCAAAGGCGAAGCAGCTTCTGGCTGAAGGCTTGAAGGAAGAAGGCTGGACAGAGCTTCCGCAGATTACACTGAAATACAGCACAGCGGAAAACCACAAGAAGATCGCCGAAGCGCTGCAGGAAATGTTCAAGCAAAATCTAGGCGTGCAGGTGAAGCTGGAAAATCAGGAGTGGAAAACATACATCGATACGTTCAAGCAGAAAAACTTCCAAATTGCGCGCATGGGCTGGGGCGGCGATTACCTCGATCCGCTCGCGATGCTGGAGCTGTACACGGGAAAAAGCTCCCGCAACTTCACCAACTGGGCCAACCAGACGTTTGACGAACTGATCGAAAAAGCAAAGGTCGAACAAAACGAGGAAACACGCATGAAGCTTCTGCACGACGCTGAAACTATTTTAATGCAGGACTTACCAGTGATCCCGATATTTTTCAATAACGAAAACTACCTCAACAGCAAAAAGATCGAAGGCATCCGTTTTAGTGTAACCGGCACACCGGACCTGCGCTGGGCGAAAAGAGTAGCCGAGTAACCTCAGCAAGGAGCAGTTTACCTAGAGTAACTGCTCTTTGTTTTATGGACGCAATCAAAGATTTCGTGCGAAAGTCGTTTCCTAAATGATGAAAGTATCCTAAAATCTAGAATAAAGGAGGATACATGACGATCTAACGAGAGTGATTTTGGGGATATTACTGGCATTTCTCGATTTCAGGTTTAACGAGTTTGATGTCTTGCCGGATTTCATCGGTTGTATCCTAATAAGGATTGTTTTTTTGCTGACAATTGCCAGATTATACTGAACTTAATTCCAATATCCGTGATCAGTATGCGCGCGTTCCGCAAGAAGCGATCAAGAACGCCTTTCACATGCTGGATCAGGCTATGAAAAAACTTACGAACGAAGAGGTGGAAACAAATGACAATAACCATGCATTCAAAAGAGTTCATCAATCGCCGTCAAAGACTCGCGGAAAAAATGCCTGAACACAGTGCACTTGTACTATTTTCAGGGGTTGTCAAGACACGCAGCCATGACGATAAATATCCGTTTTCACCGAACCGCAACTTCTATTATCTAACCGGCATTGCGCGCAGCAACCTCATTCTCATGATCACGAAACGCGCTGGCATCGTGACCGAAACGTTATTTCTTCAGCGCCCAAATGAACTGGAAGCGAAATGGACAGGGGCCGTCTTATCGGATCAAGAGGCTAAAGAGCAGTCTGGTATCGAACACTTCGACTATCTCGATGAGTGGCCCGAGTCATTTGGAACCTTTGTGAGGCGCTGTGAAGGCAAGGGCTCACTCTATCTTGACTTGTATCGCTGTCTATGGAGCGATGAGCTGACCCCTGCGGAGACTTTTGCCGAAGACGCGCAGAAGAAATACCGGACCCTGCCAATTCACGATGCGGGCCCATGGCTGAAAGAACTGCGTATGGTGAAGAGTCCGGCAGAGATCGAAGAAATCAGACGTGCGATTGCGATCACGGATGAAGCAATCCGGCGTATGTGGTCACATGCACGTCCTGGAATCATGGAATATGAGCTAGAAGCGCACTATGATTTCACGTTGAAGTCGCATGGTGTTCGCGAGCTTCCTTATTTACCTATTATTGCTAGTGGAATCAATGCTACTGTCTTGCACTATGAAGCGAATAATCAGCCTGCGGAAGATGGTGACTTGGTTCTCCTCGACCTCGGTGCAGCATCGAACTACTATGCGGCTGATATTTCGCGAACGTTTCCCGTGAATGGTCGCTTTACAGAACGTCAGAAAGCGATCTATCAACTCGTACTCGAAGCAGAAATCAAAACCATCGAAGCAGTGAAGCCTGGTGTCACACTTCCACAACTTAATGATGTCACGAAACAAGTCTTGACAGATGGCCTGCTACGTCTCGGTCTCATCCAAGAGAGCAGTGAGCTATCCAAATACTACTATCATACCGTGTCTCATCACCTTGGACTGGATACGCACGATATCCCGGATTACAGTACTGCCATGCAACCCGGTATGGTGATCACGATTGAACCTGGTCTGTACATAGAGGAAGAAGCGATTGGCATTCGGATTGAAGATAATGTGTTAGTAACAGAAGAAGGCTGCGAGGTGCTCTCTACGCGGATCCCGAAGAAAATCGAAGAAGTGGAATTGTTGATCGGAAAAAAGGAATAGGGAGTGCTTACGAGCGAATGGATTCATTCCATTACGGTCACTAGCTTCGTAGTTATTGAAATATGGTGCTTCTATCAATCCTAAGAATTTGTGCAGCCGCACGCATGGAAGGGGCTACGATGCTCGGCTAAACATGGCCAAGCAATGTCCGTGAACTGCGTAATTTGGTAGAACGAGCTTTTCCTAACACCATCCCAATTTAACCATAACAATCTCTGTTATGGTTATTTGCATGGGAGCACCCCTGACCAAAACTATTAAAATGATAAAGAAATGTTTTGCGCATATTCCATAATAAACCATTTGGTTGTAAAATAAAGGAAAACTAAGAGGGTGATCCATTATGGGGGGACTGCTAGGGACATTGCACCAGTCGCTGCGGTCAGAAATCGAACAACATCGGAGAGCGCGCGGTTATACATTGAGCAAACTAGGTGATTTAACAGGTATTAATCCTGGAACATTGAGCGAGATTCTAAATGGCAATCCGCCTCGGGCTATTACCATAGGTCAATTAGACGCTCTCGCTGCGGTGTTTGGCTATGAGCCAGGCTGGTTGTATGAACTATACCCCGATGAATGTTTATATGAAAGGAAAATCTCGCGCCCCCGATTGATCCCTTACTTGATTCGAAGCGCTGAGAATGGGCGAAAGGATTGCATTGAAGCTGTTGCCTCCCAATTGCTGGAGAATCCCAAAAATATCTCCATCCTTTTTACTGTGGCAGAGCAATTATACGAGGATGGGAAACTGGAAAAGGCGGTGCTATTCTATGAGTACGTAATTGAGAGCGAAAAAGACAGCTACTCTACCCAGTTTGTGATGAGTCATTATCGGTTATTTCAAGCAATACTCGGGACCAATGCTGATGAAAATGAGAAGGCTGTTATTCGCTTTTCTCCCTATCGAAAGCGATTACCAGAAACTGATCAATTAGACGCCTTATTAAATTTGGCAAAGGTTAGTTTCACGTTACAAAAATGGAGTGAAGCGGAAACTTACGCAGATGAATTAAGAGAGCTTTCCAAAATTTTTTATCAAGATGAGCTGCAAAAACGAAGAAAAAATCGATCGGCAGAGTTGATAAAAACAGAACGTCCGCTCGTCTACTATTACGGAATGGGCTATCTATATAAAGGATTGGTCCTACAGATGCAAGGGGGTTATACGCAATCAAAAGAATATGTACAAGCATACGCCGATTTGCATTGGTTTGAACTTCTTGACGATGAAGGGAGAAGAATCGTTGAGAGGTTTGCAGTCTTTGCAAAGGCGAATTTTTACACACTAGAAGTCTTAATGGGGAACGAAGAAATCATTAAGGATTATACGGACTATCTGGCGGAACAGCCAGTTGAAATACTTCCGGGCCTCGTTACGATTATGGAAGCTGCGAATACATATCATTTTTGTGTGGATGAGGTTTTATTACGCCTCTCTGAAGATATTGCTAGATTCCATGAACGGACCTTGTTGGTTAATATGGTTCAGCACCTTCAATATCGATATCACAAAGCAAAATATGATTTTGCAAAGGGACGCATGGAAAGTGGACTCAATGAGACCCTACACTGTTTAGTTCTATCGGATTTGATGAATCGACATCATGATGCACTATTATGTGTACAGTTATTTGAGAAATATCGACATCTTGCTTCGTCATCACAAATCATTCAATATCAAGCAATTGTAATAGGCGAAAAGAAGGCCGAAGCTACATTCTTAAACTAGTATGCAAGACGATGTACCCTTAGGGATGAAAAATGAGATAAGTAGAGAGGATGAAAAAGAATGAAATATGTATTACTAGCAGTCCTTCTAGCGTTTGGGTTTGGCAGTGAGATCGTTCACGAACCCCAAAAGTCTGGCGCGCCACATGTTATTTATTATCAACATGGTGCAGATTTTTAGGAAGAGTTGATAAGACACAATAAAAAACATCCTTTCGATAGGATGTTTTTTATTATACAATTTTTTCTTAGTTGGTGAATTCTTGCATATTGATTTATAGTTATTAATGTCATAATCTGTAAATAATAGGAGGTGCTTAACATAAAAGCTATCGCAAGTTCATTAGAAAGGGACGTTCCTGTGCACCTAGGAACACCCCCGAAAAGAGAAGCAGCAGGTGCCCCTAAAAGCAAGTCTACGATCTGGGGCGCGGGAAAAGAAGCAAGCCGCCATCATTTAGATTTAGAAAAAAGCATCGAACAACTACGACAGCAAATGATGGAATTGGCAGGAAAACATGGTCTTTCAAGTGACGCCGTTTTGGGTGTAAGTCAGCAATTGGACAGATATATTATGATGGCGCAAAACAACCATAAAACGTTTAGCATTTGGTGAAGGTTCACGATAGGCCAACTAAAATAGGATTGCAAAAGAGGAACCCTTGGAAAAGTGGGTTCTTTTTTACTTTCCTAGTTACTGCTGGGTCGAATGCTGTCCGCTACTGCGAAAGAACCACCGAAGGATGAAAAATCCAGTGCGGTGGTTCTTTTTTTCTATCGTCTTCCATGCCATCATTATAGACGGGGGGCGATGAAGGATGTTCCAGGATTTCAAGCTTGTTGGTGACCGTCCAGTCACGATACAAGTGAAAGAATACGTCAAACGTTTAATAATCAAAGGCGCTCTTCAGGCGGATCAGAGGCTGCCCTCCACGCGAGACATGAGCGTCCTACTTAAGGTGAGCCGCAATACAGTCATTGCCGCCTATGAAGGGCTAGAGGATGACGGGTTTACGTATGCGATTCCTGGCAAGGGCAGCTATGTTACCACTATGGTAGGCCATTTAGCTGCAGATAACGGAGGAGCTGACGGCTCCGCCGTGTGGCAAATCGACTGGAAGGCACGATTGAACGAATATGCTGTATCTGCTGTAGAGCTGGACAAGATGAAGCAGGGCATTCGCGCTCAAGAAGGAATCATCTCGTTCACAAGCATTGCTCCGGATGAACAGTTGTTTGATTTAGGGGATGTAAGGCGAGCCTTTATGGATCGAATGGCAATCGAAGGGCAGGTGCTGCTCAACTACGGATATGCCAAGGGTTACAAGCCATTGATCGATTACTTGATGCGATATATGGAGAATAAGGGCGTCGATTTAAGCGGCAAAGATATGCTGATTACAAGCGGGTTTACAGAAGGCTTTGACATTGTGCTGTCGGCACTTCGGCCTTCTGCGGGGCGTGGAGCAGCCATTTGTGAGAATCCGACTCATCATACAGCGATCAAGAATTTGAAGCTGCACGGTTTTGAGATTACCGGCATTCCGATGGAGAGTGATGGTATTGATGTGGAGCAGCTTGAGGCAGTATTGCAGAAGCAGACAAACAGCTTCGATCTGGCCTACTTGACACCTTCCTATCACAATCCTACAGGCATTGTCATGTCTCCTGCGAAGCGCAGTGCCGTCATGAAATTAATGATGCGCTATCAGATTCCGGTGATTGAGGATGGATTCAATGAGGAGCTGCGTTACTCGGGAGCGCATGTAGCGCCATTAATCGCGACAGCAGGGCAAGGAAACGGAGTCATCTATATTGGTAGCTTCTCCAAGGTACTATTCCCTGGTTTGCGAGTGGGCTGGGTACTTGGAGACAGGGCACTGATCGACAATCTGGAAAGCATTAAG
The DNA here is from genome assembly GCF_042878995.1 of Brevibacillus sp. NPDC003359. Taxonomy (NCBI): domain Bacteria; kingdom Bacillati; phylum Bacillota; class Bacilli; order Caryophanales; family Paenibacillaceae; genus Brevibacillus; species Brevibacillus sp. NPDC003359. The sequence continues at coordinate 786,328 of NZ_JBIAOR010000001.1, forward strand.
CGTGCGCGCACCATTCATACATCCACCATTGATCAATCGATCTTATATCAATATTTGCTTAATGGAAATTTCGATAAATATGTTAAAAAAGCCCGTATGGAATATAAGCGCAAATATGAACTGACGAAGGCATGCTGTGAAGCACATCTCCCTGAAGCGCAGCTGTCTGGCGACGGAGGCTTGCATTTGTTTCTTACCTTTCCATCAGGCGTAGATACACGGCAGCTGCTAGAGGCCTGCATAGAACAGGGTGTCATTTTTACACCGGGAGACAAATTTTTTATTCAAGAAGGAACAGGGACGAATACGTTGCGACTTGGTTTTTCACGAGTAACGGATGCAAATATTGAGCGAGGTATTCAGATCATCGGTAAACAGGTACGTCGCTTTCTTAAGGCATAACGATTACAAAAGACACAACCATTTTAATGAAAAAAGAGGTGTCATCATGAAGATAGGCGTTATTATGGGTGGTATTTCTTCTGAGCGTGAGGTTTCTCTACAAACAGGTCAAGAGATGATCAATCATTTGGATCGCAGTCGCTATGAGGCAGTTCCCATTGTCGTCAAGCAACGAGCGGATGTCATTACACAGCTTCAGCAGGCAGGCATCGATTTCGCGCTATTGGCGCTGCATGGCCAATATGGCGAGGATGGCACGGTACAGGGAGCACTGGAGACACTGGGCATTCCCTATACAGGAAGCGGTGTCCTGGCAAGCAGCTTATGCATGAATAAGCAACTGTCCAAGATGCTGCTGAAGACGGCGGGTATTCATACGCCTGAAGGTCTTTACTGGCAGGACGCTTATGATCCGCAGGCAGTGGAGCAAATGGGTTACCCGGTCATTGTGAAGCCGAACATGGGGGGATCCAGCATCGGTACCCAGCTCGTGCATAATGAGGGGGAGCTGCTGTCTGCTGTTCAGGAGGCAAGTCATTTGGATCGAGGGATCTTGATTGAGCCCTATTTGAAAGGAACGGAGCTTACCTGCGCGATTTTGGATGGGGAGGTATTACCGATTATCGGGATACGCTCCGAGCATTCAGAGTGGTTCGACTACAGAGCGAAATATGAGGACGGCGGCGCGGAGGAGAAGGTGATCCAGCTTCCTCCCGATATTGAACAGCGTGTGCGCGAGGCGGCGCTTGCCAGCTACCGAGTGCTGCAGTGCAAGGTCTATGCAAGAGTCGATGTGATTTTGTGTCAGGATATTCCTTATGTGCTAGAAGTGAACACATTACCGGGGATGACTGCCAACAGCCTGTTTCCAAAAAGTGCAGCAGCAGCAGGGATGACCTTTGCACAGCTGATGGACCGAATTATTGCTAGCTCCCTCCACGAGCGGAAACAAGAATGGGGGATGGTGATCTAAGAGAAGAGAAACCCTACATGTAGTAGGGTTTCTCTTTTCTTTTGAAAAGGAGAGACACTTTTCGCGTTCTTTTCATTGACTTGCATAATGAATGACTACAGAACACTTTACCATTCGATCTCCACTGTTCCTATAAATGTGCGGCCTGTCTGCTTTAAAAATAAGAGTATCCTCAGGTTCCACTACATAAACCTGTTCGTTGACATCAACCTCTAGCGTGCCTTCATTTACGAGAATAAATTCCTCAACCCCTGTTGAATGCGGTTCTGCTATATGCTCGCATCCTGGTTCAAGGGTTACTGAGAAGATCTCAAATTGTTGTTCTGGATTATACGGTACCAGTGGATATACACGATACTGTCCATTATTTTCAACAATTGGATTTACTTCCTTCTTTTTGACGATCGTAACAGACGGCTTGTATTGACTAACGAGTGAAGAAAATGATAAGCGTAGCCCACTAGCTATTTTCCAAAGAGTTGTGATTGTAGGAGCAGACTTCCCTCTCTCAATTTGTCCTAACATCGTTTTGCTAACCCCTGTGATTTCAGCAGTTTTATCCAAGCTCAAGTTTCTTTCTTTCCGAATACGCTTTATGTTCTCTCCAATATTCGTGTGAAATTCTTCCATCAAAATGCCCTCCATAGAAATCGGACGTTATATTGCACGAGTGTGCGTTATATTTTACAATCAGACTATATATAGTTCGATAGATACACTATATAGTCCAAAATATACGAAAAGAGGCGTTATGTCTATGGAGAACACGATTTTATCAGGTGTTCATCAAGCGATTGGTAACACTCCAATGGTTCATCTTTCTAGGCTTACAGAAAATCTCGATGGAAATATTTTCGCCAAACTTGAATATCTAAATCCTGGTTTTAGCAAAAAGGATAGAATCGCGTTGCAGATCATTGAAGAGGCTGAGAAGACCGGAATACTAAAACCAAATGACACCGTTGTGGAATTAACGAGTGGCAACACAGGGACTGGGCTTGCTATTGTTTGCGGAGTGAAAGGTTATAAATTTGTCGCTGTCATGTCAAAAGGAAATTCAATGGAGCGAGCGAGGATGATGAAAGCACTGGGAGCAGAAGTTGTTCTAGTAGACCAAGCGCCTGGTTCCTCTATCGGGCAAGTCTCTGGAGAAGACCTTGCCAAAGTGGAAGAAGTAGCGCAGCAACTAACAAAAGAAAGAAATGCATTTCGTGCAGACCAATTTCATCACTGTGGCAATATTCATGCTCATGAATATCACACGGGGGAAGAAATTTGGAAACAGACGAATGGAAGAGTGGATGTTTTCCTTGATTTTGCTGGTTCTGGTGGTACCTTTACAGGTTGTGCAAAAACGTTAAAAAAGAATAATCCCAACATTCGGTGTTATGTAGTTGAACCGTATACCGCTCCCTTTTACTCTGGTAAAACGGCTACAAACCTCAATCACAAGATCCAAGGTGGGGGATATTCCATGGATTTACCACTTTTGGATAAAAATTTGGTTACAGACTACATCCATGTTACAGATGAAGAAGCGACACAAGTTGCTAGAGAACTGGCAAAAAAAGAAGGAATATTTGCAGGTTTTTCTTCAGGGGCAAATGTCGCGGCTGCCTTACAACTTTTGAAAGGGAAAGAAAAAGGTGCAAATATTGTGCTAACGATTAATGATTCAGGCCTGAAATATCTAAGCACAGATCTATATGAATAAAATTTTCAACTGATGCGTTCGATAACGAAATGCTAACAATAACAGTGGCAGTCTAGGACTTTATTTTCTGATCCTCGTATGTCGCTGTTATTTTGTCTGATGACTCATATTGCCCCTTGAAACTAAAGTTACTTGAGGTTTTATAATTGGTTAGGAGGTGTTGTAACGTGTACGCAAATGCGAGGAACAGATTAGACACCACACAAAATCAAAAGTTCTTCATAGGACAAGTGGCGAAAATCACAGGATCTTCTGTACCTACTGTTCGTTATTATGACGAGATCGGCCTGCTTTCACCTGCTGAGATAACTTCTGGAGGTCATCGTATGTATACGGCAGAGGAAATATGGCGGTTAAAACTGATCCTAACCCTTCGCTATCTAAACTTTGGCATTGATGAGATTAAGAGAATGTTAGCTGGGGATATACCTGTTGATATGGCGATAGAATGGCAAATCGAAGCTTTGGACATCCAAATGCGTACGCTTGCCAGCATGAAATCCATTTTGGAACAAACAAAGCAGAGTAAGGGTAGCAATGATTCACTGAGCTATATGCACGAGTTGATTGAATCAATTTCTGCTAATGCATTGGAACGGGAAAAGTTTATTTTGGAAAAAATGTTCGCGTCCGTTTTTCCTGAACAATTTCCGGTTGAATGGCGAGAGATTTTTTTGTTAGGGGTGAACGTCTCTTCATTGCTGGAAGGCAAGCTTTCGGCAGCACAAACGGCTGCCTTAGATGAGTTGGAGGAAATGTTTAATGATCCACAGATTGTCCGGGAGATGAAGCATGATGTTATATCCTTCCTGGAAGTAGTTCACCTGCCTAAAATCAGTGTTGAGATGTGGAGCGCCAGAATGCTTAACAACCATAAACAGTTGTTGAAAGCAGCGGAGCAACATGCAACGCCAGACAGTCCTGTCGTACAGGCGAATATTCAAGAGTATGTCTTGATGTTTGCCGATGTTGACGAACTCCCTGTCTCGCAGTCATTTTTCCGTCGGTTTGCTGAAAGGATGCTTTCAAGCCAATCAGAAAATCTCGAACGTTTCAGAAGAATTTGCTCAATCCTGTACCCTAGTCTGCAATCGTATATAAAAACAAATGAATTATTCTACCAAGCATTACAGTGGAAGCTGCAACAACTGGATAAAGCGTAAACGTACTCTTTGTTCTAGCTTGCGAAGGAGGTGGCATGCTGACATATGAAGAAAAACAAACAAAGAAAGTACAATGTCTTTTTGGGGGGATTTGTCACTCTATGTATGTTCCTGGTGGTTGGTTGCAGCACGCAAACAACTGTGCCAGCCGAGCAACAGGCGAGTGCTAAACCCAAAAAGGGCGGAACCATTACAGTAGCGTACCCTTATGAACCGGATACGTTAGATGCTCACATGTCTGCTGGATCTGCTGGGGTCTATACCTGGTTGCTCGGTGGATCGCTGCTATATAAGGATCCTGCCACAAACGAATACAAGCCCTATTTGGCTAGCGACTATAAAATTTCTGAGGATGGCAAAACGTGGACTTTCACGATCCGTTCCGGGATTACCTTTCACGATGGGACACCTCTGACTGCAAAAAGTTTTAAGGAAACCTTCGATCGTGTTCTCAATCCGCAGACAAAAGCAATAACAGCCGCTGAAGTAATGGCTCCCATAAAAAGTGTGAAAGCGCCAGACGATCAGACTCTCGTTCTGGAACTACATGAACCCAATGCTGCCTTTCGCGATGCACTAGGGAATGATATAACGCAGCCGTTATCGTTGAAAGCGATTGAAAACGCTGGAGAGGATTACGGTCGGAATCCTGTAGGAGTAGGGCCGTGGAAGCTTGAGAGCTGGAACACAGGCGAAGGTGTCACCTATGTTAGAAATGAAGCTTTTCAGTGGGGAGAGCCATATTATGAAAATCAAGGTCCGCCTAGAGCCGACAAACTTGTCATAAAAGCGATTGCTGACAGCCAACTCAGAATGTCAGCGCTAGAGAGCAGTGCTATTGATGTAGCAACGGAAGTACCTCTAAAAGACGCGAATAATTATCGGAATAATCAGAACTATCAAGTTATGGAACGCTTACGTCCTGGAGTGGGTTTACTGTTGGAGATGAATCTGACGAGACCGGAGTTTCAGGATATTCAGGTGCGTAAAGCAATTAATATGCTCGTCAATAAAGAAGCCATTATCCAAGCCGTTACGCAGGGAGAAGGCGAAGTAGCCCATACGCCGTTATCTCCATCTACGCTAGGGTATGACAAATCCTTAGAGAAGTACGGGTACCAGTATAATGTAAACGAAGCAAAGAAATTGTTGGACGACGCTGGTTGGAAAGTGAACGGAAGTGGTGTGAGAGAAAAGGACGGAAAAACATTTAGTCTGAATTTGCTGAGTACTGCAGATTTTGACAAAGAAGCCCAATTGCTCCAATCCATGCTGGGTGAAGCAGGTATCCACATGATGATTCAGAATCTAGAAATAGCAGGGTACATGCAGGAAGTCGTCAAAGGAAATTTTGATGTAACGCTGATATCGGGAGCCTATGATGACCCTGATATTTTATACTTTTATTTTCATTCCAGCGGTGCTTACAACCTGTCTGGTGTAAAAGATGACAAGCTGGATTCCCTCCTTTTGAAAGGGCGTACAACCATACAGACTGATGCTAGAAAGCACGTGTATATGGATGTACAAAAGCATCTGATTGAGCAAGCGTATGTTGTTCCTATCTATTACGATAAGGCCTTTACTGTCATAAATTCTCGTGTAAAAGGAGTAAAGTGGACATCTATTATGCCAACATATAATGACAGTTGGATCGAGAACTAACTACATGTCAACAAAGGAGAGAAGCGCATGCAAAATAACGGATGGATTGATTCTTTTGAAAAGTATGCTCAAAAATGGATAGCAAAAGGTCAGGTTCCTGGTGTTTGTATGGGATTAGCAAAAGAGGGTCAAATCTTCTATAATAACGGATTTGGCTTCCGTGATGTGGAACGGCAGTTAGGAGTTACGATCGATACGGTTTTTGGAATAGGATCCATAACAAAATCCTTTACCTGTGTGGCGGTCATGCAATTACAGGAAGCTGGTAAGTTATCCGTACATGACCCTGTTGTCAAATACTTGCCGGAATTTCGTCTGAATAATCTTGATGTGGGGCAAATCACGATTCATCATTTTATGACGAATACGAGTGGAATTCCACCCTTGCCCACATTTTTTGCAAGTGTGATGCGAAGTTTGGAAGTGAATGAGGCAGAAGACCATCCATTCCTCCAAAACCAGACAGATGATACGGTACCAATCGATACGTACGAAGACCTGATGAGTGTTATTTCTACATTAGATTTAGAGCTTTTAGGGCCATCAGGTACAGAATTCAGTTATTCCAATGATTGCTATTCCTTGCTGGGAGCGATCATTACACGCGTCAGCGGAAAGTCGTATGAGGCGTATGTCAAGGAGCATATCATAGATCCAATGGGGATGAAGCACACGAGTTTTTTTCTGGAAGAGCTGAATGGGTATGAGAATATTACAAATCTGTATATCATGCGAGACAGAGGCGATCACAAGGAGGTGATCCCATCTCCAAATTGGTGGGATACTCCCGCTTCCCGGGCGGCAGGATTCCTAAAATCAACGGTGCGGGATATGCTGCGATATACGGACATGTTCTGCAAAGGAGGGCTTACATCAGGGGGAAAACGTATCCTGACACCTGAAAGTGTACAACAAATGATGACCCCTTACTTTCCCACTGATATGGTACCTGGTCAATTTTACGGGTACGGCTTGGTCATAACCTCTGACTACTATGGAAAAAAGTTAGTTGAACATAGTGGTGGTATTAAAGGGGTTACGGCTCAAATGTGCTTCTTTCCCGAAACAGGACTGGCCGGAGTGGCACTGTCCAATCTTGAATTGTCGCCGGTTTTGGCGGTTATGTCGGGTGCACTAAATAGTCTGGAAAACCGCCCTCCTGAATCCTCTCATCTGGATAGCATCGATGATTTCCTATCCGAGGAAGCTATGCATCAATTCGTGGGAGATTATCAATCTAGTGAGTTTGGGACATTGCCGATCAGATTGGAAAATGGGCAACTGGTGCTCTCCTTTTTGGGAGAAAACTACGTAATGAGACCATTTGCTGAAGATATTTTTGTAGTCCGGGCATTTGGAACAGATTTCTCCGCACGATTTATCAGAGTTGGAAATAATGAGATTGCTAGAATGGCTTTTGCGGGGAGACAATTTATTCTTGATGATAAAAAAACGAGTGGGGGAAATGAAAAATGACCAAGCGAGCCAACTTAAATGATGCGAGATGCCGCCAGCTTGATGAGCTTTTTTCTACGCTTGCCGAACAAAACAATTGGAGCGGCAACATCTTGATTTTGGAAGAAGGGAAACCTTATTATCAAAATTCCATAGGAATGGCCAATCTGGAAACGGCTGAAAGATTGTCACCAGATTCGGTATTTGAACTCGCATCGGTTTCCAAGGCGTTTACAGCAATGGCAATCATGATTTTGCAAGAGCAAGGCAAGCTCGACTATACAGATAAAGTTGACGACCTCCTTCCAGATTTTCCTTATGCCGATATTACTGTAGAAAATCTACTCGTACACACATCCGGTTTGCCTGATTACATGGAGTTGTTTTCTGAATGTTGGGATAAAACGCAAATCGCTACGAATCAAGACATCCTCGATCAGCTAATCAAGCATCGACCCGATGTGTTGTTTCAACCCAATGAAAAGCATGCGTACAGTAATACCGGCTATGCTTTATTGGCTTCTATCGTAGAACACGTAGCTGATACACGATTTACCGATTTCTTGCAGCAACAGATTTTTCAACCACTAGGTATGCAACACACGAAAGTGTACAACCGAAGATATTCTCCTGAGGTGATCCAGCATTACGCCTATGGATACGTGTATTCCGCTCAATCTGAAGCATTTGTGTTACCTGATGATTCAAGTGAGCACGATTTTGTCATTTATCTGGATGGCATCCAGGGAGACGGTGCGATCAGTTCAACACTGGATGACTTGCGTAAGTGGGACAGAGCTCTTTACACAGAAAAGCTAGTTAAAAAAGAAACACTAGAGAGAGCGTTTTCCCCCGTTCAGCTTACTGACAACCGTTTATCTAATTATGGTTATGGCTGGCGGCTGCGTGAAAATCAGGTGACAGGAAAAGTCGTGCATCACAGTGGAGGCTGGCCGGGGTATCGAAGCTACTTGATACGATATATTCAAGCAGATAAAACGATTATTTATCTCACAAACGTGGATCAGGAACGTGAGTTGACGGAAATGGCTGTAGGGACAATCGAGAATATTTTATTTGAACGACCGTATGACATTCCGTAGCCAATAGCAGATAGTTGAAAAGGAATGCGACAAGGTGAACCTGTTTGTGCCTTGCTGCTTAGAGGATAATCTGGACTTGTAAGCGCTATGGTGAAAGTAACGGCCGTCACTTGGAAATAATATGTAAGAGAGCGCGAGTCATGAGCGAGAACAATCAGGAGCCAGATGTGTTTGATACGATTGCGGATTCAACTAATGGAGGAGGAAGAAGAGTGAGTTTAACATTATCTTTGGATTTTCAGTTCGCGACATCAATTGAGAAGCTTTGGTCCGCCTTAACCGATTCTAGCAAACTTGCCAAGTGGATCATGGAAAATGATTTTAAGCCTGTCGTAGGCCACCGTTTTCAATTTCGCACGCAGCCGAACGAATGGTGGAATGGAATTATTGAAGGAGAAGTGCTAATCGTGGACGCACCAAACCGGTTGTCCTATACCTGGGCCAGCGGAGAGGAACATACGGTCACCTGGATGCTTCAGGATTTAGGGGACGGAAAGGTTAACCTTCATCTCGACCAAACCGGAATCTCAAATGCTCAAGGAGTCGAAGGGGCTAAATATGGTTGGAGTGCGTGGTGCGGAGAGCTGGAAAAGGTGTTGGAACAATAACTGCTATCGGTACGAAATATCTCCTTCTGAATGGTACAATGTGAATATAAGTAAAAACGAATACTGTCGGAAGGATGGTAAGCATGGGCGAATCTAATCAAGAGTATATCGTAATCTCTGGTGCAAGGGAAAACAATCTCAAGAACGTATCCTTGCGCATACCCAAGCGGAAAATTACGATCTTCACCGGTGTATCTGGATCGGGCAAGTCATCGATCGTCTTCGATACGATCGCCGCAGAATCCACGCGATTGCTGAATGAGAACTTCAGCATGTTCGTGCGCAATTTTCTGCCCCGCTATCCACAGCCGGATACGGACGCGATCGACAACCTGAGCATGGCGGTTATCGTGGACCAGAAGCGGCTGGGCGGCGGTTCCCATTCCACGATGGGCACAATTACCGATATTTCTCCCATTCTTCGCCTGCTTTTTTCCCGAATAGGTCAGCCCAATGTTGGACAAGCGCATATGTTCTCCTTTAATGACCCCCAAGGCATGTGTCCCGAATGCAACGGGATCGGTCGCAGTCTGAGCGTCGACATGAGTAAGGCGCTGGATATGTCAAAGTCGTTGAATGAAGGGGCAATCATGCTGCCGGACTATAAGGTAGACGGCATGGAATGGAATATGCTCGTGCAGACAGGCTTCGATCCTGACAAGAAACTGAGCGATTATTCGGATGAGGAGCTTGAGCAGCTGTTGTACGCCAAGGCGAGGAAGGTGGAGATGCAGTTCGCCGGGAAAGCCGTCAATATTACAGTAGAAGGCGTCATTGAGAAGTTCACCAACAAATACATTAAGCAGGATCTAAAGACGAAATCTGAGCGTACACAAAAAGCGGTTGCGCCGTTCATCTCCGAAGGTTCTTGCTCCAGCTGTCATGGTGCGAGACTCAATCAGGCCGCACTCAACTGCAAAATCAATGGCCTCAACATTGCAGAGATGTCTTCCATGGAGGTCGGTCGACTCATCCGCGTCATTCAGGAGATTGACGATTCGGTCGCCGCACCGATGGTCAAGTCGCTGACGGAACGGTTGAAGCATCTAGTGGATATCGGACTAGACTACTTGACTCTAGATCGCGAGACAGATACCTTGTCCGGCGGCGAGTCGCAGCGTGTCAAGATGGTGAAGCATCTGAGCGGCAGTCTGGTGGATGTTACTTACATTTTTGATGAGCCCAGCGTTGGTTTACACCCCCGTGATGTACACCGGTTAAATGAATTGCTTCAGAAGCTGCGCGACAAGGGCAATACCGTCATTGTCGTCGAGCATGATCCAGATGTGATCAAGGTGGCAGATCATATTGTCGACGTCGGGCCTCACGCCGGCAGCCACGGTGGTACCATCGTGTATGAAGGCAGCTTTGAAGGTCTGCTGGAGTCAGAGACACTGACAGGTACCCATATGAAGCGGCCGATCCAACTGAAGCAAGATTTCAGGAAGCCGTCCGGCAAGCTGTCCATCGAGGATGCCACACTGCACAACCTGCGGAACGTGAGTGTTGATATTCCAACCGGAGTGCTGACCGTAGTTACGGGTGTCGCAGGCTCCGGCAAGAGTACGCTGATTAACGAAGTATTCCTCAGCAACCATCTGGATGCGATCGTCATCGACCAATCGGCAGTAGGCGTGTCAACACGCTCGAATCCCGCGACCTACACAGGGATCATGGATGATGTACGCAAGGCGTTTGCTTCCGCGAACAAGGTCAACCAAGGCTTGTTCAGCTTCAACTCCAAGGGGGCTTGCGAGAACTGCCAAGGTCTAGGTGTTGTGTATACAGACCTTGCATTCCTTGAAAGCGTCAAGCTGCCGTGCGAAGTCTGCGGAGGTAGACGGTTCAAGGAAGAGGTACTTGCATACAAGCTAAACGGCAAGTCAATTGCAGAAGTGCTGGAGATGACGGTGGAGCAGGCATTGGAATTTTTTGAGCGAAAAGAAGTTGTGCGCAAGCTCCAGGCGATGAGTGATGTGGGGCTGAACTATATTACACTCGGCCAGCCACTCAGTACGCTCTCCGGCGGGGAATGCCAGCGCATCAAGCTGGCAAGCGAACTGCATAAGAAGGGCAGCATCTACGTGATGGACGAGCCAACAACTGGCCTACATATGTCAGATATCGGTCACCTTCTGGAGATCATGAACCGCCTCGTGGATGCCGGCAATACGGTAATCGTCATCGAGCACAACCTTGATGTGATCAGCCAAGCGGATTGGATTATCGATATGGGACCGGACGGAGGCAGCAACGGCGGTCAGGTGGTCTTCGAGGGCACACCTCCGCAGATCATCTATGCGGAACAGTCGATCACGGGAAGATACTTGAAGTAATTACTTCAAGTAATCCATCAAATCCACTTTCGTAATGTATGGGATTCCGACGTAAAAGCTGCTATGGAATAACGAATTCAGATCTCCTCATGGGAAGCCGGAGGAGATTTTTGTTATGCCGAAACAAATGTCAGAAAATAAAAAATAATCTTGACATTGAATCAGATGATTAGTAAATTGGTGATTACAAGCAACCTATCGATCGATCGATCGATCGACAAAACCCAAAAAGCAGATGATGTAACCGCTACAAGTAACTGGAGATGAGAGACGCTAGTTTCCTGCAATCATCAGTAGAAAGGAGCGCGCTTTTTTGACGAAAGAAAAAATATTTCAAGCAGCATTACGGCTATTCGCAAGAAAAGGTTTTGAAGCAACCAGCATACGTGATATCGCTCTAGAAGCAGAGGTAACCTCCTCCACTCTCTATCATTACATGAAAACAAAAGAGGATCTGCTCGTTGCCATCATGCAAGAAGGGTTACAGACCCTTCTTGGAAATGCAAAGGAAGTGCTCGCTGAGCTTGAAGCGCCCGAACAACAATTGGCAGCGTTTGTACAGCTTCATGTTACCAGTCATGCCATTGACAAGCTAACAGCGCTAGTAGTAGATACGGAGTTCCGTGCGCTGACAGGAAATACGCGCGAAGAAATTGCCATGTTGCGCAGTGAATATGAGCTGCTCTGGCTGCGTATTTTAACGGGCGGATTAGAGGGGGGCGTATTTACGATAGAGAATACCAAGCTTGCCGTCCTGGCTTTGCTTCAAATGTGCACGGGTGTCGCCCATTGGTACTCGCCTGATGGCCCAAATTCATTGGAAGAAATCAGCTTGAATTTTTCCGATATGGCGCTTGCACTCGTTCAGGCAAAGCGAAACGGTCAGCAACTGACTGTTTCCGATTTGGATCTGCCTGAACCCGCTCATTTTTTTATGAAACCATGGCTGGGGGCTGCTGCGCATGAACATTCTTGATGCCCGTGTCCGCTTGCCACAGCAGTTCCGTGAGGCACGCATAGGTGAAATGCGAAATGAGTACGTCGCTCAATATGATGCGGTGTTACAAGTCAGATCGACTATCGCGAAAACGCTCGACGATTTGATTCAAGAAATGAAAGAATCAGGAGTAGACCACGCCATTATGCATGCAGAATACGAATTCGGCGAGGATGGGGATGCGCTGAATGAAGCATTGGCAAAAGTCATATCCGCTCACACCGAGCTCTTCTCAGGATTCGGTACGATTTCAATGGAGCATTTTAGACCGATGCGCGCTGTCCAACAAGTGAGCCGCATCAGAGAGTTGGGCTTTCTGGGAGTAAACATCCAGCCTGCATTTTTTGAGATGCCGATCGATGATCGCAAATTATATCCCGTATACGCAAAGGCTGCCGAGTTAGGCTTGGCAGTTGCCATTCATACGGGAATTAATTATTCGATGATTCATCCCATCCGGAATGAACACCCGCTGTTGCTGGATCAAGTCGCCTGTGATTTTCCAGAATTAACATTGATCGCGTGTCATGGGGGGTGGCCCTGGGTGCCTGAAATGGTTGCCGTAGCGCGCAAGCACCCCAATGTTCTGGTGGATTTGGGCGGGCTTTCTCCAAGGTATTTGGGGGTGCAAGGAGCAGGGTGGGAGATGATGTACAGGTTAGCAAACAACCTCTTGCAAGATCAAATCCTCTTTGCAACAGACTGGCCTGTATTTCCTCTGAAACGCGCAATTGCAGAATGGAAGGAATTAGGTATAAAGCCCGAGGTGCTAAAGAAGGTGCTCGGTTCGAATGCAAAAGCATTGTTTTCCAAAATAAAGGCGGAGGTAAAAAAGAATGATAACACGTAAGGCGGTGGTAGAGTGTGAGATCCATCAAGAGATAGGCTGGATTCACCTGAATCGCCCCGAGCGGTTAAATGCGGTGATTCCACAATTGGTAGAGGAGCTGTATGGATCGCTCGATAAGTTGGAACGGGAAGGAGTAAGGGCAGCAATACTGGCTGGCCGTGGGAATGCTTTTTGTGCAGGACATGATTTGCGTCATGAAGAAAAGCCTGCAAATGAGGCTGAGCTTCGTTTTAGTTTACAAAAAATTCAGGATATAACACGAAAGATCCAGCGTGTTCCTTTTCCGGTGATCGCTGCGGTTCATGGTTATGCATTAGGAGCAGGGTGTGAGTTTGCGCTCGGATGCGATTTGATCATCGCCGCTCACAATGCCGAATTCGGCTTTCCGGAAGTGAGTGTGGGACTTAGTGTTACCGGAGGAATCTCGCATATCCTTCCCATCACGATCGGACTGGTCCGGGCGAAAGAATTGCTGTTTTCGGGCGAAAGATTTGGTGCATCGCAAGCACTGCATCTAGGACTCATCAACAAGGTAGTGGATCATAAAGTGTTAGCTGAAGAAGCTGACAAGTGGGCGAAACGGTTAGCGGAGCTCCCGCAAGTAGCGCTTGCAAAAGCCAAATTTGCGCTAAATCGCGGGGCACAATGCGATCTGGAGGCAGCTTTTGAATTGGAGATCGAGCATGCGCTGGCTACCGTGCAAACAATCGAATCCAAGCAGGCGGCTGAAGGGTTCCGAAAAAAAGGATCAGTATAGAGAAGGAGGGCTGAAACCTTTTGGACATGCAAGAAATCAAGTCTTTGACGGCACGGGCGGCCAAACGATGGGGAGAAAAAATCGGGCTTGTCTTTGATGAATGGAATGAACAACTGTCATTTCAGGAGATAGAAGACCGTTCCAACCAGATCGCCAACATGCTCCAAGTGCTGGGTGTAGGCTATGGGGATCGGGTAGCCGTCATGCTGAGGAACCAGCCGGAATTCCCGCTTACCTGGCTGGCGTTGGCAAAACTGGGCGCGACTATAGTGCCGATAAATGTAAATTACAAAGAGTACGATGCACAGTATATCCTCCACCACTCCGAAGCAATCGTTATCGTAACTTCACAGGAGTTTATATCCCTGCTACATAAGATCAGACCTTCCTTACAAACCCTCAAAACAATCCTCTCAGTAGACCAATCAGACGATCCCAACGTTGTCGATTTCAGAACGATGTGTGAAACAGCGTCCACGACTCCAACAGCGCTTACCGTTTTTCCTGAAACTTTAGTCAACATCCAATATACATCCGGCACGACAGGCTTCCCTAAGGGGTGTATGCTTTCACATGAATATTGGCTCACCATAGCAAAAAAGATGGTCGAGCAGCATCCCAACTTGACCAATTCAGATGTACTGTTAACGGCGCAGCCCTTTTACTATATGGACCCGCAATGGAATTTTCTGGGTGCGATCACTGTGGGGGCAAAGCTTGTGGTTCTCGATCGATTTCATCCCTCTACATTTTGGAAGAAAGTACGGCAATATGGCGTTACCTTTTTCTACTGCCTGGGGATCATGCCCACGCTAATGGTCAAAGCACCACGCTCGCCATTAGACAGGGAAAATAACGTTCGCACCATTCTTTGCTCGGCCATTCCCCCGCATCTGCACCACGAATTGGAAGAGCGATGGGGCGCGCCATGGTATGAGGTTTTTGGCATGACAGAGACAGGTGGAGATATTTCGGTAAAACCACACGATCATGACCGATTGCTCGGAACAGGCTGCATCGGAAAACCGGATAAAGACCGGACCGTCCGCATTGTTGATATTCACAACCGCCCCGTTTCGAGGGGCGAGGTTGGCGAGCTCCTCCTACGGGGCTTGGGGATGATGGATGGCTACTATAAAGATCCTGATGCGACTTGCGCTGCCTTTCAGGGCGGCTGGTTCCACACCGGAGATTTGGTGCGAATGGACGAAGACGGATACATCTATTATGTCGGCCGAAAAAAGGAAATGATTCGCCGGAGCGGGGAAAATATTTCGGCTGCTGAGGTTGAGGAAGTCATGAAAATGCATCCGGCCGTGCAATATGCTGCCTGCCTTCCAGTGAAAGACGAAATACGCGGGGAAGAAATCAAGGCATACGTGGTAGTAAAAGCGGGCCAAACGGTGCCTCCTCATGAGTTGATCTCTTATTGCACCGAGCATCTTGCTTACTACAAGGTTCCACGATATTGGGAATACCGCAGTGAATTGCCTCGTACCCCATCTGAGCGTATAGCCAAGCATGTACTGGCGAACGAAAAAGCAGATCTTCGCATCGGTTCCTATGATCGCATTGATGATAGCTGGAAATAACATGAAAAATGGAGAGGAAGATATGGATGAATAGTTGGGTAAAGGTACTGAAAGAGCTGACAGAGGCTGCCGGAGTTCCCGGACAAGAACAGGAAGTTCGAGAATTAATGCACACGTACTTGGAACCGCTTACAGAAGAAGTGCTCACAGATAATCTAGGAAGCATAATCGGGCGGAAAACAGGCCTGGCCAATGGACCCAAAATCATGATGATGGGCCATATGGATGAAGTGGGGTTCATGGTAACGCGTGTCATGAAGGATGGATTCATCGCCTTCCAGCCGCTTGGTGGCTGGTGGTCGCAGGTGATGCTGGCACAGCGCGTGAACATTAAAACACGCAAAGGGGATATCGTCGGCGTAATCGGGTCAAAACCGCCGCATCTGCTGTCTTCGGAAGAACGAAAGAAAGTGGTTGAGATCGAGTGGATGTTCATCGATATCGGAGCATCCAGTGCAGAACAGGCAAAGGAGCTGGGAATTCGCCCAGGTGATCCGATTGTGCCGATCTGCCCTTTCACGGTGATGGCGAATGACAAGATGTATATGGCAAAAGCGCTCGATAATCGCGGCGGTTGCCTGACAGCCATTGAAGTAATGAAACAGTTGCAACAAACGGATCACCCCAACATCGTATTTAGCGGCGCTACTGCACAAGAAGAAGTGGGATGCCGCGGCGCATTCACGAGCACGTATATGGTGCAGCCAGATATATTCATTGCATTGGAGACGGGGATAACGTTTGACACGCCGGGAAGCGCCGACTCTCCTAATTTGCCTGATATCAAGTGCGGTGGCGGGCCTACGATTGGTCTATTCGACGGCTCGCTCGTGCCCAATCGGAAATTGCGGGATCTGTTATTTGATACGGCTGAAGAGGAAGGCATCCCGTATCAATATGCTGCTATTGCAGGTGCGGGTACGGACGCAGGAGCTGCTCATATGGTTGGCAAAGGGGCTCCATCCATCGTCATTGCAATCCCTGCGCGTTACATTCACAGTCACGCTTCGATTCTCCATCATGATGATGTGGAAAATACGGTGAAATTGCTGACGGCTCTCGTCAAAAAGCTGGATCAAAAAACGGTTGATTGGCTCAGGTCGTAGGAGGCAAGGATATGTCCCAAACAAGGGAGTGGTGTCATTCATGGGGATAAGAAAGCGGGAAACCGCCTCGTTTGTGAGCATTGTCCTTTCCTGTTTAGTACTGCTGGCAAGCGTGGCCGGCTGCGGGACGCTTGCCACGAAACTAGATACTGATGAAGGAAAAAAAGATGCCAATATATCCGAGAAAAAGGGCGGAACGATCACCGTTGCGATCGGCAGTGAACCAGACACACTGGATGTCCACAAATCGACAGCGTTAAGCACGGAGGGGGTCGCGCTCAATCTAGGGGGGGCCCTCCTTTACAGAGATCCCCAAACAAATGAGGTCAAGCCCCATCTGGCCGAATCGTACTCCATTTCGGAAGATGGGAAGACATGGACATTTCGCATTCGCCAAGGCGTTACCTTTCATGATGGGACACTGCTTACTGCACATGCGTACAAGCGAACGTTTGAGCGGGCCATGTCTCCGGAAATCGCTCCGAAAGGCGTAGGGATGGTTCTTGGCATCATCAAATCGATCAAAACACCGGGTGATCAGACCCTTATTTTGGAGTTGAATGAACCATCTGCCACGCTCCTCACCTATTTCACTTCCGCGAGCTGGATGCAGCCGCTCTCGGTGGACGCGGTGCAAAAGTTTGGGGATCAATATGGAAGGAATCCGGTCGGTGTCGGTCCATGGAAGATGGAGAGCTGGAAATCAGGAGATTCTATCACGCTGATTCAAAATGATGCGTATCGCTGGGCACCGCCCTTCTTTAAAAATCAAGGACCACCGAGACCGGACAAATTAGTTCTGAAATTGATTCGAAATCCGCAAACGGCTGTCGCTGCTTTGGAAAGTGGAACCATCGACATCGCTGATCTGCCTGCGAAAGACGCGAAGAAATTCAAGAACAACAATCGTTTTACAGTACTTGAGCAGACAAAGCGCGGCTTGGGGCTGTTTGTCGAGCTGAACTTGAATAACGAGATTTTACAAGATAAAAACGTACGCAAAGCGTTGCAAATGGCAGTAAAGAAGGATGCTATCGTGCAGTCGCATCTGCAAGGCGAAGGAATTGTTGCAGATGGTCCGCTGCCAGCAAATTTGTTCGGATACGATCAATCCATTGCCCAATATGCATACAAATACAACCCCGAGGAAGCGGTGAAGCTCCTGGAAGAAGCCGGATGGAAACTGAATGCACAAGGGATAAGGGAGAAAGCAGGAAAACCGCTTCATCTCGAATTGTTGAGTATGGAAGTATGGTCTCAACCTGCCCAGTTGATGCAAGGAATGTTCAAAGCGATTGGGGTAGACGTGAAAATCATTACTCTGGAAGGCAGCGCAGTCGACCAGTTAACTGCTGCCGGCACATTTGACTTGGCTCTGGATGGATACGTCGCTGATGACCCTGATATCTTGTTTCCGTTTATGCATTCAACTCAGATCGGTGGGATGAATCGTTCAGCCATCCATGACAAAACGATCGATTCCTTGCTGGAAAAGGGACAGGTGACGATGAAGAGCGACGATAGAGCGAAAATCTATGGAGATCTTCAGAAGCGCTCTGTGGAGGAGGCGTTTTGGATTCCCATTTACACGGAAAAACGGTTTGTCGTGGTAAACAACCGTGTGCAGGGACTGATGCTTGATCCATCCGGACTGAAATTGTTTCAGGACGTGTGGGTTAAGTAAGCGAGGAAACACAAAACAAGGAGAACAGGTCATGAACAATCAAGAATGGATCGTGAGTTATGAGGAGTTTGTCCGAGAAACAATGATGGGAAGCAAGGTGCCTGGAGCTGCAATTGGAGTGGCCAAACACGGACAGCTCGTTTATGCCAAAGGGTTCGGCTATCGTGATGCCGAGCAAGGTCAGGTAGCGACAGTTGATACTTTGTTCGGAATCGCTTCGATTACGAAATCGTTCACCGCTATTGCGATCATGCAGCTACAGGAAGCCGGAAAACTGAAGGTTGCCGATCCTGTTTCCCGCTTTTTGCCAGAGTTTCATGTAAAAACGGGAAGTGGAACGGAAGCAATCACCATTCACAACTTTCTAACCCATTCCTCCGGTTTGCCACCATTATCTTGCGTCGATGAAGCACTCAAGCGTGGGATGAACACCTATGAGGAATTGATGACCTATATGGCGCAACTGGAATTTACTTTATTGGGCGCACCAGGTACGGAGTTCAGTTATTCCAATGATTGCTATACGCTACTGGGAGCAATTGTTGAGCGGGCAAGCGGTAAGCCATATTCGACATATGTGAAGGAGCATATTCTCCAACCAGCGGGAATGCAGCATAGTTGCTTTTCTTTGGTGGAGTTGCACGGGTACGAGGATAGGACACCGCTATTTGAGACACCGCCGTTTCAATCATCCGGCGGATTAAAATCAACGCTCACCGACATGATGAGATACACCGAGCTGTTTCGCACGAAAGGTTTGATTGGCAAGGAACGAATTCTTCGCACGGAAAGTGTGCAGCAGATGACCACCCCTTATTTCCGATGCGAACATAACCAATATTACGGGTATGGTGTAGCGATTACACCCAATTTCTACGGTGCTGTGATGCTGGGCCATAGCGGCAGAGAGAAAGGGATCCAAGCCTACATGAGCATCATCCCCGAGAACGGATTGGCTGCCGTGGCGCTCACCAATCTCAGCGGTTCGCCGGCTGCCGCATTGGCACATGGCGCGTTTCACTGCATCGAGAATCGTCCGGCGAAATCAACGCATGTTACGTATAAGGAATATCACCTCCCGACAGATCGTCTGCTTGAATATGCGGGCGAGTACGGCTCCATGGAAGGAATTCATCTTCAGGTAAGCGTGGATGCAGGCACGCTGATCGTAACGGTCGATCATTCGGACTCTTTCTCTTTAAAAGCTATAGACGAAGACATTTTTCTCGCGAACGTGGAAGGGTCAGATCAAACCGTACGCTTTATACGAGACGGAAGTCAAACGGTAATTCGCATGATGGGCTCCTATCGCCAAATTCCCAAGCGAGTTTAGCTGAAGCAATGAATACGCATTCTGGAAGAGAGGAGTGAACGAATCATGAAACAGTATTTGTTGAATCGGATGCTATCAGGAGTGATTGTCCTCCTCGGCATTTCCATCTTTTCGTTTGCGCTCGTTCATTTTATTCCTGGAGATCCGGTACGGATCATGTTAGGGGAAAAGGCTACAAAAGCACAAGTGGAACAATTACGTGAACAAATGGGGCTAAATCAGCCCCTTCCTCATCAGTACCTGACCTACATGGAAAAAGGCATTCAAGGGGATTTCGGGACTTCTTTACAAACAGAAAGACCTGTCATCGTTGAAATAATGGAACGGTTTCCGGCAACGGCCAAGCTAGCCTTCGCTGGGATTGGCATCGCGGTCGTGATTGGCTTAACGATGGGAATTATCGCTGCGAAATACAAGAATACGCTCTTGGACTTTATGCTGATGGCGGTAGCTTCGATCGGATTATCGCTGCCGAGCTTCTGGCTGGGGTTAATCGTAATCATGTTATTTTCCGTTCAATTAGGCTGGTTTCCAATCGCGGGCGGTACGGGATGGAAGGATCTTGTTTTGCCTGCTTGTACCTTGGGCGTTTTGTCTTCCGCGATGATCAGCCGACTGACGCGTTCAGGTATGGTCGAAGTGCTTTCCCATGATTACATTCGAACAGCACGGGCCAATGGATTGAGGGAGTCGATAATCCTATTCCGACACGCCTTGTGCAATGTCATGATTCCTGTTGTTACGGTGGTAGGCTTGCAAATCGCGACTCTGCTGGGCGGGGCGGTTATAATCGAACAAGTGTTCAACTGGCCTGGGATCGGCACATTGGCTATCCGTGCGATTTCATCCCGTGATTTTCCAATGATTCAGGGCATTGTGCTGCTTATGGGCTTCGTCTATGTCGTGGTAAATATGATGGTCGACTTCCTCTATGGTTTGATTGATCCACGTGTCGACCTCATTACGGAAAAGGAGGGGCGGTAACTTGAATGAGGTGAGCAAAACCGTCGCACATGGGGCGACGCATGCCAAACCCCCGATTTTTCCCAAGCTTGCATTTTGGGAAAAAATCAAGAAACAGCGAGCAGCAAAACTAAGCTTGGTGGTGCTTTTACTCATTTCTGTGATCGGAATCGTCGGGCCTTGGATCGCTCCTTATGACCCTACTGAAAGTAACTATGAAGCCTTTTTGCAAGGCCCGTCTGCCAAGCATGTTCTCGGAACGGATGCGATCGGCCGCGATTTGTTTTCCCGTATTTTATACGGAACGCGCGTTACGCTTGTGGTTGCTGTCATGGCGGTCGGCATCACAGTAGCGGCAGGAACGATGATTGGTGTCATCAGTGCGTATATGGGAGGATTCATTGATCACCTGCTCATGCGGATTATGGATATCTTGCTCGCCTTGCCGGGGATCATTTTGGCCTTGGCCATTGTCGCGGCGCTTGGACCGAGTCAAACCAATGCGATGATCGCAATCGGCATTTCTTCGATTCCCAGCTTTGCGCGTCTGATCAGGGCAGCTACGCTCGTCATCATGTCGTCTGGATATGTGGAAGCCAGCAGATCGATCGGGACGCCGAGCTGGTGGATCATTCTTTTTCAGGTTCTCCCCAATATTACGAATGTATTGTTCGTTTACATGACACTGTTCGTCGGGGGAGCGATTCTCGATACGGCTGCATTGGGCTTTATCGGCTTGGGCGCGCAGCCGCCGACTCCCGAATGGGGGACCATGTTGAATGAAGGAAAAGATTATTTGTCCGATGCCTGGTGGCTTGCGACATACCCGGGATTGGCCATCACCATTGTCGTGTTGGCAGTAAACCGGCTGGGAGATGCCTTGCGTGATATTTTTGATCCTCGTACGCAAAAGTAAAAGGGCAATAAGAGGATTGGAGAGGGGATTCCATTTATGGACAATGTATTGGAAGTGACAGGGCTGACAACCCGGTTCTCGAAAGAGTCGGGTACGATTACGGTTGTTGATCAGCTTGATTTACATGTGAAAAAAGGGGAGACGCTGGGAATTGTCGGAGAGTCGGGGTGCGGCAAGAGCGCCACTTCGCTCTCGCTCATGCGACTGTTGGACAATAATGCCACTTTGACTGGAAGCATTCGATTCAACGGGAAAGAAGTGCTTACGCTGAGTGAAGCCGAGATGCGCAGTCTCAGAGGCAAGGAAATGGCGATGATTTTTCAGGAACCGATGCATTCGTTAAATCCGGTGTTGACGATCGGCCGACAAATCAGTGAGGTACTGCACGAGCATGGGGGTGAAAGCAAAGCGGCGGTAAAGCAACGGGTACTGGATTTGCTTACCGTGGTGGGCATCTCCCGAGCGGAAGAGATTTACAGGGATTACCCGCACCATTTGTCAGGAGGTATGAGGCAGCGGGTGATGATTGCCATGGCGATCGCATGCAATCCGTCATTACTGATCGCTGATGAACCGACG
This sequence comes from Brevibacillus sp. NPDC003359, assembly GCF_042878995.1. Taxonomy (NCBI): domain Bacteria; kingdom Bacillati; phylum Bacillota; class Bacilli; order Caryophanales; family Paenibacillaceae; genus Brevibacillus; species Brevibacillus sp. NPDC003359. Next base: position 808,524 of record NZ_JBIAOR010000001.1, read on the forward strand.
ACCGCATTGGATGTGACCATTCAAGCGCAAATCTTGAATCTGATCAAAAAAATCAGAAGGGATATCGGCATGTCAGTGATCATGATTACGCATGATTTAGGGGTGGTTGCTGAAGTGTGCGACCGCGTCATGGTGATGTATGCGGGACAAGCGATTGAAACAGCGGACGTACGGTCGTTGCTGCGCAATCCGAAGCACCCGTACACCGTAGGTTTGCTCCAATCGACACCTAGGAAACGCGCAAAGAGGCTTCACAGCATAAAAGGCAGTGTGCCGACACCGGAAAACAAACCCAATGGGTGCCGATTTGCCCCGCGATGCGATAGAGTGATGGCGATTTGTTGGGAGCTGAATCCTGTGCTCCTTCCAGTGGATCAGCATTCTTCTTGTCGATGCTGGTTATTTACCCAAGACAAGGATCATGAACAAGAAAGCTCGGTGGTAGGTGAATGACCACTCCAATCTTGGAAGTGAAAGGGCTGCGCAAGCTGTTTTGCATGAAAAAAGGGTGGCTTCAACAACCGCATTATGTTCATGCTCTAAATGGGATTGATGTGAGCGTCTATGAAGGAGAAACGCTGGGGATTGTTGGGGAGTCAGGCTGCGGAAAGTCTACATTGGGAAAATGTATTCTGCGTTTGCTGGATCCGGTCCAAGGCGAAATTCGTTTCCAAGGTAACGAAATAGGAAAAATGAACAAAAATGAAATGCGTGCTGTAAGGCGAAATATGCAAATGGTTTTTCAAAATCCATTTGAAACATTGAACCCGAAACTAACGATCGGGCACATCTTGACGGAGCCGCTGATTTCGCACTGTATTCCCCGAGAGCAGCGACAAGCGCTACTGGAAGAAATGATTGAGATTGTCGGCATGAGCAAGCAGCATCTATCTCGCTATCCTCACGAATTTTCCGGAGGGCAAAGACAACGAATTGGCATCGCCCGCGCCCTGATTCTTCGGCCAAAGCTGATTATCGCAGATGAGCCTGTCTCCGCACTAGATGTGTCGATTCAATCGCAAATTCTTAATTTGCTACAGGATTTGCAAGAACAATTTTCCTTGACCTATGTCTTCATTTCGCATGATTTGAGCGTAGTTGAGCACATTGCCGATAAAGTGGCGGTCATGTATTTAGGTGAAATCATCGAGTATGCTGAGAAAGAGAAGCTGTTTGGACGACCGCTGCATCCCTATACACAAGCATTGCTTTCAGCCAAACCCATTACCGATCCTGATGATACGCGAGAGCAAATTGTGTTGTCGGGAGATCTCCCGTCTCCGTCTAATCCGCCGGAGGGATGTAAATTCCATCCGCGCTGCCGTTCCAGTATGGAAATATGCAAAGTCGAATTGCCAAAGCTGTGTGAAATAGAAGGGCAATCGGTCGCTTGTCATCTCTATCAATCTGCACGGTACATCGGATAAAAGGAGGAACGAAATGTTTGATCTTGGGATCCCGTTTAAAAAAATGAATGGCTGTGGCAACGACTTTATTGTAGTAGACAATCGCGATAGCTTGTTGAATGAGGTTGTGCTTTCTGCCTTTGTCCAAAATGTATGCAGGCGAGGCACTTCAATCGGTGCGGATGGGTTCATGCTGCTGGAGAACTCCAACATCGCCGATTTTAAGATGAGGTACTTTAACGCAGATGGCAGTGAAGGAGAAATGTGCGGCAACGGTGCAAGGTGCATGTCGCGCTTTGCTTACCACATCGGAGCAGCCAAGACGAAGATGAGTTTCGAAACGATGGCCGGCATCTATCAGGCAGAGCTCAATCAGAACGGCGTGAATGTCAAGTTCCCCAACGTTCAATTGCAAGCGCTGAAGCTGAATCAACCATATGAGTGGGACGGACCGAGCGGCGTCTACCACTACGGTATTGTCGGAGTTCCCCACACGGTCTGGTTTGTCGAAAATGTTTTCGCGATAGCGGACGACCAGCTTAGAGAATGGGGACGAATGGTCAGAAATGATCAGCAGCGGTTTCCCAATGGTACCAATGTAAATTTTGTGGAACTGATTGATAGGCAAACGCTTAGCATCAGAACCTATGAGCGCGGAGTAGAGGCAGAGACCTACGCGTGCGGTTCTGGATCGACTGCTGCAGCAATCATTGCCGGTATTTTAGGACATGTAGACACCTCTGTGAACCTGCTTACTCGAGGGGGACTACTTAAAATTTCTTACCATCTCACAGATTATGCTGCCGAATCCGTTTACTTGGAAGGCAACTCAAAGCTGGTAGCAGAAGGACATTTGCTGCCCGATGCATGGACATGAGAACGCCCCATAGTGATAAACCCTTCTGTTACAAATAAGACACAGGGTGACATATTTAAAGGTCTAAAATGGGGAAGTTGATTGGTGCATAATGGACGCTGAGATGGGGTTTGTTCATTTCTTACATCAAATTGAGACTATTCTATATGGAAGATCTTGAAGTAGTAAATCAATTAAAGAATAAGCCTGGTAAAGACAACTGGCTATATGGTGGAGCTAGTCTTATTACAAGTTTTATCAATTTAGAGCTTGTAGATGAATTTTGATTATCTGTTCACCCTGTTATTTTGGGGGAAGGAAAGCATGTCACTTCTTCAACAACACGAGGTTAGATATTTTAATCCAAACAGTGGTGAGTCTAAGACTGTATTTTCAGGTCTTGGGTCGCCGCTGTTTTATTTTTCAGAGTCAGTCCAAAATCAATTTTTATGAGGCTGAAGATTACACTAGTCACTTCATCACTTTACAGTTATATAACCTACCGGTAATATAATAACCAATAAAAGTAAATTTGATTACTCGGAGGGATTGTATGGACGGAAAGATTCTGCAGATGGATGGGCGCCGTGTTGTTAGCTTCGAGCGTTATTTGAACCATCCGGTAGAAAAAGTATGGAGAGCGATCACGAGCCCAGAGCAAATTGCCAAATGGTTAACTGCGCAGGCAGAGTTGGATTTGCATGTGGACGGCAAACTTGCATTTCGGTGGGAGAATGGCGATCTCGTACATGGTAATTTTACCAAAGTCGTCCCCCCGTACGAGTTGGAGTACACTTGGCTAGAGCAAACCTCGGGACACTCATTAGTGCGATGGAAACTGAAGGAGCAAGGGGAAGGGTGCCTTCTTCATCTCACACACACTTTTTTCGGACCCGCCATTGTTCCCGATTTTTTGGCAGGCTGGCATGTGCATCTTGATGTGCTGGATATCGTCCTTCTTGAACAGTTTCGTCAGTTCCCTTGGGAACGCATGAAGGAAATACGCGAGAAATACGCTTCTCACTTCAGTTAAAAGGGAGGGGTATCACAGGGTACGACTGTTGATGCGAGACCAGGTGGAACCGTTTTGGAAGCCATCTTTGGTGAAAAGTTCGTCTATCAATGGACGCTTGGTGATTCTACGACAACGATTTCTTTCACACTAAAGAAGCTGGGCGAAGGGACATTAGTTTCCCTAATAGAGTCGGGATATACGCAGTCTGACGCTGATTTAAAGGCGTTCGCTGATTTCACTGTCGGTTGGGGTGAAGCATTGACTTTACTGAAATATTACTTGGAGCATGGAATTACTTATGTAGTCGTCCCACATCATGATTTGGCCATACCGATGACAGAGCAGTAAGCAAAACGAACGGACAACTTCACGAAATTACAAAAATAAAAGCAGGGATTACAATGAAAACCATGAGTATATTTGAAATTTTAGCTGAGCCGCACAGACGGACTATGCTTGATTTGCTGCGTATCCGTGAGCGCTCGGTTGGGGAGCTCGTAGACAAGTGCCAATTAAGTCAACCGGGCGTTTCCAAACATCTACGAATCATGCGGGAAGCTGGTTTGGTTACGGTGCGATCGGTTGCCCAAAAAAGCATCTATTCGATACGGCCAGAACCTCTCCAAGAAATCGATAAATGGCTGGAGTCGTATCGTCACTACTGGTCGAGCAAGCTGGATGAGCTTGAGGCACTCCTTGACCATGAGGAATAAGTAGCCGAATCAGCATGGAACGATAGAGCACAAAACCCCACTTCTTCCGTTGCGGAGAGCATAGTGGGGTTTTTACGTGGCATCGCCGATTCATTCGGCTTGAGCCTGGAAAATGCGCAGGACATGGCGTGTTGGCTGGATCATGTAATGCTAGGCACTATCTGTATACTGTGGCACAACTGTGTTCAATCGTTCAATACCGCCAGATCAAGCTTACTCATGCGCTCAGGATCGGAGATCAAGTCAACTTCGGTAATCTTTCCGTGACTCATCGTAAATTTGAGTACATAGAGCAATCTTCCTTGAGGAGCTACAATTATTCCTACTGTTCCGTTAACGAGGGCTAATTGTGCTGCTTTCCGTGCACGTCCCGAAACTTGTTTCGCTAGAGCAACCGCTCCTCGACTTACTCTTAAAGATTTTGTTTGACGATCGTCACGAAGAATAACGTTCGGATCTAGCGCAGCTATTAGAGTATCGAAATCGCCTGCATGTGCTGCAGCAAGAAAAGCTTGAACAACGTCGCGTTGGAGAGCAAGGTCGACTCCCTGCATTACTTTCGCCCCGCGAACCCGGTGGCGTGCTCTGCTTGCAAGTTGTCTTGTAGCGACCTCCGTCTTACCTATAATAGGAGCAATCTCCTGGAAGGGCATGGCGAATACATCGTGCAGCACGAACGTGATGCGTTCCGTAGGGTTCAAATTACCGAGCACGACTAGCAGTGCAATACCGACAGAATCAGCCAATATGGCTTCTTGTTCGGGGTCAATGATATTCTCTTGGCTTGTGAAAGCATCGGGCAATTGAGTTTCTATCGATTCTTCGCGCCTAGATTTTCGCGATCGTAACATATCGAGACAAACCCGTGAAACAACGGTGGTCAACCATCCTCCCATGTTCTCAATGCCTCTTGCATCCGCACGACTAAGACGGAACCAAGACTCCTGTACCGCATCCTCCGCTTCGTTCAATGATCCAAGCATTCGATATGCAACTGCCTGCAGGTGCTTCCGATGTTCTTCAAATATATTTGCCAACCAAACCTGTTCGCTCATCATACAAACTCCCTCGTACAAAAATAAAAAAATCCTCTATAAGTACTGACGGATGAAATTTAAACAATGTGACAAAGTACCGGTCATTTGTTGGATTTTCTTTTGTTCAAAAAAATTTTGTCACAAATCCCGGGGGGCGATCCGTCAGCTTAGTAAGGAGCCAAAATCGGTTCCAATCAAAATTAGAGGAGTGTTTCACATGCAATCAAGAATGGATAGTCCTGCTATGATCGTACCCGATGCGACTCAAGCCTTACAAGCTCTGGGCAAAGCCCTATTTACATCTGCAGAGAAAACAGGTATTCCGAGTCGTACGCTTTTTCTTGCGTATCTTCGGGCAAGCCAAATTAATGGAGACAGTGTATGCGTCGAACTTCATTCGCGTAATGCCTTGGCCGCAGGTGAATCTACAGAGCGTCTAGTGGCTGTGTCGGCATGGCGTGAAACGCAATACTTCACTGATGCCGAACGTGCTGCCATTGCGCTCAGTGAAGCTGTTACTCGAATCAACGACCGAGTAGACCCAGTGTCGGATGAAATCTTTAACGAGGCAGCCCGACACTACGATGGTCTGGCACTGGCGACCCTGATCGCCGGGATCGCCACGGCCAACCTCTGGAATCGACTTAACGTCTCTACCAAACAGATCGTAACAGTTTCTGCGAGCAAGTAATTGTAACAAATATTGCGGTCATTTATGGGGGGGATTAGAGGCAGAGTTTCTCCCCTCAAAATATTATCCCTTATCAAAAAAGTGAAAGTGGGTATTACCATTATGGCAACCGTATTATATATTACAGCAAATCCACACGATCATGAAAAATCATACAGCATGTTAGTAGGTAAAGAGTTTGTACAGACTTATCAATCTGCAAATCCGAATGATGAAGTTATCCATCTTGATCTGTATAGAATGGATATACCGCAACTTGATAGTGATGTTTTTAACGGTTGGGGAAAACTGAAAGCTGGTATTGCATTTGAACAGTTGACCGAAGCGGAGATTATGAAGCTAAGCCGTATTAATGAGTTGGTTGACCAATTTGTTGCCGCTGATAAATATGTATTTGCTACGCCGATTTGGAATTATTCGTATCCACCCGTCATGAAGTCATACATTGACGCCATTTGCATAGCAGGTAAGACTTTCAAATATGTACCGGATATCGGACGAGTTGGCTTGCTGAGTGATAAAAAAGCCGTTCATATTCAAGCTAGCGGAAGTTTCTTGTCACCAGGCTCAGATGATGCAGACTTAGAAATGAGTCACCGCCACCTGAAGGTCATTATGGAATTCGTTGGAGTTCCTACCTTTGAGGGGATATTTGTTGAGGGAATGGCCGCGAAACCCGAGCAAGAGCCTGCGCTAAAAGAAAAGGCGATTCAACAAGCGCGCGAGGTTGCCATAAGATTCTAATATGAACTTCGTCATGACCAAGTACGAATTGAAGAATCAACAGGAGTCGTGGTAGAATTTGTCACGAGATCGTCTCTCTCTTGAATAGGTTTGGTAGTACAAACGATTCTTTGGAGTAGACGATTTTTTTCTGCCATGTCTCGTTCAATCCCCAGGCGTGCTTTGTCAAAAACGAATTGTATTGGAGCTGAGATAAACCATGAAAACGGAGATCATAAATAGATTCATCTCTTACGCACAAATTGACACACAGTCGGATGAGAGCAGCAAGACTTGCCCCTCAACACCAGGGCAGCGAGTGTTGGCCCAAATGCTCGTAGACGAGCTGAAAGCCATAGGTATGCAGGAAGTGACGATGGATTCGAACGGCTATGTAATGGCAACCCTTCCTGCCAATACAGACAAAGAGATTCCAACAATCGGTTTTCTTGCTCATATGGACACAGCCACCGATTTTACCGGCGCTGACGTGAAGCCGCAAATCATAGAAAATTATAACGGACAAGACATAGTCTTGAATGAAGCACTGAATATTGTCCTTTCGCCGCGCGATTTTTCAGAGCTGACTGGCTACAAAGGGCACACGTTAATAACAACAGACGGTACCACATTACTTGGCGCTGACGATAAAGCCGGTATTGCCGAAATCATGACCGCTATGGCTTATCTGATTCGACATCCAGAACTGAAACACGGGAGAGTAAGAGTGGCTTTCACCCCGGATGAAGAAATCGGCAGAGGCCCAGAAAAGTTTGATGTGTCCGCATTCGACGCAGTATATGCCTATACGATGGATGGCGGCCCTCTTGGCGGGATCGAGTATGAGAGCTTTAATGCTGCATCAGCCATCATTACTTGCAAAGGGAAGAACGTTCACCCCGGCACGGCTAAAGGTAAAATGATCAATGCTGCCAAAATAGCCATGGAGCTGCATGGAAGGCTGCCGGCAGATGAAACTCCTGAGAAGACGGAAGGCTACGAAGGCTTCTATCATTTGACTTCCATTCAAGGCGACGTCGAGCAAGCACGGCTTCATTATTTGATCCGGGATCACGATCGTAATCGGTTTATGGAGAGAAAGTCCGAGTTGGCTCGTATTGTAGAAGAATTACAGAAAAAGTACGGAGATCAGCGAATTGAGCTCGAAATCAAAGACGAATACTTCAACATGCGGGAAAAGATTGAGCCTGTAATGGAAGTAGTGGACGTCGCTAGACAAGCACTAGAAAACCTCGGAATCGTGCCAATTATCCAGCCGATTCGCGGTGGTACAGATGGCTCCCAGCTATCCTACATGGGGTTACCAACACCGAATCTATTCACAGGCGGGGAAAATTACCACGGGCGTTTCGAGTATGTTTCAGTCGACAACATGCTCAAGGCTGCGAACACCATCATTGAAATCGTTAAACTGTATCATCAGGGGAGAAAGAAATGAATATCACCGTCGTAGATTATGATCCAAATTGGAAAAACAAGTATCTACTTCATGCTTTCCAGTATGATCATATTCAAGAAATTGATAGACACCTCTCGTTCAGAGATTACCTTCGCCAACATCCAGAAATACGTTAAGAATACGGAGAATTAAAGAGTAAGTTAGCTGACAAATATCCAACTGACATTGATGGCTATAGTGACGGTAAAAATGATTTTGTCAAAAAATATAGAAAGAGAAGCTCTCCAATGGCATTGAGCTAATCGCTGAATGAAATGGGGAACTGCCGTAGGAAACAAAATAGGAGAGGGCGGATGTCTATTCGAGACAATTCGCCCTTTTTAACGTTGGTGCTACCTTAGTCAATTCAATCTTTTTACCATATAACTCCATTTCTTCTCGTTAAATAAAATATGTGACAGAAAACTTCTTTCTCGCAATTGAGTATGGAACGACAACCGCTGGTAAAGTTGCTCTGCCCGTGGATTGTTGCCTGAGACGTACAAGCTTAATTTATCTAGGCTTGGCTGTGTTTGCACGAAATTCTGCGCCCACTGCAATAGCAGGTTTCCAATTCCCTTGCCTTGATGATTCGGATGGACAACAACGTCTGTAATATAACATTCTCCAGCATGTGGTTTATGGTCTAATAAAGATAACCCAATGAACATTTTCAGGAGGTTCCATTTTCCAAAACGATGAAAGTTTTTCCACGATGGAAGCTTTTGATTACTCTCAGCTTCCGACTTCCACTTGATGGATATCGAGCCAATAACTTCTCCATCTTGCAGAGCGACCATTCGCTGACTAGCTGGATCAGCAGGAGAATAGTGAAACATCTTTTCGAAAAAAAGGGCAAGATCGCCATCATTCAAATTCGTAAGGGTTTGGAATTTACCACGAAATCCGTGAACAAGAAGTTGACCAGTCTGTTGGTTGTACATGGAATGCATAGGTTCTATCGTTATTGGTGTTACAGTCATGTTCAATTGCCCCTTTCAGAATTGGTATGCAGTTCGATCAAAGCTTGCAGTTCATAGTGCAGCTGGCTTTGACTAAATAGGGATAAGTAAGATCTTTCAATGAGGATCAAGGGTCCCTGTATGACATGCGACTGTGTAGCAGCATAGGCGTAAAACTCTTCAATCACTTGTTCAAGCTGCTCATTTTCATGAACCAGTCTCTGGATAGAAAGGTACTTGCCGCTGGGCAATGAAAAATCGCCAGGCGCTTGTGTTTCCGTATATAAGGTAATGGTATTGGAACCATCCTCTATAAAATGGATGTCCGATTCAAACAAGTTGGAAACGTACTTGGCCTGTTCAGCCAACAGTTTAGCGTTCAGCACGGTTGGTGAATCCATCTCCATCCACCGTGCCAAATAAGTAGTTTCGCGCCACTTTATTTGGTAGTGGTTGGCGTGCATAATAAAATTCTTTTGTTCATGCAAAACCCTTTGTATGAAATGCTGAAGTTCTTGAAGGCGAAGCATCTCTGCATTTATTTCTAACAAAGAACGATTGAGTAGCTGCCCGTATTGATCAGCAGAATAGGAAGTCATGCATTCTTTAATAGACTGGACAGGCACCCCCAATTTGCGAAGCAATAGAATATGTGCGAGCTGGTAAACTTGATCCATGCTGTACATTCGATACTGATTGTTATCGAAGTAAGCAGGTAGAAGAACTCCTTTCTCTTCAAAATAACGAATTTGATGCACAGACACGTTCATCAGCTTGGCTAATTCGCTAATAGTGATATCACTCTTCATAAACGTTACTCCTATGGATGTAGTGGAATAGCTCAACCATACACCTTAGGTCAGACCTAAGGTCAAGTGGTTCGTTCAAAGAAAAGCTCTTTTGTAGGTGCTGCTGATGATAACATTGATCGAAAGTTACAGAGCTGAATCTTCACCTATTGACACACCACCTATTACGAAGATATTATGGATACAATAACTCTACAATATTTAACAAAAAAACCAAAGCTTGTTCTGCATCCAGGCTATTTTTTAAACCTTTATTAAAGATATAACGAGTCTTTTTTATCTACGTTTTTCAAACAAGGGAGGCCGGTGAGTATGGGCAATATTTGGAATGAGCGTTTTAACTCGGCAGAATATTATTACGGGGAAGAACCGAACGTATTTATTCAGCAACAAGCCTTTCGATTAGATTCATGTCAAAAAGTGATTGCTTTCGCAGAAGGGGAAGGCCGAAATGCTGTTTTCTTAGCAAAAAGGAATCATGAAGTGACAGCCATTGACTATGCGGAGAGCGGTTTGGAAAAAACGAAAAAACTGGCTCGGAAGCATGGCGTTGATGTACATACCAAAAAAATTGACCTTTTGGTAGAGGAAGTGGCAAGTGAGGAATATGATGCCGCCATTATGGTATTTGGACATTTTTATAAAGGTGCTCAGATCACAGTTCTAAATAAAATGAAAAAGGCGATAAAGCCTGAAGGAATACTCATGCTTGAGGTATTCTCCGAGGAACAATTAAAGTATGGGACGGGCGGTCCTCCAGAACTTGAAATGCTATATGATCCAAAAGATATTCTTGCTTGGTGCAAAGGTCATGAAGTGATCCATTTCTTCTACGGGGAACAAGAGCGTGAAGCCGGAAAGGCGCACAATGGATTAGCCCATGTCATTCAGCTTGTATTAAGAAAACGTTTTTGTTGTTGACCTTGATACGATTTCAAGCTGTAGAATGTGTTTAGCATCCAAATAGGGAATAAGTATACAGTATGAGGACGTGAACATAATGACAAATCAAGTAAGAAATGAGCCTGTATTTTCACAAACGATCACGGACTTTTGGCGAGAGCAATTTTTGAATGGTGACGTCCTCTATAGCGATGAATCTTTTACGGTTGCCATCAACCCTGAACTTGACGAAGATAGTCGGGTCATGGTGCTAGAAACCTGCGACGGACGTGTGATGGCGGTCTTGACGCCTGAGCTGGCCGATAAGATAGGCCTCTCGCAACAACAAAACTTGTCTGAGTCGACCTTTCGCCAGAAACTGAGTGAAGCGGGAGTTACTCTGCATGGCGCAGATTATCTTTTTTATTTTTCAAAAGCCGATAAGAACTTATTGCTGCAAGAAAACCTCGAAGGTAACTTGCGCAGATTAACCGAGCAAGATGAAGCAGTTTTCTCCGCGTTCACGTCCTCCGCCTCAGAACAAGACTTGGATGACGCTTATGTGGAATTGGATCACTGGGCGGTATTCGGCTCTTTTGAGCAAAAACGCCTAGTCAGCGCTGCCAGTATGTATCCATGGGAGAAGGATACGCAAATTGCAGATCTCGGAGTACTGACGCTGACGTCCTTTAGAGGAAAAGGTCACGCCCGCAAAGTGGTGCGTTCCATCTGCAAATACGCCTATGGTCAGGGATACGAACCGCAGTACCGATGCCAACTCGATAACCATGCGTCTACAACTTTGGCGAAAGTAGCGGGTTTTACACTGTTTGGAAAATGGGAAGTGATTTCTCTTGACTACAATGACTAAGAGTCTCATGTACTGTCTCATATTGCTCAAATCATTCTTTTGAGCAGATGGTAGGAGGAAATTATCATGATTCCAAAGCAGGGTTCTTTCGCGGTATATGATGAGGAAGGAGAATACCCTCTCAACTATCATCAGCCTATTTGCCGGCGCGCAAGGCTACTTAAAAAGCCCACACATTCCGTTACAGGGAACATAGTGGGCTTTTTGTGCTATTTATCAAATGGAAGTTCAGACATTGATAGGCGGAGAATTCCTGTTTTCCATTCGAACAAAGGAGTTCGACCGCAATGTGTAACCGCTAGGAAAAGTGGTGAACGAGCTGGTGATAAGATCATAATCTACACGGCCCCTGCATACGTTAGAATCAGCATAAAATTGAAAATGAAAGAGTTCATATATTTTATCGTGTTCTTACGATTCCCTCGTTATTAGCTTTAGATCATGGTCGTCGTTACGTTATCACATACAATGGGAAGAGCAAAAAGATGTTGATTTCTCTTATCAACTGCTATATAAATTAATTAGAAGTATTATTATTTAATACTTAATTTAAACGGCGGGAGAGGTACAAATGGACTCTATGGCAACAGCTAACACTGGAAAGTGCCCGTTTTCGCATGGTAGCACTACTAGTCACAATCCAAGTGCTACGTCAAATAAACACTGGTGGCCCAACCAGTTGAACTTGAACATCCTGCATCAACATGACAGAAAATCTAACCCTATGGGCGAAGACTTTAATTATGCAGAAGAGTTCAATAAGTTGGACTACCAGGCTCTTAAGCAGGATCTTTATGATCTAATGACAAACAGCCAAGATTGGTGGCCTGCCGACTACGGACATTACGGTCCATTATTTATCCGTATGGCTTGGCATTCCGCTGGTACATATCGTACAGGAGACGGCCGCGGTGGCGCTGGAACCGGCACACAGCGTTTTGCTCCACTTAACAGCTGGCCAGACAATGCCAACCTTGATAAAGCTCGTCGACTGCTATGGCCGATTAAGCAAAAATATGGCAACAAGATCTCTTGGGCAGACTTACTCATTTTAGCAGGTAATGCTGCTATTGAATCCATGGGCGGGAAGACAATCGGTTTTGGAGGCGGACGCGCGGACGTTTGGCATCCAGAAGAAGATATTTACTGGGGTGCTGAAAAGGAATGGTTAGGGGATAAGCGTTACACTGGTAATCGTGAGCTCGAGAATCCGCTTGCTGCTGTTCAGATGGGTCTGATTTATGTGAACCCGGAAGGTCCGAATGGGAATCCAGATCCGCTAGCAAGCGCTCGCGACATTCGCGAAACCTTTAAACGTATGGGAATGAATGATGAAGAAACCGTTGCACTCGTGGCAGGTGGCCATACGTTTGGTAAGGCACACGGTGCAGGAGATGCTGCTCATGTTGGCCCAGAGCCGGAAGCTGCTCCTATGGAAGCAATGGGCTTAGGATGGCAGAGCACACACGGCTCTGGTAAAGGTCGCGACTCCATCAGCAGCGGTATTGAAGGTGCTTGGACGGCGAATCCAACACAATGGGACAACGGTTTCTTTGAACTATTGTTTGGATATGAATGGGAGCTTACCAAGAGCCCAGCAGGCGCACACCAGTGGGTTGCAATAAATCCTGCTTATGAACATCTTGCACCAGATGCAGAAGATGCATCCGTTCGTGTTCCAACCATGATGACCACTGCGGATATGGCATTGCGTATGGATCCAGCATACGAAAAGATTTCTCGTCGTTACTATGAGAATCCAGACGAGTTTGCAGATGCATTTGCAACTGCATGGTTCAAACTTACTCATCGCGACATGGGGCCTCGCTCAAGATATCTAGGCCCAGAAGTTCCAGCAGAAGATTTTATCTGGCAAGATCCTATACCCGCTGCTGATTATGAATTAACAGATGTAGATGTAGCAGAACTGAAAACACGGATCTTAGACTCGGGCCTTACCATCAGCGAGCTGGTAACAACGGCTTGGGCTTCCGCTTGTACCTTCCGTGGCTCAGATATGCGTGGCGGCGCTAATGGTTCTCGCATCCGTCTTGCCCCACAGAACGAGTGGGAAGTCAATGAGCCCAAACAACTCGAAAAAGTGCTGACGATCCTCGGAGTCATTCAAGAGGACTTTGGTAAGAAAGTCACCATGGCCGATTTGATAGTACTAGGCGGTAGTGCCGCAGTAGAAAAAGCTGCACAAGAAGCTGGCTTTGATGCAACGGTTCCTTTTACTCCTGGACGTGGCGATGCAACCCAAGAGCAGACAGATGCAGAAAACTTTGACGTACTTGAGCCGATCGCTGATGGTTTCCGGAACTATCAGAAGAAGCAGTATCGTGTAAGTCCTGCAGAGCTCCTGGTAGACAAGGCACAGCTACTAAACCTTACTGCACCAGAAATGACTGCACTTGTTGGTGGTATGCGTGTGATAGGTACAAACCACGGTGGCACACAACACGGTGTTTTCACGGATCGAGTTGGCGCACTCACGAATGACTTCTTTGTTAACCTGCTCGACATGGGAATACAGTGGAAGCCTGTAGACGGAGTCGTTTTTGAAGGACGTGATCGCAAAACAGGTGAAGTGGTGCGTACAGCGACTGTTGTTGACCTCGTGTTCGGTTCAAACTCTGTTTTGCGTGCCATTGCAGAAGTTTATGCCCAAGACGATAACAAAGAAAAGTTTGTGCGTGACTTCATAGCCGCATGGGTGAAGGTAATGAATGCCGATCGTTTCGACCTCCACTGATAGCATAATCTGAAAATGTAAAGCAAAGAACCGTATCGTTGTTAAATACGGTTCTTTTGCTTTCCTATAGTAATTCCTTGAGATGATTTCTTTATTACGAGAGACAAGCCATGTTTTATTGGAGTTTTTTCAATGAGATATGGTTTTTTCTGTTTTAAAAAACGTTAAGCTTAAAAATATAAAAAAAACTCTAAAAATTTTAAAAATACCCTTTACTGGTAAATATTTCTATCCTATTATTGTAAGCGTAACCAAACACTTACAAACGCGCGTGAAGTTCTGGCTACGAACAAAAAAATAGAGGAGGAACAAAAAATGCAAAAAGATCTATTTGATTTGGATGTTCAAGTAAAAGAGGTAAATCAAGTTCAATCAGATTCAGTAGTGAGTGACCTCATTTGCACTACATTCTGTTCAGTTACTTGGTGCCAAAGCAGCTGCTGCTAATTTAGGTTGACGCTGGAGGAGCATCGCGATAAGCGATGTTCTTCCTTTATAGTCTCACTTCATGCATGGGAAAGAGGGGTATGAATGGCCAAGCAAATTTTAGAGAGGGAGCTGACTACTCGCTACCGTGAGAACAAGAAGGATGAAAACCTCTATGCCTCAGCAGACTTTTTTATGCTACGGGTACCACTGTATCCAATAGAAATCTTCTATGAATTAAATAAAACCAGTGATTATCTGGCTGCTATAAAGGAATATGCGAGGGACGAAAAGGTACGAGAAGCTATTCTTATTTCTAGTCCATCTCTGTACGAAGCATTGCCGAATCTAGAAGGCGATCCTACTTCTCGAAAGACCAAGCAGGCACTATCTAGTTTTGTTCGTTTTCTGTTGAGGATGAGTACCCGTGCTACTCCATATGGCTTATTCGCTGGTGTTGCTCTGGGCTCATTCACTGACAAGACAACCGTCTCGTTGAAAGACTCATATTTTCATCAAAAACGTACACGTCCAGATATGGAATGGTTGCTTGCAATCATTCAGAGAGTAGAGCAACGACTTGATGTAGTAAAACAGTTGAAAGTACAACGAAATCACGCTTCGGTGCAGCTCGGCGGGCGAATGGAGCTTACTTTTGCCACTGAATACGGTCAAATGAAACGGTTAGATGGTAAACAAAAAGAGAGAATTTCAATCCGTGCTACAGAAGTTGTGCACGCCGTGTTTGATCTGGCAAAACAGCCGATCCGATTTGAACAATTAATTGCTAGGTTGATGGAAAAGTACCCTGAGGCGGGGGAACAGAAAGTAACCGGACTACTATGGCAATTATTTTCTCAAGAGTTTTTGATTAGCGAATTACGTCCACCACTCACAGTAGCCACTCCATTTGATTATGTGATGGAGCGCCTTGCGTTACTTGATGGTGTACAGGATATATATTCGGAATTAGCTGCTATTCAAGCAAAAATGAACCAATACGATGGACTTCCTATAGGAACGGGTATACAAGACTTTCAAGAATTGATTACGCAGATGAAGACTCTTGAAGCTAGCATTATGCCCGTACAAGTAGACCTCCATGTAGGTAATTACCACGTATCTTTGCACAAGGATATAGGTGAAGAAGCAGCAAAAGCGGTGGAATGTCTGTGGCGTTTGTCTTTACCACAGCGAGGAGCAGCCCATTTAAGAAGCTACCATAAGGACTTTTTGGAGAAATACGGAACGTCAAGAGAAGTCCCCGTTTTGGAGCTACTTAGTGATGAGGTTGGTTTAGGAGCTCCAGCAGGATATATGTTTCCACAGAGCAGTCGAAGAGAGCCAGTATCGCCTCTCAAGTATTCTGATAAGCGTGAAGCTAGTTTGATGAGAAAAGTAGTTCAAGCCATCGCAACAAAAACGAGAGAAATAGAAATTACGAATGAGCTTCTCGATCAGCTAGATACAGAACGAGTCGATACAAAATACGCACCAGATTCTTTGGAATTGTACGTAGAGGTAATCGCACCCTCACAGGAAGCAATCGATCAAGGAGACTATCTGCTAGAAGTAGCACCAATGCCTGGTTCAGCTAAGGTGGGTCAATCGTTTGGAAGATTCCTTGATATACTCGGACCAGAAGCGATGAAGAAACATGAACAGATTCATAATCAAGTACAGGGACAGTATGAAGATGTGATCTTTGTTGATGGCAATTATCTTTCAACGGTTGGACGCCATGCCAATATCGTTCTCCATCCATCCCTCAGCGAATATGAACTGGCCATTGGCACGAATTGTTCAGAGAAAGCTCAGCATCCCCTTCAGCTTGAGGATATTGTGGTAGGTGCCACAATAGAGCATTTCTATCTGAAATCCCGTACACATGATAAGAAATTAATTATCTCATCGGATAACATGCTCAATTTCAAGAATGCTCCCAATATTTATCGTTTCTTGCGCGAAGTCTCTATGGAAAATGTACGTCTTTGGAGCCCATTCTCTTGGGGGAATATGGATGGTTCACCGTATTTGCCACGTGTTCGATATGGGAAAACCATCTTATCGCCTGCTATATGGAAGGTGATACCAGACTCTCTGGGGCTGAAGGAAGATCCGAAAGAAGACAAGATCTGGAATGAGGCTTTTGCTACATGGAGAATGGAGTGGGACCTACCACGATATGTATACATGGCTTTCGGTGACAACCGTATTTTGTTAGATTTGGATAATCCGTATCATGTAGAAGAATTGCGTACAGAATTGTTCAAGTCAAAAAACATTCAACTCCGTGAAAAAATCGGGGGTACAGAAGAGTATTGGGTCACTGGACCAGATGGGCATTTTCCCATGGAATGTGTAGTTCCATTACTCAGGAAATCACATATAGAGAAGAAAAAAAATATCCCCACCCATCGAAATGAAAATGTTCTATCGAAGGATCAATACATAAAACTCCCTGGAAGTGATTGGCTGTTTTTAAAACTGTATGGGGGCCACCAGAGACAGGATGAATTTATCGTTGATCAGATCCGTACGTTTGCGGATTCCATGGTTAAAAAAGGAGCGGCAGAAGATTGGTTTTTCATGCGATACATAGACCCGGACCATCATATTCGCCTCCGTTTTCACGGCAAGCCCGAAAAGCTTATGCATGAGATTTTTCCAGAACTTTACCCTTGGATTCAAGAGTGTCAACGAGAAGGATTTATTCAAAGGATGGTCATTGATACGTATGATCGCGAAGTAGAAAGATACGGTGGACCATCGATCATGGCTGATGCGGAGCGGGTATTTGCTAAAGATAGCCAGACGACTGCGAATCTTTTGAGATTATTGCGGTTTCATCAAACGAATCTACCTGACTATGTTTTAGCTACGATTAGTATTATTGACATGATGACTAGATTCGGACTTAGTTTTGAACAGCAACTGGCTTGGATGGAAATGCGTGTGAAAAAGGATGCCCAGAGAGAAGAGTTCCGAAAATGGCGGAAACCATTGCTCACTCTCGCTGATCCGCGGAACGATTGGCAAGGATTGCGCAGTCATCCGAGCGGGGAAGCCATTCGTGAAGCGATGGCCTTGAGAGTGGATGTATTGGAGGATTTCGGAAGGCTTGTAGCAGAGGGTGAACAAAACCATTCGCTGTGGAGTTCACCATCAATGATCATGGGTAGCTTGATCCATTTGCATTGCAATCGCTTATTTGGAGTAAGGAGAGAGATGGAAGATAAAGCGATGGCCTTTGTACGCCATACTTTACACAGCCAGCTTCACTGGAGGGAGAATGCTGGTGACTCCATATAAGGCAAACAGCAATCGATTAGAAACGATTCGAAACGTATTTGCTTCCTTCTCTCATTGGCCAAGTGTTTTTCGTTTACTGTATCAAACAAATCCTCGCTACTTTGTGATTGTTATGATATTGACGATGATAAGTAGCCTGATACCTGTAGGAGTGATTATTGCCACGCAATCATTAATTAATGCGGCAGTAGCCATCTCAGCCGGTGGGGGAATCGTTCCGCTTTTCATCGCGTTTGGTCTTTTCGCGTTTCTAGCTGTGATCCGCGATATTCTCAAACATGTTGACTTGGTCTATAAAACGTTGTATCAAGAACTGCTGTCCAATCATGTAAACCTGTTGATCATGAAAAAAGCTACGCGACTTCCTTATTCCAGTTTTGAGGATGCAGGAATCTATGACCAGCTTCAACGGGCAAAACAAGATTCCACGTTTCGCCCCTATCAGTTATTTCAACAGGTGATAAGTATTATTAGTAATGTGATTGTATTACTATCTGTTTCCGCTATGCTGATCACTTGGAAGTGGTGGCTAGCACTTATTTTGCTCTTGCTACCTATCTGTTCTACTTTCTCTTTTATTCGATTAGGACAAGAGGAATTCATGATTGACCACAACCGCGCTTCTGATCGACGTAAGCAATATTATCTGATGCATTTATTGACCAGCGATTCATCCGTAAAAGAACTAAAAACCTTTCAGCTTGGCCCATTTCTGGTCGATAGATATCGCAAATATTATGAGCGATTTTTTAATCAAGACAAGGCAATGGTGATAAAAAGGACAAAGGTGGCGCTTGGGTTTCAAGCCCTGTCACTCATTGCTGTAGTATCGATGCAGTCGTATGTCGTATGGGAAACGATGTTAGGTACGATTGCAGTTGGTAGCTTAATCGCGTTTATCCAAGCGATTTCTTACACCCAAACAACCTCCACAGATCTCATGCAAACGATCTTTAACATGTATCAAAACAATCTGTACATTAGTCAGCTATTTACATTTTTAGCTGTGCCCGACGAGAAAAGATTAGCAATAGCAGAAAGCGTTCCTTTTGAGAAGAACGCGTCTGGCTTAGAGTTTCGCAATGTCTCGTTCAAATATCAAGGTGTCGATGCCTACGCGTTACGGAATGTAAGCTTCGCCATTCGTCCTGGAGAAACGCTGGCATTAGTAGGAGAGAACGGATCAGGAAAATCGACAATCGTAAAATTAATTACGCAATTGTATCAACCGACAGAAGGCGAAATATTGTTTGATGGCAAGCCGATTTACCATTATGAGGAGAATGAATGGCGCCAAAAAATTAGCGCTTTGTTCCAAGATTTTATTAAATATGAGATGGCAGTCAATGAAAACATTGGCTTTGGAAACTATCTAAAAGCTGATGATGAAGCAGCCATTATCGATGCCAGCAAACGAGCCGGAGCAGATGAAATGATTAAACGTTTTCCGCAACAATTTCATACACAGCTTGGCAAATGGTTTGCGGAGGGGTATCAGATTTCGGGGGGGCAGTGGCAGCGTATTGCCATCTCCCGCGCTTACATGCGTGATGCTGATGTATACATTCTTGACGAGCCAACAGCAGCACTAGATCCTCAAGCAGAGCAAGAAGTATTCACTCGGTTCCGTGAATTGACCCAGAATAAAATGGGATTATTTATTTCCCATCGATTCTCAACTGTTCGATATGCCAACCAGATTCTTGTCCTAAAACAAGGAGAGATCATTGAAGCGGGTACGCATAAGGAACTGCTAGCAAAAGACGGCGTTTATGCATCTCTTTTTCATATGCAGGCTTCTTTTTATCTGGAAGAAACGGATGAATCGACAAGACAGATGGTCGGACAAATGTAAAAGAGAGAGGGAGAGTATGGAGACAAATAAACCGGTGGTAACGACAAAGCATGCATGGAAAGGGATTCAAAATGAAGAGCTAAGAACAAAGGCTTTATCTACTGCACTAAAGGTAGCCGCGCGTTTGAGAGATCCCATTCAGGTAGAAAAAGTCGTGATGAACAAAGAAAACATAAGTGTCGCAGGACCGATTCATCAACATCCTTGGGGGGCTGCTACTCTTTCTCACGGATATCCTGGCACGATACTCTTTTTCGCTGAGTTGGATCGACATTTCCCTGATAAAGGCTGGAATCTTATTGCTCATGATCATCTTCTTGCTCTTCAAGAAAAAATTAAGGCAGTAGGCATTTCAAGTGAGTCCATGTGTGGTGGAGTAGCAGGTATTTGCTTTGCTACGTTGGTAGCTTCACGCAATCGAGAACATTATCAACGTTTTCTTGGACAACTGGATCAATTGCTCGCTAAACGAACAGCGGTCATCCTTGAAGAAGAGTATGTCCTTGATAAAAAAAGAGGGGGAAGTAACCCTCATATCTATGATGCTATTAAAGGTGTAGCAGGCATTGGAAGATACCTACTAGCCAGTAAACAGATTGATGTTCTTCACTCTGCCTTGCAGGATGTTTTGCGATATCTCGTATATCTAAGCCAGCCTAGAGAATATGAAGGTGGTAGAAAAATACCAGGGTGGTACTTGACTCAAGAGATGCAATATTTAGACATTGATAAAGAGATGTATCCGAAAGGCAATTTTAACGTAGGTCTTGCTCATGGGATTCCGGGACCATTAGCCTTATTATCACTTGCTCTGAGAGAAGGAGTAGAAGTACCTGGTCAGAGGGAGGCAATACGCAACATAGCTGAATGGCTCGTGCGCTGGAAGGAAAAGGACGCTTGTGGGATGATGTGGAGAGGTAGAGTGAAATTAGAGGAAGAGCTAGGGGAAGAAGTGCTTTCCCAACAGTCGTTTCGACGTGATGCATGGTGCTATGGCACACCAGGGGTAGCTCGTTCACTCTATCTTGCCGGTGAAGCTTTGCAAGATTCATCTTATTGTAATCTAGCTATTCAAGCCTACGAAGATGTTTTCAAGAGATCAGAAAGCGATTGGAATCTATACGCAGATACGTTTTGTCATGGAAAAGCGGGACTTTTGCAAATGACTCTTAGAATGGCAACGACTACAGATGACGAACGCTATCAACCACATATCGCGTATTTAGCTAAGTGCCTAGTCGATAATTTTAATTCGTCCCTTCCTTTTGGTTATCAAGATATAGAACCAAATGGTGATGGAAAAGTAGGGCTTAATAAGGCAGGTGCACTTGAAGGTGCCGCTGGTATTGGTCTTGCTCTTCTATCTGCAAGCAGTAATCAAGAGCCACTATGGGATCAGCCATTCCTGTTGGCCTAAAAGAGGAGAAATCAAGAGATGATACACGATCCATTACTGAAGGAGAAGAAACTTTTGGTCGGCATATCAGGCTCGATTGCCGTTATAGGAGTGTCTGCTTATCTTAGTATGTTTCGAGCCCTGTTCAAAGAGGTAAAAGTAGTGATGACAGAACAGGCAGCATCGCTCGTCCCGCCGTCTACGATTTTGTTTTTCTGTGACGAGATTTTTATAGATGAAGAGCCTGGTCTTGAGAAAAAAATGAACCATGTTGAGTTAGCACGTTGGGCAGATCTGTTCGTTGTTTTGCCAGCGACAGCGAATGTCATTGGACAAGCTGCTAACGGAATTGCCCCAAACTTGCTAACCTCCACGATTCTAGCGCATGCAAAACCCGTTATGTTTTTTCCAAATATGAATCGCCTCATGTGGACGAAAAATGTGGTTCAGCGAAATGTAAATCAGCTTCGAGAGGACGGTCACATCGTTGTGGATCCAGTAGAAGCTATGGCTTATGAAGTAGCATCTGGTACCAAGCAGCCTAACTTCATCTTGCCACAGGGACCAGCTGTGATGCAGGAAATGAAAAATGTATTACTTGAACGAGAAGAAAGCACAACTCCTTCTGAGTTATGATCCCCTTAAGGTAGACAGAAAAAAGAGCGCAACGTATTCTGTCTTTGACAGGGGGAGATTTCAATGGGGAATATCCAAAAGACGTATGACGTAGCCTTTAAGAAAAAAGCAGTGGATTTTTATATAAAAACGGGTATGGGATACAGAAGATGCGGAAAAGAATTGGAGATTGATCCGACGATGTTACGTCGATGGGTGAATCATTTCCAAAAAGAAGGGATAGCTGGACTGGAAGAAAAACGAGGAAAAGTAAGGGGAATTGGTGTAGGAAGACCCAAAATAAGACCCGAGGATCCTGAAGCAAAAATGAAGAGACTGGAAGCGGAAAATGCCTTGCTAAAAAAGCTTTTAAAGATGTAAAGGGTGGGATGGAATCAGTACCTTACAAAAAGCGGTTTGCACTTATTGAGGAGCTTGCCAAGAGCGGACACAGCGTTCTACTTTTATGTCAGCTAGCTCAAGTTTCCAGAAGTGGCTACTACAAATGGATAATGCGAAGGGAAACGATTACTCCCAAGCAGCTGGAAGACGAACAGATCAAGAGAAGAATTATGGAATGCCATAAAGAAGTGAAGGGGATTTACGGATATCGACGAGTTAAGATATGGCTGGAGAAGAAATCCCCCTTACCGATCAATCACAAACGAATCCAACGTTGCATGAACGAAATGCAGCTGCAAGCAGCTATTCGTAAAAAGAGGCCTTATTATGGTAAAAAAGAGGCGTACGTTGTCTCAGGAAACCTGTTAAACAGAGCATTCCAAGCTTCTCATCCAAATGAGAAATGGGTAACGGACATTACCTATCTCATTTTCAACGGGCAAAGGCTATATTTGTCTGTAATAAAAGACTTATACAATCATGAAATTACTGCGTACCAGATCAGTAGAAATAATGATATCAAATTAGTGATCGATACGCTCAACCAAGCGAAAAAGAAACGAGATGTGAAAGGAATCCTCCTGCATAGCGACCAGGGATTTCAATACACATCCCGTCAGTATAATCATCTTCTTACGAAATACAAAATCATACCCAGTATGTCTCGAAAAGGGAACTGTTGGGACAATGCAAGTATGGAGAACTTCTTCAGTCACTTCAAATCAGAATGTTTTTCACGCTATTCTTTCCGGACAGCCAAGGAAGTAAGGCATGCTGTAAAGGAATACATCCATTTCTATAATCATGAACGCTTTCAACAAAAATTAAACAACCTAAGTCCATATGAATATCGGGCTCAGGTCGCTTAGTGTTGCTCTCTACATACTGTCTACTTGACAGGGGGCAGTGCACTGTATAAGGAGCATTTTAAACGAATGTGTAGCTGTAGAGAGAAAAGACTGCTTCGGCTTCTTGTGCCAGTGAAGCAGTCTTTTTTGTATGTCTCCTCCGCACTCGTTAGGGTAATCGGCATCATTCGTAATGGAATAGGGAGCAAGTGAATCACCTGATGCAATCCTCCAGGTGGTTTTTTCAATCTTGCCTAACTTTTCTATTCGTTTCTATTTTCTTTACCTGAACTTCTTTTCGCTTTATTATGCTACTGTAGCCGTAGTGAGATGAAAGAACCTGACATAATTCTCAAGTCTCTTTATAGAATTTACAACTTGGAGACAACTGAAAGATACTTTTTACATATTACCGCTATATTCTATTACCTGTAACAAGGGTTTCGTGCACAAACCAAAAACAAAAAATCTCAGGAGGCATTACTATGAATAAAAGAAATATTCTCGTTTTTTCAATGGCACTATCAATTGTAGGCGGTGCTACAGCAGCTGTATATGCAAGCGAAAACGCAGTTCATTCTACTAAAAACAAGGTCGTAACGGTGACAAGCAAAGAAGGAAATGGCACAAATCAAACCACCGAAACAAATACAAATCATGTAGTCAAAGTAGCAAATGGAAAGATTAGTAATGAAGAAGCGGTAAAAATTGCAACCAAAGCTCTAAAAGATTACATGGGGCTTGACGCGAAATCTTTTGGTGAGGCACGTGTTAATAGAACGAACGCGCAAGAAGACTTTAAGTTTTTTATGGATTTATATTCAAAAGAAGATGCAGCTGTATTAAAAGAAAACGCCAAAAAAGATACTGCAAATGTTATCGTGGTACAGTTTGTTCGTTCTGAAGACTTAAAACAGTCAATGCCTGCTTCTAATCGCATTGTCATAAATGAAAAAACAGGGGAAATTGTTTCTTTATCTGCTTTCACTAATGAAGATCGCAGCTCAGAGACAACAGTCGATGATGCGAAAGTTAAAGCTGCGGTTATCAACTTTTTTGGTAAACAACAGAAAAATGTTAAGGAAAATACGATGAAGGTTAGTAAGACTGCTAATTCCGGAACCATACGTGTTCTTTGCGATCTGGAAGATGGAAGGGATGTAGAGATGACAATTAGTCTGAAGAATTATTCAGTATCTAGTTATGATATTAATTATGACAGACTAATCCCTCTACCTTCCGAAGAAAAAGATTACCGTGAGAATTTCAGGGAACTGAAAGTGAATTAAAATTGATATAGTAGGACTGGTTAGATGGAGTAAGTGCCCTAAATGGTACTTACTCCATCTAACCGTTACAAAAGGAACGAGGTAAAAACAGAATGATTAACATTTTAGTTGTTGAAGATGATATCGCCGTAGCAAATTTAATCAAATTGAATTTAAATACGGCAAATTATGAGAGTTCAATCGTTTTTAATGGAGAGGAAGCCCTAAGCGTAATTGAAAGAGATCGTTTTGATCTAATACTTTTGGATGTTATGCTTCCAAAGGTTGATGGATTTACTTTATTCGAAAAAATTAAACCTTTAGGAATACCTGTCATTTTTTTAACTGCGAAAAGTTCAGTTGCAGATAAGGTGTATGGATTAAAAGCGGGAGTAGATGACTATATTACGAAACCCTTTGAAGGAATTGAATTGCTGGCTAGGATTGAAAATGTATTAAGGCATTACAATAAAAAAAGCAACATCATAAATTTTAAAGACACAGAAGTATACTTGCAAGAAATGCAGGTGAAAAAGAACGGTGAAATTATTGAGCTTACCTTGAAGGAGTTCGAATTATTGGTGTTTTTAGTACAAAATAAAAACATCGTATTAACGAGGGAAAAAATAATAGAAAAAATTTGGGGATATGACTACATTGGCGAGACTCGGACGATAGACAACCATATACAAAAGCTAAGGAAAAAGTTGGAATGGAAAGATGAAATTAAAACAGTATTTAAGTTGGGATATAGGCTGGAGGAATAAATGAAATTTTGGCAGCGGATATTTTTATGTACATTAATCATATTTGAAATCTTTTTTGTCCCAGCATCCATATACCTTATTAATAGCAGCTTTGAACTAAATCTCAATATGGAGATCCGTTCCGGGATAAGTGAACAGGATCGATTTGCTAACTCTTTAGAATCAAATCTATATCTGCTTAAAGTTCAAAAATCTGCAAACCCGGATGCTGAAGGAGTAGGCAAACAAAACATAGATTCAATGATTAGTACTTACTTGGACAACCTCGGAGAACAGGATGTATATCTGGATGTAATAGATGAAAATAATGAGGTAATTTTCAGTCATTTTAAAAACAACAAGATAACTCTTACTCATCGAGAAGAATTAAACATACCATCAGATAAAGTAAATTACATCATACGGGATTTAGGGGAAAAGACTTACTTATTTATAGCTAAGAATATTTATTTGGAAAATAACCACTACAAGGTTTCTTACGCTAAAGATATTTCGAGTATTTATGAAAATAGAAAAGACTTATTGAGCCTTTTAATAAAGTTAAATGCTCTTATTTCAGCAATTTTGGTCATTGTTACCATAAGCATGAGCATGTTTATAGTAAAACCGATTAATAAACTGATCAAGTCAACACGAATAATTGCAGGCGGGAATTTTAGCGAAAGAGTTAAGGTAAAATCGAATGATGAAATCGGGTTGTTAGCGGAAAATTTCAATTTGATGGCCGCTGATGTAGAAGATAAAGTAAACCAGCTTAAAAAAACTTCAGAAGACAAGCAAAGGTTTATCGATAACCTAGTACATGAACTAAGGACTCCCTTGACTTCGATCATAGGCTATGCGGATTATTTACGAACGAATAAATATGATGAAGAGACCTATATCAACTCATTAAGCTTTATCTATGAAGAAGGCAAGCGGCTAGAAAAACTGACTTTTAAGCTTATGGAGCTCATTGTTTTGCGAAAAGAAGATTTTGAGTTGAAAAAGGGAAAACTTGAGGAACTTATTATGGAAATCAAAAATTCCTTTATTCCAAAGCTGAACATAAAGAATATTGATCTGGAAATATCGACAGAGAATCTTAGTGTTTTAATGGATAAGGATTTGATGAAAATTTTACTTGCAAACCTGATAGACAATGCGATTAAAGCATCGAAGAACAACGAAAAAATACTTCTACGTTCATATAGAGATACGGAGTCAAAAATTATTCTGGAAGTGAAAGATACAGGAATCGGTATTCCTGATGACGACATAACAAAAGTCTTTGAGCCATTTTTTATGTCCGACAAATCGAGATCAAGATCGAATGGAGGAGGACTCGGGCTCGGGCTTTCATTATGTAAGGAGATCGCTAAAATTCATGAAGCTGATATAAGAATAGAAAGTAAGCTCGGTGAAGGAACAATTATTCAATTGGTTTTTAACTATTAGCTGAAGAAAGTTTTGCCGTGCGCGAGCCAATCGCTGATGTTTTCCGGAACTATCAGTAGAAGCAATGTCGTGTAAGTCCCGCAGAGCTCCAGAGGGCTGTCCCAAAAGTCATGACTGTGGGACAGCCTTTCTCCATTCTTACTAAAATGTAAGAAAGAAGGCCAAAATCGTTAGATAAGAGTCATTCAATTGCATGAAAGTCTCGTCTATAATCCAGACATAACTAGTTAGTAAGGGAGCAGGTAAGATGAAAAAAGTAATAGGTTTCTTGTTGGTTATTGTCATCTTTGCAGGGATTGGATTCGGAGTAAAACGATTTGTAGAAGGTCCATCGCAAGGGGTCGATGGTGTTCTTATTATTGGCACAGAAAAGGATGCGAATCAGGTCAAAGAGTTGTATAAAGATAACTCCAAACAAACGATGGACTACAAAATGAAATTGGTTACAACGAAAAAAATGACGAAATTGACTGAGCAAGATCAGAAAGAAACGGGTCAAGAATTTGAAACAAGAGAAATCAAATATTCGGTTGTTACTCGATCCACAGCTGAGCAATTCATCAAAAAGGGGATTCTCAGAGCCAGACAAGATCCAGACAGCTCGTCCATTATTTCAGACCCTGTTACCAGCATAAAAGAATTATCGAATGGTCAAAATCTGTTTTACTCTTCAAGTGATTATGAAATGAAGAATAACCAAATCGATTTGAACGGCCAGATGGTACCTGTAGCGTATGTGAAACATCAGATGTGGATCGGGTATATACCACAAGCTGATCTTGTTATTGTTGACGACCAGACTTACAACCAATTAACAGAAGCAGAGTCTACGCTCTCCTTGATCCAGTTTGAAAATGGCAGCTTCGATTATAAGAAGAAAGATAAGGTAAACCAAGTCTTACAAGAAATCGGGAACGTATATCCCAATAGCAAAGACAAAGTAAACTTCGTAGACGTACAAGATTGAGTTTGAAGGATGAGAGGGTGAGCTGTATGGAAGTTGTACGAATGGAAAACGTAGTAAAAAGTTATGGGGAAGGAAATAACAGGGTAGATGCGCTAAAAGGGATTCACCTTTCGATTCAGCAAGGAGAGTTTGTCTCAATCGTTGGTGTTTCTGGTTCTGGTAAAAGTACACTACTGCATATTTTAGGCGGGTTGGATCGTCCAACTTCAGGACAAGTATTCATTGGGGATCATAATATTTACGATTATTCGGATGATGAACTTTCGATATTTAGAAGAAGAAAAGTCGGGTTTATTTTTCAGTTTTTTAATTTGATCCCTGTATTGGATGTCCAGGAGAATATCGCGTTGCCCATGTTATTGGATGATGAACCGATAGATATGACGTATTTGGATGAATTGATTGAAATCCTGGGTCTCCATGAAAGAAAAGACCACTTGCCTTCCGAATTATCGGGCGGCCAACAGCAACGGGTCTCCATCGGCAGGGCATTAATGAATCGGCCGCACTTGATTTTAGCGGATGAGCCCACAGGTAATCTGGATACGCGAAATACGAAGGAAGTCATGGATTTATTGCGATTGACTGCCAGGAAATACAATCAAACCATTGTCTTGATTACTCACGATCTTGCGATTGCTTCGGCTTCTGACCGGATCATTACGATAGAAGACGGTACGATCATTTCAGATCAACGGCTTGCTGCGAATTAGCTAAAAGATTGGAGGAGAATGATTTTGATCAGCAGTTATAAACAAGTAAGCAGCAAGTATTTAAAGGGGAATATGAAACGAACGATTTTGACTTTGATCGGAATCATACTCTCTGTAGCGTTAATTTCCACAGTCGGCCTATTTATGAAAGGATCGCAGCTCTCGCAAATTGAGAACATCAAGAAGGTAAACGGTTTTTCTTTTCATGTCGGTATTTCTAATTACGATGAAGCATTATTAAACAAGATCAAATATAATCCGCAAATTGTTTCGTTTGGTTTGATGTCTCAGGGCGGCATCGTTCCGGTTGGAGAGGTTTCTGTTCAAAAGAATTTCGCTGATCATCCCGCTATGGAGTTTTTAACCTACAGCCTCGCTAACGGCAAATTACCAGCCAATGAACATGAAGCAGTTGTTGATTCATGGGTGCTTCCATTTATTAATAAAGATCTTCAGATCGGCGACTCATTTGAATTAGATGGTCAAACCTATCGATTGGTTGGTTTACTGGATAATCGCGCGTTCACTCAGAAAAATAAAGTGGGCCGTTTACTAACATATAAACATGATTTTGCTGTTGGAGAGGGTAGGATCTTAGCCGAAATAAACGAGAAAGCGGACTTTAAAGAGGTTTTAGAGGAGATAAAATCACTTACCGAAGACGAGAATCTTGTTATCAATGAAGAATTGATCAGAGTTTTGAAACCGGGATCGAATCAATCGATTTTGGCCGTGCTCGTCATCGTCGTCAGTATTGTTGTGATCGCGACAGTTGTGGTGATTTACAACGCTTTTCAAATCAGCGTCGTAGAGCGGATGAAGCAGTTCGGCTTGCTCCGAAGCATCGGCGCTACGCGAAAGCAAATTAGACAAATCGTGATGAGAGAAGCAGCTGTACTGGCTGTCATCGCGATACCGGTTGGGCTTGTATGTAGCATATTGGCGGTCGCTGCTCTCCAATCCATTTTCTCGATCATTTTAGAAGATGGTGCAGGTGTTTCGTTCTTTCATATCGATTGGCGGATTTTATTCATCAGTTCGCTCATTACGCTGACGGCCGTATTAGCGTCCAGTTATTTCCCGGCTTTTTTTGCGGGCAGAATATCCCCATTGCTGGCCATCAGTAGCAGGCTGTCCATTAAAAAAGAGGCGATCAAAAAACACAAGAATAATGTGTTGAAAAAGCCGTTATCTTTTCCCTTGAGCCTGGCCTTGAAAAATGTCAAAAGGAATATAAATCGTTATACCATTACGATTCTATCGATCATTATATCCAGTGTATTGTTTATTACTTTCTCGTCTTTGATGGATATCACATTTGCATCGAAATATGTGAAAGATTTATCTACGAAATCAGATCTATCCATCTATCTGGAACAGGATCATGATGATTCTTCAGTAGAAAGACGGCAAGTTTTGGAGCTATTGAAGTCGCTTGAAAATGTATCCGGGGTTAAGGAACAGGACTTCAGTTTTGCAATCGATTTGAAGGATAAGACTCAATCTCTTGCAACTGTTGCTGACATCGAGCAGACAGTTGGAACAAAACACTTCATTACCATTGTGAATCACATCGATGAGAATACTGTGAAGAAAGATTCAGAGCTCGTCATAAAAGTGCTGGTATATAGTTTTATTACGGTCATTTCTTTGATTGGCAGTCTCAATATCCTCAATACGATTACGATCAGCGTCATCATCAGAAGAAAAGAACTTGCAGCGTTAAAATCCATAGGCATGTCACAAAGGGATTTGAAAAAAATGATCATCTATGAAGCGCTGATTTACGGTTTTTCAGGAAGTTTGCAAGGGATCTTTTTCGGTTGTATACTTTCTTATATTATCTATTTAGCGGCTTCCGGTGTCTTGCAGGTCGAATGGGCAATCCCCTACGAAGCTTGTCTCATTACGTTTGTTTCCGCTTTGTTCATCAGTTTTTTATCTGTTTTGATACCACTGAGAAAAATCCAAAAAGAGAATATTATCGATGTTATCAGGGAACAATAATAGAATGGGCCTGGCTATTTTATAGTCGGGCTATTCGGATTGAGAGGACAACCTTGAATAAAATATTACTTGTGGAAGATGATGAAGCGCTTGGTCTGGCCATCGAATTCTCATTGAGAAATGAAGGCTATGAGGTGGTCAGAGCCTCTAGTGTAAAAGAAGCGAAACACCAGTTTGATCATCAAAACTTTGATTTGGCGATTCTAGATGTTGGTCTTCCAGATGGAAACGGCTATGATTTATGTCTGCATTTCAAAAAACAAAAGGATTCATCCGTTATTATATTCTTAACTGCCTTGGATGAAGAAGCAAATGTAGTAATGGGCTTGGATATTGGCGGGGACGATTATATAACGAAGCCTTTTCGAGTCAAGGAATTCATGTCCAGAGTGAAAGTGCAATTGCGCAAACGAGGGAGATTGGAAACTTCTTCTATTACCTTAGCATCTGAAAATATAAAAATAGATGCGAATCTAGTCAAGGCTTATAAAAATCACGAAAGCATTCCATTAACCAATCTTGAATACAAGCTTCTGCTGACTTTCATGATGAACGCCCATAAAGTACTAAAAAGAGATGATCTCCTGATGAAAATATCGGAAGGAGAAGATGCTTTTTTTGATGAAAACACGTTATCTGTATACATTAAGCGTTTAAGAGATAAGGTGGAAGATGACCCCAAAAATCCGCAGTTTATCGTCACCCAAAGAGGAATGGGTTATCGGTGGAATAAGGATGTGAGTAAAGAGTAAGATGATGAAGAATACCGAATTAAAAGGGTATATGACCATACTGGCAGTTCTGTTATCTCTATTTACCATTTACCAGTTTATTGCACATCAACTGTTTTATGATCATTTGAAAAGCGACTCCATTGCAACCTGGGGTGAGATTACAGCTAGATTGGTTGAACAAAATCCCGAAAATGAAGCGGAAATTATGAAAGTCTTAACAAGTCATTCATCTAATTCAAGTAAGTATCAGGAAAAAGGAAGAGAGATCCTTAGAGAGTATGGATTAGATGAAGATTTGGAGTCAGAGCTTTTTCCCCTTTTAAATATTCATATTTCCAGCCATAATCAATTGATTTATTGGGGATTGATCTGTTTCGGATTAATGTTGTTTAGTGCAAGCTATATGCAATACAAGATTGTCTTCCATAAAATCAGACAACTTACTTCCGCAGCAAAAAAAATAATCGATGGGGACTACACGGTTGTCATCAATGAAAATAAAGAAGGGGATCTCGCCAAACTAGCGGTTTCCTTTCGTTCCATGAAAGATATTATTCGAAAAAGCATGCAGGATCTTCTTGAAGAGAAAGAGTTTTTAGCACAAATGCTGCAAGACATATCCCATCAATTAAAAACGCCTCTTTCAACTATATCCATCTACAACGAAATGATGTTGAACGCAGAGTTGCCTCGCCAGCAGCAAGTTCAATTACTGCAAAATAATGAAGTTCAAATCGCCAGAATGAATGTCTTAATTCAAAACTTGTTAAAGGTAGCAAAAATCGACGCCAGAGCTATTTCATTTGATAAAGAACCAGCAAATTTGGTGGAGACGATCGAGGAAGTTTTGGATCGCTTGACAAGCATGATCAGTGATAAACATATAGCCATTGACTGGGATGCGCCGGAGGAAATCGTCGTTCCTCACGATAAACTATGGATGCAGGAAGCTTTGTTGAACCTGCTAAAGAATGCGATCGAGCATTCCAAACCCACCAGTAAAATCATGATTCAAGTAAAAGATACACCGATCTATACGGAGTTGGTGATTCAAGACTTCGGTGAAGGAATTGCACCTGAGGAATTGGCGCATATTTTTGATCGGTTCTACAAAGCAAGCGGTTCTAAAAAACATGATTCGTCAGGGATTGGATTGGCGCTAGTCAAAGCCATTATCGAAGCACATCATGCCATGATTAAAGTGGAGAGTGAGAAAGATAACTATACAAGATTTACGATTACTTTCATGAAGTTTTGAGTAAATACAAGCAAAGAAAAGCCGGTTTCACCACGTTAAGAGGTGTAGCTGGCTTTTTCTTATGCTTTGTCCCTGGCATTCATTATGATCAACGGGTCGCCGTGCCAGCGAACGACTGAGCAGTTGTTTCAGTCCGATTCGTCCGCATGGCATGCGTTTGAAGGGAACTACACAAACGAGGTGCTCCATTTTTCGTTCATTCTCAAGGACGAAACACCCGTATTTATCGATGAGGATACGGAAATCGTTTGCGTTCCCCTTAGAGACAACCTGTTTTTCGCGGATGGATTTGGGCTACTGGAGTTTACGGAAGAAAACGGTGCCATCCTTCTGACTATTCAGGGCACGTGGCGTTTTTTCAAAAATTAATCGGAAGAATACGAATGCACACTGACCGTGATGTTTACAGGCTCATGGAAGGTGTGCATTTTATTTTTTTCAGCATCATGGAATGAGACATCAGCGTGCGGAAGATGGTGACTTGGTCCTCCTCGACCTCGGTGCAACCTCGAACTACTATGCGACCCCGGATGTGTTCGTAACAGAAGACTCTATTGAGTGTTAACTTGACATTCAATCCAACAGAGGTGAACGCACGCATGGTTCAAACTGGCAAGCCTATCCTTCTTCGCAATTCTTATGTTTTAATGAGAAAAGAAATGGCAGTCGAGTAGCTATGGAAGAGGGATAACATGAAGCGTCTAACGATCGGCTTGTTTGCCCATGTGGATGCGGGCAAGACTACTTTCGCCGAACAGTTGCTATATCATACGAACAGCATCCGGTCGCGGGGCCGGGTGGATCATCAAGATGCCTTTTTGGACAGCCACGATATCGAGAGGAAAAGAGGCATTACCGTGTTCGCCGATCAGGCGGTTATGCACCATAAGGGCGACGTTTATTATTTGATCGACACGCCTGGACACGTCGATTTTTCTTCCGAGATGGAGCGGGCGATCGGGGTAATGGATTACGCTATCGTGATAGTCAGTGCGGTAGAAGGTGTTCAGGGTCATACCGAGACAGTCTGGCAGTTGTTGCGCAAACATCGGATACCGACATTTTTCTTCATCAATAAAACAGATCGGATCGGCGCGGATGCCAGCAGGACGGAAGAGGAGATACGCAGTCAGTTGACAAGGGATGTCTGTTCAGTCAAGGACACTTTCGCCAACGGTATCGTCGGTGAGGGGCTACGGGAGATGATGACGGAGCGAAACGAGTCATTGCTAGAAGCGTTCATAGAGGAAAGGGACGATCAAGCTTTTTGGCTGGGTGCCTTGCAGGAGATGATACGAGAAGGGCGTCTTTTCCCCTGCGCCTGCGGCTCGGCATTGCAAGATGATGGCGTTGTAGAATTCCTGAATCAACTGTCCTTGTTGACGACTGCGTCTTATGACGAGACTGCTCCGTTCGGGGGGCGCATTTATAAAATTCGACACGCAGCAAACGGGTTGAGACTAACGTTCGTCAAAGCGCTGAGCGGCAATTTGAAGGTACGGGAGCTGATCAGCTATGAGAGCGGTGGACTTCGATACGAAGAGAAGATTACACAAATCTTATTGTTTAATGGTAGAAAATCGCAATCGGTTGAACAAGTAGCTGCCGGTGATTTGTTTGCGGTCGTCGGCTTGTCAGAGGCGGAAGCTGGACAAGGGGTGGGGCTCTACTCAGACAAGTTTGCTTATGAGACTGAGCCGACACTACAGTCGAAAGTACAGTTTGACGGTTCGCTTCACGTGCAGCAAGTGCTCGGTGCGTTTCGCATTCTGAATGCGGAGGACCCGTCTTTGAATGTGGTTTGGGAAGAGAGTTTGCAAGAGATTCACATTCGCGTCATGGGTCTGATCCAATTAGAAGTGCTGGAGCAGGTTGTGAAGGAACGCTTCGGTTTCGTTGTCACTTTCGGCCAACCAGAAATCTTGTATAAAGAAACGATACAGTCTGCTGTGACGGGGTATGGACACTTCGAGCCGCTCAGGCATTACGCGGAAGTACACCTCCTGCTTGAACCAGGAGAGCGAGGCAGCGGGATCCACTTCACTAGCGTATGTCATCCTGATGAACTGAGTTTCAACTACCAGAATCTGGTTGCCTCTCATCTCTACGAACGAGAGCATCATGGGCTATTGACAGGCATGCCGGTCGACGACATGAAAATTACGCTCCTAATAGGCCGTGCGCATAACGAACATACGCATGGAGGTGACTTTCGTGAGGCCACCTTCCGCGCGCTGCGGCAGGGGCTGGAGAAAGCGGAGAATATGCTGTTAGAACCATATTATGACTTCAAAATAAAGGTGGGAATGAACGAGATGGGGAGGGTACTTTCGGATATTCAGCGCGCCTCAGGTTCGTTCGAGCCACCGCAGATGTCGGATACGCATGCGGTCATTACGGGAAGGGTGCCCGTAGCAACATTCATGAATTACAGCACCGAATTCGCTTCCTTCACGCATGGACGAGGCAGCATCCGCTGTGTATTTGGCGGATACGATCGCTGCCATAACGCGGAGGAAGTGATTGAGCGGAAAAGCTATGAAAAGGATGCAGATCCGCTTTATACATCCTCCTCGATCTTTTGCGCCAGGGGGGCAGGATACTCGGTGCCGTGGGACGAGGCAGAAGCCAAGATGCATCTGCTCTAAGCAGAACCGAACAGGGCTGTATCAAGAGTTTCAAAGGTTACTTTCAATCCAGAGGGGCGAGCCTGATTAGGCTTCGCCCCATTTCGTTGATATGAAAATGGGCATAGCCCAATATGTGGCATATCTGTCTTCAACAGCTGACAATTCCACGCAATCCCTCTAAATCTACAACTCGAATGGCACTACGCTCAGATAGCTCAATCAAGCCTTGCTGTCGCCATTTCTGCAAAGTCTTGTTCACCGTAATGCGAGACGTATCAATATAGCGTGCAAAAGACGTCTGATCGATTGGGATATGATTATTTCCGTACACAGCTATCAGTTTGAGCAGATAATTAGCCATCTGTAGCTCAATGGGACTGTCAGTGAATGCGATGATTTCAGCCAGGAGACGGAGCTTATAGATTTGTGAATTGGTGAAGATTACTGCCGACTGTGGATGGTCTTGGCAGATGCGGGATAAGACCTCGTCGGAGAAAAAGTAAACGACGGAAGGAGAAGTAGTTATGGCTGATGTCAGGTATGAGCCGTTATAGGCGCCGTGCTCCCCGAACAACCCACCTGTGGGAATGTAATCGATAGACCGCTCATGCCCGTTCTCAGATAAGAGAGTGATCTTTACGCTCCCTTTGTCTAGATAATAAAATCCAGTTCCCACATCGCCTTGATGGTAGATCGTTGTATGTTTTCCCATTTCGATCTTCGTGCCATACATGAGGTACGGGGTCCACTGATAGCGAAGACAGGCCATTGTGACCACCTTTCACATTTAATGGATGTTACGGCGCTTCTCGATAGAAGGGAAGGGAGTTGCTGTGAGTTGTGGAGCCTTCAGCATATCTGGGCGTTTGACGACAAAGGATCGGTTTTTGATTTCAATGATGCCATGTTCCTTCCATGCCTTTAGGATCTTGTAGACAGTGATACGGGTGAGGCCAGCACATTCAGCAAGCTCTTGTTGTGTGAGGGGAACTTCGTGGTTTTTAAAGTCTTCGCAAATGTTAAGCAGGAGACGAGCGATTTGCTCTTCTGAAGTCAGTGCCTTCATGTTGATGGCGGTTAGAAGAATCCGCATTTTTTGATTGATTGTTTGGGTGAAAAGAGACAAGAGTTCAGGGCGTACCTTCAGCATTTCGAGGAATTGCAAACAGGAGAAATGGTAGACGACTGCATTCTTTACAGCAATAGCCGTGGTGAAATGAGGTTGTTGATCCATCGTTTGAAATCCCATGATTTGACCAGGGACTACGATGTTCACCAGGCGGTCTTTCCCTTTGAAGGTAGAGGTCACAATCTTGACTAATCCCTTATGAAGATAATAAAAACCTTCTCCCATCGTCTCTTGCTTATAGATCGCTGTTTTTCCTTTCACAAATTGACGGGTGCCGTATTCTAAAAGGGTTTCCCATTTCAAATCAGTTTCAAAAGTGGATACCATCATCACCGCTCCTTTCCTCATCCATCATCTTGCCTCTTCCAATCATCCACCCAATAACAAGTCTTAATTTTCTGAACTCACTACTCTTGAGTATATGAAATTAAAAAGCTCCTTACCAATATTTCAACGTGAAAATGACGTGCACTCGGAAAGAAAAACTGAATTGATGTTAATTCGTTTACATATCCTCAGTTGCCCATGAATCAGGGGAGCGGTTCGACTTTCTCACCCATTTTATATTTTTCAGCCGTGATGTTAAGTGGGTTACATTTTTCAGAAAAGACGGACATTATAATGCGATTTAAGAACAAATACGACTCAATCAACAAAAAACAACAGGGAGGAATTGGGGTGGGAATCCGTACAGGTGACCAATACATTCGGGGCTTGAGATCACGACAACCGGAGATTTGGCTGCAAGGCAGAAAGGTGACAAACGTATGTGAGGAAGCTGTTTTTCGACAGCCGATTCATGAAATAGCCAAACTGTATGACATGCAGCATGACGAGAAGTACCAGGAGAAGATTACCCATATTTGTCAGGAGACCGGGGAGCGTGTGAACAACGCCTTTCTCGTTGCAAAGACCCCTGAGGAATTGCAGGCAAAACGAGCGTTATACGACGCTTATGCAGAAGCCACTTTTGGCTTGATGGGAAGAACGCCGGATTTTCTCAATGTCGTCTTGACGTCACTATACAGCAATGCGTTTTTCTTGGAAAGGTACAATCCTCAGTGGGCGGAAAACGTGAAAAATTATTACAAGTATGTTCGCGACCAAGACCTATTTTTAACGCATGCGATTATTAATCCGCAAAATGACCGCAGCAAGTCCTCCCATGAACAAAACGATTTGTACACCCATTTGGGCGCAGTAAAGGAGACGCCGGAAGGGCTGATTGTCAAAGGAGCGAAAATGCTGGCAACGCTGGCGCCGATCACGGATGAAGTCATCATTTATTCGTTCCCAGGGTTCAAGCCAGGAGATGAGCGTTACGCCTTGGCATTTGCTATTCCGATTAACACACCGGGCCTACGCATAATTTGTAGAGAGCCCATGCAGGATGGAATTCGTTCCGTTTATGACCATCCTTTGGCATCGCGCTTCGAAGAAATGGATGCTGTTCTTGTCTTCAATGACGTACTCGTACCTTGGGAGCGCTTGTTCTTGTATAACAACGTAGAAGCGGCGAACCTGCTTTATCCAAAGACAGGCATCGGACAGCAGCCGGCGCACCAGACAGGGGTAAGGGGACTGCTAAAGCTTCAATTTGTCACGGAAGTTGCGATGCGGCTGGCAGACTCCATCGGGGTGGACGTCTATCCGAATGTCCAAAACAATCTCGGGGAGTTGGCGCAATCGCTGGAATCGGTCAGAGCACTTCTGAGAACAGCTGAGCTGGAATACGAGACCTTGCCGTCGGGCGAGCTCATGCCGGGTTACGTACAGCTCGAAACCATTCGCGGACTGCTTCCGAAGCTGTACCCGCGGGCGATCGAAGTCATTCAAATTATTGGAGCAGGTGGATTGCTCATGTCCCCGACTGACAGTGATATGGAGCATCCCGAGTTGGTGGAGGATATGGAAAAGTTTTATGCCGGACGGGAGGGTATCTCCGGTACAGATCGGGTACGCCTGTTTAAGCTCGCTTGGGACCTATGCGGGGAAGCCTTCGGACAACGTTTGCTGCAATACGAGCGGTACTATACCGGTGATCCGGTGCGCAAATTAGCGATTTTTTACAATAATTATAAGAAGTTTCATGCATGTACGATGGTGGATGACGCACTCAGCGTTTTTGCTGCCAAATCGGCATCGCAGACGGAGCAGATTCTTTAAACAAGAAGGAGAAACGATCTCACATAATCGCTAGGAGTTAAAAAAACAGGGAGGGAATCGAGCATGAGTACATTGCCACCTATCCATTTGTGGAAGTTTATCGAGGATCACATGGATCAGCTCAAGCCACCGGTGAATAACAAGGTGATTTGGAAAGATGCAGAACTAATGGTCATGGTAGTGGGAGGGCCGAATAAGCGGCGGGATTTTCACATTGATCCATCCGAGGAAGTCTTTTACCAGCTCAAGGGTGATTGCTTCGTAGAGATCATGAATCAGGATGGGAAGCGTGAGATCATTACGGTAAGAGAAGGCGAAATGTTCCTTCTTCCTGCGAATGTCCCGCATTCCCCACATCGGATCGCGGATACGATCGGACTCGTGATTGAGCGCAACAGAGATGAGGGAGAACTAGAGGACTTTGCTTGGTTCTGCGAAAACTGCGACCACGAAATGCATCGCGTACGGATTCAACTGACCAACATAGAGGTTCAGGTAAAAGAGGCGATCGAAGGATTTAACAGCAATCTGGAGCTGCGTACATGCAAAAAATGCGGGAACGTCATGTCTCCGGAAGCGAGTGAGTGGAAATGCGAGTAGATTTCCATACCCACATTATTCCAGAGGATCTTCCCAACCTGGCTGAACGCTTTCATGGAGAGCGCTGGCCAGTTCTGCACCGCACTTGCACATGCGGGGCAAATATTCTGGTCGGGGGAAAAGTATTTCGCGAAGTGACAGATCAGGTGTGGGATCCCCAAAAACGGATTCATGACATGCAGCAAGAAGGCGTGGATATGCAGGTATTGTCACCCATTCCGGTCACGTTTTCCTACTGGGCCCCGGCAGCCGAAGCGGAAGTGATGGCGCGGATTCAAAACGATTTTATCGCAGAGACGGTCAACCAACATCCGAATCATTTCATCGGATTGGGAACAGTTCCATTGCAAGATACCGAGGCAGCCATTCGGGAAATGGATCGCTGCATGCACGAGCTCGGCCTGAGAGGGATCGAAATCGGTACCAACGTAAATGGCAACAATCTGGACGACCCGGGACTGATTCCTTTTTTTGAAATGTGTCAGACATGGGATGTGCCACTCTTCGTACATCCATGGGAGACGCTGGGCAGAGATCGGATGCCGCGGCACAACCTGATGTACACCGTCGGGATGCCAAGCGAGACAGCGCTTGCTGCAGCAAGTCTTATCTTGGGAGGCGTGATCGAGAAGTTTCCGCGCCTGAAAATCTGCTTTGCCCATGGCGGCGGCTCTTTTCCTTATATTCTACCCAGGCTGGACCAAGGCTGGAAGGTATGGCCGCATCTGCGTCTGACCGATCAACCGCCTAGTGTGTACGCGAAACAATTCTACTTTGATTCCTTGACGTACGACCCACTGAACATCCAATACATGATGAAGCGCTTTGGCGAAGATAGAATCATGATGGGATCGGATTATCCCTTCCTGCTTCGTGAAACACCTCCCGGGGAAGTCATCGATCATACTTTGGAGCTGAATGACGGACAGAAGCGGGCGTTGCTGGGTGAAAACGCGCTTCGCTTCCTGAACATAAAGGAGATGAACGGACTGTGAAGCATCAGACTGAAACACCGGAACAACGTCTACAGGCTATGGGTCTAGACCTACCCGAACCGAGACAGCCGGCCGGTAATTATGTCGGTTGTGTCCAAGCGGGCAATCTCCTCTTTCTGGCAGGCCAAGGGACAAACGAATATCGAGGGAAGCTGGGACAGGATGTCACGATAGAGGAAGGTTACCTGGCTGCCAGGCAGTGTATGCTCAATCTGCTGGCTGTTGCCAAACATGAACTAGGGGAACTGGGAAGAGTCAAAAGAGTGATCAAAATACTCGGGTTCGTTAACAGCGATCCAGCTTTCATCGATCAGCCTAAAGTCATGAATGGGGCATCCGATTTGTTGGTGGAGCTTTTCGGCGAGAAAGGTAGGCATGGGCGGTCCGCTGTAGGGATGGCCCAACTCCCGCTAAATAACGCCGTAGAAGTAGAGATGATCTTGGAAATCGAGAATTAGGAGGATTCCCATGAGTCAGACTGCCAAGGAAAACCAGATACGAAAAGACGCCAAGCTATTCATAGACGGAGATTACGTGGACGCTCTTTCAGGTGAAACCTTCGATACGATCAACCCAGCGACAAACCTCAAGCTGGCTTCTGTGGCCAATGCAAGTGTGCTGGATGTAAAAAGGGCGATCGACGTGGCGCAGCGTACGTTTGAGTCAGGCGTTTGGAGTGAGATGTCCGTAGATGAGCGCGCCAAGATTCTCTGCAAAATGGCTGACCTGGTGATGGAGCGTGTGGATGAACTCGCTTTGGTGGAGACGCTCGATGTCGGCAAGCCGATCAAAGAAAGCCGGGGCTTCGATATTCCGAGAGCGGCAGCCAATTTGCGCTTCTTTGCCGAAATGGCCAAATACATGGTCCATGAGCAT
Organism: Brevibacillus sp. NPDC003359; assembly: GCF_042878995.1. NCBI lineage: Bacteria > Bacillati > Bacillota > Bacilli > Caryophanales > Paenibacillaceae > Brevibacillus > Brevibacillus sp. NPDC003359. Next base: position 849,104 of record NZ_JBIAOR010000001.1, read on the forward strand.
TATGAAATGCGTCATTTTATGTCCTACGCCAAATATGCTCCGGCAGGTGTGACAAGTCTGATCATTCCATGGAATTTGCCCTTCATGCAGATGACTTGGAAAGCATCGGCGGCTTTAGCGGCGGGAAATACCATCGTTGTAAAGCCAGCCTCGTACACGCCACTCTCGGCAGTGATGCTCGGAGAGATTGCCAATGAAGCAGGTCTGCCTCCTGGCGTGCTCAACATCATCACTGGTCCGGGCGGGACTGTCGGGACTGCGATGACGACGCATCCCCATGTGCGCCGGATATCTTTTGTGGGAGAATCTAACACCGGCAAGACCGTCATGCAGAATGCCGCTTCGCAACTGATTCCGGTATCGCTCGAATTAGGAGGCAAATCAGCCAATATCGTATTTGAAGATGCCGATCTGGATGAAGCGGTAAAAGGCTCGATCGAGGCGATATTCCGCAACCAGGGCGAGATTTGTCTGGCAGGATCGCGTTTGTTGGTGCAAGAAAGCGTATATGATCAGTTTCTGGACAAATTTGTGGCGGCTGTTCAAAGGATCAAGGTGGGAAATCCTCTCGAACCAGAGACGGATATGGGAGCGTTGGTGTCCCGCAGTCACTTGGAGACGGTGGAGCACTACATCCAGATCGGACTGGAAGAAGGAGCCAAGCTCGGTTACGGTGGAAAACGGATCAGTGGTCTGGGTGACGGCAATTTCCTAGAACCAACCGTTCTCTATGATGTAGACAACAAAATGAGGGTGGCGCAGGAAGAGATTTTCGGTCCGGTCATCGTGATCATTCCATTCCGTACAGAAGAGGATGCTATTCGGATCGCCAATGATTCTGCTTACGGCCTGGCAGGAGTGGTTTGGACCAACGACCTGCGTCGCGCGCATCGCGTTGCTGATCGAGTGAAGGCAGGTCTTTTATGGATCAATTGCTGGTATGTGCGTGACTTGCGAACTCCGTTTGGCGGTGCCAAGGACAGCGGAATTGGCCGCGAAGGCGGTCGCCACAGCTTCGAATTCTACTCCGAGGTCAAGACAGTCACAATGAGATTATAGCGAAAAGGACAGCAAATCAAGGAGGGAGCCTTGTGGACATAGAAAAGATCACGCGATTCGCCGATCATTTAGCGGCAGCGAGTCGTGAAGGGGTGGGAGTAGCACCACTCACTTTACTGGATCCGCAAATCAGCGAGATAGAGGCATACCACGTTCAATTGAAGACGATTGAGCGAAAAGTGAAAGAAGGCGCGAGGATTTCAGGGAAGAAAATCGGCCTGACCTCTCGTGCCATGCAGACACTGCTTGGCGTGGAACAGCCAGACTATGGACATCTATTGGACGACATGGTCGTGGAAAACAACGGAGAACTGCCTTTCAAGCATGTCCTTTCGCCAAAGGTAGAAGCAGAAATTGCCTTCCTGCTGAAGCGCGATCTGGAAGGGCCACATGTAACCATCTATGACGTCTTGATGGCAACGGAATATGTAGTGCCTGCTTTGGAAATCGTGGACAGCCGTATAGCCAACTGGCAAATCAAACTAGAAGACACAGTTGCGGACAATGCATCCTCGGGCTTCTATGTGCTGGGTGGACATCCCGTGAAACCGCAAGATCTGGATCTTCCTCTGGTAGGAATGGCGTTTTATAAAAATCAGGAGCTGGTCAATACCGGTGTTGGTGCCGCCGCATTGGGCAATCCCGCATCCTGTGTGGCGTGGTTAGCGAACAAGCTGTACGAATTAGGGATTACACTCAAAGCTGGAGAAATCATCTTGTCCGGTGCGTTATCGGCAGCGGTTGAAGCAAAGCCTGGCGATGTATTTCACACACGGATTGCTGGACTTGGTTCAGTAGGAGTCAGGTTTGGCAAGTGAAAAATAGGAAAGGAGGGCATGTATGAAGAAAGTAAAAGTAGCAATACTGGGCTCGGGGAACATCGGGACAGACCTGATGATCAAGCTTGGAAGGTCGCCAGTTCTTGAACTGACGTCCATGATTGGAATCGATCCTGATTCGGATGGTCTGCGTAGAGCAAAGGCAGCTGGATACTACGTATTTGACGGCGGGTTGAAACCGTTTTTGGAGAGCGGCGCGGATCTTGCGGATATCGTCTTTGACGCTACTTCAGCCAATGCACATATTCGGCATGCCAATGCGCTCAGGGAGGCAGGAAAGTTCGCCATCGATCTGACACCTGCTGCTGTGGGGCCCTATGTAGTACCATCTGTGAATCTCGGTGCGCATTGGAATGAAAAGAACATCAATCTGATCACATGCGGCGGCCAGGCTACTATTCCAATCGTTCATGCGATAGGGAGCGTGAGTCCCGTCAGCTACGCAGAGATCGTGGCCACTATTTCCAGTAAAAGCGCGGGTCCTGCCACACGTTCCAACATCGATGAATTTACGGAGACGACCGCACATGGTATCGAAGCGATCGGCGGAGCGAAGAAAGGCAAGGCGATCATCATCCTGAATCCGGCGGAGCCGCCGATCCTGATGAGAGATACGGTCTATGCAGTAGTGGAGGAAGGTGCGGACCGACAGGCGATCGTGAAGGCTATCCACCAGACCGTTGCCTATATTCAATCATACGTTCCTGGTTACCGCATGCGCTCAGAACCGATCTTTGATGAAAACAAAATCACCGTTTTTTTGGAAGTGGAAGGCGCGGGCGACTACCTCCCTACTTATTCAGGCAATCTGGATATCATGACGGCGACAGCGGTGAAGGTAGCAGAGGAATATGCCAAGCATGCTGTCGGCATCGGCACGGTTATATAGCCACGAATGAAAGGAGGAACCGCCTATGAGTCGTGACATTGTGATCACCGAGGTAGCTCTTCGAGATGGGAGCCATGCGATCAATCACCAGTTTACGGTGGAGCAAGTAGTTGCGGTGGCGCGTGCATTAGATGAAGCGAACGTACCGTATATTGAAGTCTCCCATGGAGATGGATTGGCCGGATCGTCCCTGCAATATGGGCTGTCCAGGACCCCTGAACTGGAGCTGATCGAGGCGGCCGTTTCGGTTTGTAAACAAGCGAAAGTGGGAATTCTTCTGCTGCCGGGAATCGGCACGATCAAAGATTTGAAGACGGCTGCAGGGCTAGGGGTAGGCATGGCACGAATCGCCACACATGCGACCGAAGCGGATGTCTCAGCTCAGCATATTTATCGGGCTAAAGAGCTTGGCTTGAAAACAGTTGGCTTTTTGATGATGTCGCATATGGCTGCTCCGGAAAAGCTGGCGGAGCAAGCTGGACTCATGCAAAGCTATGGGGCAGATGTCGTGCACATCGTCGATTCTGCTGGCGCTCTGCTACCTGATCAAGCAGGGGAACGAGTCCGGGCGTTGAAGCAATGTTTGAATATTCCTGTTGGCTTCCATGCACACAACAATTTGTCTTTAGCTATGGCCAATACGCTCGTCGCCATTAAAGAGGGGGCCACCTGGATTGACGGCAGTGTTCGGTGCTTGGGTGCAGGTGCGGGCAATACACAAACCGAGGTTCTCCTTGCTGTACTGGATCGAATGAGCATTCAGACGGGCGTCGATCTCTACAAAATGATGGACCTGGCAGAGGAAATCGTGTCGCCGATTCTTCAAGTACCACAGGAAATTACCAGAGACGCTCTGGTTCTCGGATACGCGGGTGTCTATTCCAGCTTCCGGCTTCATGCCGAGCGTGCAGCCAGGAAATTCGGCATCGACTCCCGGGATATTTTGATCGAGCTGGGAAGACGAAAGGCCGTGGGTGGACAAGAAGACATGATCGTGGATGTCGCAGCGGAAATCGCCCAACACAATAGCTCTACCAAAATCAGATAGGGGGTGATCAGCGTGCTATCGGAACCATTGTACAAAAGGTTGGCTCAGAAGCTGGTGGATGCGGAGTTGAATAGGGAGGAGGTCGTGAAACTGACGGCTGAATACCCCGAGCTGACAGTGGAAGATGGATATCGTATTCAAAATGAGCTGGTTTCCCTCAAGCTTGAGCAGGGACATCGAATCTTTGCCTCTAAAATGGGTTTGACCAGTCAGGCAAAAATGAAGCAGATGAATGTTCACGAACCGATTCGGGGCTACATTTTTGACTATATGAATATCGAGGACGGCATTCTTCCGATCAATGAATTGATTCATCCCAAGGTGGAAGCGGAAATCGCCTTTGTTTTGAGTGAGGATTTGGAAGGACCCGGCATAACTGAGGCTCATGTCCTGGCATCCACAGACTATGTGGTTCCAGCACTGGAGATTATCGACAGCAGGTATGCGCAGTTCCAGTTTACCTTGCCGGATGTCATTGCCGACAATACTTCGTCTTCCCGTGTGTTTATCGGATCGACGTGGAGAAAGCCTGATGAACTTGACCTCGATTTGGTAGGCGTTACTCTTTCGATCAATGGCGAGCTCAAAGACTTGGGGGCTGGTGCGGCAGTTCTCGGTCATCCAGCCCACTCGGTCGCGATGCTGGCGAACATGCTCGCTCGGGAAGGCCGCAAGCTGCACAAGGGAGATTTGATTTTGTCCGGGGGCATTACCGGTTCCCACCAGCTACGGGAAGGGGATGTCGTAAGCGCCAAATGGGGTGGCCTCGGAAGCATTGAGTTTGTGGTGAAAACGGGATAGGCAGTAAGGCGAAAAGCCGAGAAGAATGCAGGGAGTTATCCCGTATTCTCTCGGCTTCTTTTTACGTCCCAATTAGGATTTACTTTCAAATCAGCAATAATTTTATCCGGTTTTCCTTTTTACCTACTTGCTAAATTCAGCAAGTAAAATATTTTTAAAGTTAGCTTTACCCATACTGTTCAAATTGACGGCCAACGTATGCTTGCCTCCAAGTGTACCACCAACAAGAGTAATAAACCCTGGAATGCTACCTGTGTGTCCCCATATCGAGACACCATTTGGAAGCTTAGTTTCATAGATTCCAAGACCATATCCGCTGATTTCAGCACTTCCTGTAGGAACTGTAGTAAGCATTTGTTTTAATTGCTGTTCTTTCAGTAATTTGCCACTGAGTAAGTAAGAGAAGAATTTGTTTAAGTCGTCGGCAGTAGAAATCATATCTCCAGCCGAACTAGCTATACTTGGGTTATAATAAGTAACGTCTTTTAGCTCACTTGCTCCGTCTGGTTGGACATATCCACGGGCATGGTTGGTGCCTGGAATAACGCTTGAATTGCCAGGTAGGAATGTATTCGACAATTCAAGTGGTTCAATAATCCGATTTTCAATCTCTTCCGCATAGCTGTTCCCGGTTACTTTTTCAATAAGGATACCCATTAATACGTATCCTGTGTCTGAATAAGACCAGCCTTGTCCTGGGGCAAAGTCTGGAGGCAGAGAAAGCCCAATCTTCACTAATTCTTCAGCGGTATATGTTTGTTTTGTATTCATCATATCAGCGTCTTTTGACCTTAAGTATTCAGCGATACCACTTGTATGGTTCAATATCTGCCGGATAGTAATCTGGTTACCATCATATCCGTTTCCTTGAACGACACCAGGCAACCATTTTTCGATGGAGTCGTCTAGATTCAGTTGGTTCTCTCCAGCTAATTGTAGTACAACTGTTGCGGTAAACGTCTTCGTCACGCTGCCGATGCGAAAGCGAAAATCTGTTTCCATTGGTTTCTTGGTGCTCAGATTCGCTACCCCAGCGGCATAACCCCACGTTTTTCCATCCTCGGAAGTTTTAGCGAGTATCCCTGGGATTCCCAGTTGCAATATATCCCGCATTGCTTGCTTGACGGAATTACGATCTCGTTGAGTGCTTGTTTGTAACGAACTAGATACATTTTGAGTGGGTTCTGCTTTTACAATTGAGGTCGGTGTTGTGTATAAGAGGGAACTTCCAGATATTAAAAGAGCCAGACTTGCAAATGTAATTTGACTACGTATTTTCATTAGGCATTCCTCTCTTCTATTCATATTGTCTAGGTGGTTGCTTGCTTTTCCTGAAACACTCTTGTTACTGGTTTGCTTTTCATATATAAGTCATATCTGTTCCGCCTTTCACGCTTCTTTATACTTTTATCATACACAATGAAAATTTCCTTTTTCTTACCTATTCCTTACAAATTCCTTACGTTCAAAATAGCTTCTATAATAGGGTAAATTCCGCATTAACTACTGGTAATAGCAATCCTTATTTAAAAGTGATAGTATAGCTGGGTAAAATCACAAGGGGGTATCATCCATTGGCAAAAACCATCTTGATCGTTGAAGATGAGCATATATTGCGAGAAATCTTGAAGGATTATTTCGAAAACGAAGGCTATGAAGTGTTAGAAGCATCGGATGGGAATGAAGCGCTATCCTTATTTCAGACGAGTGAAGTACACTTAATCCTATTAGACATCATGCTGCCTGAATTGGACGGATGGTCTGTTTGCCAACGCATTCGCAAGTCATCCAACGTTCCGATTATCATGCTGACAGCTCGCATCGATGAGGATGATACGATCTTTGGGTTTGGACTGGGGGCAGATGATTACGTGACCAAGCCATATAGCCCTCCTATATTATTGGCACGAGCAAAAAGGCTGTTGGAGAGTCGGCATGTTTCCGGACTGGCAGATGAGGAGTTGTCGAACAGCGGCATTACGATCCATTTCCCATCCCGAACAGTTGCGGTAGATGGGAGCAAGACCGATTTAACGCATACTGAATTTGAAATGTTAGCTTACTTGATGAGGAATAAAGGAATGATCATCACGAGGGAGCAATTGATCACCAAAATATGGGGATATGATTTTGCGGGCGATGATCGAACCGTAAATAGTCACATTCGTAATCTTCGCTCGAAACTAGGGGACAAATCAACATGTATTACCACAGTCGTTCGTTCGGGTTATAAATTCGAGGAACTGCCATGAAAAAGGGAATTGTTCTAAAGCTGTTTCTATTAACGTCTTCATTATGCATGCTCATTTTAGCTGTGATCTTTATTGGACAAACTTTGTTTTTCAAACAATTTTATGTGCACCAAAAGGAGGGGGATGTAAAAACAGCCCTCCAATCTTTTCAGGAGGATTATCTGAGAAATGCCGGAGATGCACAGACTGCTGCTAGGCTTGAGCAGGAGTTTTATCAAAAGCATAACACTTGGATTGCGGCTCTCGATTCTCAGGGCAATTTGAAAAATGCTGACGATTATTTCATGGAGGTCAGGCTGGATCTTATGAAAGGCGATCCCGACTTTTCTGGCCGTGCGATAAAGATCCCGCTATATAAGTTTATAAGAGTGGAAGAATTTTTCAGTAACGCATTTATCACTCCATGGATCAAAGAAGGGGAACGAATCGCTGTTGAAGGTCTGAAAATGAACAATCAGCTGGTTATTCAGCGGATGGGGAGGAACTTCGCTAATCTTCGGGAGGAAAACCACCTGGAAAATCGGCAGATGGTGAGCAAAGAGTACGAGGTAGTCACCCGATATCCAAGTGCGTTCCAATACCGCGAAAAGTACCCCAGCATCTTGGCAACCGGAACGATTACAGGAGTACGAATCCCGGAAGGCGCAGGAAGTTCGCGTTATACGAACTACCTGTTTCTGGAGCGTATCAAAGCTTTCCAGGCCGATCTGTTGTATGGCGACTATGATCATACCGGGAATGCGAATCAAATCATGGACTATGAAGAAAACCACACGAATTACAAAATATTCGTGAACCAGATCGAAGACAGAAACGGAAATCCCGCTTACATTTTCGCGATGACATCGCTACAGCCTGTGAATGAAGCTGCGGTTGTACTACAAAATTACTATCTCTATATTATTATCGGCACCCTGTTGCTCGTGCTGATGGCATCGTTTTATTATTCCCGCTGGATTGCCCGGCCGCTACTGCACATCAACCGTACGACTCAGCAAATGGCAGGGCTTGATTTTTCGGAAAAAATTCCAGTAACGACCAAAGATGAGATCGGCGATTTGTCGCGCAATATTAATGAGCTTTCCGACCGACTACATTCCCATATCCTGCAGCTTGAGCAGGATATCGAGAAAGAGAAACAGTTGGAACATACGAGAAAGGAATTCATCTCAGGGGTATCGCATGAGTTAAAGACACCGCTAAGCGTGATCCAAAGCTGCCTGTCGATCCTAAAAGACGGGGTGGCGAGCCATAAGAAGGATTATTATTTCGAAGCGATGGAAAATGAAGTGAAAAAGATGGACATGCTCATTGTAGATATGCTGGAATTGGCGAAATACGAATCCGGGACGTACAAAATGAAGATGGAGCAGTTTCCGCTAGATACCGTGATTACACAGATTTGTGAGAAATTGCGATCTGAAATGGAAAGCAAACAGTTGCATTTGCATACCGATTTTATTCCGGTTAACGTAGTGGCCAACCAGCTACGCATCGAGCAAGTTCTCGTCAACTTCCTGACAAACGCCATTCGTTATACACCTGAACATGAAACCATCATCATTTCGAGCATTGAAGAGAAGGACATGGTAAAAGTTTGTATCGAAAACAAAGGGGCTCATATACAGGAAGAACATCTCAAGAAAATATGGGATCGATTCTATCGAGCGGAGTCTTCCCGCCACCGTTCAACAGGAGGAATCGGGCTCGGTCTTGCGATCTCCAAAAAGATTTTGGAAATGCATGATGTACCATACGGCGCTTACAATACGGAAGAAGGCGTCATGTTTTACTTTTATCTAAATAAGGAAGCATAGACATTGTCTATTACCCAAGTGCAGAACTCGTTTCTGTGCTTTTTTGTTTTCTTTTCGTTTTAACGTATTCTTTAATCCATTTCGATTTATTCTGCACTTTATCTTTATCTCCCTCTAGTATCCTCTTACTAAGCAAGAAGACGAAATCCTTGCTGAATGTAAGAAAGAGAGGGCAGTAAATGATCAGTGACAAGAAATTCATTTTTATGGCATTGCTCGTATTTGTCATGGTTATGTTTGGTTTTTTGTATAACCATCCTGAGAACAGCAATGATAGCCATGTCGATTCGTCCGAATACAAGATTGTCATCGATCCAGGGCATGGCGGCAAAGATCATGGCGCTGAGGGTGTTAGTGGTCGGGCCGAAAAGGATTTTACTTTGCAGCTAGCACGCAAGGTAAAGGAGTTAGCGGAGCAAGATTCGCGCATGCAGGTGTATCTGACGAGAAGCGATGATCGCTTTTTATCTTCGATAGAGCGAGAAAGACCGCAATTTGCAAATCAGTTGGGGGCAGACTTGTTTATTTCTCTCCACGGAAATACCTATACAGATCCTACTGTTTCGGGAACAGAAACGTATTATTATCATCCGGAATCCCTTCTGCTTGCAGAGAGCATCCAGAAGCATGTGAGGGATGCGACCGGCTTTCAGGATCGGGGTGTAAAAAAAGCTGATTTTTTTGTCGTCAAGGATACAAGAATGCCGGCAGTACTACTTGAGGTTGGTTATCTAACCAATCCGTCGGAAGAACAAAAACTGTTGGAAGAAGATTTTCAATATCGTATTGCCGCTTCGGTAATAGAGGGTATACAAGATTATCTGGGAACAACTGAAAACACTTGAAAGGAAGTAATACCATGAGAAAAAATACTTTTGTAACGATACTGACAGGAATCATTGCATTATCAATTACTGCGTGCGGAAATCAAGCAACACCACCCTCCGTACCACAAGAGAGTAGTTCCGTTTCCAGTGCAACGGAGGCTCCGTACAAAAAGATGTTTCAAACAAGTGTATTTGCAGGGGATTCGATTATGGAGGGGCTATCTTACCATGATGTCCTGGATAAAGCCAATGTGAGTGCAGGTGCAGGCAAAACAGCCGAATTCGCGTTGGAGGATGTTAGTGAGCTGATAAAAAGAAATCCGAAGCACGTCTTTATTCAATTGGGATCAGATGACATCCTATGGCCGACAGACGATCCCCTGACATACTCGTATAAGCATTACGCGAAATTAATTGACAGCATCAAAAAAGGACTTCCAGAAGCAAAAATAACCTTGTTATCGGTCACACCGGTTACTGTAGAAGCGGAAAAGATCGAGCCTCGTTATCAAAAAATTAACGATTACAACAAAGGATTACAAGTGCTTGCTACTGAGAAAAAAGTAGCGTTCGTCGATTTGTCTCCGATCTTTGTCAGCAATCAAGATCTGTACGATAAGGACGGCATCCATTTTAAGGAAAAATATTACGAGTTGCTGTTGGACTTCTTGAAAGACCACGTGAGCTAATATACTAAAATCTATTCATGACTGAAGGTGACGATAGTTGGTATTTAGCAGTCTCATCTTTCTGTACTACTTTCTGCCGATCACGATATTGCTATATTTTATAGTGCCAACGATCCTAAAAAATGTGGTACTCTTTGCCGCTAGTCTGGTGTTCTATGCATGGGGGGAACCTGTGTATATCTTCCTTATGCTTTTTTCAACGGTGTTTGATTATGCAAACGCACGATTGATTGATAAGTTTAGACACCGCAAAGGGATTGCCAGAACGGTGTTTATTACTTCGCTTACCGGAAGCTTGGGCATTCTCGGATTTTTCAAATACGGCGGGTTTGTCATGGACAATCTCAATCATTGGTTCGGCCTGAATGTACAAATGGCTGACCTTCCACTTCCAGTGGGAATATCCTTTTATACGTTTCAAACGATGTCATATATCGTAGATGTGTACCGGGATCGGGTGCCTGTACAAAAAAATATACTGTCCTTTGGTCTCTATGTGACGATGTTTCCCCAGTTGGTGGCCGGGCCTATCGTGAAATACGGCGATATTGCCCACCAGCTTTCCTATCGAAAAGTGACGTTGGAACGATTTGGCGAAGGGGCGGAATTGTTTATAAGAGGATTGGCCAAGAAAGTGCTGCTCGCCAACAACATCGGTACGTTGTGGACGAGTGTGAAAGCAGTACCTGCTGATGAAGTCTCTGTTCTTTCCGCATGGATTGGCATCATCGCCTTCAGCTTTCAGATTTATTTTGACTTCAGCGGATATTCGGATATGGCGCGCGGTCTTGGTAAAATGTTTGGCTTCGATTTTATGGAAAACTTTAGGTACCCTTACATCTCGAAAAGCATAACGGAGTTTTGGCGCAGATGGCATATTTCATTAGGTACCTGGTTCCGGGAGTATGTGTATATCCCCCTTGGGGGGAATCGGGCAGGCATACTGCGCCAGTTCATCAATTTGCTTGTGGTATGGTTTCTCACCGGGCTATGGCACGGAGCAAGTTGGAATTTTGTTATCTGGGGTTTGTATTTCGGGCTGTTTATTATGCTAGAAAAATGGCTACTGTTACGCTGGCTGCAAAACTCGCATGCCTTTGTCGGGCATGTTTACACGATTCTGATTGTGATCGTTGGATGGGTCATCTTTGAATTGGAGCATATCTCTGACGCCTGGACATTCATCCAAACCATGTTTGGATTCGGTTCGCATAACGTCACTGACACGCAATCACTTTACTTCTTGTCTACTCATTGGCTTCTCTTGCTCCTGATGGCCGTGTGCGCGACTCCATTTCCGAAGCAGGCTGTTTCGTACGTGAGAGAAAAATTTCATTTGGCGGGGAATGCTGCCGCTGTTGCCATGCATGTCATTTTTCTGCTGCTGTCCACAGCTTTCCTGGTTAATGATACGTACAATCCTTTCTTATACTTTCGATTTTGAAGAAGGTGGTATTTCTGAACAGACCTAATTTTACGTACTCACACATGCTCGCAATTCTGCTGATCGTTTTTTTGGGGAGCATGACGGCATGGAACCTTTTGACTCCAGATAAGCTTTTCTCAGAATCGGAAAATCGGAGTTTGGAGCAACGAGCGAACTTTTCCTTTCGAAGTCTGATGTCGGGAACGTTTGCTTCCGATGTAGAGAAATACATTGCTGACCAGTTTGCGGGAAGGGATATTTGGATCGGGTTAAAGTCGGAGGCGGAACGGATGGTTGGGAAAAAGGAGAGCAACGGGGTTTATTTGGGTAAGGATGGATTTTTGCTGCAAAAATTCACCCCGCCTACCGAGGATAATCTGAAGGCAAAGGTCAGAGCGATCCATGCGTTCGATGAAGTGACTCCCGATCTGCGAAAATACGTGATGTTGGTTCCTACTGCTCAGAGTGTGCTGACTGACAAGCTCCCTACGTATGCTACGGATCATGGTGAGCTTGCTTACAGAAACAGAGTGCATCAATCTTTACGTAAACAGATTCGTATCGTAGATGTCTATCCGGCACTTTTCGCCAATCAGGATCAATCTATTTATTATAAAACAGACCATCATTGGACGACCCATGGCGCTTACTATGCCTATCAGGAGTTGGGTAAGAAGATGGGATTTGAACCAAAAACAAAAGAAGATTTCCGTATGGAAACAGTTACAGATAGCTTTTATGGTTCCTTGTATTCCAAGAGCGGTTACAGGCATGTGAGGCCAGACAGCATAGATCTTTATTTGCCAAAGAAGAGTGAGACGTACGATGTCACTTATGTTGATGAGCAGCGGCGGTCGGACTCTCTGTACGAGAGAGAGAAATTAGAGACGAAGGATAAGTATACAGTCTTTCTTGGCGGAAATTATGGCTTGATTAAAATAGGTACGGAAAACCAGGAGGGCAGAAAACTGCTGGTGGTCAAAGACTCCTACGCAAACAGCTTGATTCCTTTTTTGACGCATAACTTTCAAGAAATCTATGTCGTTGATCTCAGATATTATGATGGGGATATCAAGAAACTCATACAGGAACAGCACATTCACGACATGCTTTTGCTATACAATGTCCAGACGTTTTTTGAAGATCCATCTATCCAGACTTTAACAGAATAGGCGAGATGAAAGGGGATCAAGTAATATGGCAGGATTGCTTGCTAACAGAGGTAATAATTATTGGAAATGGTTGGTTCCGTTACTTTTTTGGACAATCTTATTAGGCGGGATAACTGGATGTTCGAATACAGAAGAAGATACCTCGATTCATACAGCGACGGAGGTGGGGGAACACATCCAGCAAACCGTGAAGCTGGAGGAAATGAAACAAGGCGATTTTACTAAACTGCAAAAGCTCTACCAGATTGCTCCTGAAGAGGTGGAAGATTTCGTCTTGTTTACGGCTTCATCTAATGTGGAGGCAGATGAGCTCTTGGTACTGAAAGTAAAAGACATCAATCAGGTCGATGTTGTCAAAGAGAAGGTGCAGAAACGAATTGAGGCGCAGACCGTAAAGTTTAGAGACTATCGCCCGATAGAATATCATCTCGTGGAAAAGCATGTTTGGAGGGTGAAGGACCAATTTATACTCTTCGCGGTCTCTGAAAAAAATGATCAAATTAAACGCGCTTTTGAAGAGTTTTTTCAATAACGACTCTCGTTAGAGAAACACTTGTTTATGTAGATTTCTGCTAACTAATCATCCGATTTATCCTGAGTCATTCAAATTTATGATAATATGAGAAAAATATGAGACGGAACACGAATGAATAGATAGCGAGTGAAAAGAAATCTATTATCTGCTAGAGTTCTTTTAAACTAGAGGTGGCAACATGTTAAAACGTTTATTTGTTTCAGGATACAAGGCTCACGAGCTTGGCATTTTCAATGAAAAGAATCCGGGGTTAGCAATTATTAAGAAAGCACTGAAGCGGGAACTCGTAAGATTCCTTGAGGAAGAATTGGAATGGGTCATCATATCAGGTCAACTCGGGGTAGAAATGTGGGCAGCCGAAACTGTTCTGGAATTGAAAAAGGACTATCCACAGCTAAAGCTGGCGGTAATTACTCCGTTTTTGAATCAAGAGGAAAAGTGGAAAGAAGAAACCCAGGATTACTACCGAAATATTGTGACGCAAGCCGACTATATCAATAGTGTCTATCAAACACCTTACCAGGGAGTTTGGCAGCTTGGAGAGAAAGACAAATTCTTGCTATCCAATTCAGATGGTATCTTGTTAGTTTACGATGAAGAAAACGAAGGCTCACCGAAATTTCTAAGTAAGCTCGCCGCAAAAAAAACGGATATGGGCGATTATCAGTTAATTCGAATTAACGCATATGACTTACAGACCATTGCAGAGGAACAGCAGCAAGAATTATACAATGACTACTTCTAAACAAAGAAACCAGCTATGAAAAGCTGGTTTTTATTCTTGCATAGTCGCTGGGGACTAAATCGCCGACCAAAAACCATTGAAAATCGCTTCTTACTTTGGATGATTTATCTAAGACCTGGTTCTCTAATTAGTAACCCTGATGGAACCATATCATAAGAGTGTCCAATCAACTAACTCAGACACTAAAATACAGTTTTCAAAAGCCTTGAAACCAACTTGCGACGAGACAACAGATACTGCACTCCCCCTCAGCATATAAAGGGCCAGCTCTTCAATCAATCCCAAAACGGATGTAGCTTCATGGCTAAACTGCGATCGATTATCACTTCTTCAAGATTGATGACCGTACATGATCAATGGCTTATAAAACAGCTACGTTTCAAAAACTTTTAAGAAGTGACGAGTTAGCACCGGAACAGTATCGGACAATAACGGAAAATTCATATCGCGATTAAAGTCTATTATTCTTTTACAGCTGCATGAGCGAGCGAAAATGTAGATGTCAGTCCGGCATAGTCACCGGCCAAGCTTGCTAACGGCTTCCAACTATCGACTGCAATTTTGTAGTTTCCTGCATAGCAAGCTGGGTTCAACTGTACGCATTCCACGATTCCAAGTACTAGATGATCCACACCGACAGGAATAATCCGATCCAGCTTAAGCTCGAAAGCGATCGGGGCTTCTAGAACGGCTGGCACATCGACACTTTTGCAAGGCTTTGTCGTGACTCCAGCAAGCTCAAATTCGTTTTTTTTCGGCCCGACATTTGCGGACGACCGTTGCATCGCCTCACCTAGAGGCTCAGAGACCATATTAATGACAAACTCACCGACTTCCCGAATATTCGTCAGCGTATCCTTAACCGTGCCTTCCCGCTCGCCTACACCTGGGCCAATGGATATCAGTAGCGTTGGTGGGTTGCGGGAAGCAATCGTAAAAAAACTAAAGGGAGCTAAATTAAGTACACCTTCCTTGCTTTTGGACGAAACCCACGCAATGGGTCTCGGTACAACTGAACCAATCATCAACTTATACATTTCTTGCTCACTTAAATCACTCGTAATAAACTCGATTGCATCATAACTTGGCATAATTATTATCCTTTCCATACTTTCCGGCATCGGTCATTTCGATATATATATTTAAATTAAACTTCTTGCATACATATTTCCCCTCAGCTATTTTTAAGTATAAACACGTACCTACTAAAAACTAGTACGTACTCAAAAGTGCGTACTTACTTTAAGGAAAGGGATCATGACCAAACAAACCAAAACCACACAAAAACAAAGTAGCCTGACTCCGTTTGACTATACCTTAACTATTATTGGTGGCAAATGGAAAATGAAAATTATGTATCAATTAGCATGCCAAAAGGTTATACGCTATGGTGAACTTAAAAGATGTATACCAGAGATTACTCACAAGGTGTTAAGCACCCAATTGAAGGAACTGGAAGAAAATAGTGTTATCATGCGAAAAGAGTACCGACAAACACCGCCCAAGGTGGAATATTCTTTAACCCCAAAGGGTAAAACCTTGATGCCAATTCTCGAGGAAATGTGCAAATGGGGACTACGAAATATCCCTAGTGATTGAAGCCAGTGGCATTCGCTTTGGGACACTTGCTCTGACGTCTATTCAATGCCACCCCCGGAGCATTGCCTCCGGGAGTAAGGCCAGAAGAACAGGTAGAGTTACAAAATTCTATGAGATCGGTGTATCGATGCTAGCAGAAACGCATGCACAGGTTACAATTGTGGATGAAGTTAGCTGAACTAACGGAGAGCGATCGGTAATTAAACAGCGGTAGTCTCGAATGAAGTGACCTCCAAAAATGATATACCCCTTAGAATAGACATTGGAAAAAACCCTACGGTTATCGATGAAAACTTTAAGAGGTGCATTTTTATGCCAGCAAAGAAAAGGCAAAAGTTTAAGTGTTTAAGTGAAAGCATCAGGAAAGAATAAGAGAGACCTTGATCGCTTAAACGCTGATGCGGTCGGCCGTCTAGGAAAAGCCTGGAAAGACGAATCGCTCCCACAGGAGCATAGTCTGGTAAAGGATCAAAGCAAGTATACGAGAGAAATTTGAATTTGACGTGAAATTACCCCTTTGACTTTCCGGTAAGGAAAGAAAAGGGGTATTATTAATATTTCGGGTCACTTATTTGCCGGACTGCTAGATAACACAGACTACAAAGGCGTTCTGAAGGGTAGAGGAGAGATTATTTTGAGAAAAAACAAAGAAGGAAGCAATACGATCAAAAAAAAACACGCAAAAGGTAGAAACTATTACATAAGCTTCATGATTTTGCTTTGCCTTTTGGTAGTTCCTGTTTCTACTTTTGCTGAAGCTGCGAAAATACCATCTATTCAATCACTCAATCTAGAACTCAGATCAGCAGTGCTTGTAGAACCAGTAACCGGTCAGGTCTTATTGTCTATAAACGCAGACCAAGCGTATGCTCCAGCAAGTATGACAAAAATGATGACCGGATACATCATCGCGGATAAAGTCAAAAAAGGAGAAATTTCTTGGACCGATGTTGTAACTGTCAAGGAAAATGCTTCGAAAACGATAGGTTCTCGCGTTTACCTTGCGAGTGGGGAGAGGCATACGGTAAAAGAGCTATTTACGGCAATGCTCGTTCATTCTGCGAATGACGCTGCCGTTGCCCTAGCGGAGTATGCATCGGGATCTGAGCAGCAATTCGTAACATTGATGAACGAGGAAGCCAAGCGACTGGGAATGAAACAATCGTATTACATCAATGTATCTGGACTTGACCGTACAGATATGCCAATCCCATTCCGACCCCAGAAACAGGGGGAAAACGTGATGTCCGCAATGGACGTCGCGACAATGGTGAAATCGATTATTCAGGATCACCCAGAGATGTTAGAGGTTACGACCATGCCATCCTATCAGTTCTGAGCGTCAGACAGAGAGCCTCTCGTCAACACGAATTGGATGTTGGAATCCAATAAGGATACCAAAAATAAGCAATACGCTTATGAGGGCTTAGACGGATTGAAAACGGGCTTTACTGACAGCGCTGGTTATTGCTTTGCGGGTACCGCAGAGCGTGACGGAATGCGGTTGATCAGTGTTGTGATGGGAACAAAATCGATGTCTAAACGATTCACGGAGACGAAAAAAGTATTGGACTATGGCTTTGATTACTTTGAGCTCAAACAAGTGATAGCTGCTAAGAGTACGCCAAAAGGCATGGAGAGCGTTCCAGTCAAAATGGGTACAAAAACAGAGGTTCCGGTGCTGACTGAGCAAGCCGTTTCTTTTCTTGTTCCAAAAGGCACTGATGCTTCTCAACTTTCCTATCAGACGAATTTCGTGCCAGAAGAGGTCACTGCACCTTTTCCTGCTGGAACAAAGGCGGGGACCATTACTTACATGTACCAAATAGAAGGAATGGATATGATCCAAGAGAAAACGGTTAACGTGCTAGCAGCGGAAGAGTTGGAAAAGGCAGGTTGGTTTCGACTACTGTTCCGTTCTATATGGGAAGTCATAAGCGGTTTTTTTGAGTTCGACAAAACCAGCATAATATGTAGCTGGAATTCAATGGTTTGCGTTGTAGACAAAACACGTGACTTGATTGATAATCAGAGCAAACGAATACATGAAGCATTTCCCCCTATTGGTAATTCATGAACCCATATCATTTACATGGTAGGAAAGTAGGTGATCGTATGCTTGGTCAAGTCTTGGCAGTCGTTGATACAAAAGGACGCGTAGCATTCGCTCAATCTCCCCCTTATTGGACCTGAAAAGGGCAATGAATGAGGGGGTTGAACACCCCCATGAGGGGGAAAATCATGCACAGGAAGCAGTTGTTTCATCCGCTTATCGTTCGATATAGTGTGTTTATGCTTGGATTGGCCGTCATGGGATTTGGAATTGCCATAATGATCGAAGCCAATGTAGGTGTTGCCCCGTGGGATACCCTGCATATCGGATTGCAAAAGACATTTGGATTGACTATCGGCATGTGGTCACAAATCATGGGTGTGAGCATTATTTTCGCATCCTATGTCATTGGTAAAATAAAGCCTACCGTGGGCATGTTTTTGAACATGATCTTCTTCGGGCTGTTTATCGACTTATTCATGTGGCTGAAATGGGTTCCCATCGGAGAGACAGTCATGGGGCGAGTCGTTTTATTCGCCGCGGGCTTGCTCATCTATACTTTCGGTACAGGAATGTACATCTCGCCACGTCTAGGGGCTGGACCACGCGACAGCTTTATGTTGGCCCTGCATGAACGAATGGGTTGGGGCATCGGCAAAGTCAGAATCGGAATTGAATGCACAGTGACATTGTTTGGTTTTTTACTTGGAGGTCCTGTATCGGTTGGGACACTGGTGACGGCTTTGGCGATTGGACCATTAATCAAACAGTTTATCCCATTGTGGGAACGAATGATGGCAAAACCGTATGGAAAAGAAGCCGTGAACAATCTCGTAGAATAGATTTCTGTATGACCACCACGCTGGCATATCGCGTGGTGGTTTTACACATCGATAGAACCTGATGAAAGGAATAGGAACCATTTGGTGAGAAGTGATCGACCTTTACATCCTAGTCTGAATGGGAGGAATACAAATGAAAGCTATTCAAATAGTAGAATTTGGTGGACCTGAGGTCTTGCAGTGCGCGGAAGTAAACGAACCGATCCCAGCTCCTAATGAAGTACGTGTCAGACTATATGCAGCAGGTGTAAATCCAAATGAAACGTATATTCGCACTGGGACGTACTCCTTTTATATTCCAGAGCTGCCATATACCCCTGGATTTGATGGCGCCGGTGTGATTGATGCAACAGGTGAGGGAGTAACGCATCTCAAAGTGGGAGATCGCGTATTCGTCGCCGCACTACTGGCAAAGCGGAATACTGGTACGTATGCGCAAAAGGTAGTTTGTGATGCAAAAGCGGTCCATCGCTTGCCGGAGACAATTTCCTATGAAATTGGGGCGTCTCTTGGCATTCCAGCACTTACTGCCTACCGGGCATTATTTCATAGGGTGAAAATCAAGCCAGGTGAGACCGTTCTGATACACGGGGCAAGCGGCGGTGTTGGTTTATTGGCTGTTCAAATGGCAAAAGGCTTGGGAGCGACCGTGATCGGAACGGCGAGTACAGAAGAAGGAAAAGCTTTGGTGAAAGCTTCAGGAGCTACACACGTGCTCGATCACATCACGGAAGATTCCATGGATAAAATCATGTCTTTGACACAAGAGAGAGGACCCGATGTAATCATCGAGTTTTTGGCAAATGTGAATTTGGAGACTGATCTAAAGATACTCGCACCTTACGGCCGTGTCGTTGTAGTTGGGAATCGGGGCAGTATTGAAATCAATCCGAGATTGGCGATGATGAAAGAAGCAGATATATTAGGACTAGCTCTTTGGAACGCGCTACCCGAAGAGTACGAGGAGAGTCTACATGCTGTTGAGGCCTTCCTGCAAAATGGGATTTTACATCCGGAGATCGGAGAGGTATTGGCGCTTGAGGATGCCAAAAAAGCACATGAACAACTCATCAATCATAAAGCACACGGAAAGATCATTCTCTCCATCGATTAAGGAGACGGCAAGACAACGGCACCCACACAATCACAAGACACCTAACGGGGTGTCTTTTTTATTAGGCAAAATGATATGACATGACATAAGATTCCAATTGTTGGAGCGATATGATCCCGAAGCCTTTAAAAAGTATCGATCAGCTGAAACGAATGCACCCGAGTGGGTTGAGAATGCTTACGCTTAGCCTTCTTTTCGTCTGTTTCTTACAGTTCAAAAGCTTATGAGCATGACTTCGTCTTAGAACGTGAGCAATGTATATCATGGAGGATTTTATGCATACAAAACAAAAGGTTTTAGTTGTCGGTGCGGGGCTACTTTGGGATAACCATAGCGACCCTTGGAAAGAGCAGAGGTTTGCTTAGGATTAATTTGGACGATGGAGAGGCGGGAAACTGTCTCTCTATTCTTTTCGTAGATTTGCGGGAAATCATCGCCAGTCTAGCAGAGCAAGTATCAAATATATAGAAAAGATAGTGCAACCTGACAAATTTCAGACAAGGCCTTAAGTTGCTGTGGTACCACAGCGATTACCTGTGTCAAACGAGAAAGCAAATCATTCATAAATTCCACCTCCGTGATAATTTACAAACGATCATAATACGATTCAGTTTTATCAAATAGTTCCATTTTTCGATGCATACCATCGGTTTTTGAACATTTAACGCTATACAGGTTGTGTAGTAAGTAGACAGGGGTTTGAGATGAAGTGTGCTCCATTCCTTTTCCCTTAGACCTCCAATAAAAATCTTTCTTGACATTAGGTCTGACCTAAAGTTTACACTTCTATTAAAAAGTTGAAGCAACATGTCAAAATGAATACATATCCTGCGGAGGTGGATGTTATGGAGAAAAATCTGGCTCAAGGAGAGTCAAAACGCATTTTTTATCTGGATTTTGCCAGAGGATTGGCTGTGTTTTTTATGATTATGCAGCATTCTATGATCATGCATGAAAGAACATCAGGCCAAGGCGACACCCTGTTGGGCAATCTGTTTATTTTATTAGGTACCGCACCTGCTGCTCCTGTATTTATATTTATTATGGGGGTTTTCGCAGTACGCTCCAAGAAAAGCATAGCAGAAAATATGACGCGCGGCTGTAAAATATTTGCTTTTGGTTATGTTTTAAATGCACTTCGATTTACCATTCCTTTTTCATTGGCCGATGATTCGTGGGAAACAGTGTCGCTATTGTTCATGGTAGATATTTTTCAATTAGCAGGATTGTCACTGATCTTTTTCTCCGCTTTTAAAAAGCTTGCAGAGCATGTATTCATCCTGCCGGCATTCATCCTGGGCATACTGCTGATCTCGCCCTACTTGTGGGGATTGAATAGCGATTTATATATTTTCGACCCACTTTGGGGGGCTGGCGCCAATACTCAATTCCCCTTATTTCCATGGGGGGTATACTTCCTTTTAGGTATGTATTTAAGTAAACACCTTCAAACGCAGAAATTGGAGGAGCAGATCAAGAAAAAATATTTGATAGGATGTCTGATTTTAGGGATAGCCGGTGCTGCATTGTTTCCGCTATTTCCAATCGGTGATTACAACCGAAGTGGACTGGCTATTCATTTGCTGATGATGAGTTTTATCTTTTTATGGATGGTGCTAGCTGACTATTTTGTTACTAAGTTAAATAAAGCCGGATTTCAGAAGCTGTTAAATCCAATATATTTCTGGAGCAGTCATGTCACAGGGATCTATATCATTCAATGGGTAATCTTTGGCTGGAGCGTGCTGCTCTTGGGTTTACATGAACTGACGGATTATACAGCTATGATCTTTGGTTTCGTTGTCTTGCTTGTAACGGATGTTTTGTTAAGATTTACGAATCTGAAACGTATTTTACCTAAGCTGTAGCCCTGCTTCACGCAAAGTGAAAAGGGGGAAGGGAATGTCTTATTTTGTTGTTGACTTCTTTAATGATTTGACTTGAAGTGGATCGTATGGGCAAAGAATTAACCTCATTAGACAAAATAGAGGTAAACAAAAGAGGAAACCACGTAAAGATCACTTGGTTTCCTCTTTTGTTTATTTACTGTAGAAGTGAGGTTGGCTGATTGGCTGGTACAGAAAGTTGATTTGGATCTGCCATACCGAGTTTTACTCTCATGTCTGCATTGAGCTTATCCATCTCTTGGATGAAGTTTTTACTAGAATTAATAATTCTCCGATTTGAATCTTCGGTAATTTGGATTGCACTATACACATCATTAAATGCCTGCTGTAGCTTATTGATTGCGATACTTGGTTGCTCCAGCATCGAGGTGATTTCTTGTGTATTCTGTTTTAAGCTTTGAGCATTGGCTACCAGCATATCCTCAATGGCTTGATTGGTATTTTGTACGGCTTCGATTACCTTCTTCTGATTATTCAAGGCCAACTGAATTGCAGCGGACACTGTGACAACGTTTTGCGTCATTGTAATCGCGTTAAAGACAGCTTCATCCAACTTTTCGTTATTGTCCGCAATAACATCAACAGAAGCGATGGATTGTTGTAAAATGTTGATCATTTGACTCATATTTTTTACTCTTGTTACGACTTTGACCATTGCTTTTTCAAAGTCGGGTTTGCGAAGTTGATTTTCAGGCTTATTGCTTTCAACTTCAAGCATCTCAAGCAACTTGTTACCAAAGTAAATCCGTTTTTCTAATTCATAAATATTTTCACCGGATTTTTTCTTAATGTATTTCAAGTTAATTACATCTTCTTTTAACTTGTCACTGCCATTAAGCAAGGAGGAAATGATGTTATCAATTTGTGTTCTAACGGATTCATATTTTCGAATATAAGTAGAAATTGGGTTTTTCCCTAAGATTCTGTTGAAAAGATTGCTGATCCCACCGCTTTGAAAGATTTTATTAGGATTCAATTCTTCTGTGCAAGAACGAAGTTTTAAGAGTGTATTGGGAATATCATTGTTTTTCCCATCCATCAGATCTTTCACAGGTCGTTTTAGAATTTCGAGAGATTCAGCGGCATTTCGTTGGGTGCTTTCGCCCAAATTACCCAGCTGCTCAAAAATTGAATCCATCTGGCTTTGATTATCAGTTTGCAGCTGGCGCACCACATTTTCTGCTTCAGATTGGATGTTGATGATGTCTTCTTGTTTAACTAATTGGATAGCCTGTGTCGTCATTGCTATAACCCGCTCCTTAACAGTAATTAGTAAATTTCTTTGGCATTATATTTTTCGGTAATAAGATTAAGCTTTCTCTCCAGCTCATAGATGTCGTGTTGTTCAATGGATGTAGAGATCACTTTCAGCTTTAGGTTGATGTCACGGAGACCGTCTAATAATTTACGCCTATTATTCAACTTGTTTTCAACACTCAGCCTCAAGAATGGGTTGATGACACTGTTCAAGTCTTTCATAACGAGCATTTTAATATCATGCTTCGTTTGCGCACTACCGAGCGTTTCTATGTAGGGGAGGAGAGTATCGATCTTAGAACAAAGGTTTGTTGTCTTTTCGGATATTTCATCATCGAGGTTGCGCTTGTCATTTTCGTTAACCACAATTTCCTTAATAATTTGTAGATACTCTCGTATTTCTGATGAGTAGGTAAATTCCGGTTCCCTTTTAGTTTGTTCACTCCCCGCTTCAGTAGAAGTAATTCTCTGGTCCGGTTCTGGTACCGTTAATCCACTTAATTGCTGCTCTTTCTTTTCAGCAAAGACAAACCCTATGGCTGCTATTAGCAAAGGTATGGCTAATATAATAAAAGTCGGAAGTATCGTGGATGCAAGTAAAGCTATGAAATATCCCGCTACAGCACCAAAGAATGCATATCTTTTTCTGTATCTAACTCTTTTTTTCATCTTTCATCCTCTCTTTCTTACTTGTTTATCGGAAACCTTGTAAACCATATATAACATGACAAAAAAATATGTAAAGATGTCTATTTCGTCTTTCGACAAGAAATTCTCAAATAAGAGAGCCATCAATAGGGGAGGAAAAATTGAGTTGGGTATGCGATTTGACCCATCCTAGTTGGGTTCCCTATATATTCTTGATTTTAGCATTTTATGGTACGATTTGTTACTAAAAGTGTGTATTGCATGTAGAACGCAGTAGTGCAAAATATGTCGAAAAGGAGATTCTAGCACATGCCATTGGTCCTTTGCTTTATATGCCTGGTACTCGATGCTCGTATTATTCTCCTAGCCAAGCTCTCCATAATACTTCACTTTCCAAATGGCTTCTGTGAAAATGAGTATCGTATACCTTGCTGAATAATCTTTTCGGCTAAACCCCGACGCCTATGAAAATAATTTTATACTTAACGAACGAAAAATTACTCGCGGGAAATGATCCGCGAGTTTTTCGTTTCATAAGAATGACATATCAGTATTTGCCTTGTTTTATTGCTTCCTGCAACTGCAGGCGATAGATACAGTTCAATAGTAGCCGTAATCACGCTTAGAGGTCCCTTCATTTAAATAAAATATCCGATATTTTTAAAAGTTTTTTTAAGATTGATTTAATAATTGTTTTTGTTTACCCGCTATGATGATGAAACAGAATGACACTTTGGATATCCGATTGAGGTGATCAAGCAAAACGCAAAAAAACAGTATGTTTGCACAAAAGTATATTAGGTTCAATCATTAATAATCTAAATGCGGGAGATTTACTATGAAAAAAGGGATGACAATTATTGCAGTCTTACTTGGGGCTATAAGTGTTTATTTGTTCGGTTTCAAAACGAATTTTGAATCTGTAAGCTCCACTTCACACATGCAGACAACATCACACACAATGAGCATGGGCTCCACCGATCCGAAAGCAATACCGATCACATCATTAGTTGCACCGAAAACGAATGCACCTGTCAAAACATTCAATTTAACAGCGGAAATAGCCAATATTCGTTTGGGTAATGGAAAAACCATCGAAGCATGGACGTACAATGGAACCTCTCCGGGTCCTGAAATTCGTGTAAAACAAGGGGATCAGGTGGTTGTCAATTTGACCAATAAACTACCTGTGAGCCTAACCATCCATTGGCATGGTTTAGATATCCCTGCAGCAGTAGATGGGGTTGCCGGCGTAACACAAGATGCAGTAAAACCTGGCGGAACGTATACGTATACCTTCAATGCTGACCAAGTGGGCACATATTGGTATCATTCCCATCAAAACAGTGCCTTGCAGACAGAGCGAGGTCTGTTTGGAACGATCATTGTTGAACCGAAGCAATCGAACGTTACCTATGACAAGGATTATACAATAGCACTGCACGAATGGGATACAAAAGAGAATGGTAATGATTCAAGGGATAACGGCAATGACAATGACGATAATGATAATTTTGACAAACGAAATAAGAAGGATGGTAACAAAAATGAATTTGATTCTAAGAGATTTCAAGAAGGTAATACTGCAAAAAGATCCTCTGAATCAAACGGTGTGAACGACCGCAAGATGACCCCTTCTGCAAAACAATGGGAGGCTTTATCAGATCAGAATAAATATGACATTTTCACTCTCAATGGAACGAGTGAGGGACTGCATCTGGACGCAAAAGCAGGAGAACTGGTCCGCCTTCGCCTCGTCAATACGGGGAATCAGACCCATCTAATGACAGTTCCAGGCGTACGTTTTCAGGTGATAGCTCTGGATGGGCGTGATCTTGTCGGCGGAACACCTCTCGAAAATACTTTGCTGCCAATTGGGCCTGGCCAGCGATATGACATTAGTTTCAGAATGCCGCAAAAGGGCAGTGTACAGCTTGTTAATACTGATCCGTCTAAACTGGCTAATCAAATGATGTCCGCAACGATTGGAAACGGAGAATCAACCGCCTTTAACACTGATCCGAAGAACTTGATGTGGTTCGATTTTTCTACGTACGGTACTCCCCAGAAGGGAATGTTTATGGTGGATTCGAAGTTCACCAAAACGTATGAAATGGATCTGTCCGAGGGTTTAGGCGTGTTAAATGGACAAAAGGAATGGGTTTACACCATCAATGGAAAAGCGGCACCGGACATTCCGCCGATTGAAATGAAGAAAGGGGATTCCGTTAAAGTCGTACTAAGAAACAAAGGAGAAGACATCCATCCGATGCATTTGCATGGACATACATTCCAAGTGATTTCAAAGAACGGGAAACCTCTTGAGGGAAGCCCAGTGTATCTCGATACAATTAATATATTCCCGGGAGAGACCTATGAGATTGCGATGAAAGCTAATAATCCGGGCTTATGGATGCTCCACTGCCATAATCTCAAGCATGCTGCTAATGGTATGCATACCATGATGAATTACG
Source organism: Brevibacillus sp. NPDC003359 (assembly GCF_042878995.1). NCBI lineage: Bacteria > Bacillati > Bacillota > Bacilli > Caryophanales > Paenibacillaceae > Brevibacillus > Brevibacillus sp. NPDC003359. The sequence continues at coordinate 875,097 of NZ_JBIAOR010000001.1, forward strand.
ACGGAATATCCACACCATTTACAGTTGGAGACCATTCAGGGAATCATCCCGAGTAATCAGGAAAATCAGTTGGAAAAGTGATCAATTCATAGAGTTATTCTGTCATGTGTTACGTTTATCTTTACATTCTTGCTAGGCAGTTCTGTTGTATCAGTTCATGTAAATCTTCTGAGAACCTCTCCGTCAATGGTAGAGGTTCTCCCAACTATAAAAATAGGACGTGAATTCAGTTGCAAACACATCAAGGAAACACTTTAGGTATGTGGAAATACATTCTCTTTTTCGTGGTATGTACGCTTTTTCTTTTTTCACAGTCGGTCGTTGCCCACACCGGTTTAGAAACATCCAGCCCGCAAGACAAGCAAACCGTTGAAGAAGTTAAGGAAATCGTCCTGGAGTTTAACACAAAAGTTGAGCAGAAAAGCACATATTCTCTCGCTAATGAAAAAGGGGAAACAATTGATATCGGAAGCATCCAAATTGATGGGAAAACAATGAAATCTGAAGTGGTCGATACTTTGGAAGACGGGAGCTATACCGTAAACTGGAAAATTGTTGGAATTGATGGTCATCCCATGAATGGCAAGTTCTCTTTTACCGTAAAAAATCCAAAGCCTGCATCTGAAGCAGTAGGTCAGTCCGTCAATAATCCAACCGAAACACAAACACCTGTTCTTGATAATGCCAACGAATCTGGTAGCTCATCTGCAACGACTGCACCTGTTGAGGCAACAGCCGTCACGCAAACTTCTTTTACGGGAAACATTGCTATAATCGAAGGTGCCATACTTGTCGTATTGGCATTGCTTTGCTTGTTCTACGTCTTCCGGAACAAGGAGAGGTAATGTTTACACTGAGTGAAATCGCTTTTTATACATGCCTTACCTTGCACATGGGTACTCTGTTCTTGCAGCTCATATCTGATGGGAACAAACCGCATATTCTAGTGCCTAGAAACATTCAGCTAGTTACAATTGGAGGGATTTCAGTCTTCACCTTCCTGCCTGTTCTTCGGGTGATTCAGTACTTTTTCTCGGACGAGGGACTGCCCTTCTTCGAGGTGATTGGTTCGGTCTTGTTTACATTTGAAGTGGGAAAGGCATGGTTGTTGTCCCTTGTGTTTAGTGCGGTGCTTTTACTGTTCATATACAATACGAAACCTGAACGTACTTCTAGTAAAAAGACAATTCTGGTAAAGCTTGCAGTTATATGCGGGCTGATTCTGACAATGGGGTGGGGAAGTCACGCAGCTTCTGTTGTAGAAGGGAGAGGATTTATCACACATTCTCTTCATGTACTTTCCCTTAGTGTATGGATTGGGATCTTGATTGTAGTTGCTTGGTTTTCAAAAGGAAACGCTAACTGGCTTTCTTTCTTAGCCTGGTTTCACCCGATCGCAATGATTTGCTCGGGGGTTACCCTTGCCACTGGCATTATTTTGACTCTGTTCATTTCTCCAGAGTATGTGAATGCGGTGATTCTTCCATATGGTCAGGCACTGCTAATCAAACATCTGTTGATTCTACCGTTGCTTTTGTTTGGTTTTGTCAGCGGTTTTTTACTCAAGAAACGAGTCAAGGCACAACCGGATTTCTCACCTATTTTCTGGTTGCGCGCAGAAAGTGTTTTTGTATTGGGTATCTTTGCAGCCACCGGCTACATGGGGCAACAGGAGCCTCCTCACGATGTAGCAACATCCTTGCAGATGACCAATACGTCTCCATTGTTTACTCTTCTGTATCAAGGACAAATGATAGGAAATCCTGATCTGTCACTGACCGTAACTCCCATCGGATTGCTTTTGACAGTGGTAACTATCTTGTTTGGAAGTTTGATTCTTTTTTCGTATGTCAGGAAGATGTCGACTCTGTTCAGTGTAGGCATGGGATTATTGTTGGCAATTTCCGGGTATTTTGCGTTAATGATGAGTATTCAATAATGTATTTACGGTTTTTTGTGAAGATTCGTTGGAAGAGGAAAAGCAACGAAGAGTTCGATCAGAGAAGGACGTTTCTACAATCATTTCTATGTATCATTGCTCATTTCTCTCGTTTGTTTATTTCGAAAAAAGGATAAACTAAACCAAAAAGAGTAAATGGCTTATCGTAAGAAAACGTAGATCATCATTCTTATCGGTAATCTTTGTAATCGCTATTCTGTTAATCAGCTAGATTTTTTAGTACGATGTAAGAATCACACGGGGTTTCTCTGTATTGATGTTGAAAGTTGTTCCGATGAAAAAGCCAGCGTTCCAACCGACTATCGAGAAGCAACGAGATGAGGTCGTTAACAAAATGGAGATGATTTGGAAGATCCCCAATGCAGGGTTCCCGTACGTTGTTAATCACATCCGTTTATTGTTTTTCTAATTCTAAAAACACGAGGGATGTGGAGGATGCCCAATGTCAATACGTATTCGTCTACTATTATCGTATATCATGATGTCGCTCTTTCCACTGGTGATTTTTTTCCTGGCCATCATGCTGGTCAGTCTAGTTTACTTCGGTGATTTTCGAATCACTGAGGAGATTTTCGAGCTGAAGGGAGGTTACAATTCCACCTATGTTGGACAGAGAGATTCTCTAGATGAAGACGATGTCTTTGCTGAACTTAAAGTCTTGTCCCAATTTGCACCGCACAAGCTGCAAGACCCCGAGTTTATAACGGCAACAGATCAATCTTTGAACAGCATTAACGCAGGACTCATCATCCGAAATCAACATCAGGTAACATATGTATCTCCTTTTCTGAAGGACCCCGCGATTATCGCAGCCCTTCCAGCAGTTGGCTCGTCTGTCAAACAAGACCCGGAAATTCGGCTTGATAGTCGTTTCTTTTACTATAAGCAACTGAACTATTACTCGGAAACAAACGAAATAATCAGCATTTATTTGCTGAAGGACTTGAGTACGTTGGAACACGCCACGCGAAAATTTTATCCGTTCATCTTTACTGCCTTGTTGTTTGCGTTAGTGCTGACGAACGGGGGACTCACCTATTTCGTGTCGAGAAGTATTATTCGACCGATAGATAATTTAAAATGTGCAGCAGAGAAAATCAAAAGCGGCAATCTGGACTCCAGTGTGGCTGTAATCTCCAAGGACGAGATTGGCGAACTCGGCTCCGCATTTGAAGAAATGCGGGAACAGCTCAAATATTCGCGCGATAGGCAAATCCTTTACGAAGAGAATCGTAAAGAACTAATCTCTAATATTTCCCATGATTTAAAAACGCCGATTATGGCGATCAAAGGATACGTCCAAGGTATTCAAGATGGCGTGGCACGTACACCTGAAAAATTGAACCGATACCTGCAAGTCATTTACAAGAAAGTGTTTGACATGGATCGGTTGGTCGATGATTTGTTCTTGTTCTCAAAGCTTGACTTGAAACAAGAACCGTTCACATATGAACCTGTAGAAATCCACGACTATCTGTCCGATTGTATTGAGGAACTGCAGTTGGAGGTAGAGGAACGGGGTATCGTAATTGAACGAATAGGAGAAGGACAAGCACCGCTTTATGTGCTGGCTGATCGGAATAAACTGAAACGAGTGATCACGAATATTATCTGGAACAGTGTGAAATACATGGATAAGGAAGATGGGTACATCGGAGTTCGAACGTATTTGGTTGGAGATATGGTCACGATCGATATCGGGGATAATGGTCCAGGTATAGAAGCAGATGCGCTACCATTCATCTTTGAACGATTTTATCGTGTTGAACAATCAAGAAATACCAATACAGGCGGGAGTGGATTAGGATTGTCTATCGCACAACAGATCATTCATGAACATGGCGGAAAAATCTGGGCAACTAGTGAAAGAAACAACGGGACAATCATTTCTTTTACGTTAAAAAAAGTGGTAAGTAAAGAGGGTGACGGAATTGCGAAAGATTTTGATCGTTGAAGATGAACCAAGTATTGCAGAGCTCGCAAAAGATTATTTGGAAGTAAACGGTTATTCCGTTGACATCGAGCAATCTGGAGAAAAGGGCTTGCAAAGAGCGCTTATGCATAATTATGACTTGCTGATTCTGGACATTATGCTGCCGAAGGTAGACGGCTATGAAATCTGCAGACAAGTACGTGATCACAAGGATATCCCTATCCTCATGGTATCCGCCAAAAGGGAGGAAATCGATAAAATCAAAGGTTTGGGATTCGGAGCTGATGATTACATCATTAAACCTTTTGGCCCCAGCGAACTGGTGGCACGGGTAAATGCACATCTTTCTCGATATGATCGCTTAACAGGAAAACGAGATAAGAATAAGGATGAAGTTTACATTCGAGGGTTATTTATCGATAAGGTATCACGTAGAGTATTGATCAACGGGCTCGAGATCACGTTGACAGCTAAGGAGTTCGACTTGTTGACTTTTATGGCTGAGCATCCGGATCGGGTATTCAGCAAAGATCAATTGTTTGAGCGAGTATGGGGGATGGAGGCCTCAGGAGATACGACCACCGTTGCTGTACACATTAAAAAGCTACGCCAAAAGATTGAATTGGATCCATTCGATCAACCTTATGTTGAGACCATTTGGGGAGTGGGGTATCGGTTTACGAAATGATAAAAGAAACAGAATGGTGTATACTTCCAACAGTACATCAAAACACAGGAAAATCGGTACCGATTTTCGCCTTCAGTTCATAAAATCTCCATTTCATGAACTGAAGGCGAAATAAATATACTAATCATTATGACCCCTAAGTTCTGGATAATCTTAATCATCCAGAACTTAGGGGTATTTTCTTGTCTGGACAGATATGTTTGTTAACCTCTACAGAACCAATGTTTTTTCTCCATAAACACAAAAATTAGTCAATAAAAATATTTAAGAAATTAATCAGTCTAGACCTATATAGAGCAATGTTTCTGTTAAATATGGAGTAATGTTTACGTCAACAGACAACATCATTATATCCACACCAGATCAATTTCTGCTCTTTTTATCAGTTTACATAATATATATTCTGGAATGGGGAAACGAGAGTTATTGAGTCGGTCCGATAATTATTGGGGCGTCCGGGGGAGTTATGAGTTGCGTCCCTGCTAGTTATGTTTGACATCTAAAGACATTAATAAACTCACATTTCTAAGGTCATTTGTTTGCAAATGGCATTATTACATTGGATGGTACAAACAAGAACAGATTTTTACCCTTAAGCATTTTCCAGTTAAACTTGTCTATTCTGATTGTGTGAGGTGAAAGTATGGATGGCTATAAAAAAGCAGTCATGCAGTTTACGATATCAAGTATCATATGATCTGGGTGACAAAATATCGGTAAATTTGGCACCGAGTAAAATATCGCTGTACTTGAAAGGAAGATCGTCGAGATTACTGCAGGATGAGTTTCCAGAACTGAAGAGAAATATTGGGGACAACATCTATGGGAAAGAGATTATTTCTGTGCCACAGTAGTAACAGTGATAGAAGAAATTGTAAGAAATTAAATAGCCAATCAATTCAATGAGGAAAAGAGCAAAATTTTCAAGATTGAAGATTGGGTATAGTCGAGTTTTAGTGTGCTTCAGCACATGAGCTTTGAGATGGCTTCAGACTTTCATCACGACTTTGAGTCGTTTACATAAAGGGGACAGTACAGCAAAAACACATATCGGGCAAGATTTACCCTACCCGGTATGTGTTTTTCTCTTATTTCGCATTTTTATATAAGAAGGCTTTCACCATTTATCTACTTGAGGCCCCTTATTCCCTGACATATGAAATCATTGACCTGTTTTAACGGATTTCAGTCGACTAAACTTAAAAAGCTTGTTGTGTTAACGGTGATAATACACGTAGGTATTGAAAATCATACTGCTCCCTCGTGCCCACCAAACATAGTATGGGCATACACTATACCTGCGCCGTAAGCTCCACCATGTTGAACAGCAATTTCTGTAACGGAATCGTAAGTCTCTTGGCGAGCCCAATCACGTTGATATTCGAGAAGAACAGATTGCCAAGTAACCGGAATCGCCCCAGCTTGGATCATACGCTGAATGGACATGTCATGCGCTTCTTTAGTGGTTCCGGCAGAAGCGTCAGTAACAATGTAAACTTCATAGCCGTCTTTAATCGCCGACACTGTAGGGAAAGCAAGACAAACTTCTGTCCACAATGCAGCCATAATCAGTTTCTTGCGGCCTGTCTTTTTAATAGCATCTAAAAAATTTTCATCTTCCCACGAATTCATGCTTGTTCGGTCGATAGGTTTTTGGTCGGGAAAAACCTCTTGAATTTGCGGATGGAGTGGACCCGAAAAGGAATGAGCGGCAACGGTAGTTAAAATAATGGGCGCTTGGAATACTTTCGCCGTTTTAGCCAATCCCACCGTATTGTTGATCACGGTTTGTCTGTCGGCGCTTTGTACTCCGAACAGCATTTGCGGTTGGTGGTCGATAAGGATTATGGCAGAGTTGCTGGCTGTTAGCAAATCGGATTTGTCATTAAACATGTAAGATACCAACTTTCATTTTTATGATTTACGACAGCATTCCGTCGCATGTGTTCATAGTATTAAAAATGCAATCATTCAATCAATTCCATTTTCTATATAGATGATATAGGTAGAAGTTATGGGTTGAAATTATTTATATATATAAGCAAAGCTTATATGTCATATAGATATATCCATATTGAAAGGTACTTTATGGTGCAAATATAATCATGGCGAACGGATTTTTTCGTCCAGAGTCTTCTGAGAGAGGAGGACATTTATGTGGTCTATATTATTAGCGTTAGGTACTGGAATCGTGATTGGAGTTGTTTTTCAATCCCTCCGTATACCGTCGCCGGCCCCTCCAATGTTAGGGTTAATAGGGCTCATCGGCATGTTTCTAGGACAACGACTTATCCCGTGGATTAAAATGCTACTAAATCATTAATCATTTTTATAACTCAACTTTGGAGGGAGTAAAGTGATGCCGAATGAAACTAACATGATAGAGGCTGACCTATTAATTTTCAATGCTAACATCGTGACGATGGACGAATCTAACCCCATTGCAACGTCAGTAGCGATTAAAGGCGACCGTTTTTTAGCAGTAGGCAGTGATTCCGATATGATGCGGTATAAAGGACCTGCAACTGAAGTAGTGGATGGGAATAAACGACTTCTGATTCCAGGATTGAATGATTCGCATATTCATCTCATACGTGGTGGATTGAACTATAACTTGGAGCTTCGCTGGGATGGAGTGCCATCGGTGGCCGATGCCTTGCGTATGTTAAAAAATCAAGTGGATCGCACGCCAGCACCGCATTGGGTTCGAGTTGTAGGCGGCTGGACAGAGTTTCAATTTAAGGAACGCCGGATGCCGACATTGGATGAAATCAATCGAATTGCTCCGGAAACCCCGGTATTCATCCTTAACTTATACCGCCAAGCCTTTTTGAACAAAGCAGCGTTACGGGTAGTTGGGTATACGAAGGATACTCCGAATCCGCCGGGCGGAGAAATTCAGCGGGATAGCAAAGGCAACCCGACGGGAATGCTTATTGCTCGACCGAATGCTACGATATTGTATGCCACTCTTGCAAAGGGACCAAAGCTTCCGTATGAAGATCAGTTGAATTCCACACGGCTGTTTATGCGGGAATTAAATCGCTTTGGAATTACAAGTGTAATTGATGCTGGCGGCGGTTTCCAGAACTACCCCGATGATTATCAAGTTTATGAGGAATTGGATAAACGTGGAGAGATTACCGTCCGGACGGCATACAATCTGTTTACCCAACACCCAAATCATGAACTGGAAGATTTTCAATCATGGACAGCCACATCGCAGCCATATACAGGAAGCCCTTACTATCGTCACAACGGCGCAGGTGAAATGCTGGTTTACAGCGCGGCTGATTTCGAAGACTTCGTTGAGCCCCGTCCGGAATTGCCTACTGTGTTGGAGAATGATTTATTCGGGGTAACCAGACACCTGGTACAACAGCGATGGCCTTTTCGGCTCCACGCAACGTATGGTGAGTCAATCTCGCGCTTCCTTGACGTGTTTGAACGTGTAAATAAAGAAGTTCCATTTAAAGATTTACGCTGGATTTTAGACCATGCTGAAACGATTCGTGAGAGGGATTTGGAACGTGTCGTCGCTTTAGGCGGTTCGATTGCCGTTCAAAACCGGATGGCTTTTCAAGGAGAGTATTTCGTCGATAGGTACGGAGCGGAAGCAGCAGAAAACTCCCCTCCAATTACAAAGATGCTTACGGCCGGATTGAGAGTAGGTGTCGGTACAGACGCTACAAGGGTAGCAAGCTATAACCCGTGGATTGCCCTCTACTGGCTAGTAACCGGAAAAACACTTGGTGGGCTAAGCTTGTACCCTGCTTCTAACCGATTGGACCGTCATCAGGCGCTTCGTATGTATACGTCCGGAAATGCTTGGTTCTCGAAGGAGGAGGACGTAAAGGGACAAATTAAGGTAGGCCAATATGCGGACTTGTCGATCTTGTCTCATGATTTCCTCCAAGTCCCAGACGAAGAAATCAAACGCATTGAATCGGTGTTTACGGTCGTAGGCGGAAAGATTGTGTATGGATCACTTGAATTTCACAAACTATCGCCTCCGGCGCCTAAAGCCAGTCCGGACTGGGCGCCACACAATTACTATGGCGGCTACTATAATGCCTCAAATCATGGAGGCGGTGGTGGCACCGGGTTACATTTGCCTCAAAGCCTTCATCGTCATCATAAATGCAATCATCATCACGGCAACGGTTTCTGCGACTTGGATTGCTTCGTCTTTTGATGGAACTTCCAGAGGGTTGGCACAAAACCTCGGGCTTAATGAATCTAAACGGGTATCGTGGTGGCCCCGCATACTACCAAGAGTCCTTTATTGAAGTCAGGCAGTTGCTAACAGCTTCATGACTTGATCCAATTATTACAAGAGGGTCATTTTAATGGGGACAACACTGAATTTTGAATTAACTCATGCGAATCTTTTTGGGTAGGCAACAATGGCTCCTCTGGCTAAATGGCACTTCTGGTTACTTAGCATCGACCTACCCGTAATGCTTATTACGTTAACTTCAATGGTCCATGGCTATGCACCGGATTGGATTATTGGATAAAGCGTATTGGTGAAACTGTGGCTGGAAAGGCGGATGACATCCAAATGAAACATAATCATGATAGTTAGTTCCATGAAAAAAGTAGTGGGTGAACATTTTGGCTGACGAACAGTTTATCAGATCGTCAAATATCGCATTCATTACCGGAATCCTTTTCTCGTGTACATTAGTTGTAGTATCGAGTGTGTATTTAACGATCCCATTAATAGAAGTGTTTGCGAATGTATTTAAGGTGTCGTCTTCTCATGCTGCTTGGAGCAGCAGTGCCTTCTCGTTGGCTTTTGCAGGTGGGGGGGTGCTGTTTGGAGTCTTGTCAGATCGTTTTGGACGAAAAAAAATGATGCTATCGGGGTTATTTTTACTTACGGTAATAACACCCCTAATAGGTAGTGTTGACAGTTTTTCTTGGCTTGTTGCTCTTCGGGCATTACAAGGTTTAGCGGCATCCATGTTCCCTCCGTCTGTTTTGGCTTATGCGATGGAAATGTTTCCAACTCAAAGAAGAGCAACCATTATCGGATTCATTAGTACGGCTTTTTTAATGGCCAGCATCGTTGGACAAATATATAGCAGCTTTGTTGTTTTGAAATTACTAAATTGGTCCTATGTTTTCTACATTCTTTCAGCAGCATATGGAATTTCTTCAATCTTGCTTCTCTTTTTTATTCCAAACGACAAAACACAACAAGCAGTTGGCAGCTTTTTTACTCCTTTTTTGCGGGTAGGCGATATTTTCAAACGAAAAGGCTTGCCTCTGTGCTACATCGTTTCCGCTTCTCTCTTTATTTCGCTTGTCGGATTTTTCGCCACTCTTGGAAGTTACTTAAGCAGCCCGCTCTTCGGGTTAAGCCATCAAGATATTCTATGGATTCGTGCGGTTGGTATTTTGGGTATGGCAGTTTCTCCGTTTGCCGGAAGATTAGTTACAAAAATCGGTGTCAAGAACGTATTATGCTGTGGATTACTTTTAGCTGGAAGCGGCTTAGGATTGTTAGGATTTAGTCTTCACATCATTTATTTAATATCGTTGAGTGTTGTATTTATTTTAGGAATTTCTATGGCTCTTCCAGCATTAATCTCTCTAATTGGTCACATAGCTGGGGAAATCCGAGCAATCGCGGTTTCGTTCCATATGTTTATGGTGTTCATAGGCGCATCTCTTGGGTCGATCCTTTCCATTTACCTGATAAATGACGGGGGCTATTTATTCACTTTTGAAGTATTGGCAGGATTATTGTTTTTAAGCTTGATTGTACCCTTCTTTATTCATTTGGAAGAACCTTAAGTACTGAGGAAAAACTAAATCACGACGTTCATAACCAATTGTATATGATCCTTATAATTTATATTCATTTTAGTAATTTAAAAGTTTATTATATGATTGGTATATGGTAGTTTTTTCTATTTATTGAAAATATCATTATGAACTGAGGTGAAATAGTGGTAATTCGACAACTAGAATATTTTATTCAAATATGCAAAGAAGGAAGCTTCACTAGAGCTGCGGAAGTATTAATGGTTTCTCAACCAACATTAAGTCAACAGATTCGTTTGCTGGAGCACGAATTTGGTATTACGTTATTTGATAGAGTTGGAAGAGGAATAGAAATAACTGAGGCCGGAAAAATCCTATTTGAGAAAAGCATCGCCATCATGCAAACGATTGAAGAAGCTCGAAGAGAAACGTCAAAATTAAAACATATTCAGATGAATGAGTTCATCATTGGTATTTTACCTAACGACTTAATCTATCTAAAGCCAAGGATCATTAAATTTCAAGAACTATATCCTAATAAATCAGTAAAACTTACTGATATTCAGGATAACACGAAGCAATTACTGCGAAATAAAATAGATGTCGGCATATCTACTTATCTCAAATCAAGCAATCAGGTCGATAGTATCCACTTATTCGACGAAGAACTAGTATTAGTAGTTTCGGAAGATCATCCTTGGGCAGAAGAATCTGTAGTTCCATTCCGATTGCTTACAGATTTAGAATCCGTATTGTTTGTTAAAGATTTCAAAATAAGGAAACAACTTTATCAATATGCAAAAAAGTTAGGGATTTCTCTGTATATTGGTATAGAAGCGACATCAACATCAACCTTGCTTAAGATGGTACAGTCCAAAGTAGGGGTAACCATTTTATCCTCCTATCTCGTTAATAGTTATCATTGTCCAAAAATCAAATTGATCCGACTAGTAGATCCTACACCTACGCGCGAGATTAAGCTTATCTACCATAAAGATAATTTGATACCTCATACAACGAAAGCTTTCATCGAATACATTCGGAATTCTTCAAAGACCCTTAATCTGTGTTACGACACCGAAGTAAATGTGTAGGACAGTACAATAAACATAACGAATGAAAATAGGCTCAAATAACTCTAGGAACTATGTAAAAAAGTCGCGCAGCAATGTGCTATTCGCGACTTTTTTTTCGGCGGTCATTTGAATGTAGTAAAGAATTGCGGAAATAATTGCAGTGCTGTTTCAATAAATAACTTGACAGAAATCGAACAATCCTCAAATGACAAAACGGCCATATGAATATGACGGTACGCTGGAGGATCAAGTTTGCGGATAAGGACGTTTTCAGGTAAATGTACCAGGGATATTTCGGGAATGATCGCAATACCAAGTCCCTCATGAACCAAACTAATCCCTGTCATATAGTTTTGCATTACGTATTTTACTTGCGGTTTCGCGCTGGATTTTTCAAACCAATCTATAACTGGAGGTTCATATCCTGATTTACAAATAATAATAGGCTGATCCAAGAGATCGGATACTTGAATCATGTTCTTGGTAGTTAATGGATGTTCCTTGTTTAACACAGCATACATCTCTTCTTGGAGTAGTGGGAAGGTTGTGAACTCTTTTTCTGGTGGACAAACAATGATAAATCCGATATCAACACGCTGGGAATCGACCCACTCCCTTACTTCGGATATCGTTCCTTCTAAAATTGTAAATTCAATATTAGGATATTTTCTTGTGATGTGGCTGATAATTTTTGGGATGAAATAAGAGGAGGCCGCTGGAAATGCGCCTATTCTGACTATCCCTTTTTCAAGTCCCAATTCATGAGCAATTTCCTGATCAATCTTTTCATAATCAGATAATATTGCCCTAAAAATACGTACGATACGTTCTCCTATGTGTGTAAGCATGACTCCGTGACGACGATTGCGAATCAAAAGAGTCACCCCAAGTTCGGACTCAAGACCGTTGACTGCTTTACTTACAGCAGGTTGAGTCATATTCATTTCTTTTCCAGCTTGAGTGAAACTCTTTGTATCGGCAATTTTAACGATTAATTGCAATAATGATTTATTCATGATATCTATAATACCTCCCTTTAAGCACTCTCATTTCCATTTTCCTACAGTTTATAAAACATTTACATAAAATTAGCAATTTTCACATATAACTCGGCTACTATTTTCATAAACCAAACATTCGCAAGAACGGAACTGTTGGATTTCGAGGCAAACATTACTCCATAGCTTATTGTTTTACGTTATCTTAAATCAATTCCGTACAAGGCATCATGAAGCGTTCTGGTTCATACAACATGGAGCTGCCTTTTGAATTTTCTGGGGGGTGAGGATACATGTCAAGAAAAAGATACATCGAGAATGAGCACATTTCTAGAATGAGTAGAGACATTACTACATGGCCAATGGTAAATCCAGAAACACTTGATTATTCTGCTCGTGAGACATTTCTACAAAGAAAACAAGCGGTCGATCTCTATATGCGCAACGAGCTTCCCATAAAGGAAATTGTGAAACGGGTAGAAATTGAGAGATCTGTGTTACGCAGATATGTGAAGAGATGTCTTAGTTTTGATAGTGAGGGGAGGATTTGGGGATATCGGGCCCTGGTCCCTTATCGAAATTTGAAATCCTATACGCCTACGCGGGAAGTCGGGAAAAGCTCTTGTATGGTCGGGGCGTTGTCTCTATTGTTCAAAAAATACCCACAGATCAAAATGTTGGTTGATTCACTTTATCATACGTCTGATACAAAAAAGAACAGAGGAAGTGTACCGACTGTTACATACATCCACCAACAATTTTTACAAGCATGTATGCAAGTAGGTCTTACAATAAATGATTATCCATTCTGCACGGCATACTTGGGGAAAAGAGCGCTATACCGTTACTTGCATCCGCGTAGTGGGCAGCAATTGCAAGCAGAACACAAGCGAAAATACCTCCTCGAAGAAGTACTGAAACACGGGTACGAAGAATCAGCCACCCCTCTAAAAATGCCTACCCTGCCAAGCAATCAAATCGTCATCAATGCCAAGGAGTATATTCATCAGCATTTTATAGATAAGGGGCTCACATTGCTTGAAATCGCTCAAAAGAGTTACGTGAGTCCGAACTATTTAAGTTACTTGTTCAAGAAAAAAACAGGCTACAACCTTTGGGATTATGTTGTCAAACTGAGGATGGAAGAAAGCAGAAAGCTTATGATGAATACCGATTTGCGTTGCTATGAAATTGCGGAACAAGTAGGGTATCAATCACCGGAGCATTTCAGCAAAATATTCAAAAAATACTATGGAGTAAGCCCAAGTCAATACATGAAGTAAAATTACCAATACATTACTTGGAATGACACATGTTCATTATCGACCAGCATACATAATGTTTCCTCCTGCAATGAATCGCCAATCCAAAGCGCACTATATTTGCTTGCTCGTCGACTTGTTTAACCAGGAGATTATTGGTCAAAGCTGCGAAAAATTCAAAGATGCCGCACTCGTTTACTAGGCTTTCGCCAGCGTAAAAAGTTACGATTGAAGAAGGAATGACGAAGCATTACATTTCATATGGGCAAGAACTATTAAATTTTGGCAACAATGAGTAAGACAAATTCGCACTTTGATTTTGTTGTTACCCTTTATATAAACATTATATATTTTAGATGTAAAAGATTAACATTTAGGTAAATATCTCACAAATAGAGGTAAAGGAAGGGTGTTATAGCTGGTGCAGACATCCTAATGTTCCTGGGAGCCATAATCATGGGTCCTTTGGGCGGCCATGAAAAAAGTGGATCAGGTGTTTGAATGGAGTAAAACCGAGTGACTTCACGAAGCGGAATTGCCAATAAATGACATAGAATCACACATGTCCATTATCGACCAGTATATATACAATGATCATTATAAAATATGAAGATTCAGGAGTATGCCAGGCAAGAAGAAAGTCATGGAGGATGGTAAGTGTAAGGAGGCACAATAAAGATATGAGTTGGTATGCATTATTCGTTGAAACAGGTAAGGAAGATATGGTTCGGAATATGATTCTGAAGTTTATCAATGAATCAGCGATTCGTGCAATTGTACCTAAACGAAAACTGCAAGAACGAAAACAAGGGCGGACGAACGAGATTTACAAAACGATGTTCCCTGGATATGTATTTGTAAATACGAAAATGAATGAAGAAATCTATTACGATCTCAAACGCTTGCCAAAATACAATCGACTTTTGATTCGAGATAAACCTCGTGATCAAAGCAATAAGAATTTTCACGAGGTGTTTAGATTTTCTGAAATTGACGAAGAAGAAATGACTCTCATTCTCCAACTCATCGGAAATGAAGAACTGATTGACTACTCTACCTTGTATGTTGAGAACGCAAAAGTAATCGTTTGTGCTGGTCCACTTAAAGGAAAAGAGGGGCTCATCAAAAAAATAGACAAACGCAAGAAAAGAGCTCGAATTGTCTTGAATATTCTGGGGAATGAAGTGTTGCTTGATGTTGGAATTGAAGTTTTAGCTAGCCCATCGTAGTTGCGAATATGCACGGACAAAATCAGAGTGAACCCAATCGTTGCTTCGGCACGTTGATACAATTCTGAGGTCATAGAACGATACATGTAGTGTGTAGATTCATACAGACGACTGGGCGAAGCTGTGTGTAAGACCTGGAGGCCGAATGGACAAGTCTCTTTTTTGAAATATGTCGTGGAGGAGGAGCCATTTTTGAAAAGTTCGGTTGTTTTTATGTTTTCGGGGCAAGGTTCACAATATCACCAAATGGGCAAGCAGCTGTACGATCATGATCGAGTATTTCGCAACACGATGAACCGTCTCGACAAACTGGTGTTTGAACAGACCGGAGAATCCATCTTACACCATATTTATGAAAAGGATGTAGCCTGCCGAACAGCTATCACAAGGACTCTGATTTCTCATCCAGCCATTTTTATGGTGGAGTATGCATTAGCTCAAACGTTAATTGATCAGGGAGTCAGACCGCAACTCGTACTTGGAAGCAGCCTTGGTGAATTTGCAGCAGCAGCGGTCTCGGATGTTCTCTCTGTGGAAGATGCGTTGGCATGCGTCATAGGTCAGGCCAAATGCTTCGAGGAATACTGCTGTTCGGGTTCCATGCTTGCTGTGTTGTCAACTTATTCCCTTTATGAACGCATCCCCGGAATTGAATACTGTACACTGGTGTCCGTTAATTATGACGGGCATTTTGTCATATCAGGACCGGATGAGCAACTCTCGCAAATAGCAAGATGGTTGACACAGAATTCCGTGGTGAACCAACTGTTGCCCGTATCATTTGCTTTCCACTCTCCTCTCATTGATCAGGCAGAGCCAGCGTATGTAACCTATTTGGGCAAGTACGCATTTCAAAAGCCACGAATTCCCTACATGTCGTGTATGCTTGGGGATTTCATAGGCGAACTGGATAGGCATCATTTTTGGCGGGTAGCCAGACAGCCGATACGTTTTCAAGAAGCTGTAGCAAGGCTTGAAGAGACAGGTCCGCATGTCTACGTAGATGTCGGACCCGGTGGAACGTTGTCCGGCTTCGTCAAGCGGAATCTCAGTCCGCACTCTTTCTCAGAGACAGTCATCACATTGGCGCCCTATCTGAAAGAAGAAGGTATTCGAAACTTATGTGAAAACTATCGGACGATGGAATCTGTAGGAAAAGGGGGAAACATCAGCATGAAGGCATATGTATTTCCAGGTCAAGGATCGCAAAGCAAGGGGATGGGGCGCGACGTTTTTGGGGAATATCGTGATCTTGTTGAGATCGCGGATGAAGTATTGGGGTATTCAATCGAAGAATTGTGTTTGCGTGATCCAAACGGTCAGCTCAACCGCACAGAATACACCCAGCCAGCCCTGTTTGTGGTGAATGCTCTGACCTATTACAAAACTTTGCAAGAAACGGGCAGACTCCCAGATTATACGGCGGGACACAGTTTGGGAGAGTTCAATGCGTTGTTAGCCGCTGGAGTGTTCGACTTTGCAACGGGTTTGCAACTCGTCAAGTACAGAGGAGAACTAATGAGCAGGGCTACTGGCGGTGGAATGGCGGCAGTACTTGGTCTGGGGCATGACAGGATCTTACAAGTACTGCAGGAAAATCATTTAGACACGATCGATATTGCCAATATCAACAGTCTATCGCAAATTGTTCTATCGGGTCCAAAAGAAGATATGATAAGGGCGCAGCCCGCTTTCGAAAGGGCAGGGGCAAGCAATTATGTGGTTTTGAATGTAAGCGGAGCCTTTCATTCCCGATACATGGAGTCAGCGAAGCAACAGTTTGCGGAGTATGCGGGGTTATTTGATTTTGCTGCACCGCAATTTCCTGTTATCTCCAACGTGCATGCCAGACCGTATGACGTCGCGGCGATTCACGAAAATCTCGTGGAGCAAATCACTTCACCTGTGCAGTGGACGGACAGCATCCGCTATATCATGGGTGAGGGAGTCACGGATATTGTTCAGATCGGTCCTGGAACGGCTATTACCAAACTGGTCCAATCTATCCAAAAGGAATTGCCACCACTCGTTGTAAAGAACCCCATTCATTCACCGCTCTTTTCAGCCGAACATTTGGGCTGTACCGAATTCAAGGAAGACTACGGTCTGAAGCTAGCTTATTTGGCAGGCGGCATGTACGGTGGCATTTCCTCGAAGGAGATGGTCATATGCCTTGCGAAAGCTGGGATGATGGGTTTTCTTGGTACAGGTGGGAGGCAACTCGCTGAAATTGAAGCTGACGTGGTATCCATTCAAAGAGAACTAGCGGAAAACCAGTCATACGGCCTAAATTTTTTGCATAATCAGCTCGATCTGATGTCGGAAGAGGCCATGGTAGATATGCTCCTGAAACGACAGATTACCCGAATAGAAGCCAAGGGCTTCCTGAGCATGACGCCCGCACTCGTCAGGTATAGAGTTTCCGGGCTGTATAGAAACAGCAACGGCAGTATCAAGGCAGCCCACAAGATCATCGCCAAATGCTCCCGGCCCGAGGTCGCAACTTTGTTTATGAGTCCTGCTCCCGAACCTATTTTGGAAAACCTGCTGACACAACAGAAAATTTCGTCTGAGCAAGCGGAATGGGCGAGACGAATGCCAATGGCTGACGATATTTGTGCGGAAGCGGATTCAGCCGGATATACTGACGGCGCGGTAGCATTGGCACTGTTACCCGCCATGCTTCAATTACGCCAGACCATGATAACGAAGCATCAATATGCCAAAAAGATCAGAGTCGGAGCGGCAGGAGGGATTGGAACTCCTGAGGCCGCTGCGGCTGTTTTTGTCATGGGAGCGGACTTTATCCTGACTGGATCTATCAACCAGTGCACCGTCGAGGCGGGAACGAGTGCCGTGGTCAAAGACTTGTTACAGCAAATCAATGTACAGGATACGGAATATGTACCTGCAAGTGAGATGTTTGAGTTTGGAGGGAAGGTACAGGTGCTCAAGAAGGGACTCTATTTTCCTGCGAGAGCCAATAAATTGTATGAGCTGTACCGTCAGTATGACAGCCTGGATGAGATAGACAAGAAGACACAAATAAGGTTACAGGAACAATATTTCAAGAAGAGCTTTGACGACATCTATGTAGAATCGAAGCTGTTGTGTACCGCAGAGGAAATTGAGCGAGCAGAGCGAAGCCCGAAAGCGAAAATGGCATTGTTGTTTAAATGGTATTTCACCAATGCATCAAGGCTGGCTCTGCAAGGAGACGTGGAGGCGAAGGTCGATTATCAGGTCTACTGTGGTCCAGCGTTGGGAGCTTTTAATCAATGGGTTTTGGGAACTCCTATGGAGCTGTGGAAGCAAAGACATGTCGATGTCATAGGCCAAACACTAATGAGAGAAACGGCAGAGATCTTGAATAATCGCATGTTTCGAACAGGCCAAACAGAGACATGAAACCAAGGTGGAACCTGCTTGAGTCCCATTCATGAGGAGGAGTAACATGCACATCAAAACAGACATATTGATTGTCGGAGCAGGAATCGCAGGCGTGACACTGGCTTTAGCCATGGGCCAAAAAGGTTATAACGTCGTACTCATTGAACGAATGAGAGAGTTCCAAAACATACCAAAGGGAGATTTTCTCCAGCCGATTACAATCGATATTTTACAGGGGTTGAAGGTGTTGCAAAACATTAGTCAGCATTGTGTTACCGTTACGAAGGTCAACTACGGAACCATTGGCGGTATCACATGCTTCACAGGTGACTATTCCGAAATGGATATGCCTGTCAAATACGCACTAAACGGGGAGCATCGAAAAATTCACGAGGGAATTTTTCATGCGGCAACAGCACTTCAGAACGTCAGCTTTTATCCTGGTGTAACCGCTGGGAAGCTCCTGTACGAGAACGGAAAAGTGGCAGGTATTGAGGCAAAATCAGATGAAGGTACGCTGACGATTGCCTGCAAGATTCTTGTAGGCTCGGACGGCATCAAATCGAAAATAAGAGAACAGCTTTCACTTACCTACAATCTATATCCGTACGAGGAGAAGAAGGCCAAAATGTTTGCTATCACTCTGTACACGGCATCAGCTCCAACATCTGAAACAAGCTTTTTTTTCGGAAAGGGCGTGAGCTGCGGCGTCTTTCCTTTGCCAGAAAACCGCATCAGGATATATCTCGCTCTTCGCAAGGATTTGTGGCAGGAAACCAAGGATAAAGGAATCGTAGCCTTGCGAAACATGCTGCATGAGCTTTGTCCACAACTGGAGAAGGAACTGGAACAAATTACGGATTTTAAACAAGCTCAGTCCATACCTGCCTATTATTTGCATACGGACAAATGGGCTGTTGACGGGGCTGTTCTCTTGGGGGATGCATGCCACGCCTTGAGTCCGGCGCTAGGACAAGGAATGAACTTGGCTATTCAGGGGGCGATGGAGCTGGCGGATACGCTAGAGAAGGCGCTCCATACAAATGACTATTCGGAAAAGATGCTGCGCTCGTATGAAAAGAAAAGACGCAAATACGTTCGATTGATCCAGCAGAATAGCACCGCCCATACATTTTGTTGGTTTGTGAAGAACAGCACCTTTGTCAAAATGCGCAATGCTTCTTTCCGCAGGATGGGAAGCTGTCCGAGTTTATTGAGGGCACAAATGCTCATTACATCCGGGTACAGTGATAAACCACCGTCCTTTTCTCATCTGCTCCATTTTGCAGGGCTAATGAAACCGTGACGATTGCGGTGAAAGGAGGCACCAATGAATCAAAAACATACAGATATCGCAGTCGTAGGGATATCTTGCCGTTTTCCTGATGCTGATGATTATCTCTCATTCTGGGAAAATATTATATCCAGGAAAAATTCAATCAAAGAAATCCCCTCTGATCGTTGGGATATAAAAGACTACTACTCTCCAGACGTAAATGAGACGGGAAAAAGCAACAGCAAATGGTGCGGTTTGCTTGATGGCGTGTATGACTTTGATCATCAGTTCTTTTCAATCTCACCGCGCGAGGCAAGCAGTATGGATCCACAGCATAGATTGCTGCTGGAGGAAACGTGGCATTGTATTGAAGATTCTGGTATCCCGCTTCGCGCGCTTCAGGAGCGAGTGACCTCTGTATACGCGGGTATTATGTCAGCCGATTATCTTCAGCAGATGAGCGAGGGCAACAGAGCGGTAGACAGTTACGCTTGTTTAGGGACGTATGAGAGTCTGCTTGCAAACCGTATCTCGTATACTTTTAACCTTCGGGGAGTCAGTATGCCGATTAACGGAGCCTGCGCTTCATCTCTGGTAGCTATTCATGAGGCGAGACGAGCACTCGTTCAGGGGGATTGTGATTATGCATTCGCTGCCGGCGTGAACTTGAACCTGCATCCTTTGAAGTATGTGTCCTTCTCGAAGTCCAGGATGCTAAGTCCTGATGGGCAATGCAAGACGTTTGACAAGGACGCCAACGGCTACGTTCCAGGTGATGGTGTCGGTGTACTACTGTTGCAGCGGCTTGATCAAGCAATGGAAGAAGGAAATCGCATCTATGGAATCATCAAAGGATCGGCAGTCAATCATGTCGGCAAAAGCTCCTCGATAACGGCGCCAAGCGTGAAAGCACAGCGGGACGTCATTTTACGTGCGTACAAGGATGCAGACATCCGACCGGAGACAGTAACTTACATAGAAGCTCACGGGACGGGAACTTCGCTCGGCGATCCGATTGAAGTGGAGGCGTTGACACAAGCGTTTCGGGAATTCACGGATGACTGCGGATTCTGCAAAATCGGCTCAGTGAAAACGAACATTGGTCATTTGGAAAGTGCGGCAGGGATCGCTGGAGTCATCAAGGTTCTCATGATGATGAAGCATCAGAAGATACCTGCAACGCTGAACGTGAAGACGAAAAATCCAATCATTGATTTCAATTCAACACCTTTTGAAGTCGCAACCACTATCTTTGAGTGGAGGAGCAGAGATGAGGGACAACCGCTGAGAGCCGGGGTAAGTTCGTTCGGTTTCGGTGGTGCAAACGCCCATGTGCTTGTTGAGCAATATGTGGATGTGCCTATTGAAAAGAACAATCCGTTGAGCGTGAGCCGCTCGACTGTTGCTGTGGATGAAGTCAGGCTGTTCTTATTGTCTGCAAAAAACGGGGAAAGTCTGAATCAGCTCATGGACGATTGGAAGAAGTGGATGGAATCTGAAACGTTCAAGAACAGTACGCTGGACGATATCACTCGGACACTATTGATGGCACGGGAGTCATTCAAATATCGATTTGGCGCGTTAGTGAAGAGTAAGCAGGATGTTCGTTTGCTTCTCGAAAACAGTCCCGACATTCTCCGCGCAGCAGAACATTCCTGGTATCTGAATCTAGAGCAGCCAGAGTGGCAAGGCTATCAGGATATTGATTGGGGCAGTACGGAAAAATCGCTACTAGAAGGTAAAGAAGAACAAATAAGGAAAGCCCTTGAAGATCTAGGGATAGACAATGATGTCATGTGCAGCTTTTATGACGACGTGTGGGATGATGAGCAACGCGACCTGTACGTGTTCACAGCTGGATATGCATACGCAGCTGCTCTTTTGGAGCTTGGATTTTCTCCAGCTTTCCTTACTGGATCGAAGGCGGGAGGTTGGATATGTCTTGCTGTCAGCGGCATGTTGTCACTTGTCGACATCGTGGCTGTCCTGACGGGTGTGAAGGACCTCGATGATGTACGCCTCCAAAGACCTTCTATCCCCATTTATGTATCTGACGGACAAATGCTAATGCCTTTTTCGTTTGATGAAGCGTATGTGAAAAAACTCGTTTTTGCTCTGCAGCGGATTGCTGATAACGAGTACGATGATGTCCATGCTCATTTATTTGGAAAGGCAAGAGAGTTATATGCGAATCAGCATACTTTCAAAAACTTCATGGATGAGTGGCATATGGTTATTCAAACGGTCACGGGAGCAAATAGCAGGGAATGGCTGGATGATGGTGGTGTGGAAAAAAAGCGACTGCTGCTTCTGATGATTGTCAGTTCCCTACGCAAACTGAATCAGAAATGGGACTTAAAGGAGCAACAGCTGTTTGATCAATTGCCATTCTATGAACTGCTCGACTTGTTAGCTGACGATGTGATCACGAAAGAAACGGCTGTACAGCTAGCGAGTGAAGATGGCTTGGATCTTCAGGCTGTTGCCGCTATGATGAATGATCGCTGGAGAAAAATGAAGCTGGATCGTCCTTATTCTGTACTTAGAGAGCATGGAAACGAATGGAACGATGCCCAGCTCGTTAGAAATGTTGTGCACCGGTCAAAAACACTGGTTCAGCCAGAGGCGGGACCGGATATTGCTTGTCTGAAGCTAGATCGTCCATTTCTGGAGAATGTAATGCTGCTTTGGCTCAGTGGTGCGGATCTGCAGATGCACAAACTGAATAGCGGAATAAAGTATAGCAAACTCAGATTGCCGCTTTACGCTTTTTGGCGAAACACGTTTCGTCTGTCAAAGAAAACAGAATCGCAGGAGGTAGAGAACCATGCAAAGGATGCAAGCATGGTACATCCGCTGTTGCACCGAAACACGTCTGATAAGCAAAGGCTACAATTCAGCTCTGTTTTCAACGGTCAGGAGTTTTTTTTAGCGGATCATCAAGTGAACGGAAGCAGGGTGCTACCAGGTGTTGCTTATTTGGAATTAGCTGGCGAAGCCGTGAGACAAGTCGGAGGAATGCTCGCACAGGCACAAGATGGATTCATTCTGAAACATGTATGCTGGATGAGCCCAATCCGAGTGGACAAGGAAGCAGTTCAAGTCCATATTGCACTTCACCCGGACAATAATGGTGATATCCGGTATGAAATTTATAAGGAAACGTCAGAAGGAAACGGGACAGTTGTATGTGGCAGTGGTAAGGCAAATTGGCTGACAGCGCTTGGCGATGACCATTTCGACATTCATGTTGTACGTGCACAATGCAGCGAACACTTTTTAAACGCGAAAGACTGCTATCGTCGTTTGGGAAAGATGGGTCTCATGTACGGTCCAGGTCATCAGGGAATTGAAAAAATGTATGGGGGAGCGACGCAAGCTCTCGCCAAGCTTTCACTCCCCGCCTGTGTTTGGGACACAAGAGACCAGTACCGCCTTCATCCGAGTATGCTGGATTCAGCACTCCAAGGGGCCATTCTCTTTGCACAAGCACAGGCTGAGGAGGGAATGACTACTTTGACCCCATTGCTTCCTTTTGCACTGGAGAAGCTGGAGCTGATACGTCCGTGTTCACCTAAAATGTGGGCGCATATTCGCTATAGTGCCGGAAGCTCCAGGGGGGATAAAGTAGAGTATCTCGATATTGATCTATGCAATGAATCCGGCGAGATTTGTGTAAAGATCAAACGATTTACAGCCAGAGCACTTGCTGGAGAATTGGCACAACAGCAAGATACGGACAACATCCTTACAGAGTTACCAGCTGAGGCTGTGCTTTTGACACCCGTATGGGATGTTTTTCCGCTTGAATCTGACTGCGCGCCTGAATCTTTTCGCGGAAGAATGGTTGTAATTGGCGGGAGCAGGGACGAGCTGATTGAAATACAAAACCGTTATCCAGGAGCGACTGCGCTCGAAATTTCTGCAAGTCCTACGGAAAATGAAATGATGGATATGCTGGAAGCTGGTGGTACTTTGGATCATATTCTGTGGATAGCGCCGTCAGCCTCCTACAAAAATCCAACAAGTGAATTCTCTATTGAATCTGTCATCGATGGGCAACATCAGGGAGTCATTCAACTGTTCCGAATCGTGAAAAGTTTGCTGCGTCTTGGATATGGGAGCAGACCGTTACAGTTGACAGTGATCACGGTTCAGACACAATATGTGTACAAATCTGATCCTGTCGATCCCATTCACGCGAGTGTTCACGGTTTCATCGGATCGTTGGCTAAGGAATACGCTGGTTGGGGTATCCGGCTTGTTGATTTGGAGGCGGACTCTTCCTGCCCTTGGGATGAGTTGTTTTCACTCCCGGTGAACACGGCAGACCATACGTTTGTGTATCGCAATAGGCAGTGGCACAGGAGAGAGCTGGTAGAAGTCCGTTGCCCGAAACCGAATGATTCCCTTTACAAACGCGGCGGTGTATATGTCGTGATTGGAGGCGCAGGTGGTCTGGGAGCCGCATGGAGTGAATACATGATCCGTATGTATCAAGCCCGCATCATTTGGATCGGAAGAAGGGTGAAGGACGCAGAGATAGAAACGCGCATACAACGATGCGCACGGTACGGTCTATCACCAGAGTACATCCGTGCCGATGCTGCGAACAGAGAAGATTTGGGCCACGCTTTTCAAACGATAAAAGAACGCTTTTCGAAGATTGACGGCGTCATCCATGCAGCAATAGATCTCCTGGACAGCAGTGTCATGAAAATGGACCAAAGCCGATTCCAAACCGGGCTGTCCGCCAAAGTGGATGTATGCATCAGTATCGCACACGTCTTTTGGCAGGAAAATCTTGATTTTGTACTTTTCTTCTCATCTATTAATTCCTTTGCCACCCCCGCTGGTCAAAGTAACTATGCAGCCGGATGCACGTTCAAGGACGCTTTTGCACATTGGCTGGCCCATACACAGACATACACAGTAAAAGTGATGAACTGGGGGTATTGGGGCAGCATCGGAACGGTGGCATCCGATGTTTATCGGACACGAATGATGAAACAGGGAATCGGTTCGGTGGAGCATCCAGAGGCGATGCTGGCTTTGGAAATGCTTCTTGAGGGGCCTATGCATCAATTAGGGCTAATTAAGACAATAGGCTCACGTGACGTTTATCGTGTCAATCGCAGAGAGCTGATCACGGTTCTTCGGTAATGATGATCATGAGCAAAAATGAAGAGGGTGAGGACATGCGAATTTATGGGCAATTGGAAGAGCAGTATCAGCAAATGGTAGAGCTGCATCAATTTCTCATCCGTTTACTGCAAGTGCAATTGCATTCCATCGGTTACAGACCAAATGCTTCACACATTTCTTCTACCCAGGATGTCTTTCCAGAAATACCAGACATTTATCACAGATGGTTTGCACATACAGCTACTATTTTGAGGCAGTATCCCCCGCTCGACGCCATGAACACCGCTATGCAATGGGAGGAATGGGAGATCCGCAAACAGAGCTGGCTTGCAGATCCGAACATGCGAGCGAAGGTATTACTGGCTGATACGATGCTGAAGTCGTTGCCGGATATTTTGAAAGGTCACCAACTCGCCACAGATGTCATGTTCCCGAAAGCTTCTGTACGCATGGTTGAAGGCATTTACAAGCATAATCTGATTGCAGACTATTTCAATGAAGTCGTAGCGGAAAAAGCCATCGAGCAAGTGCTACAAGTTGTCAACAGCGGACGTCAGCAAGGCTTGCGTATTTTAGAGATCGGAGCAGGCACAGGCGGAACCAGTGCATTGCTTTTGTCCCGCTTCAGCCCTTATCAAAGTGCTATTCAAGAATATTGTTACACGGATATTTCGAAGTCCTTTTTAAGGCATGCTAAAAAAGAGTATGGTGTCCAATACCCGTACTTGACGTATCAACAGTTGAATATTGAGGAATCAATTGCAGATCAAAATCTGGCTGCGGGAAGCTATGATCTCGTCGTGGCAACGAATGTTTTGCATGCGACACGCAATATTAGGCAGACACTGCGCAACACCAAAGCGCTTTTGAAAAGCAAAGGAGTCCTGTTACTTAACGAAATCACTGACAACTCTCTATTCAACCACGTTACCTTTGGCTTGCTGAAGGGGTGGTGGCTTTATGAG
The DNA here is from genome assembly GCF_042878995.1 of Brevibacillus sp. NPDC003359. Lineage (NCBI taxonomy): Bacteria > Bacillati > Bacillota > Bacilli > Caryophanales > Paenibacillaceae > Brevibacillus > Brevibacillus sp. NPDC003359. The sequence continues at coordinate 900,794 of NZ_JBIAOR010000001.1, forward strand.
GATCAGGAGGTACGCCTCCCCGGTTGCCCGGCTTTAAGTGCGGATATGTGGAAGCGTGTACTGGAGCAGGAAGGATTCGAGACAGTTGCGCATCCGGCGAGCGATGCCGCTTTTTTGGGACAGCAAGTCATTACGGCCATCAGTGACGGAATCGTACGACAGAAGCAAAGCATGGCACGAAAAGGCGAGTATCAGCAACCGGACATCGGGAATTTGCGCGAACACACTGTCACTGATAGAACAACGACGAGCAACAGTCGTCTGTCTCACGAAGCATTGAGACAAAGAAGCAAAGCGCATTTTAAAAAGCTGATTGCTGACATTCTGGAGGTCGAGGCAGACAGCATTGATGCAGGTGAAGCCCTTGAAATGTACGGAATGGACTCGATCTTGATTATCCAGTTGACCGATCAATTGAACAAAGTGATGGCTGAGCATGTGAGTAGCACACTCTTCTTTGAATATTCGACAATCGATGCGCTCGTGGACTATTTTATGCAGACACGGCAGCAAGCGCTGCTTACGATGATCGGATTGGAAGAAGTGGAGCCCATGCTGCAGGCACGGGAGCCAGAGGCACAACATGTCAAGCGGGATCTGGTTGCGCTGGAACAGCTTCGCGAAACGCCGATGATAACTCAGAGAGTTCCTGAGTCCCGCCTTGCAGCATCTGTTTCAAAAAGCAGGGATGTAGCGATCATCGGTCTTGCCGGGCGCTACGCGAATGCTGATAATATGCAAGAATTTTGGGAAAATCTTAAGGATGGTAAAAATTGTATTACAGAGGTTCCACAGACACGCTGGAACTGGCGAGAACATTTCCACCCGCAAAGAGGCAGAAAAGGACAATCATATAGCAGATGGGGCGGATTTATCAGGGGTATCGATACATTTGATCCCTTGTTTTTTTATATTTCCCCCAAGGAAGCGGAGCAGATGGACCCGCAGGAACGGCAGTTTTTACAAGCGGCATACTCGAGCATAGAAGATGCGGGCTATACACCGGAAGCTCTCAGTCCTTCTCGAAAGGTTGGAGTGTTCGTCGGGATCATGAACGGTAATTATCCGACAGGTGCATCCTATTGGTCTGTGGCAAATCGGGTATCATACTGTTTAAATTTTACCGGTCCCAGTCTTGCTGTTGACACGGCTTGCTCTTCTTCTCTTACGGCCATCCATTTAGCATTGGAAAGCCTGCACATGGGCACAAGTGATTGTGCGATTGCCGGGGGCGTGAATCTGATCGTGGACCCTGTGCATTATGCGCGTTTGTCCGAAAAGACAATGCTGGCAGGAGGAGATCAATGTCGTGCGTTTGGCGATCAGGCGGACGGTTTTGTCGATGGCGAAGGAGTTGGAGCCATTATTTTAAAGCCGTTACATCAGGCAGAGGCGGACGGAGACCACATTTACGGTGTTTTGAAAGGAAGCATGATCAACGCGGGAGGCAGAGTCAAAGGGTATACGGTACCAAATCCAAGGATGCAGTCGCAAGTTGTGATCGAGGCGATTCGACGGGCAGGAATCGATCCCAGGACAATTAGCTACGTGGAAGCCCATGGCACAGGAACAACCTTGGGTGATCCGATTGAAATTGAAGGACTGCGAAGAGCTTTTGAACAGGAGACCCCGGACAAACAATTTTGTGCAATCGGCTCAGTCAAAACGAATATTGGACATTGTGAAAGTGCGGCAGGGATTGCAGGACTTAGCAAAATATTGTTGCAGATGCAACACCGCCAACTTGTACCATCACTCCACGCCGACGTGCCAAACCCGAATATCCAGTTCAGCCAGACCCCCTTTTACGTGCAGCAGGAATTGGCAGAGTGGAAACGTCCTGTCATAACGCACGAAGGAAACACCCGTGAAGCCCCCAGAATTGCAGGTATTTCTTCGTTTGGAGCAGGCGGAGCCAACGCACATGTCATTGTGGAAGAGTACATTCCAAATGAAAAAAAGATTTCTGTAGAAGGAGTATCGAACACAGAGCCTGTCATGATTGTGCTCTCAGCCAAAAATACGGATCGGTTACAAGCAAGGATCACCCAATTACTGGCGGCCATCTCAGCAGGTCATTACATGGACGACCAGTTAGCAAGCATCGCTTATACGCTACAGACGGGACGACAAGCGATGGAGGCCCGTCTCGCTATGGTTGTATGTTCTCTCAACGAGCTAGAACAAAAAATAAACCACTATCTTGCTGGGCAAGTGAAACAGGAGAACGTTTATAGAGGGGACACTTCTAATCATAGTGAATCGATAAGCGAGTTAGCTGCAGATGACGACATGCAAGAGATCATCGAGAGCTGGGCTCGGAAAAAGAAGTATCCTCAGTTGTTGGAATTGTGGGTCAAAGGCGTCAACATTGATTGGAACCTCTGTTACGGTAGTGTAGTGCCCGGGCGCATCAGTTTGCCTGCTTATCCATTTGCTGAAGAGAGATACTGGCTATCTGAACCCCCGAAAAAGGAAGAGCCAGGGGTTGGGTTGGCGATGTCTGGTACATCTGGGCACTTGCATCCATTGCTACAGCGTAACACTTCCAACTTTAAGGAACAACGGTTCAGCTCTGTATTCACAGGTAAGGAATTTTTTCTGAACGATCATCGTGTAAACAACGTCCGCGTCCTGCCAGGAGCTGCACAACTAGAAATGGCACTAGCTGCTGTGATGCAGGCTATGCCACGAGATGTCAGAGAGAATACATCTGTACTGCTTACCAATGTCGTCTGGGCACATCCGATTCAGGTCGAATACGAGCAAATTTCCGTTCACATTGGATTGAAACTGGAGCAGGAGCAAGAGATCAGCTTTTCCATTTACAGCGATTCCCAAGAGGGAGGAGAAAAGCATCTATTTAGTCAGGGAAGGGCATTGTTAACCGGGAAACGGGAAATCGGCAGCATCCATCTATCGTCTATCAAACAATCGTGTGAATGGGAAATCATCTCGTCTTCTGAATGCTATGAAGCCTTTGCAAAGATGGGCCTGTTATACGGTGAGGCTCACAGAGGCATTGAACAGCTCTACATCGGCAACAATCAGGTGCTTGCCAGATTATCTTTGTCAGAATCATTAGTCGACACGTTTCACGAGTATGCGTTACACCCTGCTCTCATTGACTCTGCCCTGCAAGCGACTATGGGTTTCACTCTGAATCTGAAAGAGAGGCATTCTCTTCCTTTTCACCCTTCACTACCGTTTGCCTTGCAACGACTGGAGGTATACGGAAACTGTCACCCTAAAATGTGGGTGCGGATTCAAAACAACGCTGACAGCCGTTCGGATGATTCCGTGAGTAAGCTGGACATTGAGTTGTTCGATGACAATGGTAATGTTTGTGTGCAAATGAAAGGATTTTCTACACGAGTCATCACCAAGGGGGATACAACCAATGCAATCCCTTCTGTGCATGGTTCTCCTAGTCAAAGCCGAATGACACAAACAATGTCACCTGAGCCCTCAGCACAAATGTTGCTGTTGACGCCGATGTGGGAGACGTATCATTTAGAGCACAAGGATGCTGTATTTTCGTCAACTGAGAAACAGTTGTTCATTGGCGGAAATGCTGCTTTGCTTGACAAACTGAGCACGGCAGTCCCCAACACAACTGCCGTGTATATTTCAGATGATTCAAGTCTTGCTGACATTCAAGTAGCTTTGTCAGCACAAGGAGATATCAGACATATTGTATGGGTTGGCTCAGAGCATACGGCTATCTCAGCCCTCATCCAAGTATTCAGACTGGTAAAAAGTATGCTTTACCTCGGCTACGGAAACCAGGAGCTCAACTGGACCGTCATTACGTTCCAGGCACAGGCTCTTCATTCAGCTGACTCTGTCAATCCAGGACAAGCAGCTGTACATGGCTTCATGGGCTCGCTGGCCAAGGAATATGCGAACTGGAAAATACGCGTTGTTGACCTGGAGGCCGACGAAGAAATATACCCGCTTAGAGAGCTATTCATGTTGCCTGCCGATCCGCAAGGAAATGCTTATGTTTATCGTGAGGAGGAATGGTATCAGCAGGAGCTTGTATCCGTGGAATATGCACCATTGCAACATACCGTTTACCGAAATAATGGTGTTTATGTTGTGATAGGCGGTGCAGGTGGTATTGGTGAAGCATGGAGCGAGTTTATGGTTCGTACGTATCAAGCCCACATCATTTGGATTGGCAGAAAGGAAAAGAATGGCGCCATTCAGGAAAAACTCGACCGCATAGCCATTTTCGGGCCAAAACCTGTATATATTCAGGCCGACGCAACGAATTTGTCGCAGCTTACGCAAGCTTATCAGCAAATCAGCCAGCAGCACACCCGAATCGACGGAATTGTACATTCTGCGCTCGTATTATATGACAGAAGCCTCGCCAATATGGATGAAGAGGGCTTCCGAGCTGGACTTGCTGCAAAAACAGATGTGAGCCTCAACATCGCACACGTGTTTAAAGGTGCTGTGCGCGATTTCGTGTTGCTTTTCTCATCGCTAAATTCATTCCTGAAATTGCCTGGTCAAAGCAATTATGTAGCTGGATGTACATATATGGATGCTTTTGCCCGACAATTGTCACAGGAATGGCCTTGCCTGGTCAAAGTTATGAACTGGGGCTATTGGGGGAGCGTAGGCTCAGTTGTGAATGCGCAGATACGACAAAGCATGGAGCGAAAAGGAATCGGATCGATTGAACCTCCTGAAGCCAATCAGGCGTTGGAGCTGCTGCTGGCTGGGCCACTGGATCAGATCGTCATGATGAAGACGATAAAACAGCCAGATTCGCTCGTACTAAACGATAGAAAAACGGTTACCGTTTTAAGTTGAATGCTCGGTTCTATCTAACAACAAAAGGAGTGACTTGACATGGACAACACAGAACATATGGATTCGGTTCACAGGCAGATGGACATGATAAACCAGCTTCTCCTTCGATTGATGTGGAGTCAATTACATTCCTTGGGATGCTTAGATCGGAATTTCACACTGAACGACGGAACAAAACCTTTTTATCATAAATGGTTAGAGGTAAGTTTGCAGATGCTGCACGACCAACAGGAGCTGCTGCCAGTATTCATAAATGATCTGAGTACTCGTGAAGAAACTGCGCCGTCCTTTAAGAACCAAGTGTGGAATGAATGGGAAAGTCAGTTGAATCATTGGCTTTCCCACCCTGACCTCAAGGCCCATGTGCTTCTGGTGGACAAAATGCTTCGAAATCTGCCGGATATTCTAGAAGGAAGAAAGCAGGCAACAGAGCTGATGTTCCCTGAGTCGTCCATGGAACTTGTCGAAGGAATTTATAAGCATAATGTAATGGCTGACTTTTTTAACGAAGTGCTTGCACATGAAGTAGTTACATACGTGCAAAAGCAGAGTGCGAGCACAGCGGGCTTACGCATTCTGGAGATTGGTGCAGGCACTGGCGGCACGAGCGCAGTCGTCTTTCATCACCTGCAACCTTTTCAGGAACTCATTCAGGAATATTGTTATTCGGATATTTCCAAAGCTTTTCTGATGCATGCAGAACAAAAATATGGTCCCCACGTTCCATATTTAACGTACAAGATAGCTGATTTGAGGCAGCCCCTCTCAGAACAGGGAATCGACACAGGTGCATATGATCTCATGATTGCCAGCAATGTACTGCACACGACAAACAACATCAGGAAGACGCTGCGCACCGTTAAAGCTGCAATGAAAAAGAACGGATTGCTTCTGTTGAATGAGATTACGGATAAGACTGTAATCAACCATCTTACTTTCGGCTTGCTGGAGGGCTGGTGGCAGTATGAAGATACGACAGTACGGGTTTGGGGCTCACCAGCGCTATCCACGAAATCGTGGAAAAAGGTATTGAAGCGAGAAGGATTTCACTCTGTCACGTATCCGGCTAGTGCTGCCGCCCCCTATAAGCAGCAGGTCATTGTTGCGAAAAGCGATGGGATTGTCATCCAGACGCAGTCTTCCGACAAGTCACCGAAGGCTCCCAAGCTAGGGCAGCAAGAGTTTACAAACAAAAGATCGCTTGTAAAACATAGCGAGTCTAGATCAAGCAAAGAGCCAGCGCAGCTTGCGGTAACCGAGCAAATGGTTAAAGAGTTTGTCAAAACAGCTATCCGCGAGAGTATCGCAGAGGATCTGAAAATCAAGGAAGATCGTATTCAAAACAACCGAAGTTTTTCCGAATACGGAATCGATTCAATCATCGCTGTTCACTTAGTGAATCTCATTAACAAGAGATGTGGCCTGACACTGCAAACGACCGTTCTGTTCGACTATAACAATGTGGATCAGCTCGTTTCACATATTGTGCTTGAGCATTACTCGACAATTCAGACGTTGTTGCAAAAAGGAACTTCAAATGAATCAAACAAAACATCGAATGAAGCACTCGAAACCAGTTTCGATATTACACCGCATGTAGCAGTTGAACCTTTTTTACAAGGCAAACCTGATCTGCCAACTTCGTCTACACCCAAACAAGTGACTGCCTTGTTCACGAATGTGCAAGCACGAGAGCAGGACCAATCACATTCGTTCCCAAGCAGTGGTCTTTGTTTCAAAGCTGTGATTAATGGGCCTTCGGCAATAGAGGATGTCGCAATCCAACAGATGGAAACCCCACCTTTGAGAGAAGACGAAGTCCGTATCGCTGTTCGGGCGTTCTCGTTAAATTTTGGCGACTTATTGAGCGTAAAAGGTCTGTATCCGACAATGCCTCCTTACCCATTTACCCCGGGTTTCGAAGCGGCAGGCGTTGTGGTTGAAACGGGCTCGGCAGTGACCTCGGTCCATTGCGGAGATGAAGTAATCTTTTACGCCAGTGAAAATATGGGCGCTCATGCAACTGCGATTACGTGTCACTCGTCAAACGTGTTCCCGAAACCTCAGGAACTGTCCTTTGAGGAAGCCTCCTCATTGCCGGTGGTTGCCATGACGGCGATCGCAGCATTTCGCAAGGCGCAGATAAAAAAAGGGGAGAGCATCTTAATTCAAACGGCTACTGGTGGCATCGGTCTTCTTGCGGTACAGCTAGCCAAACACTACGGTGCGGTCATATATGCAACAGCGAGCACACAGACGAAACTCGATTTCTTGCAGCAGATTGGGGCAGATTATGTCATCAATTACATGGAGAACGATTTTCAGCAGGAAATCAGGCGATTAACAGAAGGAAGAGGTATTGACATCATCCTGAATACGCTTGGTGGAGATGCGCTGCAAAAAGGATTGAACTGCTTGTCACGTGGTGGTAGGTATATTGAAATTGCAATGACGGCCTTAAAAAGCGCCAAAACGGTCGATCTGTCCGGGCTGAATCACAACCAGTCGTTTTATAGCATGGATCTGCGGAAGCTGGGATTCGAAGATCCAGAAATGCTTCGGGATTACCGCAATGAAATGCTTCGGCTTATTGAAGAAGGCGTAATACGCCCGCATATAGGGAAGGTTTTTCCTATTAATCTGATGCAAGAGGCATACCGCTATATGGAGCGTCGTGAGAATATAGGGAAAATCGTAGTGACGATTCCAGAGCCATACCGTTATCAGCAAGCAGGAGCCACACCCCATTTAAGCGCCACCCCTCATGTACAGTCGATCAATCGGGAAGCAGTCGCGATCATCGGGATGAGCGGACGTTTTGCAAAATCAGATCATGTTGATGAGTTGTGGGGGCATTTGGAAAATGGGACGGACTTGATTCAGGAAGTGACGAGATGGAATCTTTCTAAACATTTTCCTGACGGTTCTAGTTACTGCAACTTTGGAAGTTTTTTAGATGATATCAGTACATTTGATCCGCTTTTCTTCAATATCTCGGGTCAGGAAGCGAGCTACATGGACCCTCAGCAACGAATTTTTCTGGAGGAAGCGTGGAGGGCACTAGAAGACGCCGGGTATGCAGGAGCCAGTATGCAAGGGCGACGTTGTGGTATATATGTAGGATGCACAGAGATGGATTATCAGAACCTGACAGGGGACAACCCGCCGCCGCAATCATTCTGGGGCAAAGCAGCCTCCATCATCCCTGCGCGGATTGCCTACTATCTGGACTTGCATGGCCCCGCTATTGCAGTGGACACAGCCTGCTCCAGTTCATTGGTTGCGATTCATCTGGCATGCCAGGGCCTATGGTCGAAAGAGACCGAAATGGCTTTGGCGGGCGGTGTTTTCATTCAATCTACACCACAGTTCTATATTGATTCGAACAGGGCAGGTATGCTATCACACAAAGGGCGCTGCCACACGTTTGATGATCGAGCAGACGGTTTCGTTCCTGGAGAAGGAGCAGGTGTCATCGTGCTGAAACGTCTTAAGGACGCTATTGCCGATGGTGACCACATCTATGGCGTCATACGGGGTTCAGGCATGAATCAAGATGGTACAACGAACGGGATTACTGCCCCGAGCGCCAAGTCACAGACTCGTCTTGAGCAAGAAGTATATGATACATTCCAAATCGATCCGGCGGATATTCAAATGGTGGAGGCCCACGGTACAGGTACCAAGCTGGGTGATCCTATTGAATTTCAGGCGTTAACTAAGGCTTTTTCCCTGTATACCGATAAAAAAGGGTACTGTGCAATCGGTTCTATCAAAACCAATATTGGGCATTTGGCGACTGCTGCAGGCATCGCCGGTGTCATTAAAATATTGTTGTCTCTAAAAAACAAGCGTATTCCGGCATCCCTGCACATGAAAAATGGGAACCCTTCTATTTCATTTGCTGATAGCCCGTTCTACGTGAACACAACTACAAAGGACTGGTCAGTGCCAAACGGAAAGTCACGGCTCGGTGCAATCAGTTCATTCGGCTTTAGTGGGACTAACGTACATGTGGTCATTGAAGAAGCACCTCAACCACAGCCAAGCATTCGAAAACATGAGCCCAAACCGGGTTATCTCATTGCCTTGTCCGCGCGAACTGAAGAGCAACTGCGTCAGCAAGCAGCACAGTTAGTAGAGCATTGTGCTCGCCAGCCGGTGGATTGTGAGAATATGAGTTTTACACTGCTAACCGGTAGACAGCATAACAGTCACCGATTGGCGTGTGTCGTACGCAATCAGGAAGAGCTTGTAGAACGTCTCAACAGATGGCTGGAGAAAGGGAAAGCCCCTCAACTGTATATTTCTGTCGTGAACAGGAATGAGCAACGCGAACAGACTGCGCTGAAGCGATACGCCGAAGAATGTATTCGAAAATGTCGCCGAGCAGTTCAAGCGACAGATTATCTGGAAAACCTTACAGCGGTAGCTGAATTATTTATACAAGGCTATGAGTTGCATTTTGACGAGCTGTTTGCTGAAGGAACGTGCCGCCGAATTTCATTACCAACGTATCCGTTCAGACGGGAAAGCTTCTGGGTTCCGCTTTCAGAAAGCGACGAAGACCGCCAGACTAGGCTCCGGGGAGGACAAACAACCCATCTTCACCCACTGATGCATACAAATGCATCTGATTTATCGGAGCAGCGATACAGTTCGTTTTTTTCAGGAGAAGAATTTTTTCTGGCGGAGCATCTCGTTCGCGGGGAAAAAGTACTCCCAGGTGTTGCCCATTTGGAATGGGCAAGGGCAGCAGTAGAGCATGCGTCAGGTGGGATGGACAGCGCTCACATGATCCAGCTCAAAAATATTGTGTGGGCAACTCCCCTGACAATGAAAGACACAAATTTGCACGTTCATATTGGCGTTTATCCGCAAGAGAACGGTGAACTTACTTTTGAAATATACAGAGACATGGACAAAGAGGGGCAGCGGTTGATTTACAGCCAGGGTACCGCCATTATTCGTGAGCGTGATCAGTCGCCACAGGTGAACATTGATGCAGCACTGACCAATTGTAGTCCAAGTCAAGTGACAGCAGATGCTTTCTACGACATCACGAAGATAACAGGTATTGATCTCGGCAACAGTCTTCGAGGAATCAAAACTGTGTTCACAGGTAGTGGCGAGGTGCTTGCGAAACTGTCCCTTCCTTCCATAGTCTCTTCAACAGAAGCAAAATTCGTCCTCCACCCGAGCATGATGGATTCTGCGTTGCAGGTAACGATTGGGTACTTGGTTGGAACTGTAACGAATCAAACGGAAGCGCGCAAACCTGTCATTCCATTTACTTTGGACAATTTGGAAATTTACCGCCCATGTACGGCAAGTATGTGGGTGATCGCTAGATTCCATGAGGGAAGCTCAGCTCATGAAAAAGTATTTAAACTCCATGTTGATTTGTGTGATGAAGACGGCAATGTGTGTGCGCGAATGACCGGCTTTTCACCGCGTGTGCTGGAGGGCGGTATCAGCCCGACGAGCGGAGCGGAAGGAAAGGCGGTCATTTTGATACCGGAATGGGTAGAGAAACCAATCGTGAAGAAAGCGGCAGAAGCAGACTATAAGCATAACCTTATCATTCTGTCCGAACCGTTCGTCCATTGGGCTGACAAAATTCGTACGAATCTTTCGGAAACCAATTGCATTGTGTTACGGCCCGATGCTCAAATTACACAGCGCTATTTAAGTGCCTCGACACAATTGCTTGAAGAAATTCAGCATGTCATTCGCAGTCGTACAGAAGGAAAGGTGTTAATTCAGGTTGTTGTCCAAAATCACGGCGAAGATTCCCTCTTGTCGGGATTATCAGGTTTGCTACAGACTGCTGGTCAAGAACATACGTGGCTGATCGGGCAGCTTATAGAAACAGAAGTGAGCGACGACGGGTCTGAAATAATCGCCAAGCTAACTGAGAACAGACACAGACCGTTAGATCGACTGATTCGGTATGCGAATGGTACACGGTATGTACGGGAGTGGCGGGAGGAGATGGTTTCCGAATCTTCAAAATCACCCTGGAAGGATAAAGGAATTTACCTCATAACGGGAGGTCTTCGCGGTCTCGGCTATATTTTTGCGCAAGAAATGGTTCGTCAGGTAAAGAATGCTACCATTATATTGAACGGGCGTTCACCCCTGCATGATCAGGAACAGACAAAGCTGAAAGCTTTAGAAATCAACAGTAACAACATTCATTACCGCACAGTCGACATTTCCGACAAATATGCTGTCACCTTGTTCATTCGGCAAATCCAGTCTGAATTTGGCAGTCTGAACGGAATTATTCACGCTGCTGGAATCATAAAGGATCAGTATATTCGTCAAAAAGCATCGGAGGAGATGCTGGAAGTGCTTGCACCCAAAGTAAACGGTACCGTGTATCTGGATGAAGCAAGCGCAGCAATGAATCTGGATTTTTTCATTATGTTCTCCTCACTGGCAGGTGTAATAGGAAATACGGGACAGGGTGATTACGCAGCCGCAAACGCCTTTCTGGACGGATTTGCAAGGTATCGCAATGAACTGGTAGCCGCGAGTAAACGCAACGGCTCTACGCTTTCGCTGGACTGGTCGCTATGGAAGGAGGGCGGGATGAGTGTAAGCGAGGCAGAGAAGCAAATGATAAAGCAGCAGTTGGGCATGCTGCCTCTAGAAACCGCCTGGGGTGTGAAAATGTTGAACCACGCCATGCACTTTGGCTATCACCAAGTGATCGGATACCAGGGACATGTTGCCCGACTACGGGCTAAATTGATGCCAGAGTCGTCTCTCTCACCTGAGGAGTCAAGCATCGGTGAAAATCAGCAGCTAACGCCGGTTCTTCCCTCCAACTCCAATTCGTTGTCTGACAAAGTACAGGAAGCGTTGGCACGGATACTCTCCCAAACGCTGAAGGTGAATAGCAGCGATATATACCCGGACGTCGAATTCGGAGAGTATGGCTTTGATTCCATTTCATTTACGGAATTTGCAAACAGGCTGAATGAGCAATACAAGCTTGGAGTGACACCTACCATATTCTTCGAGTATTCGACACTTCGAGCGCTTGCGCAGCATCTTTCAGTTACATTTGTGCAAGAGTTAAATCGGGTATTTAGCGTTCCAACAATCAAGCCCCTTGTCACTACTGAAAATCACTCTATCCAACAACTCGAAACTAAGGCTGGTCGATCTCGTTTTAGTCATTTGCAAGTGGCAACATCCGAAGTACAAACCCACGCTAGCAATGAACCGATTGCCATAATCGGGATGAGTGGAGCGTTCCCCATGGCTCAGGATGTAAACAAGCTATGGGCTAATCTGGTGGACGGGAGAGATTGTATTTCGGAAATCCCTGAAGATCGCTGGGACTGGAAGGAATACTTCGGGGATCCCAATCAGGAAGGGAACAAAACAAATATTAAATGGGGCGGATTCATTGATGGAGTTGCCGACTTTGATCCAATGTTTTTCGGCATATCTCCGCACGAAGCTACCTTGATGGACCCCCAACAGCGTCTGCTGATGATGCATGTCTGGAAGGCAATTGAGGACGCGGGCTATTCCCCGCATAGTCTGTCTGGCAGCAAGATGGGCATTTTCGTGGGAACAGCAAGCAGCGGATACAACGGACTGCTTTCCCAAGCAAATTCTGCTATCGAGGGCTACTCTTCCACAGGACATGTGTCCTCTGTAGGTCCGAACCGAATGAGCTTTTTTCTCAATGTGAACGGACCGAGTGAACCGATTGAAACTGCCTGCTCCAGCTCGCTGGTAGCCTTGCATAGAGCTGTTCAGGCGATTCGTAATGGCGATTGCGACACAGCAGTTGTCGGCGGTGTGAATACCATTTTAGATCCGTATTACCACATCAGCTTCAATAAAGCAGGGATGCTCAGCGAGGATGGGCGTTGCAAGACGTTTTCAGACCGGGTGAACGGCTATGTTCGCGGAGAAGGCGTCGGAATGATCTTCCTGAAAAAACTGGCAGATGCTGAGAACGCAGGAGATCATATCTACGGCCTTGTACGCAGTACAGACGAGAATCACGGGGGCCGGGCAACATCGCTGACTGCCCCTAATCCACGAGCACAGGCTGACTTGATCAAGTCTGTCCTGACTAAGGCACAGATAGATCCCACAACGATCACCTATATAGAAGCACATGGAACGGGCACGCCACTCGGCGATCCGATTGAAATTAACGGATTGAAGACGGCCTTTCGGGAATTGGGCTTTGATGCAGGGGGGCAGCCATCTGCAAGTTGTGGGCTGGGCTCTATCAAGACGAATATCGGTCATCTTGAACTCGCTGCGGGTATCGCAGGGGTAATCAAGGTTTTGTTGCAATTAAAATACAAAACATTGGTGAAGACGGTTCATTTTGAAAACTTGAACCCCTATATTCAACTGGAAAATAGTCCTTTCTATATTGTGGACGAAACAAAAGAATGGACTGCCTTACGAGATACACAGGGACGTGAAATGCCAAGACGCGCCGGAATTAGCTCTTTTGGATTTGGCGGAGTGAATGCTCATGTGTTAATAGAAGAATACATCCCGAAAACCGTTCGTCGTGATGAATGGATCGCAACCCCAGATCATCCCGTACTAATTGTGCTGTCGGCACGGACAGAGGAACAGCTTCTGGAACAGGCTAGACAACTGTTGGATACACTGCAAACACAATCGTATAAGGATGAGAAACTAGACAGCATTGCTTACACTCTTCAGGTGGGCAGAACTGGTATGGAAGAGCGACTCGGAATGACCGCAGCCTCGATTCATGAGCTGAAAGAAAAGCTGGCCCGCTACATTCAGAAACTGCACGGGATAGAAGACGTTTACCGAGGTCAGGTGAAACGGAATAAAGAATCGCTTTCCTCTCTGGTGCAGGATGAGGATATGCAGGAAACGGTACAGCGGTGGATGCAAAAGAAGAAATTCGCCAAGCTTCTTGAGCTGTGGGTCAAAGGATTAGACGTCGATTGGTCGGGGTTGTACACGGAGCGCAAGCCGCAGCGATTGAATCTGCCGACGTATCCTTTTGCCAAAGACCGCTACTGGATGCCGCAATCTAGGCAATCTCCAAGAGGGGGAACGGTACAGCCGCATACTGTTTTTCTGCATCCGCTTCTTCATCAAAATACGTCGAATTTGTCCGAGCAGCGCTTTACTTCCATTTTTAACGGTAACGAGTTTTTCCTCGCTGATCATGTGATTCGCGGTCGCAAAGTGTTGCCGGGGGTTGCTTACCTCGAAATGGCAAGATCTGCTGTCGAACAGGCAGCAGAACTGGATACGCAAGATCACGTGACCGTGAAGCTGCAAAATGTGATCTGGGCCAGCTCGATTGTCGTTGATGAAGAACCGGTACAGGTTCATATCAAGCTCGTTCCTGAAGTGGGCAAAGCGCTGCATTATGAAATTTACAGCAAGGAAGCACAAGGGAACGGCCAGCCTGTCCTGTACAACCAGGGGGAAGTTGTCATTTTGGAGCAATGCGAGAGTGGCAAACTCGATCTTGCCGCTTTACTGCCTGCGTGTAATCAAGGCATTCTTTCCTCAGCAGAGTGTTACCAAGCGTTCGAAAAAGCAGGATTACACTACGGAATGAGCCACCAGGGTATTCAAGCCATTCATCTTGGACACAACCAAGTGCTTGCACAGCTGACTTTGCCCTCAGTCGTATCCGCAACTGCGCAAGACTTTGTGCTTCATCCGAGCGTGCTTGATTCCGCTATACAAGCCTGCTTGGGGTTGCACGCTTTTGAGCGTAAAGCAGGTACTCCGTTTTCCGTAGATGAGGTTGCCATTTATCGTTCCTGCACCCGAACTATGTGGGCATGGGTACGGTATTCTCGTGAAACTCATTACGAAAAGTCAATGGACAAGCTTGATATTGACTTGTGTGACGAGCAAGGAAACCATTGCGTGCAGATAAAAGGACTCGCCATTATTCGTACGCAGGAGGGGGGATCTGGAAAAGGGGAGAGAGAGGAATCACAGGCAGATTCCGAAGCGGTTCCGAGTGCTTTACAGCAAGTAGGTGGTGGTCTATTGCTACATCCGGTGTGGGATGTCGTTCATCACGATGGAAGAGTCCTGATCCCGGCTCCGAAGGACAACATCGTCTTCATCGGAGGCACAAATGAGCCATTTTCGTCAGTTCGGAAGCTTTACCCGAATGTTTGCTCTATCGAGTTCGAAGCTTCTATGCAGATGGAAGATATGAAGGCTGTGTTGAGTCAGCACGACAGCATCGATCATCTTATCTGGGTGGCACCCTTCACGTCGTATGAAGCCATGGTTGGTGAGCAAACAATGAAGCAGCAAGAACTGGGACTGCTGCAATTGTTCAGATTGAGTAAAGCGTTGATGCAGCTTGGCTATGACACAAAAGAGTTGGGCATCACCATCATTACGACCCGAACATTGCTTATTCAGCATACCGATCCAATTCAGTCGACCCACGCAGGAATACAAGGGTTCGCTGGGACGCTGACGAAAGAAATGCCGAATTGGAGCATCCGCCATATCGATGTGGAAGACCCATTGGACTTGCCGATACACGAGCTGTTTTTGCTGCCTGCTGACCGTGACGGGAACACATGGGCTTACAGACAGCAAGAATGGTATCAGCAGAAATGGATAACCGTTCATCAGCCACAACAGCAGATAAAATCCTATCGGTACGGCGGTGTATATGTGGTCATTGGAGGAGCAGGGGGCATCGGCGAGGTGTGGAGTGAATACATGATCCGCACCTATGATGCGCAAATGATTTGGATCGGCCGACGTGACCTCGATCACGATATTGCAGCAAAGCTGGACAAATTGGCTGCGATAGGCCGTGCACCACTGTATCTGTCAGCAGATGCTTCCGATTATGTAAGCTTGCAACAAGCGTTCTTGGCTATCAAGCAAACGTATCCAACAATCAACGGAGTCATTCACTCAGCTGTCGGCGTGATGGATCAGAGCTTAACCCAGATGACGGAAGAGCGCTTTAGGGCCGGATTATCTGCCAAAGTCGATGTCAGTATTCATATGACGCAGATATTTGCCAAAGAGGCACTTGATTTTATGATGTACTTTTCTTCCATGAGCTCCTTTACCAAACCGATCGGACAGAGTGGTTACGCAGCAGGCTGCTCGTTTGCAGACGCCTTCGCCCATGAAACAGGCCAAGTCCTTCCCTTTCCCATCAAGGTCATGAATTGGGGATATTGGGGAGAGATCGGAATTGCCGGGATTGTACCCGCTGCATTCAAGAAACGGCTAACTCAATCGGGGATCGGGTTTATTGAGCCGGAAGAAGCGATGCAAGCGTTAGAAACTCTGGTGGGAAATTCGTTGAGTCAAATGGCATTTATTCGTACCACAAGACCGGATGCAATTGCAGAAGTTCATCAAAATGAGATGCTCGTAGCTGTTCCAAACGTTCAACATGTGTCCACCGAGAAGCTACAGAAACGGTTGCCTGACCATTCTTCACTGGTTCAACAGTTGAAACGCAATGGAAGTCATTTCGACCAAGAGCTGGACCGGTTGCTTCTGCCCATACTAGGCAAAACACTTCAGACACACGGTCTCATGCAGGACGATGAAGGGGTGCACGACGCATACAAGCGCTGGCTGGCAGAAAGCAAGGCTATTCTGGCCCGCCATGATTGGAAGGACAACCCTGATCTTTCGATTGAAAGCTTATGGGGAGAATGGGAGGAACAAAGAAAAAGCTGGTTACAGGATCAAAATGTGAAGGCACAAGTGAAGCTCATCGATACTATGCTTCGTCACTTGCCTGACATTCTAACAGGAAAGATTCCGGCAACGGATATTATGTTCCCTAACTCCTCCATGCAACTGGTAGAAGACGTATACAAACACCATGCGGTAGCCGATTACTTCAACGGTGTACTGGCTGACACAGTCGTAGCGTATGTGGAAGAACGGTTGCAGCAGAATCCGTCTGTCATGCTCCGAATTCTTGAGGTGGGCGCTGGAACAGGAGGAACGAGCTCACTTATTTTGCAAAAGCTGAAGCCTTATGCGAACTATATTGCAGAGTATGCCTATACCGATCTATCGAAAGCGTTTTTGTTACACGGTGCAGAGAATTATGGTGCAGAAAATCCTTATGTCATTTGCAAAATGTTTGATGTGGAGAAATCTCCAGAAGAACAATCATTTGACTTGGGTGGTTATGATTTGGTGATCGCTGCGAATGTGCTGCATGCTACACGAAACATTCGCAGGACGCTGCGCCATGTCAAAGCACTTTTGAAAGAGAACGGAATGCTTTTCGTAAACGAACTGACGCGCAGTACGCTGTTTGCCCATCTTACGTTTGGATTGTTAGAAGGCTGGTGGCTGTATGAGGATGAAAGAGTTCGTATTCCGGGTTCTCCCGCGCTAAACGCCGAGCAATGGCAGATTGTGCTCGCGCAAGCAGGTTTCGAAACTGTATGGTATCCTGCTGCCTCTGCCATGAGCTTGGGACAACAGATCATGATCGCCAGAAGCGATGGAATCGTTCATCTACCCAATCGTTCGTTTACAGAAGGAACGCAGGAAATTTCGAATAAACAGCAGACAGTCGTTGCACAAATGGAGACCCGTCAATCTAAGCAGGCTGAGCCTAGTGTAGACGAGGAAGAGTTGAGAAAGAGAGCCAGTCTTTATTTCAGACAGTTGGTCGGAGAGGTTGTCAGACTGCCGTTTGAGCAAATCGATGAATCCGAACCATTGGAAGCTTACGGTATCGATTCCATTCTTATTGTTCAGCTTACAAACAGGCTGCGCAAGCATTTCAGCGATGTGAGCAGTACGCTGTTCTTTGAGTATCAGACACTCTCGGCATTAATTGGGTACTTTATGCTTCAGCGAAAAGGGGAGCTCGTTGCGTTTTTAGGGCTTGAAAAGGCAAAGCCTACAACTGACGAGATCCTAATGCAAAAGCCATTACAGCCTGGTGTAGAACGAAACGACGTGTTGGTTCGAACGGTTCGTCCGCGAGTGCTGCAAACCTCGCAGCGTCCTGTGCCACGTGCAGGGGCTGCCAGTGTCCAGGAACCCATTGCAGTAATTGGGATGAGTGGACGCTATCCGCAGGCCATCAATCTGGAACACTATTGGGATCATTTAGAGAAGGGGAAGGACTGCATCACGGAAATCCCGGAAGATCGGTGGCTGCTTGCGAACTTTTACGTTCCGGATCGAAAAAAAGCGATAGCGCAAGGGAAAAGCTACAGCAAATGGGGAGGCTTCTTGGACGGCTTTGCCCAGTTTGATCCCCTGTTTTTCAATCTGTCGCCACGAGAGGCGATGAACATGGACCCGCAGGAGCGGCTCTTCTTGCAAACCGTGTGGGAAGCACTGGAGGATGCCGGATATACACGGGAACAACTCGACTTACAGTTTAAGGGCAAGGTGGGAGTGTTCGCAGGCATCACAAAAACCGGCTTCAATTTGTACGGTCCGGCACTATGGAGGCAGGGAAGTGAATGGTTTCCGTTGACATCCTTTAGTTCCGTAGCGAATCGGGTCTCGTATTGGCTCAATCTTCACGGTCCAAGCATGCCTGTGGACACCATGTGCTCTTCATCACTGACAGCTATCCATCAGGCGTGTGAAAGTCTGCGCAGTGGAGCTTGTGAGGCAGCGATCGTAGGTGGAGTGAACCTATACCTTCATCCGTCCAATTATGTGGGCTTATGTGCACAAAATATGCTTGCATCGGATGGTGCCTGCAAAAGTTTTGGCCAAGATGCGGACGGCTTCGTACCTGGCGAGGGCGTCGGCGTTCTTATTTTGAAGCCATTGTCGAAGGCGATTCAGGATCAGGATCATATCCACGCCATTATCCGGGGAACAGGCATTAACCACGGAGGCAAAACCAATGGTTATTTGGTGCCCAATCCAGTAGCACAAGCTGAACTGATTCGGGAAACCATGGATAAGGCGGGTGTCCATGCTCGCTCCATTAGTTATATGGAGGCCCATGGTACCGGGACAAGTCTTGGTGACCCAATCGAGGTAGCCGGACTGACAACGGCCTTCCAAAAGGATACATCTGACGTCGGGTATTGTGCGATAGGTTCTGTTAAAAGCAATATTGGTCATCTGGAATCAGCCGCAGGCATTGCGTCGCTGACTAAGGTCATTCTGCAAATGAAACACGGAAAAATTGTGCCCAGCTTGCATGCGCGAAAGCTGAATAGCGAAATCCATTTTGACAAAACGCCTTTTGTCGTCCAGCAGAATCTCACGGAATGGAAAAGACCGATTCTAGAAATCGACGGCGTTGAACGGGAGGTTCCCCGAATTGCTGGCATTTCTTCATTCGGAGCTGGTGGTGCGAACGCTCATATTATCGTTGAAGAGTACGTCTCTTTGCCTGTAGGAGCTGTTGCTGTTCAGCAAGTTATACCTCAGCAACCAGCAGTGATTGTATTATCTGCACGAAATAAAGAACGCCTTCTGGCGCGGGCAAAGCAGCTTCTCTCCTTCATAGATGGACTACAGGTGAGGGAAGATCAGTTGGCTGATTTGGCCTACACCTTACAAATTGGTCGTGAAGCGATGGAAGAGAGACTGGCGTTTACTGCCGCCTCCATGAATGAATTGGCAGGAAAACTTGCGACCTTTATCCAGAAGGGTGGGCAGCAGTGCAGTGTTGATAACATTTTTATAGGACAAGTAAAACGTTCATCCCATGCTTCCGCCCGTCTTGAGATCTTGGAAAACACGCACCAAACCATGCAGACGTGGCCTGCACAACAACAGTATCCCAAGCTGCTTGATATGTGGGTAAAGGGAATGCAGATCAACTGGAACGAGATATACGGGACGCACAGACCTCGCAAGATCAGTCTACCTGTGTATCCATTCGCTGAAGAAACCTATTGGCTACCATCAGCAAACGATAAGCCACCCATATCCTATGCGATGCAGAATAAGTATGGTCCTCTTCATCCGCTTCTTCATCAAAATACGGCGGATTTGACTGAGCAGCGATTCACTTCCATATTTACGGGACAAGAATTTTTCCTTGCCGATCATCTTATCAAGGGCCAGAAAATTTTGCCTGGGGTAGCCCATCTGGAAATGGCACGCGAAGCCCTCAATCAAGCAGCTGTAAATCAAACGGCTGAACATACCGTCATTTCGCTTCGCAATATCGTGTGGGCAAGCCCCGTCCGTGTGGAAAATGATGAAGCAACCGTTCATATCAGACTGTATGAGAATGAGCGAAACGGCATCAAGTATGAGATTTTTACGGGCGATACCAAGCATGATGGGATAGCGGACACGACTGTCATTCACAGTCAAGGAAGTGCCTTCCTTCAGAAAACGAACGGGCAGCCTATGATTGATCTTGCTGCAATTCGGACGTCCTGCACCCGTGAGCTCAGCGTAGAATCTTGCTATCAGACTTTTGCAGAGATGGGACTGGAATACGGTACCAGTATGCAAAGCATTGAAAAGATTTACGCAGGGGAAGATCAGGTGATTGCAAAATTGTACCTGCCCACCGATAAACAGGAAACAATGAGTCAATTTGTGCTTCATCCGAGTCTGATGGATGCCGCCCTGCAATCATCCATTGGTCTCATGCCAAGTGTCCAATCCAACTCATCACCCATGGATAAACCATTGCTACCCTATGCGTTGGAACGAATGGACGTGCTTCACTCATGCGTCCCGCATATGTGGGCATACATTCGGTACAGTGAAAACGGCAGCCCAGGTGACCCTGTGCAAAAGCTCGATATCGATGTATGTGATGAGGAAGGTCGAGTGTGCGTACAGCTAACAGGTTTTACAAGTAAAGTGTTAAAAGCAGGTATCCTTGTTGAAGACGCAGACGATGCTGTAGAGACGCTCTTGTTGGCTCCTGTATGGCATGAGCAGGTAGAAGAGGCTGTTTCTCAGCCAGTTTTCCACACACATATCGTCCTTCTTTGTGAGCCGTGGACCAGCCTGTCTGAACATATATCTACAGAAATGAGTACAGCTACATGCCTCATACTGAATTTGGAAGAACATCAGCGAACACCAAACGCAAGCGGCATAGGGGAAGACTTCCTATTTGCTGTATATCAGGCTTTCAGGCATGTCCAGCATCTGTTGAAGGAAAAACCGATGGAACCGACATTGATTCAGTTGCTTACTTCTGGTCAATCGCATAACAGATTGTATTCGGCCTTGTCCGGGTTGCTAAAAACCGCCGAACTGGAAAATCCGCAACTGCGCGTGCAAATAATCGAAACGGAACCAGAGGAAGGTATCTCACATGTCATACGAAAACTATTGGATAGCGCGTCTCGTCCAGAAGACACTCATATCCGCTTTCATCAAGGCAGAACATACAAGAAAGTGTGGAAAGAACTGAGAAAGGCAGGGTATTCCGGTACAATCTGGAAGGATCAGGGGGTTTATTTAATCACCGGGGGGATGAGTGGGCTCGGATTTGTAACGGCGCAGCATATCGCCCGAAGCGTGAACCATCCAACCTTGATAGTAACCGGGAGATCACCAATGAATCCGACACACGAAGAACAGCTAAGCCAGCTTGCTGCCATGGGTGCCAAAGTCATTTACAAGCAGTCTGACGTATCACATCTGGGAGACGTAACGAACCTCATGCATGAGATTCGACAGCGGTTTGGACGCCTAAACGGGATCATACACAGTGCTGGTATGATTCGCGACAGCTTTTTGATTAGAAAACAGTTGAATGATGTGCAACAGGTTCTTGCATCCAAAGTAGCAGGCACGATTTATCTGGATGAGGCAAGCAAGGATTTTACGTTGGATTTCTTTGTGCTGTATTCTTCATTGGCCGGTACTCTCGGCAACATCGGACAAGCGGATTATGCTACAGCCAACGCTTTTATGGATGAGTTTGCGAGGTACCGAAATGAGCAGACATTGACCAAAGATCGATACGGCCATACGCTTTCCATCAGCTGGCCATTATGGGAGGGAGGCGGCATGTCCATGGATGAGCAAACCCGTAGCAGAATGAAACAACTGTCCGGTATGATTCCTCTCCAAAGGGAAACAGGCATGAAGGCTCTTCATCACGCTCTTGTTCAAAAGGAATCACATGTCGTATGCATGTACGGGAACGCAGAGAAAATGAGAAATTTCATGGAGGCTTCTAATGAAGCTTCGTATGCTGCCTCTACCCAAACGAGTGAACCCGAAGCGATTTTACGCGAGCTTGTTGAAAAAATCAGGAATGGAGAATGCACGCTTGAGCAATTCACAGATCCTGAGGAGTTGGCGAAGCTGTTGTAACGTATTCAAAAGGTGAGGTGTCAATCATGAAAGAGCAACTGTCATTTCTGTACCATCAAATTAAACAAGGCAGGATAAGTAATGAAAACGCTACAGAACAGCTCCAGTCCTTATTGGTTGCACCCGACAACAGCAGCGAAAGGTCGTCTTCGTCTGCCCAGCATGATGACAGAAAATTACAGGAAAGAGTGGAACTTTACTTTAAAAAGCTGCTAGCGCCCGTCATCCTGCTGCCAGAAGGTAAAATAGAAGCCGACGCCCCGTTTGAGGTGTACGGAATTGACTCGGTTATGGTCATGAGATTGACAGATCAACTTGAGACAGTGTTCGGTCCGTTGCCGAAAACCTTGTTTTTCGAGTATCAGAATATCAAGGAGCTGAGTGGATTTTTTTTGAACGCCCATCGCAGCAAGCTGGAGGAACTACTTGGTACCCGACAGCCTGAGGGTGAGCGCGAAGATAATTCTAGGAAACTGACAAGAAGTCGGCGTTTGCAAGAAGCATCATCAAAGCGACTACCTGTTGTTTCCACTACTTCAGCACAGTCACTTGATGTTGCCGTTATTGGATTGTCGGGACGCTACCCAGGTGCACGGAATATACACGAGTTTTGGGACAATCTGAAGAACGGCAGAGACTCGATTACGGAGATTCCGCAGAGCCGCTGGGATTTTTTGTTGCATGCAAGCGAGCAAATGAGTTCATCGGCTTCGGGAAAATGGGGCGGTTTTTTGGACGGGGTTGATCTGTTTGATCCGCTTTTCTTCCATATCTCACCAAGAGAAGCGGAGAGGATCGATCCACAAGAGCGGCTTTTTTTGGAAAGCGTGTATGAAGTGATTGAAGATGCGGGATATACACGGGAAAC
Source organism: Brevibacillus sp. NPDC003359 (assembly GCF_042878995.1). Lineage (NCBI taxonomy): Bacteria > Bacillati > Bacillota > Bacilli > Caryophanales > Paenibacillaceae > Brevibacillus > Brevibacillus sp. NPDC003359. The sequence goes on from NZ_JBIAOR010000001.1 coordinate 923,781, forward strand.
AGTTGCAGGGTTGCCTGGAACAGAAACAGCAGGCAGCGTAGGTATTTTTGCAGGTGTGATGTATCAGGAGTATCAGCTATATGGCGTTGAATCACAGTTGACGGGGAACGAGCCATTCGCACTGAATGGCAACCCCGCCTCCATTGCCAATCGCGTTTCGTACTTTTGTAATTTTCACGGTCCGAGCATGGTCGTAGATACGATGTGTTCCTCTTCTTTAACCGCCATTCATCTGGCATGCCAAAGCTTGCAAAAAGGGGAATGCGCGGTTGCTGTGGCAGGCGGCGTCAATGTCTCGATACATCCGAATAAATACGTCATGCTGACGCAGGGAAGCTTTTTATCAAGCAAAGGCAGGTGCGAAAGTTTTGGGGAAGGGGGTGACGGCTATGTACCTGGAGAAGGAGTCGGTGCCGCTCTTCTCAAACCTCTCTCTAGGGCAATCGCTGATGGAGATCACATCTACGGCATTATTAAAGGAACAGCCGTTAACCATGGTGGCAAAACAAATGGCTACACCGTCCCAAATCCCAACAGACAGGCAAGTGTCATCAGTAAAGCGATGAAAGAAGCGGGCGTATCTCCACGAAGCGTTAGCTATATCGAAGCCCACGGCACGGGCACCTCATTGGGAGATCCCATCGAGATTGCTGGCCTGACCAAGGCCTTCCAAGAGCAAACACAGGATACTGGCTTTTGTGCCATCGGTTCAGCCAAGTCAAATATTGGTCATTGTGAAAGCGCTGCGGGTATTGCCGGAGTCACCAAAGTACTTTTACAGATGAAACACCGACAGTTAGTTCCATCCATTCATTCACAGCCGTCTAATCCGAACATTGATTTTGAGCAAACGCCATTTATTGTGCAGCAGGATTTGGGTGACTGGATCAGACCTACAGTTGAAATGGATGGGATGATGACGGAAATGCCCCGTGTTGCTGGTATCTCTTCCTTCGGGGCAGGCGGAGCGAATGCTCATGTTGTCATTGAGGAGTATATTCCAAACAAACAGGCACCTCCATATGCTCATGAAGAGACGGCCGATCCGCACATCATTGTGTTGTCCGCGAAAAATGAAGAGCGGCTTCGCGCATTGGCGAAACAATTGCTTGTCGCCTTTCAGGAGCAGCGGTATCGCGATCATCAACTGGAGGATATTTCCTATACGCTTCAGATAGGTCGCGAAGCAATGGAAGAGCGACTTGCCCTATTGGTCGAATCTGTCGCTGATTTGACAGAGAAGCTGGGGCGTTTTTTGGAGGACGGAACGGAACACGATGGCACGTACATTGGTCGAGTGAAGAGCAGCAAGGAGCCTTTGCACCGTTTGTCGGTCGATGAGGATATGCAAGAGACGATCTTGAACTGGTTTCGAAAAAGAAAGTACGGCAGGCTGCTTGAACTGTGGGTAAATGGAATGCGTCTCGATTGGAGGATCCTGCATCGTGATGGCGTACGCCAGCGTATCAGTTTGCCGACCTATCCTTTTGCACGGGAACGTTACTGGGTACCCGCCTATGAAAAAAAACCAAGCCTACAAACAGCGTCCACTCCAAACGGCGTTGCCTATCTTCATCCGTTGCTTCATCAAAATACGTCGGATTTGATGGAGCAGCGATATACGACTACGTTTACAGGAAAAGAATTTTTTCTCGCTGATCATGTGGTGAAGGGGTCTAAAATGCTACCGGCAGTCGCCTATCTTGAGATGGCCAGGGCAGCTGTGAAGAAAGCAGTAGGTGAATTATCCTCAGAGCAAACCATTGTCGTGCTACGACAGATCGCATGGTCACAGCCCATCCTTTTGAATGATAGGACGGTAGAAGTGAACATCGGGATTCAGCCCGGTGAGGATGGGGAATTGCTATTTGAAATTTTCACAGAGCCTGCCGACCGCCAAAAGACCGAGCCTGTTATACACAGCTACGGCAGTGCAGCGCTTATGGATTTGACTGATCCACCTTCCGTTGATCTGCGTAAACTACAGGCGCGTTGCAGTCTGAACAGTCTGACCAAGGAGGCTTGCTACAAAGCTTTTGCTGAGCTTGGATTACATTACGGCCAAAGCCATCAGTCGCTGGATCGTGTATATGTAGGACAGAGCGAAGTGCTTGCTCGCCTGTTGCTTTCCCCTTCGCTCGAAGTAGAGAAGGGGCATTTCGTCATCCATCCAGCCATGGCGGATGCAGCACTTCAGGCGTCCATTGGGCTATGGCTGGGAGCAAAGCAGGACGTCCTGCCTTTAGGTCAGCCTGCGGTTCCTTTTGCCATGGAACGACTTGAAGCATTTAGTCCCTGCTCGTCTGTCATGTGGGTGCATGCCCGATATCGTGAAGGGAAACCGACTCTGGGGCTACTGCAAAAGCTGGATATTGACATGTATGACGATCTAGGCAAATTGTGCTTGCGCATGTACGGGGTAAGCAGCAAAATACTGGAGGCCGAACAAGACACGAATAAAAACGCATTTGATGCGGAAACGATGCTATTCGTACCGGAGTGGAAAGAGCAGGAAATTCAACCTTACCGTTCCATTACCGCTTTTGATCAGCATATTGTCATGCTGTCTGAGCAAACCAGCTATCTACAGGAACAAATGGCGTCCGAGTTGGGTGATCACGTAACGGTCATGACACTGGGACTCTCGGGAGACAACTCTTCGCAAACGAATGACAACAAGATGGATGTAAACTTCCAACAGATAGCAATAGAGGCATTCAGTGAAATCCAGCGGTTGATTCGTTCAAAAGCTGATGACAAGATTCTCCTCCAGATCGTAGTACGGGATCAGGGACAACCACCATTTTTCTCAGCACTCTCAGGTCTGTTGAGAACAGCGGTACTTGAAAATCCGAAACTGTACGCCCAAGTAATCGAAGTCGAACCAGAGGTAACCGTTTCCGTAATGGCAGAGAAATTGAAAGAAAACAGTATGTCAAGCGAGATGCACATTCGCTATCACGTAGGAAAAAGGTACGTACAGTCATTACACGAGCTTCCCATCCCTAAAAAGCATAAAGAGTTTCCATGGAAAGCGGGCGGTATCTATCTGATTACAGGTGGAGCTGGTGGATTGGGTCTTATTTTTGCCCGAGAAATTACTGCGAAGGTGCACAATCCTGTGCTGATCCTGACTGGAAGATCAAAGCTGCCCGACGAGAAGGAGCAGGAACTGAGAAAACTGGAGCAACTGGGAGCCACCATCCAGTATGTACAATCCGATGTATCGAAACGACAGTCCGTCTCAGACCTGATGAAGCTTATCCAACAAAAATACGGGATGCTTCATGGCATTATTCATAGTGCGGGCGTTGTGAAGGATAATTTTATCCTGAGAAAACAACTCGGCGAAGCGGAAAAAGTGCTCTCACCTAAAGTAGGTGGAACCGTTCTTTTAGATGAGGCGAGCAGGGATATGGAACTGGACTTTTTTATTCTGTTTTCCTCATTGGCGGGTCTCTTTGGTAATGCGGGGCAGGCAGATTATGCTCTAGCCAACGCCTTTGTGGATTGTTACGCGGAGTACAGGAGCCAACTGGTCAAGGTTGGCAGACGCTATGGAAAAACAATCGCATTGAATTGGCCGCTTTGGCAGGATGGCGGCATGGGATTGGATTTGCAGACCGAACAAATGCTTCTTGCCAGCACTGGAATGAAAGCTATGACGACAGAGGCAGGTTTGCGAATGTTTTATCAGGCGTTTCATTCAGATGCACATCAGGTGGCAGTGGTTCAGGGACACATCCCCGAGATTCGGTCAGCGCTCTCTGCCAGATGGAACGCCAATGACCGACAGCAGAAGAGAACTTCTTTGGTCCCTGTATCAGCTGCACCTGCCAAAATGGATGATCTTCTGCGCACGCTTACGAGTATGGCGGCCAACATCTTACATGTGAAGCCAAGTGAATTGGACGAAGATGTAGAACTCGATGAATACGGATTTGACCAGTCAATGCTGACCGAGCTTTCTGAGAGAGTGAGTCGGCAATTTCAGATTGACTTTAGTTCTACGCTATTCATTGAATACCCTACCTTGCAGGATGTTTCAACGTTTTTGGTAGACACCTACCCTGACAGATTCACAGGGTCCGTACGGGTTCCCAATCAGAATGGAGCCAGTGAGGATATTGCAAAGCATGTGCTAACGGAAGACACAGCAGCTTATTTGAAAAAAGCGCTTGCCACCATTCTCAAGCTGTCGTCAAGTCAGATCGAAACAAATACTCCCATGGAAAAGTACGGGATTGATTCGATTATGGTCATTCAATTGACCAAGCAATTGGAAGCGGTGTTTGGTACCTTATCGAAAACACTGTTTTTCGAGTATCAGACCATCGGGGAGTTAGCCCGTTATTTTGTAAAGTCACATCGTAGAACATTGATCGAAATACTGGGTGTTGAAACAAGTGAGACACCTGCTGCTTTCGATGCTGAAAAGAACGATACGGCCACTGTCAGTACAACACGAAAATCGCGTAAGGGGAGAGAGCCGAGGTTCACGTCTGTGGCTACCAAGTCATCCCCAAAAAAAGCGATGGATATTGCCATCATAGGGTTGTCAGGTCGTTATCCACAGGCAAGCAATCTGGAGCAGTATTGGGATCACCTGCTGAATGCTAGAGACTGCATTACAGAAATTCCGCAAGAACGCTGGGATTACCGTCTGTATGCAGATGAGAACAGCGATCAGACGAAAAAAGCAAGCAGCAAATGGGGAGGTTTTCTAAATGGTGTTGATTGTTTTGACCCGTTATTTTTCAATATCTCCCCAAAAGAAGCAGAGATGATGGACCCACAGGAGCGCTTGTTTCTGCAATCCGTGTATGAAGCATTGGAAGATGCCGGATATACGCGGGAAAACCTTGGGGACGATGTTGGTAACCGGATTGGTGTGTATGTCGGTGTCATGTATGAGGAATATCAGCTCTATGGCGCTCAAGCGCAGGTATTGGGACATAAAAAATTCGCCCTCAGTGGAAGCCCTGCATCGATTGCAAACAGGGTTTCTTATTTTTGTAATTTTCACGGACCGAGCATGGCTATCGATACGATGTGTTCTTCCTCATTGACTGCGATCCATCTTGCTTGCCAAAGCTTGCAAAATGACGAATGCGAAGCAGCGATAGCTGGCGGTGTCAATATCTCCGTACATCCGAACAAATACATCATGTTAGATCAGGGAGGATTTTTGTCAAGCAAGGGGCGCTGTGAAAGCTTTGGTGCGGACGGCGATGGATATGTGCCTGGCGAAGGCGTAGGAGCGGTCATTCTTAAACCGTTATCCAGGGCCATAGCGGATGGAGATCACATTTACGGGGTGATCAAGGGTTCGGCGGTTAATCATGGAGGCAAAACAAACGGCTATACCGTTCCCAACCCCAACGCTCAGGCTAGCGTCATCAGGAGAGCCATTGCCAAATCCGGAATAGATGCGAGAAGCATAAGTTACTTGGAAGCGCACGGAACCGGGACGTCGTTGGGCGATCCGATAGAGATTACAGGACTGTGCAAGGCTTTCGCACACGATACCGAAGATCGGCAATTTTGCGCGATTGGATCAGTCAAATCGAATATTGGACATTGTGAAAGTGCTGCTGGCATTGCCGGCTTGACCAAGGTGCTTTTGCAGATGAAGCATCAACATCTGGTACCGTCCATACATTCAGATACGTTGAACCCGAGCATTGATTTTACTACGACCCCGTTTGTCGTGCAGCGCCACGCAAGCGAATGGAAAAGGCCGTTGATCAACGAGAATGGCCAGATGAAAGAAGCGCCAAGGAGAGCGGGCATTTCCTCCTTTGGTGCGGGAGGAGCCAATGCACACCTGATCATAGAAGAATATGTTCCGCATAAAACGAGTCATTCTACTCCGTCTCGTCATCCGACTGTCATTGTGCTGTCTGCAAAGACGGAAGATCGCTTGCAGGAGCAAGTGAAGAGGTTGCTCGATTTCTTGATGAACAAAAACGACAATCTGACTGATATTGCTTTTACATTACAGATAGGCAGAGAGGCAATGGAGGAACGACTAGGCTTTCTAGTTCAGACTACATCAGAGTTGCAAGAGAAGCTTCAAGCGTTTCTTGATGGTCGTTCGCAAGAAGTGGAGGGAATCTACCGGGGGAATGTGAAGGTTCACAAGGAGACCGTAGCGTTATTGACATCAACGCAAGCATGGGACGAGGTTGTGCGAGTATGGTTCGAACAACGGGCATTCGGCAAACTGTTGGAGCTATGGGTAAAAGGCTTACAACTGGATTGGCGTCCGCTCTACGCAGAACAAGTTCCATTCCGGGTCAGTCTGCCGACTTACCCGTTCGCCAAAGAACGCTGCTGGGCGCCTCAGCAACATACTTGGCTAGACGCAAATAGACTCACAACCGATCAGACGACAATAGAGACAGAGTATAAGAATCCGTTATTGATGCACAACGTTGCCTTTTTGCACAAGCGCTGGCAACTATCCTCTGAGGGAACCTCGGAAAGAAGCGCCAGAGAGAGCAAGGGTATGGTTGTCATCCTGACGTCAAAAGAAACCAGACAATTGGCATCTGAGTTGGCACACTTTGTTACAGAGCCTGTCATTTTAGAAGAGGATCAGCTTCAAGCCACATGGACCCCCGATGAGAATCAATGGTCCCGATTGGCCGGGGTTATCGATGTAACAGGCTGTGCAATGGATGCAACAGGGCACGATCAGATTCATCATGGCTGGCTGATGTCGATGCAGCAGTGGATTGAGGCGAACAGCCGTAATGATTTGACGCTGCTGTTTGTAACAAGAGGACTCGAATCGTTCAAAAATAATTCTATTCAATGGGGAGGAGCATGGCGTGCAGGGTTATTCCGGATGCTACAGAGTGAATACCGTCGCCTTCGTTCGAGACATATGGATGGGCAGCTTGGTACGCCTGACGATGTGTTCGCCCGTCAGATCGCAGCGGAGTTTTTCGGTGAGTACAGAGATCCAGAAGTTTGCTATCGGGACGGTCAGCGCTGGTGCTCTTATCTAAGTGAAATGGGGCCGATGCACAAGGTATCTCAAACAGTTAGCCCGTTTCCGCGTGATCATGCATTGTGGATTACAGGTGGAACAAGAGGGCTTGGTCTCTTGTGTGCGAGACACTTTGTGAAGCAGCATGGCGTTACACGCTTGGTATTGAGCGGACGTGAAGCCTTCCCCCCTCGTGAAGAATGGAACCTGTATGAGAATCAACACTCTACCCTTGCTGACAAAATAAAGGCTGTCATGGAGTTAGAACGCGAAGGTGTGCACGTGCAAGTTCTGTCTCCTGATCTGACAAGCGCGGAAGAGATCAAGCAGGCATTGGTCCATATTCACGAGACACTCGGTCCTGTTGGAGGGGTCATTCATTGTGCGGGCATCGTTGATGATGTAAATCCTGCGTTCATCCGCAAGACAGCTGACGCTGTACAGCGCGTGATGGATCCGAAGGTGAGCGGATTAGCCATGATGTATGATGTACTCCTAAAAGAGCCTCTGCGTTTCTTTTTGCTGTTCTCTTCTGTATCTTCCATTATTCCGTCGCTGGCAGCCGGGCAAAGTGATTATGCCATGGCTAATGCACACATGGATTATTTTGCGGAGGCGCATGCGAACGATTGTCCAATTGTCAGCATACAGTGGCCCAGTTGGAAACAGACTGGCTTCGGCGAAATAAAAGGCAATGCTTATAAACAAACAGGAATGCTCAGTCTATCCGATGCCGAAGGGTTGCAACTTCTTGATCAGATTTTGGCAAACAGACTTGGGCCAGTTGTGCTACCAGCGGTTCTAGACAGAAAAATGTCTCATCCACACTCATGGATGAACAGTGACCACACCCAAAAGCCGGTAACCGAAGCGACCGAAAGACTGGACTGGAGCACTGACCAGTTATATAGCTTTGCCGTGGATTGGCTGAGAGAATTATTTTCTACGGAGCTAAAAATAGAGGCTTCACGGCTTGATCTGGATACACCTTTTCAAGATTACGGAATGGACTCTATTTATCTTGCTCAGGTCCTCGTTACGATGGATCGTCAGTTACAAGGTGCAGCTGTTGATCCGACAGTCATCTTGGAGTATCCGACCTTGCAGCAACTCGCCTTTCATTTGACCCGTATGTACCCGACCCAGCTAACTAATTTGTTTGCTTCTACGAGGGCTTATACGGAAACTAGCCCTACCTTGACCCATGCACTGCATCAGGATGGTCAGGTATCGAATGAACGGCACGCCAAAAAGATCATCTCCCGGAATGATGCCCATTCCGCAGAGAAAATTGCCGTCATCGGAATAGGGTGCCATTTCCCCGATGCCTCCAATCCCGTAGAATTCTGGTCTAACTTAAAACAGGGGAAGGACAGCATACGAGCCATGTCAGACTCCAGACGTAGCTTAATTGATTGTATGGGATTAGCCAATGGTGAGCGCAGGCTGGGGGCATTTCTTGAGGATATCGATCAATTCGATCCGGCGTATTTCCAAATAAGTGACGCGTTGGCGGCTCAATTGGACCCGCTACAGCGACAACTTCTGGAAGTGAGTGTGGAAGCAGCAACAGATGCAGGATATGAAAAAAATGATTTATGGAATACACAAACAGGGGTATTTGTAGGGGCAAGAACCAGCAACTTTTCTTCTTATCTGGACAAGTATGGAAAAGAAACAATCGTCGGTATTGGGCAGAATTTCATCGCGGCTCATCTGTCACACTTTTACAATCTCAAGGGTCCCAACATGGTCATTGATACCGCATGCTCTAGTTCACTGACAGCTATTCATCTCGCTGTGAAAAGCATCCAAAACGGCGAATGCGACCAAGCATTTGCCGGCGGAGTCGACATTTTACTCGATGATGCGCCTTTTGTGACGCTAGGTGCAGCCAATGTATTGTCACCGAATTCCCGTTGCAAAACATTCAGTGCCAATGCCAATGGGATCGGACTCGGAGAAGGATGCGGAGTGATCCTGTTAAAGCCGCTAGCCAAGGCGATTGAGGACAATAACAAAATATACGGCGTGATTGACGGAGCAGCCATCAATAATGACGGCCATACGATGGGCATCACCACGCCAAATCCGGAAGCACAAAGAGAATTGCTAGAGAAAGCGATCCAGGACGCTGGTATTCATCCAGGTGAAATCAGCTACATCGAAGCACATGGAACGGGTACGTTGATCGGCGATCCGATTGAGTTGAAAGCGTTGACGGGTGTCTTTGCTACTTATACAGATGACAAGCAGTTTTGCGGGGTAGGCAGTGTAAAGAGCAATATTGGACATCTGCTCAGTGCAGCCGGAATCGCCAGTTTTATTAAAGTACTGCTATCCCTCGTCCATCAAGAGCTACCTCCAACGCTACACTGCGACGAGCCCAATCCGCGTTTTCAGTTTGGCGATTCTCCATTCTACATCGTACAAAAGCATCAGCCATGGGGCGATGGAACTCGTGTTCTGCGTGGAGGTATCAGCGCTTTTGGGTTGGGAGGCAACAATGCCCATATCATTGTCAGTAATGAAGGGATACCTGTCTCACATATGGTTCGTCATCCGTTGACCTCTCCTGAAGTTGGTTTCAAGCGAAAGCGGTATTGGCCGAATCCAGCGCATGTAAGAGCGGTTGAAAGCTTTTTCGATCATATAAAAGTATAAGAAAAAAGGAGCGGGCTTCGAGCATGAGTCAATCGAAAACAGACACTTTTTTACAACGACTGCGCCACAGCGATTATTTTGTGCAAGATCATCGAGTACACGGAATATGTACGCTTCCTGGTGTCGTATTGCTGGATATGGTATACCGGCTCAGCGCCAGCTCACTGCATACACAGTCCATTGAGCTGAGAAACGTCGTATTTAAACAACCAATCGTAACCTCTGAACAGTTCGATGTCGATATCTTCGTATCGTTCACACAGTGTGAAACATATACGGAAATAACGGTTTCAAGCTCTAGAACGCAGGCGGATGCATCGACAGTGGTCAACATGGAGTGTCAGCTTTATGTGATGAAGCATACAGATGCCCAACCACGGCACCATATACCCATTTTAAACCGTAAGGCGCAAAATCAGTGGGACATGGATGAGGTTTACGCGTTTGCCCGCAAAGCCGAAATTCAGCATTTTTCGTTTATGAAAACGCTTGGCACAGTGTTTCAAGAAGGACAGCATGAATGGATGGAGCTGCAAGTAAGCAGGTTGGCAGAGCAATATCTGGATAAATTTTATGCGCATGCTGCGTTGCTTGACGGGTCGACTTTTGCCGGCACGTCCTTCAGGATGCTCGGGAGTGTGTCTGATGAGGACGTAGGCTTCACTCCCTATATCCCGTTTACCATTGAACGCTTTGTCATTCACAGCAGTTTCCCTGCCAAAGTGTACACCTATACTGAACGAACCCATAGTGACATGTCGGCCGATGCAGATATCATTTCTCGCAGCATCGCCATTTGTAATGAAGAAGGAAAACTGCTGGCCGAATTTATCAATTTGAAAGCGAAGCGTATACGAGAGCAGCAGTTGATTACCGGACTAATCGCAGCTGTATCAAAAACCGAAAAGGAGCGCTCTGTTGCAATATCCAGTCAGCCGACACCTGCTGATTACAGTGTGGATGCTGACAAAGACACGATCACTGCCTTTCTTACACATGAAATAGCTCTCGCACTGAATACCACTGCCGAGCGGATCGATATTCAAACCGGCTTTTACGAGCTTGGAATGGACTCGATTCAGCTGCTGGAATTCGTAAAACGCTTAGAGAATAAAATAAACGCGCCCCTCTATCCGACACTGCTCTTCGAATATTCTACGGTAGAGACGTTGACTAACTATTTGCAAAACAATTGGAAAAATTCTTTTCGTGACACTATCGCTCCTCATCTGAAGATAGGGACGGATAACCAGGCCGTCCCTCTACAAAAAACAGGAAGACTGCTGGTCTGTGAGCAAGTATGGGAACAAGCGGAAATCGATGAATCAAACAAAACAAACAGCTCGATGCCTCGGACCCGTATTGTCGTGCTTTATAACGGGTCCGAAGCCTGGAAGACTATACTCGAACATCAGTCAAGCATCAGTCAGGTCATTGTCCTTCACCCCGGCTCACAGGAAACGCCGCTTGAGTGGCTGCAAAAATTCGAAACGGTTTTTAGCTTGATCCAGCAGCAGCTACAACAGCATCCTGATGAACTGCTGCTTCAGGTTGTCGCGGATTCAACCGATCAGGAGGGATATGTCTTAGGGCTGGAAGGCTTGTTACGGACAGCTGTCATGGAGCATCCTAGGCTGCTCGGCCAGATCATAAAAATGGACATATCCCATTCAACAACGAGTGGACAAGTAGTAGCCGAGCTCCTTGAACGCGAAGCCTTCTATGCATCGACAGGCGCAGCCAGCACTTGGTACACAGAAAATGGATTGCAGCGTCACAAGCGCAGGTTGAAAGAAGTCACTCTTTCCCAGCACCCCGTACAAATGCCGTATAAAACAGACGGCGTCTACTTGATCACAGGTGGAATGGGAGGATTGGGCTATGAGCTGGCCAGGCACATAAGCAATCAGACGAAGGTCAAGCTGGCACTCATCGGCAGATCTGTCGACGATCCAACCAAAGAAGAACGGGTAAAGCGGATTCGTGAAAATGGCTCGGAGGCCGTTTATGTGCAAGCGGATATAACCAATCAAAACGAGCTGGAGCAAGCCGTTGACTTTCTCCGAACGCGGTGGGGCCGGATCGACGGTGTATTCCATTGTGCTGGTGTAGTCAACGATCAATGGATTTTGAAAAAGTCACTCTCAGATTTGGAGAAGGTACTGCAGCCGAAAATCCAGGGACTTTGGAATCTGGATCAGACGCTTCAAAACGATGAGCTGGACCTTTTTGTCACGTTTTCATCCATATCTGCCATACTTGGCAATCTGGGTCAGGCCGATTATGCAAGTGCGAATGCTTTCATGGATCAACTCGCCATGCAGAGGCAGTTGAAGGTAGAAAAGACCATACGCTCAGGAAGGACGTTTACGATAAATTGGCCACTGTGGGCAGAAGGTGGAATGCAGATCGATGAAAAGCTACGGCACATGATGCAATCCTCGTCGGGAATGACACTGCTGCCTACAGAGGAAGGCATGCAATTGCTTGATCGTGTCTTGTCGCAGCATAGACCGCAGTTGGCTGCTCTGTATGGCGAGGAGAGTCACATCCGCAAGCATCTGTTGAGGGCCCGGCTGATGGAAGACTCCTTATCCGATGAAGGGGGGGCAAATCGAGTCATGGAGGATCGGCATTCCAGTCGAGAGGACATTGCGATCATTGGTGTTGCTGGTCGTTATCCACTGGCTGACAATTTGGACGAGTTTTACCAGAACCTGAAAGAAGGCAAAGACTGCATTACAGCCATTCCAAAGGAAAGATGGAGAAATCAACACATTTCGTATAACGTCGACGATTACTACCACCATGGAGGATTTTTAAACCGGATTGATAACTTTGATCCTGGTTTTTTTTCTATTTCACCTTATCAAGCAGAAATGATGGATCCACAGGCTCGATTATTTTTACAAACCGCATGGGAAGCATGTGAGGATGCCGGATTTCTCATTGATCGAACCCAGCACGACTATGCGTCATCAAGCAATAAAAGTGTTGGTGTTTTTGCCGGTGTGTTCTGGAATCACTACGAGCTTTTCAGTGCAGAGATGTCACAGCGTGGTACGCCTGCAGCATTTGGCGTCAACTCGTCGAGCATACCGAACATGGTATCCTATCATCTAAATTTTCACGGGCCCTCCATGGCAGTGGACAGCATGTGTTCCTCGTCACTGACAGCTATTCACCTCGCATGTGAAAGCATCAAGCGGGGAGAGTGCCACTACGCAATTGCTGGGGGCGTCAATTTGATTACGCATCCCCATAGATACTTGTTCCTGAAGAAGGCCAAATTTCTGTCAACGGATGGGAAATGCCGCAGTTTCGGTAAGGACGGTGATGGGTATGTGCCAGGTGAAGGTGTAGGAGCTGTACTGATCACGACGGTAGCTGAGGCTGAAAAGCAGGGCTATCCTATCTATGCGGTGATTAAGAGCTCGGCCATCAACCATGCAGGGCGAACTTCAGGAACAACCGTTCCTGATCCGGTTGCCCAGTCCGAGGTCATAAAGGATGCACTGTCCGCAGCAGGTATTGACCCGACAACGATTACGTATATGGAAACGCATGGAACAGGCACATCTTTGGGCGACCCGATTGAGGTACAGGGGCTTGAACGCGCTTTCCAAACAGCGGACGTATCCACACAGAGACAATCTTGCGCCATCGGCTCACTCAAATCAAACATTGGACATTTGGAAGCAGCTGCCGGTATAGCAAGCCTTACCAAACTGCTGTTGCAATTCAAGTACAAAGAGATATTTCCTTCCCTGCACGCAGAAGAGTTAAATCCGTTCATTCCCTTTGAGTCTACATCCTTTTATGTAGAACGCAGCAACCGAGCTTGGAAGAGACAAGTCATAAAAGTAGATGGGGTCGACAAGGAAATTCCCCTCCGTGCAGGTGTTAGTTCCTTTGGCGCGAGCGGCAGCAACGCTCATCTAATCATGGAAGAATATGTTCCAGCATTGCAGGTTGATTCAACTACCTTTCCTACTGCAAGTGAAACGCCCACTGCTGCTGCAATCGTTCCATTATCCGCTAAAAATGAGGAACGGCTCAAGCAGTATATGCACAAGTTGCTACAACACCTTTTGAACGTGGATCACACTCTCCAGGTGGCCGATTTGGCCTACACCTTTCAAACTGGACGCGTGGCCATGAACTGCAGAGCGGCTTTTGTTGCTTCCAATGTGAATGAGCTTATAAAAGAGATCAAGCAGCGCTTGGAGGGCAAACAAGCACTCAACAGTGTCGAAAGCGAGCACTTAGACGTGGAAGAACAGCCCGAGACACTGCTCCATACTGGGGAACTGAGCCGATTAGCAGACTTATGGGCGCAAGGAAAGCACGTGAATTGGATCGACTTGAACAGGGCTGCCAAACCAAAGCTCCTGCACGCGCCAACGTACCCTTTTGCCGAAAACAGCTATTGGGTTCCTGCTGCTAAGAGCACGAACCATATCCAAATCCAGCATATCCGCGGTCTCGAATCAGGTGCAGAGGACAACATCGATCTGGATCTAGTCGATGAACATGACAGTGAAGCAGATGTCGAACAGCTAACAGAACGGGTCCAAACTTCTCTGACACAAATGGCTGCGAAATTGCTGAAAGTCAAGACATCGGATATCGATGCGGACGTCGACCTGAGTGAGTATGGGTTCGATTCCATCCTGTTCACGGAACTGACCGAACAATTGAACCGGACGTACAAATTTGAGCTTACACCGACATTGTTTTTTGAACGGACCACCGTTCGTCAGGTTGCTGCTTTTCTAGTTCAGGAGCAACGACAAAATGTGCATGAGCTATTCAGAAATGCTGTCACAACGTCTTCTATTGTGAACAGGCAGCCTATTACGGGACAAAATACCCACAAAAGCAGCTATGTAAAAACAGCCATTTCAGAAACCGATCATGCAGCGTCGAACCATGAGCCGATTGCTGTGATCGGTATGAGCGCTAAATTTCCAATGGCTGACGATGTAGAGCAGTTCTGGGAAAATCTTGTCAGTGGAAAAGACTGCATCTCTGAAGTGCCCAAGGATCGGTGGGATTGGGAAACAAATTATGGGGACCCGAACCAGGAACATCGCAAAACAAACGTCAAATGGGGTGGTTTTATTGATGGCATAGGCGAATTTGATCCATTGTTCTTCGGTATATCGCCACGAGAAGCCACCCATATGGATCCACAACAGCGCTTGTTGATGATGTATGTATGGAAGGCCATCGAGGATGCGGGTTACTCGGCCTCAAGCCTATCCGGCTCGGATTTGGGATTATTCATCGGAACGGGAGGGAGTGGCTACAACGTCCTAATGGCTCAAGCCAACGAAGCCGTTGAGGCGTACTCGATAACGGCAAACGTACCCTCGGTCGGTCCAAATAGAATGAGTCATTTCTTGGATGTTCATGGGCCTAGCCAACCGATTGAAACTTCATGTTCAAGTTCACTTGTCGCGATTCACCGAGCCATCCTTGCCATACGTTCGGGCGATTGCAGCATGGCAGTCGTCGGAGGAGTGAACACGATTTTGTCTTTGGATGCACATGTCAGTTTGAATAAAGCAGGCATGCTGAGCAAGGATGGCAGATGCAAAACCTTTTCGGAGCAAGCGGACGGATACGGACGCGGTGAAGGGGTCGGCATGATTGTTCTGAAAAGACTGAGCGCTGCCGAAATGGACGGAGATCAAATATATGGCATAATCCGGAGCAGCAGTGAGAACCACGGAGGCAGGGCCGGTTCGCTCACATCCCCGAACCCCAAGGCCCAGACAGCCCTGCTGAAAACGGCCTATGCGAAGTCTAGTATTGATCCAGCATCCATCAGTTTCATTGAAGCCCATGGGACTGGCACGCCACTTGGTGATCCAATCGAGATTAACGCGTTAAAAGACGCATTTCAACCAGCTGGCTCAAAAAACGCTGTTTCAAAGACGGGCCTATCTTATTGCGGAATCGGCTCTGTAAAAACGAATATCGGTCATTTGGAAATGGCTGCCGGTATTGCCGGAGTCATCAAAATCCTTCTGCAACTCAAGCACAAAAAACTTGTGAAAAGTCTGCACGTGGACAAGGTGAATCCGTATATCCAGTTGGATGGAACCTCTTTCTATATCGTGCAGGAAACAAAAGAATGGAACGCACTTACCGATGAACAGGGTTACGAGTTGCCAAGAAGAGCGGGCGTCAGTTCCTTCGGCTTTGGTGGTTCAAACGCGCATGTCGTGCTGGAGGAATACATTCCACGTGAATCTGTCGATCAAGTGAATCACTTTCCAATTTCGCCGCAGAACCCTGCGATTATCGTGTTGTCAGCGAAAAATAAGGAACGCTTGCACGAGCAGGTGAGACAGCTGATGCATGAGCTTAACAAGCGAGATTACACGGACGAACATCTCGGCCGCATTGCCTACACGCTGCAAACAGGACGAGAGGCAATGGATGCACGAGTGGGCTTCATTGTTACTTCCATCGAGGAGCTTAAGCACCAGCTGAAAAGCTATCTGGAGGATGGAGCAGAGGCATCGGATGTATTTGAGGGAAATGTTCAGCAAAACAGAGAGATGATAGCCGTATTCAGGGCTGATGAAGAATTGAAGGAAGCTGTAGAAAAATGGATCAAACGACGTAAATATGCGAAGTTGCTCGGCCTTTGGGTGAAAGGACTTACCGTAGATTGGAACATCATATACGGTGAATCACGACCCCAGCGTATGAGCCTTCCGACTTACCCGTTTTCCAGACAACGCTATTGGGTGGCTAATCACCATCAGCAACAGTCCCGTTCTGATCACATCCCCTCGACTCTAATGAACGAAGAAGCGTCGGAAACGGTACCGAGAGAAGCAATCCCGATAGTCTTGGACATCCTGGCAGACTTGCTTGGTGTAAAGGCAGAGGACTTGAACCAGCAGACTCCACTAAGTGAGTATGGGATGGATTCAATTCAGGCGCTACAGCTCCAACAGCGGCTACAGACGAGGTTTGGTTCAACTGTCAGTCTGACCGACATTTTGGCAGTCGGAACAATTGAAGAGTTAATCGATCAGCTGCCCAAGTCAACGGATGAAGCAGTAAACCCGAACACAATCCAGGAAAGTGTGTCCTCACCATCATAGTGAAAAGGAGTTGTCTTTCATGATTATTGGCTTTTTGTTAATCCTCTTATGCTTGTTGCGTGTTCCGTCTGCGTTCATTTCTGCTAGGAATGAGAAACGCATCAAAGCCGGCGGGGGAACTGAATATGGAATGGCCAACAGCAAGCTGCTAATTCTCGTACAAGGTTTCATTTACTTGAGTTGCATCGTATACGCTTTTGTAAATAATGTTCAATTTAACACGTTGACGGTGGTCGGTTTGGTCATTTACGCCTTTTCATTTGCCAGCCTAATTTACGTGATCCGCGCGCTTAGCCCGTTTTGGACGTTCAAGCTGTATATTGCCAAAGACCATAAGCTCGTTCAAAGCCCGGTATTCAAGTACGTCCGTCATCCCAACTATTACTTGAATATCATTCCTGAATTAATCGGCTTTGCGCTCATTTCTCAGGCATGGATCGTCTTTATGCCATTGTTTGTGCTTCATCTGATCACCTTGTACAACCGTATCTCGCTGGAAGAGAAAGTGATGAAACAGACATTTCAGCAGTATTAAAAACAAAACGATCCATATATAGAAAGTGAGGAATTGATTGAACATGAAAACGAGAGAAAGCTTTCCCGATTTGCATCAGGTGGCAGGATTTACCACTAACGAGGAGAAATACGAGCCTTTCAACTGGTATAAAAAAATGAGGGACAATTGTCCTGTGTATTATGATGAGGGACAAGATGTATGGAACGTGTTCAAATACGACGATGTAAAACGCGTTGCAGAGGATAAAGATTACTTCTCCAATGACGTGCTCATTCCAGATATTTTGAAGGGCAGCTTGATGGTTCTCGATCAGCCCAAACATACGATCAATCGTGCTTTGATCAGCAGAGCCTTTACACCGAGTGCAGTGACATCATGGATTCCGCGTATCGATTCCATTGTCTCAGAATTAATGGAGTCCATTCGCATCCGTAGCCAAATTGATTTCGTACAAGATTTCGCTGTTCCGTTGCCAATGATCGTCATTTCTGAATTGTTGGGAGTCCCTTCGTCTGATCGCCTACAATTCAAAGAATGGTGCAGTGCGCTGACACTGGCTCCACAAGAAAATACGCCAGAAGAGTACATGCGGATCTACGAGCAACAAATGCAGGCTAGTATAAAGCTCATTGCATATTTTCAGGAAATTTTTGAAATGAAACGTGCGCAGCCTGCCAACGATATCATTTCCGACTTGATTCAAGCCGAAGAGGAGGGCTATAAGTTCACAGCTGAGGAACTGCTCTCAAGCTGCGTTTTGCTCCTGATCGCTGGCAATGAAACAACGACAAGCCTCATCACGAATGCGATTTACTGCTTCCATGAGAACGGGTTGTTCCAGACTCTTTATGATCGTCCCGATTTGATTCCGTCCAGCATTGAGGAAGTATTGCGCTATCGTTCACCTTTTCAACGTTCTGTCCGCAAAGTCATACAGCCGACAGAAATCGGCGGCAAAAAATTGACTCCCGGTGACTACATTGCACATTGGATAGGTTCCGCTAATCGGGATGAGCAGCATTTCGAAAGTGCCAATGAGTTTATTCTGGACAGACGAAATAACAAGCATCTTTCATTTGGCAAAGGCATTCACGTATGTCTGGGCTCCCAGCTTTCCAGGTTTGAGGCAAAAGCTGCACTTACTGCGCTGATTCAAGCCTACCCGAAAATGGCAATTATTCCGCAATATCAGATCGATGTAGCACCAAGCAACGTCTACGGTCTGAAAAGCTTACCTGTGAATCTTGGAGCATTGCATAACCAGTAGCATTAATGCCGATTCAGGTCTGGTAATCCTGAATCGGCATTACAAAAGCCTCCAAACCGTTTACGTAAACGTCAAGTGCACCCCTTAAAATAGACATTGGAAAAACCCCCTAGGGAAATCCGATGTATTCTAGGGGGTGTATTTTTATGAGAATCAAAGAGGCAGATCAGCGAGGCTGTGCAAACACAGATGAACTTTTGGGGTGGTCGAATGATCAGCGAGTGACTCCCCACGGTTTTAGAGCCACAATTACTTCACAGCGAAAAAGCACGTATCGAAGAGGAGTTCTCCCAAGAATCCACTGTCTTGAATGATTTACCGAAGCCTAGACGATGGATACAAGAAAACAACAGAAATTACTCATAAGCTTCCAAAGGAAGTACTACTGAAGTTGCTTGATACCGATCCAGTTCTCGTCAGCGAGGGATAACACCGATGCACGTAAAAGGTCTGATTTGGAGAAGACCGTATTTAATGTAACCGGGTTGGTGTATTTCTTGGACTTGCTAACTGCTGATCTAACAATAGACTTCAAATTCATTGAGTCTCTAGAATCCAAGGTTATTCAAGGGTATCGACGGACTCAAACGTTTACTTATCATAGTCCCATTGAGCACTCAGTAAATTTAACTTTAGTCAGAGCAAGAAAATCGAAAAAGTATGACTACGCCGTACTGGTGTCTGACTCCTTAGAGAAGAACATGGAGAGCAGATTACAATCCATTCATTATAGTCTCGTGGAAAAAGAAAGGGAGAAACGGAGTTCTTTATATTTAGAACGTTTACGTGAGAAAGGAACTTACTCTCGAAATACCTTTGGCGATGAATTCGCTGAGCGCTTCAAATCAATACTAATGGATCATAACGGTTATATCACCTACAGGGACGAATATTACCATGAGGATGACGACGGATACGATAAAGAATTATCAGCTCTTAAAGAGATCGCAGAGTTCTTTTCAAAGTACAAAACACTTGTAAAGACTTCCATAAAAGATGCTGAAGACTATGCTTTCTTTAAAGAAAGTGATGAATTCGATTTGAGGATTCTCAGTGAATTTGCGCGTCTCGCTGACCTCAAGCGAGTTGGTTTCTTGCAAGAACAAGGAACAATGTCTTTAAAGGAATATCTTTCAGCTAAGTACCAGGACAAAATCATCTTGTCCAAGTACACCTACGATAACTATAGAGATGTACTTGATTGGCTATCCACTAGAAACCAAGACTACGTCAAAGAACTGTTATCAAATATTAATTCAATTTTGAAAGTTTACAAACGAGAACCTACGAGTTTGGATTACGCTATGCAGTTCAAAAATTTAAAGTCGCTTGAAGAGATAGAGGATTGTATCCAGCAAATTAAGTTCAAAATTATAAACTTCAAATCCTAATTTGATCCCGATAATGGCGATTTATGCACTTTCTGGATAAATACACGCCGGAGCAATTAGCATTTTCTCGCGAACTGCTGGAGGACTTGCTGGATTTGGATTTCTGAAATCATAGACAAAAGGGCGCCATCACACAGATGGTGTCCTTTCAAACTTTTCAGACCCTTGGTCTAATCAGAGTTCAGCGGAGTATAGTGCTACAGAATATAAAGTCTAAGACTGATGTTGTTAATCCCGTCTAATTTTCTAAAGAAATACAGTCATCCTCCGAAAGCTAAGTAATAGACTGATCCGATAAAAGTAAAAACAGCGGCTAACTAGGACAAATAAATTCCTACACAGCTGCTGTTGTGTCTGTCAGTCTTCAACTATCGAATCCTGTAATCAATTCACCAATTACGGATCGATCTTGCTGTAGCCACACAATAAAATGCTCTTACAGCACGTCCAGTCCCGGCCCGCCTCGTAAATCTTCTGCGCCACCATAGCCGGCCTTGTCCGCGTGTCCGTAAAATGATCCCCGTCGCCGACAATAAGGCGGAACTGGCCGAGCCGGGTGGACATATGCGGATTCCAGCCAAAGCCCTCTCCTTGTGGCAATGCATTGTCTTGGAAAAAGTATACATAACTTTTCGGTGTAGGCAACTCATAAAACCTTCTAAGATCCAGCTTCTCGAAAAGTGGTCTAGCCGGCTCCGGAGTGACGTCTGCATACATCCGTCTTGCTTCCCCCAACGTAGCAGTATTGACGAACAAATCCCGAAACAGTGGAAACGGAAGCATGATCGTATCGTCCTTCGAGCCTGCTCTGAGCTGCTCGAAACCCTGTCTCGTTTGTGGCGGTAACTCATCGGCAAGAGATTTGCCATCTTTCAGTACGAACGCGTCCCAGAAGACAAGGCGCTTGATGCGATCCGGTACCTGTTCCGCAACCTTTTGGATGACGGTTCCGCCGAAGCTGTGCCCGACGAGAACAAAGTTGCGTAGGTTCAGTTTCGTTATAAAATCAACGACGGACTTCGTGATCATCGCATGCGTGACATCTTTGTTCGGATCTTTGCCGTGACCTGCGTATTCTGGCGTATAGACGGCATGCCCTTGACTGCGCAGTACCGCCGCTACGCCGTCCCAGAAGTGAGCGTCAGCCCAAGAACCATGCACAAGCACGAAGGTAAGCTGTTGCTGTCCAGGTAAACGGTATCTTTCATCCGATTCGAGTGAACCATTGCTCCAAAGCCGCCATCTTTCCAAATAAGGGGAGTAATAAAACCCGCGAGGCATAAACCTATAATCGGGATAGGGGAATTGATGAATTTCTTGGAGATATAGAAACATGTACAAGACATCCTCTCAAATCGACATCTATTATCAGCTTATGCCCACTGCGTTTGAGAGGTTCCCACCATTCGATCCACCGAAAAAAGCAGCAAGGGAGAACAGAGGAGAAAGTGGAGATACACAACGGAATATTTTTAATGCCTAAAGGGTACTAATGAGGACTTAGCCAAACCTTGATTACGATTAAATAAATTGTGTAAGATTAAATTACTTACATAAAAGACCAATTGAACTTTCGCAATATCCATAAATTAGTAAAAATAACTCTAGTCATTTGGAGGGTACATGTATTGAAACGCAATGATATTACCTCAAATCATATTGATTTAGAACACAAAGCCAAAGGTGACGAAGAGAATGACAACGGAGAAACAACAAAACAAGATTTAGACGGAAACATCCGAAACAAAGCTACAGTAGTACAAAAACAACCGAATCGTAGCAAAGTCAAAAAAAGAGTTGGAGTAAACGCAATAGCTCAGCAACAAGAGAATACGCAACAACTCAGTATGGCTAGGTTCATACAAAATACACCCGTTAACACCATTCCTCAGTGGCAACTAGATATGGAAAGACTATTAGGTGCACAAAGTCAACCATCTACAATTTTGGATTTGGTACAAATGCACCAAGTATATCAATATTCCGAGAGCTTATTAAACGAGCCAGAAAAGTACATCGTACCCACCATTCGAATGCTTATTTTTTCTGGTTTAAGAAATGAAGTCCTGACTAATTTGCATGTCAGCCAAATTGATTTTGATAAATCACTTTTATATATAAAGTATGACAGTATGTCGATAAACTCTAAGCATAGAACACAAGTAATTCCGCTTCCTCCGAAATTCATTGAATTACTTAAAACTCATGTAAAAGAATATGAACTTCAGCCCCATGATAAGCTGTTGTTTGGGTTATCTGGTTTACCACTTGCCGATAAAGCACTCAATAGACTTACTAATCGGATTAATAGAGAACTTGGCTGGACTGATAACGAGCGTATTACACCGCACGGTTTTAGAGCTACTATTAGCACAATATTATCTGAAAGAGGGGTAGATATATCAGCAATTAAGTTTCTTTTAGGGCATTCGGAGAGGGATAATATACAGTATTATATTAGGCGGTATCAAAGGCACATTAATCAATTAAAAAAGTCATTGACCCAAATCGAAGATGAATTGATACAAGGAACAACGAATGGTCATGTCTTAAAAAATATTGATATTGAAG
Organism: Brevibacillus sp. NPDC003359; assembly: GCF_042878995.1. Classification (NCBI taxonomy): domain Bacteria; kingdom Bacillati; phylum Bacillota; class Bacilli; order Caryophanales; family Paenibacillaceae; genus Brevibacillus; species Brevibacillus sp. NPDC003359. The sequence continues at coordinate 946,315 of NZ_JBIAOR010000001.1, forward strand.
ATAAATCGCAGATAGGGAAGGATAGAGGTTTAGATTTAATCTCGAAAGATGTACTGTTAAAGTTGATTCAGGCAGATCCAGAAATTGCAGTTATTTTGATTCAAAGAGGATTAAGGCATATGTAATTAACTTTTGAAAAGGAAAATATACATATTTCTGAATAATTGACCTTTAAATACACTTTGTTTATAAGTTCATGAAATAGCAATTTCATGAACTGAAATGACAATTTAGAAACCTCACTTCTATGTTCTTTAAACTAGAGGTGAGGTTATTTGGTTAACTTTCAAACTTTAGCGTCTCGATCGCTTTTTTCTTTTGCTCCAAGTCAACATGGGTATAAACTGACGTAGTCGCTAAACTTTCATGGCCAAGAAGCTCTTGTAGAGTACGAATAATTTGTTCCAGTTCTGATGTGCCATGGACCCTCGTTAGAAAAGCCTCAAAGACATGTAAATCATACGCATAACTACGTATCGTATTCACAGATACATTTCGTTCAACCTCCATATAAAACAAAAATTCATCCATTGCTTGTTTCACCTGCAAACTTAATCGTCCTCCTAATAAATCAATTATAAGGACGCAACCGATTATTATGGACCGTCCACGAATCATATTGGAACGGCTCCGAAACTTATCCGAACGCAACTAATGATTATCAGGAACCTTCACCAACCAGGTTCCTAATAATGTAGATCATCGGACCAAAAACCTTTAGTTATTGTCCCACTTGCTCTTTTTATTAGTTTACATAATATATATTATCGGACTCAATTTGAAATGCATAATTTCCGAGAGGGGTACTCGCCTGTTAATAAGCGATGTGTCACAAACCCGTTTGCAAATGGATCTAATTGAATGATGACGCAAAATAAATAGCTTTTTACCCATCTGTCGGTACCACATAACTACATATGTGCACCGAATCTTGCACTCATAAAAACCTAATGATTAAGAAACTTTTCTAGTATGTTTGTCAGTTTCACAGTAAGACTTTAACAGCAGCAACCAAACTGCTAGACATTGATCAATCAGCTTCATAAACGCCTAAAATTTCATTAGAATAAAAAAATTCAATTTAAATAAAAAATATTATTTACATTTATTGTAAATTAATATATATTATAATTAAGATCACTATAACTAAAAACGCCCGGAGGTCCCCAAATGACCAAAGTAATCCCAAAATCCAAAACGATCAGTACTACTCCGAAAAAAAGATCGTACGAAAATACCTTGAACAACCTAGCGCAATACCTTGAACGAACTAAGAAAAAATAACCAATAAAAAGAGTGCCACTGGAGGCACTCTACTTTGGCGTCTATATGCTTTTCTTCTCTCTTCTTTCCCCATTTACCCCCAACTTCTATTCTTCAGCCGTTCCCATCCAATCCAACAAGTAAAAATCTGTTACCAAACGCACGATTTGTCCTTCAGCATCATAACCGATATAACTCGCGTAGCTGCCGTCTCCCCATCCTGTTGAAAACATGGCAACATTACAGTCTTCCGCTATATCTATTAGCCCCCAACTCCGTGTGTGTTTATACGTTTGATCCATTTTCTTTGTCAACGTCTCAAAGAACATCTCGTCCTTCTCCATTTCACGTTCCAAAAGCGCGCAAGCTTCTGCATCCATGAACGAGCCAGTACCCGCATCCACACCATAGCCAAAAAATTCACCTTCGCCAAGCTGTGACAGATCTGACTCCGCCCAAACAGCCATTTTCCAAGACACGACAGGCTTATCCGAGAAGGCAATCCGTGCCAATGCTACCCGTTCATCTGGCTCCAGAGAGTCATCCGTTTGCTCTTCCTTTGACAAGTGTTGAACTTGCGCGATAGCGAGCTGTACAGAGAAGCTCCCCTTAGGGAACACTTCCTCAAAAGGTTCAGTCTCAAACATGACAAATGGATCGTTCGCCACGATTTTTCCAGTTTTCACTTGAAGTTTACCCATCTCTTCGCGGAAAAACCGATATAAATAGCCATCCTTCTCTTGTGTGTACCCTTCGTCAAATGCCGTTTCAAAAAATGCAGGGCAGTTATGATTCATGATTCCATCCCCTTTTTCGTTCCTCTACATAAAATCCCACTGACGATAGTTTGCCAGTGGGATGTCGTCTGCATGATAATTTACTTGATCAGAGCAGCGTCCAGCGCCACTTCAATCATTTCATTGAAGGTCGTTTGGCGCTCGTCAGCGGAAGTTTCTTCACCGGTCAAGATGTGATCACTTACGGTGAGGATAGACAATGCGTTGCGCTTGTATTTTGCAGCCAATGTGTACAGCGCGGAAGATTCCATTTCAACAGCGAGCACTTGATAGGATGCCAATTTTTTATACAAATCTAAGTTCTCGCGATAGAAGCTGTCGCTCGTAAAGATATTCCCTACTTTGACAGACATATTGCGCTCTGTCGCTACTTGATACGCTTTGTGCAGCAAATCAAAGTTAGCAGTAGGAGCAAAATCGACCTGATTGAGCAGGAGACGATTCGTTTGTGAATCGGATGATGCGCTCATGGCGATAATCACGTCGCGGACTTTGATGTCTTCCTGGATCGCGCCGCAAGTACCTACGCGGATCAGGTTTTGAACGCCATAAGATTGCATGAGCTCATTGACGTAGATCGCGATAGAAGGAACTCCCATGCCCGTTCCTTGTACAGAAACGCGCTTACCTTTGTATGTACCTGTGAAGCCGAGCATGCCACGCACGTTGTTGTAGCACTCTGCTCCTTCGAGGAAAGTTTCAGCAATGTATTTGGCCCGTAGCGGATCGCCCGGCAGCAGGATGGTTTCAGCAATTTGACCTTGCTGTGCTCCAATATGGATACTCATAATCTGTTTGCTCCTTTATCAAGAAAAAATGACCTACTTGCCTATCGTACTACAAAAACCGAACAATGCAAAGTCAAGAGATCAAATGATTCCAGCGGCTTATGATTGCACGCTTGTACGGGACTCTTGAAAACCAACGAATAAGCGATACCGACAGATGGCATCGCCTCGACAACGTTTTTATTCATTTGTGGGACATCACGTAATCCATTGCTTCGATGTGATCTCCCAGGATCGTCTGGTCAATGCTGGGTTTATTCTTTCTTTGTGTCACTCTTTTTCTCGTAAGCTTTGCTGATGCAATGGAATGAGATGGCACAACTTGCAATTGATTGTGTAGAGCAATGGCGTGCGCAACCGCAGGTACGACTAAATGTTGAACGCCGATGATAGAGGCAGCTTGTCGCGTCATCGCAAAAGGTAAATCATACATCGAGGAAGTTCCTAGTTCATGATGGGAAACCAAGGTATTGAGAAATGTCTTCGCTAGCAAAACGGTATCCGGTTCCATTAATCGTTGACGAAGTGGTGTTATGCTTTTTCTCAAGGCAATATCTGCTCCCCGATAACACGTTCTGACAAAGGACTGCATATCATTTGCAGCTACGACGTGATTCGCATCGAGAAATAACCACACATCACCTGTGGCCTCCTTGGCGCCAATTGCTCTCCATACATCATCGCCTAAAGGAAATGGGTACACAAACGCTGTGAGTGGACAGGAAGAATACGTGAGTATCTTTTTCACCGAGTGATCCGGGCAGCCATCCACAACGAGTACGATTTCCATCGGTCGAAGCTTCTCAATTTGTTTGAGTACTTTTTTGATCGTTCGCTCGTGGTGCTGAACAGAGAGGATGACACTTAATCGGTTTAAATTCTGGCTTTTTTCTTTGCCATTAATGTGCTCTTCTCTGATTTTTTTTGTGGGATCTCGCATATTTCGCTTTGCGTTTGCCACTCCATCCACCGCCCTTCTTTTCGCGCGTTTCCAGATGAATGACTGAGCGCAAATGCAGAACGTCCGATGAATGCACCAAGTCGCGGTGTCGTTGTCCATCCTGATCTGCCCGTCGCAGTTTCGTTCCGTCCGTAAGCAGTTGGATTGCCTTGGCATGATCCCGGTAAATCTTACGAATGTCTTTTTGCACGATATCACGAGTGCCTGTTGGTTTATTTTCTGGGGTAAACGGGGTGATTGTCGTCATTTTAAGCCCCATGACTGACGCTTGAACCAAAGCCACTGCCGGATTGCATAAGGTCTTGGAACCAATTGCTTCCAGAGCATTCCGACTCAAGGCAAATGGAATATTTTCAAAGGAAGCGGAGCCCATGCTTTTTTGTCCGAGAAGATGGTTTAGCAAGCAATAGGCACTACTTGGTGAACGAACTCCTCTTTTTGATGCCGAGCGATCGGCGCATGTCGTGATAATGACATCCGCCCCCTTTTTGACCAGCATGACATATTTCTTCAAATATAAAAGAGGCATTGCGAGGCGTTCGTCGATAATGAGTACAACGTCTCCCTTCGCGTGAGCAGAGCCAATCGCTCTTGCCTCATGGCTGCCTATTTCCAATCCGGTTGAAATGATCTGTGCTCTCCATTCATTGGGCAGGATAGCTGCTTGGGAGATCACTCCGTAGTACACGATGATTACTTCCGTGTCTGGATCTATTCTTTTCACAAAAGATAGGAGTCTTTTTATATTCCTGGCGTTGTCACTTATTGGGATGATGACGGACACGGCAGGGCGCTCATCGATTCGGTTGTCCATCTCACTCCCCCTCACCAGATCATAAGTTATTACTCTAATGTACGCTCATTTTCCACGATTGGACACGGCATCTATCCCTCACAACAGAGCAAGAGATGACCAACTTAGAGCACTCTGTTTCGCCACGCGTTTTGCAAAAATAAAAACAGGACGCGCAAATTGCCACGTCCTGTTGTGCTTCTCATTTTCGTATTAGTAGAACCGCCGTTGAAGACTGCGCTCACGGATTCGTTTATTCCTCCGTGCACGGGAAAACGTATACACAACTAAGAACAGGTTCATTCCTAACCAGACGAGTAATACACTATAGCGGGCCAATGAATGTGAAACTTCGCTTTCAGAATCCCCAAATCCAGTAGCAGGAGCAGGCGGATCATGACGAAGCAACGGATAGGCGACGGTTAGGTTGCCAGCCTGGACAGACAGGTTCCCATCTGCTTTTAGCTCTACCAAAGGCTCTACACCTTTGGGAACCGTCGCATACAAGTCCTCTTTGGCTGTAAAAGTCACAACCGAATTGTTGCCAGGCACAGCTACTTCTGAGAAAGAATCCCCTTTTTTGGCGATTGGTTTGGTCTCAAATCCTTGAAAGCCAAAGTCCAGTAGCTTTTTCACATCTTTGTATGCATTTGCACTCGTAGAAGCCTTCATCGTAACTGCGATTAACTCCGTTTCACCACGCTTGGCGGAGCCTACCAGCGTATGCATCGCCTGATCAGTGAAACCATTCTTGATTCCTGTCGCACCTTCGTAATCGCGCAGAAGCTTGTTGTGATTCACTAACACCGTTTCCCACGTTTGGCCATGCCAAGGCAGCCGCTTCGTACCGACAATCTCCCTGAAAACGGAGTTTTTCATCGCGTACTGCGAGATTTTGGCCATGTCAGCGGCAGTCGTGTAATGATTCGGGTCATGCAGTCCATGCGGATTGGTAAAGTTCGTTTCGGTGACCCCTACTTTTTCTTTCAAATAGGCGTTCACATCCACTGCAAATTGCTCTGTCGTCTGGCTCATATGCTCCGCAATCGCTGTACCAGCGTCGTTACCAGAATTCATAAGCAGTCCGTACAGCAAATTGCGTAGGGAAATCTGTTCTCCCTCTTCCAAATAAACACGTGTTCCTTCTTCACGGCGTGCTTTTTTTGAGACAGTGACGGTATCATCCAGATTCCCTTTTTCTATCGCGTAAATACCTATCGCGATTTTTGTAATACTAGCAGGGTACAGCTTCTCATGAGGGTTCTTTTCAAACAAGACTTGCCCCGTTGTAGCATCAATCAGAATGGCTGATTGTCCAGTGAGAGTGTTAGGCTCCAGGCTTGATGACCCCTCGGCAAAAGCGGAAGGCATGCCGAGGTTGAACAAAACCATCACCACAACGAGTAGGTTCGTTAGCAAAAAGCGCATGTTAGTCTATATCCTTTCCTACTTTGTCGCGTTTTTATCAAAAGACGTTATTTCAACCGGATCCCCAACAAATCGTGAATCATTTTAAACTTTGGATTGTCGGCAAAAGCCTCTTCGAAGCCACTGACATGTTCTCTGTACAAGGCTGCGGCTGAATCCAAATCCTGCTTGACGTACAAGGAAAATATTTCTTCTAATTTTTCTTCTAGCGTCGAATCCACTTCGGCCGGTGTGAGAATTTCTTGCCGCAAATTGTTCATTAACACGTCGAGCTGATGCGTGATCACGGACGCTTCATGAAGCTGCTCCAACACGTCTATCGGGATGTTTCCTGCATACTTGTAGCGTAGTTCATGCTCATTCGTCGCCCAGAAGTTCATTCCCAACGTACGGATTTGGATCTCACAGAAGAGCGTTTTCTTTTCGCTGCCGTGGTAGACGGTATACGAAACAATCATGTGAATACTTCTGTATCCGGATTCCTTGGGAGCTGCGATATAGTCTTTGACATCGTGAATGACGATATCCTCCCGCTCCTGCAACAGCTGCAGCACCTCGCGCACATCGTCTACATAGCGACATACCACTCGAAGACCCGCGATATCCTGAACTTCCTTGGCGACTTCACTTTGCCATTGCTCTCCCAAAAAGTCGATTCCTTTTTCGTTCGCCTTTTTCACTAAACTGTCGACTTTTTTCACTCGTCCGACAACAAATTCAATAGGAGAATAACGGCCGCTTTTTAGAAAGCCGTATTTAATTCCTTTTAATTTTAACTTTAGCTCTTCAACTGCCTGTTCATACGGCGCCAAGAAATGGACCATGTTGTTGAGCACTTTGCTTGGCACATTTGTGACTCTCATGAAAACACCTCCAATTACTTCCAGAGGAAAGGTGATGCGTCAAAAAACGGCTGTGGATTTACGTACGTATTTCCCACTAACATGCCGTAATGAAGGTGAGGACCTGTAGAAAAACCGGTGCTACCCATTTGTCCAATCACCTGTCCCTGTTTCACTTCTTGCTCTGTCTTGACATCTAGCTTGGACAAGTGAGCATATATGGAAAAAATATTTAACCCGTGATCGATGATGATGGTATTGCCTGTTAAGTATAAAGAGTCGGCCAGTACCACTTTCCCATGGTTGCTCGCCCAAATTGGCGTCCCTGTTTTGTTTGCAATGTCAATCGCCGAGTGCCGGTTGGCTGGTACACCATTCACGACACGTTGATAGCCGAATGGAGTCGTTAATTTTCCTACTGCTGGCTGTTTAAACGGCTCCGAGAAATACGGAATCGCTCTTGAGTTTGCTCTGGCTGCATTGATCTTTTTTTGATCTGCATTAATTCGATTCGTATCCTGGCGCATTTTGTTGAGCTGTTTACTTACCGTGAGCTTGTCTACTTCAAATTTTTTCGGTGAGATAGTGACCGATACGGAAAGTTTTTTGTCAGCAGATGTGACTTTATAGGTCCCGGGTTTCGTGTTAAAAGGAATCGGGATAAACCGGGCATACTCATCCTGTGTCTTTTGTAAACGATAGTTCTGAGAGAACACCGTTACGGTTTGTGGCTCTTTAGTGCGTACGAAAAGAACGTCCCCAGGATATGTTTTGGCTGGTGTTACGCTGATCGCTGGTTGTTGTTTTGTTGTTTGGGCGTAAACCCCTTCTACTGTCTGGCTGAATATGCTTGTCCCAGAGACGAGCGTCAATGCTGTGACCAACATGAGGCTAACCATTGATTTGATCATAGACATGCTCCCTCCCATTTTCTAGTATAACAAAACACACCCTGAAAGGAAAAAGAAAAAGAAGGCTAATGAGCAAGCCTTCTCCAATTATTTAAAATGTTTTCTTATTGTTTCTTCGAGTAATCGGACATCATGTCCATGATGGATTGCACGCCTGTAAGCATTTCGCTCGCACGTTTGGTTTTTTGCGAGATGCCTTCAAAATCAAGCACCCCTCTTTTTCGCTCATTCCATCTTTTAAACAACTCTTCAGCCATACCGGGGTTGCTACGGACCGCTCGAATCCGCATGGAATCTTCGAGGACCCACGCTTCAAATTCGGGATGCTTCTTTAATAGCTGCTTTACTTCCTTTTTCTTCATAGCCGGACGTCTCTCCTTTCCACTGGACAAACGAGGATAGTTATCTGTTCGTTACACCATATGACTAGTCCGCGAATGTGCTTGTGTGTTTGCACCACACAGGAAAGAAAAGGGCTTATGATGCTAAACATAGAAAGGCCCCTATAAAGGGACCTCTCTTCATCCAGCTATTTACTTGTCATCAAGAAGGCTTAGCGGCCAGCCATTTGTTGCTCAGCGAAGCTCACCAGACGTTTGGTAATTTCGCCACCAACAGAACCGTTTTGACGAGAAGTAGTGTCCGGGCCGAGATTTACACCGAATTCAGATGCAATCTCATACTTCAGTTGATCCAAAGCTTGGTTCGCTTGAGGAACTACCAGATTGTTGGTGCCACCTTGGTTGTTAGCCATGATTGATTCCTCCCGACGCGTTTTTTCTCCCGGGACGGGGTTGAACCGTCAGCGTTTTGGCTTCTCGCCTTGAGACCGGAAGTTGATTTCAAGAGGTGGTTGTTGACCTCTTGTGGTACTATCATCCCACCGTAACAAAAGTACATGCACGTTTTCTTACGATATTTCAATTGTAAAATCTGACAAGGTTGTCCCGCTCCTTTATGCTATAATGGTGCGTATAGTTTGGTAGTGAGAGGGGCAAGGTTTTGTGAGTGATTCAGGAAAAGTACTGCTCATCGATGGCATGAGCTTTTTATTTCGCGCCTTTTATGGTTCTGCTTGGGGTGGAGCCTATCGCCAGACTTCAACAGGTGTGTACACAAATGCGGTTTATGGATTTACGAAAATGATGCTCGATTACGCAGAATTGACACGCCCTACTCATCTCGTAGTGGGCTGGGATGTCGCTTCGCGAGAGTCTTTGATGCGCAGTCAATGGTATGACGGCTATAAATCAAATCGTCAAGCCGCTCCGGATGAGCTCATTCCACAATTCGATTTGGTGAAAGAAATAACGGATGCGTTCTCGGTTCCGAATCTGGGCTACCCAGGCTATGAAGGCGATGATGTGTTGGGTACGCTCTCCACACGTCTGTCCGAAGAAGGACACGAGGTCGTCATTGCGACAGGTGATTACGATAGCTTGCAACTCGTATCTGAGCGAGTTAGTGTAAAAATCCTAAAAAATGGTGGCAAACACGAGCATTATAATCCAGCGAGCCTTTTGGCATTGCGTGGAATTACGCCTGAACAGGTTATTGACGTCAAAGCGTTAATGGGAGATGCATCTGACTGTATTCCAGGTTGCCCAGGAATTGGTGAGAAAACAGCGACAAAACTGATTACCGAGCATGGTGATCTGGACAACCTATATGTAAATCTGGCAAGCTGTACGCCTAAAATGCGCAGCAAGCTGGAAGAGAATCGTGATCAGGTGTACTTGAGCAAAAAGCTGGCTACGATTATCCGGGATGTACCGGTTGAGTATGCGCTGGAGGATGCCCTGTGGGAATACGATCGTCAAATCGTTCAGAGCAAATTCGATGAGCTTGAATTCGGACGTACCATGGCAGCGAGAGTCGGCTAACTGGGGTCATGATCATCGGCTGAGAAGAAGCGGTCTATCCCCTTTTTTTCAGCCGATTTACTTTATGCACTGCATAATCGCTCCGTCAGTGAAACCCACACGATTCGGCGATCCGTTTGGTCTCGGAATCTTCGTACCAAATTTTCTTCCTCCAGCCTACTAATTAAGCCTGAAGTCGTGCTGTTTGACAAATCAACAGCCTTGCTGATGTCCCCCATTGTTTTTGGCCCGTTTCCAAGAATATCGATAATCAATACTTGTTGCCAATTGAGTTCATTTGTCTCTAGCTCTTTTTGTGCAATATTTGAAAATAAAACATTCGCTCCCCGTATAAGCTTGGCCAGCTTAATCAGTTCCTTCATGGTGTCCTCCTTTTACCCGTTTCCTTTTGCTAGCTACGCTCAGCATAGGCGAAACTATTAAAGAAAAAAGTGGGTAAAAGTTAAATTTTTTCTTAAGCTTCCCTAAAAAAATCCCGTCGCATGAGAGGAGACGAGATTTGGAAGTGACGTCGAATCACTTATTTAGCTGTGTGAAATACATCCAGGAGCAGTCCCGTGTTCTCTTCCCCATCCGCCTCCCAACTCGTCGCAAATTTGACACGGTGAGAAACGCCCAGCAAATCATACGCTTGTACGAGATGCTGCCTCGCAGAACCCACAATCAAGCTGTGCAAACGAACTTGTTTCTGCTGGCCCAAAGTGATGAGCTTTTCTTGGACATAAGGAGAAATCCCTCCAATTCCATCTGTTACCATGACAAAATCTGCTCCACGCCACGCTTGTTCCTTTTCCACCAGCTCGATGGCTCGCTTCATCGGGGCGTCGAAGTGAGTCCCACCGCCAAACGCCATTTGCGCCAAGCCGTAAAAGGCAGGCCAATCAGGCTTTTTGTGATAGAGCGGTTGCTCTTTGATCTCGCCTTTTGCCCCGAACAAGACGAGGATAAAATCACGCTTTTCCAACATCGAGAGGGCGGCAAACGTCATCATGAAGATTTGCGCAAGCCGCAGTTTACTTCCTCTCATCGAATGGGATGTGTCCAGCATGCAGATCACTGGACCTTTTGGGGGTTCTTCTACCCATCCCGAGGTATCGTAGGTCATGAGCTTTTGCTCCAGCCATTTGAGCATGAAGTAGTTCTCGAAGTCCGGATCAGCGAGAAGCACTGCTTCACCAGGCAACATGTGTGCAATATCCCCCGATTGCCGCAAATCATAGTATTCCTCAGGAAAATGTCTGGAACGAATCTCTTTGCGCTTTACACGAAAGCGATGGACTTGCCTACCTACCTCGTTCAGAAAAGCGACCAGGTCCGGATGTCGCTTCAATTTCTCAATCCATTTCAAATACTGCTCGAAGCTTTGCCTGCGCAGCTTGCCTAACTCATGACCCCAGCTTCGATTGGCAAAACGCTGACTGGCCGTAAATACCTCTTCGACAAACAGCGTATCGAGTTCTTCAGCGGATAACGTCGCTTTTAACGATTGCTCCAGCCAATGTCCCAGCTCTTTTTCAAAAGCAGCGATCGTTTCCTTTTCTTGCTTTTGCAGTCGATCCAGCTGCTTTTCGCGCTGGGTGAGCTCACTCTCCAGTTTTTTCACCTTTTGCAGAAGCTTGGTCCGTTTCGTGAACTGCATTTTCATTTCTTCTTGCAGCTCCGCAATGCGATTTTGCAAGGACAATACCTCTGCCCGTACTAACGTTCTTGGTGTCCATGGCCTCTTGCTTGTCTTCCACGACCCGCTTCCCCTGCTGAAGCGTATAACCGACTAACTCGAGCTTGGCCTTTTGTTTGTCAGTCAGAAGCTCTGAAAGCTGAGCTTGTTGACTTCCTTCTTGGCCTTGCTGGTCTTTCAAACCTGTTAAGAGGGGAGAAAGCCGTTGATCCTTTTCCCGCTGCTTCACTTCCTCGGAAAACGTCTCGGTCAGCCATAAAAGCGCTTTGATTGCGGTTTTGAACGATGCACTTTCCTGCCTAACCGTACGTGGATGAATCATGCGGGTAAAATACTGCTTCATGAGCGTACGAATTATCCAATGATGAAAAGGAGTGGATTCTTGCGTCAGATCGATCTCCGGCTTTTCCAAATAAAAGACGAGGAAAAAATCGGCCAAGAGCTCCAAATCAAACCATGCTGCTCGTGCCCGCGCCTCATGAACCCATTCCTGAGCGGTGCGAGAAGAGGCAAGGTACGTTTCAAATAGATAGCGATCAACACCGCTAGAGCGAATGATCATACGACCTACCCCCTACAACGTAAAATCATAATCCGTCCCGGGGATTTCCTTATCAAAAATCGTCCGATACGTGCGTTGTAGCTGCTGCAAAATCCGTTCACCTTCAATTCGCAGGTACGAGTATTTGACCGCGTACTTTTCTACATGGGGAATCAAGCGGTTTTTTTCCAGGACATAGGCATGCAGATCGTGCTCCCACTTCTCCCACTGGATGAGACGATTACGCAAGTCTCGTGCCGTCTCATCCACCTCATCGCGACTCTTTTCCAACAACCGGGCATTATGCTCCATCGCTTCTTTGCCCAGCTTTGCGCCCACTTCCTTTTTAAACTGGAACGCATGCAGCTCCGATTCTTTTTCCTTCCATTTATCCGCAATCTGTCCGAAGCGCTGGAGCGGCAATTCGTTCTCCATATCATTCTTCAGCATTTCCGTAAACTGTTGTTCAAACGCTTCTTGCATGACCGTCAAGTCCTCAGGAACATTCCACAGCATATGCGGAGTGAAAACCGTGTCCCAGATTGTCACCTGCTCACGTCCATGCAAGGCAGCAGAGGTACGCCATACATGCGCGATTTTGCTCCAGCGACGGTCGGAGAGCACATACTCTTTTGCTTCCAGGTCTTGTTTTAAACGGTACAGAAAATAAATGATGGTCTCTGGAATGACCACTTGCTTTGTTGCCGCTTGAATATCCTTCACGTCATATAGAGAGAACACAACAGGAAGAGGCGTCGTTGGCAAGGAAAACATGCGCTCATAGCTTGCAGCATGCTTCAAATAGTGAACCTCATAGCGAAACAGAAAGCGGTCATAGAGAGCAGTCAATTGATCATCATCGGGAAGTTCATTCGATGCAGCGATTAAGAACTGCAACGGAACCTCCTCTTTTTCTCTGCCGTTAAAATAAATTCGCTCGTTTAATATTGAAAGCAACGCATTCAGAATCGCGCTGTTCGCTTTAAAAATTTCGTCCAAAAACGCAAACTGAGCGTTTGGCAAATAGCCTGCTGTTTTGCGTACGAATTGATCCAGCTTCAACTGCTGAAGGGAGACTGGACCGAATATCTCATCGGGTGTCGTAAAACGGGTAAGCAAATACTCAAACCAATGTTCCGAACCAAAAAGCTGAGAGACAGACCTTGCTAGCTGAGACTTGGCTGTTCCCGGCGGACCAATTAACAAAGCATTTTCCCCGCTCATGATGCCGAGCATTAAAAGGCGAATCAATTCACTTCTTTCCAAGAAACGGCGCTCCAAAAGCTCAATTGCCTGGTCCATTTTACGTTGGATGGGTGTAGTCGAATTCATTGTAGTTGGCTGCACGACATACTGGTTAAGGACGTCGATGTGCCGATCCCCCTCTCTTGCTTGGAACCCAAGTATTCGTCATTCATTAATAGTGGCATATCATGGACAAAAATGCCAGTTTCCAGCTGATTCACTCGTCCGATCTAGGATGTGCGTTCACCCATGGCCTATTTTTCGCATATGTTGTGACATCAAGGGACTTTCATCGGAGTAACGAAAAAGGAGGATGCGACATGGGAATCGAGCTTTTGTGGATACATGGTGTGTACGTCTTGTTCGTGATCGGCATTATTCTCGTAATGGTTTTACGAAAAGATACTAGTCTGATCAGCATCGTGGGCATTGCGGTCCTCGGTTTCGTCGCGACAGGGTCTGTGACAACAGCTGTCGGCGGAATATTCGGCAGCTTCATCTATGCGATTACCGAGCTATTGCCGACGATTTTAGTCATCTGCATCATCGTTGCCATGAGTCACGTTTTGACGGATACGGGCGTAAATGAAATGATGATTCGGCCGATGACCCATTTGGTTCGAAATCCTACATTGGCTTATTGGGTCATCGGGATTGTCATGATGGTCATTTCTTGGTTTTTCTGGCCTTCTCCGGCTGTCGCACTGATCGGTGCAGTCATGTTGCCTGTGGCATTGCGCGCTGGCCTGCCGGCGATGGGTGTCGCCGTTTCCATGAACTTGTTTGGACATGGGATTGCACTGTCCGGCGATTACATTATTCAAGGGGCTCCCACTTTAACGGCCAAAGCCGCTGGAATTCCTGTCTCGGACGTGATTTCGGCTAGTGTCCCGCTCGTTATCATTATGGGCGTCGTGACGACTGCAATCGCATTCTGGTATTTGAAAAAGGACATAAAGCTCGGCGTCCTTGCTTCTCCTAAAGAGACCGTCGTACCAGATGCTGTTTTTACTTCCGCACGAGTTCCTTTGTCAGATGGTGTACGGCGTACGTTGGCTGGACTCGTGCCGGTATTATTTATCCTCGATGTTGTGGCCATGTTTGCTTTTGATTTACGAGGAGGCGATGCAACGGCGCTTGTTGGCGGAACCGCCTTGCTCATTCTCATCATCGCAACGATGCTCGCTCACAAGCTAAGTGGTCTCGAGCAGGTAACAACACATCTCATTCAAGGCTTTCAGTTCGGCTTTAAAGTATTTGGGCCGGTCATCCCGATCGCTGCTTTCTTCTATATGGGCGACAGTGGGTTTATCAAGGTGTTTGGGGAGGTGCTGCCGCAGGGTTCACACGGAATCGTGAACGACCTCGGCGTGGCGCTAGCACAGACGATTCCCATTAGCAAGGAAGTAGCTGCTCTCACGGTATCTGCAGTAGGCGTCATTACAGGGCTGGATGGTTCAGGCTTTTCGGGGATAACACTAGCTGGCTCTTTGGCTCAACTATTCGCAACTGCATTGGGTGCTGGTGCGGCTACGTTAACAGCCCTTGGACAAATTGCGGCAATCTGGGTCGGCGGTGGAACGATCATTCCTTGGGCATTGATTCCTGCTGCGGCCATTTGCGGAGTAGACCCATTTGAGCTGGCGAGACGAAATCTGTATCCCGTGGCGATCGGACTTTTGGTGACGACAATCGTGGCGATGTTTCTTTTGTAAAACGTCGGTATTTATACAAAAACGAAAAAGCGAGTGGTCACGTGCCATTCGCTTTTTGCCTTGGCTAGCAAATAAGATAGACGAGTTTTCTCATTCTGTTTTTCTCCGAAACTCATACACTTGTACTAGCATCAATTTGGACGGGAAAGGAAAAAACCAGTATGAAGTTGTGGGGAAAAAGTATCCAGGTCGCAGCAACGTACATTGGAACGGTCGTAGGCGCCGGGTTTGCGAGTGGTCAAGAAATTCTCGCGTTTTTCACCGCCTATGGCCATGCGGGAACAATCGGCATCCTGCTCGCCACATCTCTTTTTGTTTGGCTGGGTTACAAGATGATGCTGATCGCTCATCATTTGCGCACACCCTCGTATGAATCCTTTAATCAAAAACTGTTTGGACCGATGATCGGTCGTACAATGAATATTTTGGTCTTTCTCACCCTTTTTGGCGTAACGACTGTCATGTTGGCAGGAGCGGGCTCGGTCTTGGAGGAGCAGTTTGACATTCCGTATTTGCTCGGGACCACAGCCACCGTTTTGTTCGCCCTGTTGATTCTGCGAAAAGGGTTGGAGCAATTACTCGTCGTGAATGCGATTGTCGTTCCGTCCATGTTATTGTTCGCTTTGCTCATTTTGCTGGATGGCACCTCAGAATCTCCCATGCCTCTCTCACCCCCATCCGATTACTCCTTCTTATGGAAAACAGTCTTATATGTGTCCTTTAATCTCGCCATGGCCCAGTCCGTGCTCATCCCGATCGGCTATGCGATACGCGACAAGGTCGTTTTGTTTCGGGCAGCCGTCATTGGTGGTGTCGTGCTTGGATTCATGCTGCTTGTCGTCCATACTGCCATGTTGGCCAACTGGGACGATGTCCGTCTCATGAATATCCCGATTCTTTTCGTAACGGACCAATGGAACGAGTGGCTCCAGTTGTTTTTTATTTTCGTGCTGTATTCCGAGATTTTTACCACACTGATTTCCAACGTGTTCGGGATTGGTCAGCAGCTGCGTGAATTATTGGATGTTCCGGAATCGCGGCTTTACTTGTATTTGTTCTCTACTTCTTTCGTACTGTGCCTGATTGGGTATAGTCAGTTGCTCATGTTTTTGTATCCGTTGTTTGGGTATTTGGGGTTGTCTACGCTCTGTCGGATTTCGGTTCCAGGGAATGTACTCAGAAAGCGGTTTTGATTGTTCGGATTTAAGGTCATCGAAAGGTCCGATCAAAAGTATTACCCTCGTAAATTTTTTAACAACGAGCAAAGAACGCACTTTAAAACCGAACAAAAATGAGTTTCATAACGATAAAGTATGGAATTTCTTAATTTAATCATTTTTCTTTCGTAATACTTCTGCATACTTTTCAATGGATTCCTGTTCCATGAGTCGAATCAAATTCATCGCCTTACTTTCCCATTTCTCTATTTGATCTTCTTCATACAGCATTTCAATAAATGGTTCGTACAAACACGGGCTTTTGGTTGCGACAGAATGCTTTCGGTCCACTAATTGAGCCCATTCTAGATATCGTTGGCAAATCGAGTAAGCGATGGCGCCTTCATCAGACTGTAGGAGCGGGTAGTCATGGGATAGCTTTGACAGGATGTGCTCTGAATGAAACGCTTCGTTATTTCTATTTGACTTACCAAAGCCCCGCTCCAACGTATTTCCGATTTTCTTATCCCATTTCACGCGTTTGATTTGATCGATAGCATACTCTACATTCCGATTTTTCCAGGCATCCGCTATTCTTTGATACACATCAATTGGATCTTTTCCAGCCCTCGCCTGCCAACTTGAGGGATGAAAGGCGCTACCCCCAACCTCAATAAGTCCATGATCTAAACGTATACTTCCTCCGAGTGCATATAGCAAAAGCATAGGTTCATAGATACGATAGATATGAGCAGCGATCTCATTTCCTTCTTTGGCACAAGTCATATAGTACACCGTTAATTTACTGACGGTTCGTGCATTGTTATCCCTCATTCTTGTCACGACTGTATTTTTCTCCGTAATATCAAGCTCGACTGGTACACCTACTGCACGATAGGGATGAAAGTACAAGGGATGCACGTTCATTGGATGAGTTTCTATAAAAACATGTATCCTTCTCAAATATTCATTGAACAGTAAATGATCCGCGTTGTTTTCTGCTGAAGTACTTCTATGATCATGGTGATTTGCCATTTTGGCTATATATGTGATCAGCTTTAGAATCCGTTCATCCCCATTACACAGAGCAAACTCCAGCAGACTATGATCGAAATCCTCGATAGGTAGTACAAGCTCTGGAAATTTCAATAAAAAGTCTTCGATTGGTTGCTCTCTCTTGTAGTTTTTCTTTCCCGTTACATACAAATAGATGTCCTGCGCTTCCTTTACCTGGGGAACGGTGATTCTAGAGTAATCACAAGTTTTGTATAAACGAGATTGAAAATGAAACATTTCCATCGTATTCTTGACTTCAGCACGTTCACGATCATATTGATAAGAGCAATCAAACGGAAATCCACGCAGAATGAGATAACTGCTAAGACCGAGCTGCGTAAAATCAGCGACCTCCATCGCATAAGCCACCGCGTATATTCCACTTCCATTTCGAACATGAACATATAACCGACCATCCTGGCTCTTCCACCACTTCTTATATCCCTGACTCGCCTGTTCAATAAGAATAGGTTTCTGTTCTATACTTGAGAGCCAAGACGTAATATCTGACTTTTCTATCCATTTTACTACCCATTGTTTTTTCTCTTGCAGCAGGCTGTATTTGACACTTTCACCCTCTAGCAGTTCCTCGATATTTTCAGCAAATACTTGAAACGTAGTATAGTGTAGCGTATACAACTTTCCGTCCTCATCTATATAACCAGCCTTACTCAGCCGATCATCCATCACATGAAAACACGCTACCACTGTTTGTCCTTCATGATTCAAAACCCTAGGTAATCTGCGTTCCTCACCATCTCGATGAGCCAAATCCCCCCATAAATCGATACAAAAACTATTGTCGATCTCTCCTCCAAATGAATAGCTCAATCCTCCATACTTTTCCTGCACATCCAGCAAAGCGTTAAAGGCTGGAATTCCATTCTGTTGGAGGATTTTTTTTACTTGCTCTCTGTCAGTAATGGTTGCTCTTCTCGTACATTGTCGAATAAAAGCCATGGCTGTTTCTGACAATTTGTCACCGTCAGGCATATTCGTAGCCTCCTTTAGATCTCACCCAACATCCGATAGTCACTTTCTTGCTGTGACGAAAACCAACAAGCAATATACCTTTACCAAAATAAATGCAGCAGATAAAGTCGTCTCACCCCAACAATATGTGCTGAATAAACCAGAACAGCGTGTATACTCATGACGGCAAACTGATCTATGAGGAGATTATCAAATAAGTAGGTACAGCGAGCCTCGCTTCTCTAAAATACTCATGCTAACGAAAAAAAGCACGACAGTGCCCTACTAAACAAGGGAAATGGTCGTGCTTTTTTTATCAAATTTCCTTGGTCTGCCAAGCGATAACGCAATTATTCCAATCCCGCAGGCTTGTCCCTTCCGTCCAACGGATACCAGCGAAGCACATCACGCGGAGGACTTGCCAACCCTTCCTCCAACAAGACACATTTCCAAATTTCATCACCCGGCCCATCGGTTGTATCGCCATCATTAATAACAGGACCATTTTCGTATAAATAGTTCGATATATTACGCAGGAAACTCGCAACTTCATTTGGATCATAGGCCTCCCCATTAAAAACCGCCTCATGATCGATCACATCCAACTGCTGCATGCCGACGGTATCCATCAGGAGCCATCCTTCCGGAAGATTGAACAACCGGACATTGGACCACAGCTCGAGGGGAAGAAGCTGTATTTGCTCATAGCGTTGATTTAGCTCTTGCATCAACTCGGCAGACGCAAGGCACTCTCCATTCGGGTTGAAAAAGCAAAGGGCTTCTGGCATTTTCAACAGCGACTCCGAAATAGCAGTGACAGTCATCAACTCCGGGAGCGCCTCATAATCCTCTGGCAGTATAGGAGCCTGATCGTTTGCCTCCCCCAATACGAAAGAAGAGCGAATACGGATAAACGCTTTGTGCTCGGATGCTACTTGCCGTCCTTCGGGAAATCCCCACGACTGCTGAACTGCACGCTCAAGGCTATCCGAGAACGTAAACGGTCCGAAAAAGCCCATTGACCAAGCGCCAAACAGCATCGTATCTTCTGCGGGATCTCCCATACTATCCGGCCAAGGCTTATCAACGACATCGACCTGGATATATCCGTTTACTTCCGGACGATACGGAATAAGCAAGCTCGGACCACTGAACACCCATTGGTCGAACGTTTCCATGACGTTGGCAATTTCGAATTGATCCTTGAGCATGTCTGCTATTTTGTGAATCGGAACCGCCGTTGACAGCAGGACGGCTACCCCTTGGGAATACATACCTTTTGGCATATCGTTATCTCCATTCTTTCCATTGTATTTGTTTGAGTCATGGCATACTTCACGTAACTATAAATCCGATCGCTTGAAGCTCCTTGATCGCGATGTCTAGATCAACTTCCGGATTCAGCTCCATCATCATTTCTTTCGTAATTGCAGTATTTGTAAAGATGTACGTAACTACATCAAGCGAGACCTTCATCTCGTAATAGGCCTCTGCCCACTCTACATAGTCATCTGGGTTGTCATAAATCATCCCAAGCAAAAAATCTGACCCATCATCGTGCCCTTGCGGATTATGTACGTCGCCCGTTTTCCAGACGTGATCAGTAGATTCTCTCCATAAGCAAAACGTAACGTCCTCCTTGGTAAATGCTTCGTCAGCTATTTGATTAAGCAAAGCAGGAGGGACTTGCTCATAGATGCCAGGCCAAACCTCGTATTCTTCCCTGGCAAAAGGACTCATTTCCGATTCATGATCGAACCCTTTTACAATGACGCCCTCGGGGGTGAACAGGATGAAAAGATCGTCGCCAGCGCCATTGCTAACGCTCACGAATGTTGTGTTTTCATCCCATTGTGGATCAAACTGATATCTGCGCAGCCAATCCTCCTGACACAACTCGATATCCATTGCGCTCAGGATAAGCATGCGCTGTTTTAATGCTTCGGGCTCAAAGAAAGGCTTAGGCCAAATGCTCATGTTAGATTCTCCTTCAAGTTTCTAGATCTTGTCAATAATCCGTCCAAAATACTTGCCTTTGTCTAAGAGACTGCCCTTTCTAATCCCAATGCAAGAAACACTCTATAGACAGCTTTTCCGTACCGCACTGAGGACAAGCTAACGCAAGACCATGATCAAGCTCCTCATCGATCGGCATAGACGGCATTTTCACTGCACATCGGGGACAATCATAGCTGTTCTTATATGTATCGGTATCCGACTCCATTTGCAAAAAGGTGGCATTTAGCAGATAATTGCATTTCTCGCAAATATATAGACCTTGAAAGCAGCTATGCCTCGTGCTGTTGTCCTGCATAAATTCATGGATGCGTTCCTTGCTAGCTTCATCCTCGAACCACTCCCATATTTCTGCCAAACGAATATATCTGAAACCAACGCCAACGTATATATTTTGGTTATAGGAACAGTGTTCACAATGCAGCTTGTAAGCTTCTCCCATGCTTTCTCACACCTCCTTTTATGTAACAGGTAGAAGCATTCCAAGCTCTCTTTCAATCGCAAGTTAATCATAGCCACTTCCGTATTCGCAAATAAAAAATACGTCGTCCGTTGGAGCAAAAACACTTCTAATAGTACTGCAAAAGCCTGTTTACAATCATTTACAAACACTTTGTTCAAAGAAATGTAAAACATACTCACCGGATATTTAGAAGCCTCGATTACTTCAAAGGAGGGGTACCACCAACATAATGGAAATTTTGTACGCTAAGCGAGTTTTTACATAGAAAGACCGATTTCCTCTACGCTAAGAAAATCGGCTTGATGAAAATTCATTTAATTTTATCCAGCACATTTCATCGTTTTAGTATTGAAATAAAAAGCGTAAAACGATGACTGAAGTAATGCCCGCAAGTACAGTTACCAGTAAACTACGTGTCTTTATCGCAATAAGAAAAGTCGGTATGGCTGCTAAAAATTCAATGTTATTTGTAAAAGATGAAATCTTTCCATCATGCATAAATATCTCTTGACCTATCAAAGCAGCTATAACAGAAATAGGGACATAATTTAACCATCGCATTCCCCATTCCGGTAATTCAAAACGACTTAGTATCATAAGAGGAACGACCCTTGGAATGAATGTTACAAAAGCTGCTCCTAGTATAATCAAAAAAACGTCCCATCTTACTTCCATTTCTCCACCGCCATTCCTATCGTAGAAGCAATAATTGTAGCAACAATCACACCTGCACTGCTGGACAACACGAAAGTGCTTCCCACAGCAATGATAACTGCTATAAGTGCGACAACTATATCGAGTTTGATTTTATTTCGACCTAACATAGAGAGTACAAGAATTCCAATAAACATGGCTGGCAAGGCAAATTCCAGACCGAATTTTTCAGGATTTGAGATCCATTGTGCCAAAAATGCTCCTACTAAATTAGCTGCAAACCAATGTAAATAAGCTGTTATATTGAGGCCATGCATCCATTTTTCACTGATTCGCTTTTTTTTCGCAGTCTCGTTAATAGCAACACCAAATGTCTCATCGGTGAGTAGTGCACCTACTAGCATGTTCCTAAATGGAGAAAGATGCCGAAAATAAGGTGATAAGGCTGCACTAAGTAAAATATGACGCAGATTAACAAAGAAAATAGTGATAATAATGGCAGTAGGAGAACTACTTGCTGCCAGCATTCCTGCAGCAATAAACTGAGCTGAGCCAGCATAAAGAATTAAACTCATCAGAGCTATCTCAACTACGCTAAGTCCCGCAGTCTTTTGAACAACACCAGCAGCTAATCCGATACTTAAATAACCCAGTAACGTAGGGATACAATCTTTTACTCCTTTGATAAAACTATCTTCATCCCTCTGAGACAAATTCATTTGGACGTTCGCCAGACTCATTTCATTCCCACCTTTTTTATTTCTAGATAGTAGAAGCTAACACACTAACTACTACAAAAAAATGAAAGAAAATACGGTTCAAGTTATTTGAACCGTTTTCCTGTAACAACATGAAACAGGTTAGGGTTGTTTTTCCAGAGAGCTTCTGCTTTCTCTGGACCAACCTCTTTAACTAATTCTGCAAACATGAGGTCATGTCTGATGTATTCCATCGCGATTAGTACAAGTGCTGGGTCTTGTGTTTTTATCGCCCATGCAGGTGTATTTGGAGAAAAATTTGCAATTAATACTTCTTCATTGTCCCGTGCAACAATCGTTAATCGACCATTCATACGTTCCTCAGCTACTTCGGGAGCCATGTAATTATGATGAGTAGTTACACCAAGCTGGATCTCAGGTGCTCCAAAAAGAATAGAAAAAACATGGATTTCATCATTTACACGCCTATCTATAGCACCTTTTATACAAGAGACTTGTGGTTCCCAAATCGACAACCATATTTCTTCTTTTGCTTTATCTATCATGTCAACCATTTCGGCCGCAACACGCTCATCACTGCTAATGCGTCGAATAACATCTACTTCCTGTTCACTTTCTAAAGCAGATAAATTCTTTTCAAGATAATCCATGGAAGTTTCGAAGTTATTACGCAATCGACTGATTAACTCTTTTGCCGATAAAGGTGCATAGGTTACAGGGTCAGAAGGTACTGTATAAACCGCACCTTTATCTAATAATTTTGCCAATACCTCATAAATCGTTGAACGAGGTACACCGGACCTTTTACTTACTTCATAGCCTGTTATAGGAGAATTTTTTAAAAGTCCTATATATGCTTTACATTCATATTGCGAAAAGCCCCATTTCTGAAGTTCTTTATAAAGTTCTTCCATAGAAACCCCTTTAGTAGTTAGTGTAATACTCACTATAAAATAAAACGAATTACCTGTCAAAGTACAAACCTTCACAATCGCGTTTAGTCGCTTGAAGAGAAGAAAGGATTTATTCTCAGTTAAACCGACAAAAAAAAAGGACTCACTGGGGTCCTTTTTTACGTTGTTCTTCTTTTCTTGACGCGCTTGACTGCCGATTCATTGAAATTGCGGTAATCATTTTCCAGTCGTTCTGCCTGTAGCAAGCCCTACTCCCTCAATTATATGCGAGCCCTAATGAGGAATGAAAGATGCTTGAAAATGACTGGACATTTTTCATAGATGTCGCTGTGTCGTATACCCCTTCTCCTTATTGGAAAAGAGCAATGTCATTCCCATCACTATGACAAGAACCCCTACTACGGCAAAGGGGAGATGCTTATCCAATTGGTAAAGACTTGTGCTGAGAATGGGCGCGATCACCGCGGAAATACCTTGGACGGATGCGACTAACCCCGCTACACTTCCCTGCTGCTCGCGGCCAACTGCTAAAGAAGATCCAGCCATAAAGCCGGGCATCATGAACCCGGTTCCAATGCCGAACAAGAAAAAAGCCACGTAATATACCATCAAGTTCATGAAAAATAGAAAGAGTGACAAGCTGATGATAACGAGCAACGAACCGACTAGAATAAGTGGTTTTGGCTGCCATTTCGGATTTTTCATTTGCAGCCCTTGCGTGACGATCATCGCTACTCCCGAAATCATGAGTCCTACTGAAATCATTCGGGCGGTTTCCTTCGTTGTCAACGACAACTGATCCTGAAAATAAAATCCTCCCACGACTTGCAAAGTGACGATACTGAGCATTGTCGCCAAACCAGCAAACAAATAAAGCGTCAGGCCTTTTTGAAAAGGATTCACCTTGGGTAGTTTCTCTTGAATTACTGGTTTTTGCGCAGGAATCAAGAAGCTGACGACAAGCAAAGCGACAATCGGCAACAATGCGCCAATGTATAACGGCCAGATGAGACCGATAAGCGCAAACGCTCCAGCAATCGCCGGACCAAGCACAAGCCCCATCCCATTGGCAGCGCCGATAAACGCCATACCTCCTGCTCTTCCTTTTTCATCCGTGACATCCGCCATGTACGCCTGCGCTGCCGACGGAACGGCTGGGATAAACATCCCAATTAATCCGCGAGCCACAATAAGCAAAAGAACCAGTAATCCACCACCTATGAGCTGTGACAATCCCGCATACATCGTTGCCGTGAACAGAACACAACTCACAAACATGCCAATAAAGCCAATGACAATAACTGCTTTCCTTCCCTTTCGATCGCTTAATCGTCCCCAAACGGGTGCCATCACCGCCATTGTAATGGAGCCGAGCGAAATAATAATACCAGAATGAAGTTCATTGAGTCCTAATTCACGAATGAGCGGTGGCATCACGGGAGCAATAATCATCAAGCCTACCATCGCGACAAACACACTCAAAAAGATGCTGAACCGTATTCGAAACATTGTACATCTTCTCCTTTCAGACCGTTCTCTTTAGAGAAATCGTAAAAGAAATGCGTAACGGCTACTACCTCTGAGCGGAGAGTTTATGCCCCGAAACGGATTATGTTTGTCGCTCCTCTTGATTAATAAGGCAATTGAATATTAAATCGAGTCCCTTGATTTTGATTGCTTTCCACTTCGATTGTGCCCTGATGGGATAGGATTCATTGTTTGGCTATCGCAAGACCTAAGCCTGTCCCTCCACTCTCTCTTGTTCGCGCATCATCGGTACGGTAAAACCGATCCCTGTATCCTGCACAATAAGGGTCAATCGTTGCTTGTTGTCATTCCCTATCTGAATGGATATCTTTCCTTCGTTCGGCGTATATCGAATAGCGTTGCTAAGCAAGTTCACAAGGACCTGCTTCATTCGATTCGCATCCACGGATATGGTTGTTTCTTCGGAAAAAACCTCACTGGTGCATTTCCTGGGTGGGAAGCTCTTCGTCATTTTTGTACAGACTTAAGAGGTTTTTGATCTCTTCTAAGGTAAAACCAATTTCCTGTGCACGTTTAATAAATTGGATGTCGGTAACGGTTTGTTGCGGAAACATCCGGTAGCCGGATTCATTTCGGGGAGTTGTGGCGATGAGTCCTCTTTTTTCGTAGTATCTGACTGTTTCAATATGCACTTTGGCTTCGCTGGCTACTTGACTTCTGGTCAACCCATCCATATTTTCCTCCTCAATCGTTATGATAAAGGTTGTAGTTAAGTACAGAGTCAATCAGAAAAAAGGATTGTCTGTATTGTGCAAAGGTACGAGCTGGGCGGCCAGTTACTTGTTGGTCTGAGGTTACGGTAAAAGCAATTGCCAGTAAAAAGCCCACACGATAAATAAACATCCTCCGATGAGGAACATGACTGTTGATATGTTGTCTTTTGCTGCCAACGTAAAGCGACCTTTCCACCATGTTATGCTCAGTAGTAATGCAGATAAGACTACCACCCAGCTACATACCTGAAGGATTATCCAAATGAGGGTTCGATCCAATAGCACAGGGGCGAGATGTTTTGAAATTTGACGACTTCCTCATGAAAGTTGCTTGTTTCAGCTTGAATAGGCGGAATACATACCGAGAAAAGAAAAAGGAATAAGAACACTATCGTTATTGGCATTCTGACGTATTTACATACTTTGTTCATTTGATCGATCTTCCTTTCTACTCATTTCGTTATGACTAGCGATATGTATCATCTTATAAGGGCTGGCATTTTGTAATCGCTTTCTTTTGAATAAAGAAGAGACCACCCAGTGCCTTTTTCGCTTCTGGATAGTCTCATACGTTCTGTGTTTTTGTGTATTACCATTTTTTCTTAGGTGGAGATGTCGGTTTGCAAGGTGGCGGAAATGTCGGTTTTGGTGGGGGTGTCGTTGGAATAGGAACTTGTTGATTCTGCAAAACCTTTAGACCAAGACGTAGGACGATTTTTTCACGGACGGTCGTGAATGTTTTGGTTGTGTCTTTGCACCGCTTATTTTCCAAACCGATGTCTAATTCCGTGAATTCCGTGAATAACAACTCACAATACGGTCTCTCGTTGTAAACTTTTCGATTGCCGAACAAACCTACGTTAAACTTTGCCGCATGACCCGATTTATTCAAATATTCTCCGTGTGACTCGAAATCTGGTGCCAGTTGCAAAGTCGGTCCTGTAGCCGGAAAGGTAAGATCCGTACAGAAATCGAATGGTATCAGCGCCGTAGTATGTCGCACATCACCGCATACAGCAGTTCCCGTTACTTGATCGACTGTGATGTACTCGATATTTTTGCGAATAAAACCACTGACGAACAACTTTGCAGACAACGGGTTGAATGTGGGAACCAGCTCACATTGCTCCAAAATGACACTCTTTAATACCCGAATGATCTCAAGTGCAGGCTTCTCCAAATGGACATTAGCCTCCACACATACGACAACAGCCGTTTCTGCCAACGTTACAGGTACTTTAATAGTTTTAGGAAAAGTGGTTTCGGTTGAAGCCATTCCGAACATACGGGCGTTTTCCACCGTGCAACTATTTTGCGTAACTTGAGTTTGGCCACAATTACAGCCATCACCATGTATACCCATTTTTACTCTCTCCTTTATCAGCCACCTACTCTCTTTATATTATATGGACTAGATTCAATATGGATTTGGCTGATGCCAAGCGTTATCTGCCCTTTTTTCTAGAAAAGAGTGTTTACCTTTTTCGTTATGTATGGAGGCGGAACGGGAACCAGCTGCTTCCGATACCACCATACACGACCGCTAATGGTTGCCAAGCCGCTGAACTCCTTCCATCCTGATTGCGAATGATTGAGCGGATCTGCCATGATGTTGATTTGCCAGTCCCCGGTCTCTACCCATCTATTAATCGGACAAGCTGGTGCTGTAAGGAGAATTGCACTTGTTCCTAGATTTTCTTTGGGGAAGGGTGGTCGTAATACGGTGGAGGTAACTGGGATGCGAATCGTTTCATGCTCTAATTTTTGCGAATGGACTGTGATCCCCAGACCCTTGATTTCTAACTCCCCTGACAGCCAGATAATCTTTTTGCTATCATCGTGCCGAATGTGCTGGATATCGATCTTACTCTGGCATTCTACCTCTTTCCAATCAAGCCTCCAGGGAACACGTAAGGAATGGACCCACTCTACGTCCCAAATTTCTTCTAGGAAAGCAACTTGCATGAACGATTGACCCGTGCTTTCCACGTGGACTACTTTTGCTTGAATCAGTTCTTGCTGAGCCTTGCTGTTTTCTTGTGTAAGATCCTTGGCATCCATGGGGGCAGAGGTGGGAGTAGAATGCAAAGAGACTTGTTCGGTAGCTGTCTCGTTGGCAGGAGGTGGAGAGGTATGATTTCGTTTGCCCTTATGTTTCTTGGAACGATACATTTTCTGCTTATCCATAGGACCTTCCTGAGGCTGAGGCTGCATCTGTTCCTTTGGTGCGACGTAAAAGAGCGGGAGTGATGCTCTCGACTTTTTCAAGGAGCCTCGCTGGTTAAGAATTGGCCTTCTATTCTTAGGATTTTTCTTGTCGTTCGGCATGTCCTCACTCCTTTCCTTCAAAATACCCCTCCCTTTATCCATACGTGATCGCCCGTCTGATTGTATAGACACTTGCCCTTTCGGAAAACAATTCGTCTTCCCATGACAAAAAAGAACACCCCTCTCCCGATAAACCCAAGAAAGCCGTTGCCCTTTACTTTTTTAACGCTCCAACGCTTATAATCTTGACCTCAGGATAAATATTTATCTTTGCCTTGGAAAATGCCCTCCCCCAGTCATCCTCTACTTTCTTCCATTCGTCGTAGGCATACGCACGAGCATATTTGCCCAGCCCAATCGGATCAACTTGTTTTTTCTGGAGCTTGGCAATGACACCTTCCATTTTTTGCTTCATCACGGCAGCTATCGCCTGCTCCATTACTGTTTTATCCTTGATTGGATTGGCCTTCACTAAAACCTCCGTCAGCACAATCAAGTACGTAAAATGCAGGTCAAATTGAAATCGACCGTCTTTTGCCGACGTTTTGTAGTTGTAATCGGTGTAATCGATCGAGTAACTGATACTTCTACTCTCTTCGTCTTTTTTTTGAAAAGCTTGATCTGCGAGTTGGGCGGTCATGTAAATCGGGTGCTCCGTATCTTTTTGCAAAATAAGCAGTTGGATACTTTCTTCTGGTGTGAGGGAGTCCACGTAATACCCCCTCTTATCAATGAGGGCCGTACCTGCAATATGTAACTTATTTTCTCTCAACTTTACCTGTGTCAAATAGGGCGTGATGCCCTTTTCGTAAAACTGGTCATAGACGTTACGTGCCGTCGTATAAACACAGGCTTCACTCGTGTGGCCAGACCGAATCAATTCCCGCAAGTAGACAGGAAAACGCGGCTTATCGTTCACATCTACATTCATAACTTGTTCAATCGGATCATCGACCATGATTAAATCCGCTTTAAGAGAGCTTTTGGGATCGCGATAAAGCACATCCATCAAGTCAAACAATCCTTTTTTCTGTAAAACCCTTTTCGCGATCACGATGTTTTGAACCTTCCCTGTTTCCGTTAGCCCATTCGCTTCATTATTCAACCGGTCCCGTCCTTCTCGAAAAGAAGACGCATGAACATGCAACAGCTCCGTCTTTTTCTTGGCCTCTCGCTGAAAGACGGGGACAGCAGAGTAAATATCAAGCTCCCCATCCTTTTTGTTATCGATCCCGAGTGTCAGTACAAGCGTTAATTCGTCCAGCCGATTTTGTCCCAAACACCCCGACGTCACCAACATGATCGAGAGAAGAATCGAAACGAGCCTTCTTTTCATCGGTCCATCCTCATTTGAAGCTTCCCAATCGTCCCTGCATAAAGCCACAAACAGATCGGAAACAGATAAGAAACCACTAGGCCCATACTTCCTCCCCACTTTAGCATGTTACTCACCTGATAAAAGGTAGGATTATAAACAAAAGACAAAAGGATGAAGCCTCCAGTCAAAACCTGAAGAACTTGCCGATGATTCGTGTAGGGAATCACCTGGCTAAAGCCGACGATTGACACAAAATAATAGGGAATGCCGCTTGTTGAGATCAAAAACAAGTAAAAAGCGGCAAAAACGACCTCAATCCTCTCCACAAATGGGAATTCAATCGTTTCAAACAAGTCAAGCGTTGGCCAAATATACGTACTCACCTGATATGGGTTGAATTGAACAAAACAAGCTATGGTAACCAGAAGATACACGAACAAAGTGATCGTATTCGCAATGACAATGCCCTTGGCAGCCTGTTGTTTTTTCTGTAAAAACGGATAAAGCACGAACGCAAGCTCAAATCCGAGAAAGGACAAAACAGTCGTTTTCGTGCCCTTCAAAACAGGAAGCCACCCCTCTTTTAACACGGGAAGCAAATGAATAAAATGTCCGTTCTTCATCGAAACAAAGAAAAGAGGGAGCATCAAAATCATCCCAATCTGAACGATTTCGGTATAACGTGCGAGCATCCTGATGCCATATCGTGCAAGCATGTAGATCGGAATCAAAAAGAGGATCATCAAGAAATAGTTGGCTGTTTGTGGCAAAACCCACGTCTGCATAAGGTGAATAGCAGAAAAAAGCGTAATGGAAAAAACAAACAAGCTGTACAAAGTGAAGAGTAGTGAACCGAAGCCGCCCAACCATTTCCCAAAATATCTCTTGAGCAAATCGAAAATCGTCTCATTCGGATGGCGTTTCATGACGTGAATGATCAGTAAACTGACGACGTTTGCCACAATCCAACCTAGTATGATAGAGATCCATCCGTCTGTGCTTGCTATTTCTGCCAAGTCCGATGGGAGCGTAATGATTCCAATACCAATCTGGACCTGAGAAATAAAGAATATGTATTGAAACAACGTAATGTCATTGAGTCGATTTGTTTTCATTTGTCATCGCCATTAGAAGTATGTTTTCTTTGCCGAATCGCTTGCTTTGGTCGATTAGACTGCGGACGTTTGATGAGGCTCCAGATTGGTAAACGAATGAAACCATCTCGCCATGCATCTAGATGAACAGGAGCAAGCGGGCTGCCATATGGTGTCCCCAATGATTCTAGCGAGATGAGATGAATGACCAATATCATCAAGCCAATGGCAATCCCGACAATCCCGAACAAGTATGCTACTATCATCATCGGGAAACGAAGTATTCTCACTGCTGCAGCTAAATCAGGATTGGGCAGAATGAATGACGCAATCCCAGTGGCAGCAACGACAATCACCATGATATTGCTGACAATCCCTGCTGATACAGCTGCTTGTCCAATGACAATACCCCCAACAATCCCTACGGTTTGGCCGATCTTGGAGGGCAGACGTAAACCAGCCTCTCGCAGCATTTCCAATGTCACTTCCATAATAATAGCTTCTAAAAATGGAGGGATGGGCACACGCTCGCGAGACTCACCAATCGATAAAATGAGGTCGAGTGGAATGATTTCGTAATGGAAGGTCAGTGCTGCGATGTAGAGCGCAGGTAGAAGCACAGAGATAAAAAAGCTGACAAACCGCAACAGCCTGATAAAGGAAGAAATGATCCAGCGCTTGCTATAGTCATCTGCGCTTTGAAATAATGAAGCCAATGTAATCGGTCCGATCAGAGCCCAAGGAGAATGATCGACGATGATGGCGATACGCCCTTGAAGGATATGAGATGCTACAGAATCCGGCCGTTCCGTTGTTAAAAACTGCGGAAATGGGGTGTAAGGATTGCCCTCGATCAACTCCTCCAACTCACCTATGTTGATAATCGCATCAATGTCGATCCGATTGATTCTCTCCTCCAATTCTTCCAAAATCTCTTCGTTCATGACATCTCCCAAATAGAGTAAGGCAATATTGGTCTTACTCCTTCGTCCCGCTTGCGTTTCTCTTATGATTAATGCACGATCTGGAATGTATCGGCGAACCATCGATATGTTTTGCCCCAATGATTCCACAAAGCTCTGTCGTGACCCCTTAACGACAGACTCTGTTACAGGCTCATCGATGCTACGCTCTGGCCAACCTTGTGTCCCCAAGAGCAAACAAGATGTTTCCCCTTCCACGAATAACACACTATAGCCGTTAAGAATGCCTTGCTCGACTTCCCTCCATGACTGAACAGCCTTTCTCGATCCAACAGTCAGCTCCAAGTTTGTGATATCCGAAAACGCAAGGGATTCAAATAGCAGCGGTTTTAGAATATTGTTATTGATCATTGCCTTATCTACCATCCCCTCCAAGTAAACAAGGAGAGCAGAAGTATTCGTCTGGTTGATCATGAATTTATTCGTAATGATATCAGGAGCATGGCAAAACGACGCTTGTAACCTTTTTAAATTCATCAAAAGATCAGTACTGACAACAGCGTCATTTGACGAGTAGTCCCAATCTTTCATACGTAGTCTTTTGCCAACACGTGTAAACGTATGTCTCATGACTAATTCTCCCTGTCCCTGCATATCAAATCCGCTGCATTCTCTCCTATAATTGCCCTGCCTTGCCAAAATTATGAATCACCAACCGATCAACCACTTGCTTGCAACAAAAAGACATCCGCCTTTGTGACGGATGTCTTACTTACTACCATTCTTCATTGCTGAGCTTTTCTTTAATCAGGTAACGGCATTTCACTTGTCCTTCCGTCATACAAGAAGTACGCTCTATATGCGCGTCTACTAGCGACTCAAACAAGGATAGCTCGCATTGACATGCTTGGCGATAGCGAACGGCTACTTGTAGGACTGGACAATTTGCTTCTTCAAGCATGTACAAGCCATCCCTGATTTTTTCCAAGTGAGGCATGTATCCTTGTTCATATTGTATGCTCGTCAACGTTTTCACTCGCTCGTCAAAACCTTGTTCTCGCATTACCTCCCGATAATTTTGTAAAATTCGTACCATTCGCTTCTCAAATAATTGATCGACGAAAGCTTCCCCATACAAATCCTGAATGCCTGCGACCAACTCCGTAGCCAAATCGCTATAGTGACGCGGAAATAATTGTTCAGCTGTATTCGTTAGATGATACACATAGGCTGGTCTGCCTGTTCGCTGGCGGACGATTCGAGACTCGATATACCGTTCTCTAAGCAAAACGTCTAAATGCTTACGCACCGCGACTTTGGTTATGCCGAGATGCTTTGACAGTTCTTGAACGTTGACCGAACGGCGCTTCTTGAGCAACACCAAAATTTCTCGACGTTTTTCCTGTTCTTGAAAATAGACCGCGTGTCTGTTCATCGATGGACCTTCCTTAGCGGATTGCTTCGTTATACAAACGATTGGCTTCCTCCCAGTTGACCACATTCCACCACGACGAGACAAAATCCGGGCGTTTATTTTGGTACTGCAAGTAATAAGCATGTTCCCAGACATCTACGACCAATATGGGCGTTTTGTTCTCCATAAAAGGAGTATCCTGATTGGGCGTGCTCATCACTTCCAACTTGTCCCCGTTGGCCACAAGCCATCCCCATCCAGAGCCGAAACGACTGACAGCTGCTTTTGTCAATTCATCCTTCATATCCTCAAAACTTCCGAAATACTTGTCGATTCCTTTCGCAATATCCCCTGTTGGTTTTCCGCCGCCAGCCGGACTCATGATGGACCAATACAAGCTGTGTCCATAATGCCCGCCCCCATGATTTCGAACAGCCATGCGGATGTCTTCCGGGATATCCTCCAAGTGGCTGATTAGTTCCTCGACCGAAGCATTCCTGAACGGCGAGTAGTTTTCAAGTGCCTTGTTTAAGTTCGCCACATATGTTGCATGATGCTTTCCGTGATGAATTTCCATCGTTCTCGCATCCAGGTAAGGCTCCAGCTCATCATAGCGATATGGCAGCTCCGGTAACGTAAAGGGTTCCATTTCCTATCTCCTCCAATCTTGATTGTCGGTTACAAGCCTAGTTTACAAGATGAAAAATATTTTGTACATATCCAAATTTGTTTCCTTAACGCAAGATTTATTTGTGCATGAATCCTGCATTGCAAACAACACGGCGATGTTATAGAATAACGACAAATCATCTTGCCTTAAGGAAACAATTTTTCTGCAAGTCAAATCTTTCGTGCTGGAAGGAATAGGATTCCATGAACGTCTTATTGTCAAAGGAAACGCCATATCCTGTTTTTCAGCCCTTGCTGCATCTGATGACAGGACAATTTTTTGGGTACGAAGCACTTCTTCGCTCCTCTACACACCAATCTCCAGAATTCCTTTTTCGGAAGGCTCGTTCAGAGGGAAACTTGTATGAATTGGATACGCTGTCGATGAAAAAAGCAATTGAAGTGTATTTTACGAATGTGACTTCTATCGATCATGCTCCGCTCTTGTTTATCAACGTGTTTCCTTCCACGCTGTTGAGCCCTGCGTTCCTATCGTTTATTTCGGAGGACTTGTTTGGTTCGTGGAACAATCGAATTGTCTTGGAAATCAATGAGGCCAATGAAGAAGACAAGATGTGGGAGATAAGATCGTTGGGGCAAAAAATACGTGAGCTGCGTCAACATGGATTCCTGATTGCATTAGATGATGTCGGCTCGGGAGCCGCTTCATTAAAAAAGATCGTGGAATATGAACCAGATATCGTAAAGCTCGACAGGTACTTCGGCAAGCAATTGTCCTCCATGCCGAATAAACAGAAGCTCGTCTCGCTTTTCGTCCAATACTGCCAAGATCAAACGCAGCTTGTACTGGAAGGAATCGAGGAGCCGGAGGACTTATCTATCGCTTTGGCATTAGGGGTACCTGTTGGTCAAGGTTTTTTGCTAGGGCACCCAGAACCATTTCTCGCAACACAAAAAAGACGATGAAAACTTTCTCATCGTCTCTCGTGTCTCATTATTTTCCTACCGGCTCAATGGAAGTGTTCAGTGCATGAGCCACATATTCTTCTGTACTGTGCTGAATCTGCTCATCCGAAATCCCCAATACCCCTTGGAACAAGAATGGTTTCAAGAATTTCAATCCCGTTAAATTCGCCATCGCTTGCAGCGGTTTGATCAGTTCGCTGATGGAATAGTAGTTGTAACCATCACGTTGATAAGCTTCCTCTTGTCCGCCTGTAGAAATCGCGAGGAGGAGCTCTTTTCCATGCAGCTTGTTTCCTTCAGATCCGTAAGCCCAGCCATACGTCAACACAGCATCCTGCCACTGTTTCAAAAGGGCTGGTGTGCTATACCAGTAAAGCGGAAATTGAAAGACGATACGGTCGTGCTCTTGCATCAGTTTTTGCTCTTGTTCAACATCGATCTGGAAATCTGGATAGGCAGCGTATAAATCGTGAACAGTTACGCTTTCTTCTTTTTGCATTCTTTCCTTCCATGCTTTATTGATACGAGATTGAGACATAGTAGGGTGTACTGCGATAACAAGAGTTTTCATGAATATCCTCCAAATTAATTTGTTTGTACATACAAATTATCAGAAGAACAGGGCACTGTCAACTCTCCCGTTCACTACAAATGCTGGAATCAAGACTCCGTCTCGTTTTTTCCAACATTTCGACTGTCTCGTGAATCATCTGTGTGACTGACTTTGCCTGATCTTCCCCAAGCAATGCCACATAGTTTTTGTACATATCTGTAATGGCTTCTTCTATGTCCGTCTGAGCTTCTCGCCCCTTTTTCGTAGGCAAAACGAAGATGTTTTTCCCCTCTACTTCTCGCTCCAGATATCCTTTTCCTACGAGTTTATCGACAAATCGAGTAATCGTCGATGGTGTCATATGAAGAATTTGCGCCAATTGGGTCGGGGTCACTTTCTCCTTTTCGTTTACAGCCAGCATAAGATACGCATGAGTAGGAGAAAATCCATAACGCTGGAAGGATTCTTCCGCCAATTTCGTAATCACCCGGGATAAACGGTTGGAAGTGAAAAACAAACAGTTATGCAAATTGTCGCTATTCAAGCCAAGAATCCCCCTATTGCTGTTCTTCGGTCCATGCGACTGTCTCGTCGCTCCCCCCTAACTATACGCGATATTTCGGACAAATGTAAGCGAAAGAAAAATCCCTCACAAGGAGGGATTACAGTCAAAACATCTGCTGTTCCGCGTATTGTACCAAACGCTTCGTCATTTCTCCGCCGACAGAACCGTTTTGGCGTGCCGACGTGTCTGCTCCCAATTCGACTCCAAATTCAGCAGCTATCTCGTACTTTAATTGATCAAGTGCTGCACGGGATTGTCCATACACCAAGGAATTCGAACGTGCCATTGCTGTTCACCTCTGGTTGTGATTGATGATGTGCTGGTAGTATGTGCAGATTATGGGAGCCTATTCAAACATGCTCTGACTTTTGTCTGCTCCCATTTTTCTAATACCTTCGCCGCTTCATCCATGGTGATTCTGGCATTATAAGCCAGCTCGTAAACAGCCACGGCTCCGCCTTTCTTCGTAGCTACCTGAAGTGCGATTCGTTCCATTCTTTCTCAAAAACAATCATGAAATCCCTTCTTTTCCCTCTATTTTTCAGAAATATCGTTCGATGAATATTAAAAGACACCAACAAAGTCTCTAGCGTTCTTGAGACCTATTTTTCCGTGATTATCGAAGTATATTTGCTTCGTGTATCTTTCCATCATAGAGGGGAAGATTGGAAAATACACAACGCAGGAGTGAGTGCCTTGAGCGTCAATGTCTACCTTACTTTCAATGGGAACTGTCAGAATGGAACTGCAGGAGACGTTTTGGAGCAAATGCTATGGTAGTGTCGTCGATCGATTTGGTATCGAGTGGCAGTTTAATTACGAGGAATAGCAATCAGGTGATAAGTATGGATGATATCCGGTACATATTCTTCCGTCAATCGTATGCCTGCAAAAATCATTTCCTTTTCTTCCTCTGACACGCTGAAAAACGGGTCACCGCATTTTTCGCAAACCATCATCCACCGCTCCTCCAACTTTTGCAGGCGATTCATATTCCATTGCACATCTTGCTCACACGTTGGACAGGCAATCGTTTTCATCGTCTTTTCCCCCTGTACTCACGGCTTACTTTTCTTGCATTTTACTAGAATGGACAAAAAAAGACACTAACATCGTGTTAGTGTCTTCTTATATGAACGATGCGATGGTTAGATTCCTATGGTGACGAGAATCCCCCCATATATGTAAAGCTTATCTCCCGCACCTGCACCTGCTGCCTGCCGACCGGACTTTCCAGCACAACAGAATCGCGTGGAGCCGCTAGCAGCAGTTGCCTGCCTATTGGCGATAAGAATGAAATTCTGTTGTTATCCGGGTCAATGTCTGTGGGGTATACCACAGTAAATGACTCCTCAAATTGATCTTCTTCAAATAGTACTTTTACGTTACTGCCTAATAACGTAATTGCTTTAAGTGATTGAAAGAGTGCACTGTCTTCTTTTGCCAAAAGGTTTTCGAGTGTTTGCTTGTAACGCTCCACAATCTCATCGATGGCTTGCTTTTCTTTTCCATAGTTCCGTACATATTGATCGTAAAAGAGTGAATACTGCTCGTCAAAAAAGACAAGCTGGTTGATCAGATGATTTCTAGTGCCATTTAAAATACTAGGGTTCATAGTAGATTTCACCCCCCAGTTGCTTTTCATAGACGTGTTTGATGAACGTAATGTTCTTCATCGTAAAAACCCTCCTTAAAAAAATAGCCCCCGAAGGGACTCTCATCATTGTATCAATTATTTCAAAATGATTCACCCTTGGATTTCCTTCATCATGCTTTCCGTTATTTCCAATTCCAAGTACTGCGGTTCGAGTCCGCTATCGGGATGAACACACCCGGTGACAGAATTCCTTTTTCTGGATGATCCCACCGAACGAGTGCTTCCACGCCAATAAGTTGCTTAATCCCCGTTTGAATGTGGCTGGTAGTGTAACACCAGTTCGTTTTTCTTTACCGCTTTTCTCAAATCTCTCTCCAGCTCGATACGCATCAATACTTGGTCGTCGAGCTCATTGGTAAAAAACTGAAATCCGTTTTTCCCGTTTTTCTTCACTTCGTACATGGCAGCATCTGCATTTTTGAGCAATTGCTCCTCACTGCATCCGTGATCGGGATACACCGCGACACCAATACTCGCAGTGACGTAATAATCTTTTCCTTGCAAAAGATAGGGAATCTCAATTTCCTTTACCACCCGATCAGCCAACGTCGAAAACTCGTGATCACCTTCAACATTTTGGCAGATCAGTGTGAACTCATCACCACCCATACGGGCAATCGTCACATCGAATCCTTCCGCGCTTGTTTTGATCCGATTACTTACTTCTTGCAAAAAACGATCCCCGTACGTATGGCCCAAAGAATCATTGATCATCTTAAACCGATCGATGTCCAGTACCAGTACAGAAAAGCGCGTACCCTTTTCTTTATTGCTAGCAATCGCCTCCTGCAAGGCTTGATGGAGCTTCCTTCTGTTCGGCAAGCCTGTTAAATCATCGTGAAACGCTTGATATTCAATCATCGACTTGGCGCGCTGCTCCAGTATACGTGTCTGGTCTTCGTAAGCCTCCAGTACCAACTGCTGCTCAAAGCTGAGCAGCTTCGTAATGGCTTGTGCCAGTTTTTTCGAGTCAGGATACATTTCTTTCCGATCATCTATGATTCGCATAAGTGTGCCTAACAAGTTTTGAAAAGAACCAATGTACCACTTGGGAGGAAGTCCGATTTTTTGATGGACCATCGCAATCTTCAAGCGTTTTTCAATGAAGGTAGGATCGATCCGGCCGTCAAACATTTCGATTAAATGATTCTTTATGGTTTGACGTAAACGGTCAACGGTAGTGTGCTCCATCACAATTTGTTTCAAAGAGTCCACATAGAGAATCGATTCATAAAAAGAAGAAGTAATCTGCTCAATTTCGGTCTCAATAACAGGACGAAATGCTGCGATTAACTGCAAATCCTCTTCCGTCAAGTTAATCATGTTCATTTGTGCTAAAACTTCGGTGTTTCCTTCTATTAATATCCGTGCAGAATCGTCTGCCGGAGAAATCGACGGTTGGCAGCATGCAGCGCTGTTTTCTTTGGACAGACTTGATGACTTCTGCATTTACATAGATTCTCCTTTTCCATGGAACCAACGTATTTCTAGGCTCATGCTTATTCATAAATATTCATTCGACATAATTCTACATTGTCCTCTCATCAGGGAAAAGGAAAGAGTCTGCACGATTTATGTACAGACTCTAAATGTTCCCGCTACTTTTTCAGATCAATCGCCTTTTCCTTTACCAGAGCTGCTACCAATTGCTGTTGCACCTCCGCTTCCACTTCTTTGAACGTCACTTTATAGCAGACATCTTCTTTTAACCAAAAATAAGTGTAGTTGTCCTTCTCCTTTTGGCTACTCAGTGTATCATCGATTTTATACGGCGCTGTGCGGAATACTTCTTGGCCACTGATGTTCAAAGAAGTGACAGGAACTTCAAATTTTGCACCGTCTATTCTCTCAAAAGGGACCTTTTTTGTTTTTCTCATGTTTTCCACAATGGACTTGTCCTTGATTTGGGCAACCAACACAATCGTATTTGGTTTTTCAGGATTTTCAAACGTGATATGAATGGTGCGCTTGTGTTTATCCTCTTCGTTTTCAGGGTAACTAAAATTGAGCTTTTTATTAACATATGCTTCTGTTGCCTTGTATCCTCTAGGTAGCTCCAACGGAAAGGCTGGTGCAAAACCGATCATTCCTGAGAAGTACTCCAAATCCTCTAAATCAAGGATATCACTATTCAGAAAGTCGTGATTTACGTATGTTTTTCTCAATTCTGCGTTTGGAGCTTGAAACGATTCAACTATTTTTACGATCTCCTTATTTTCTAGGGGAGCTACCCCCTGTATATAATAGTAGAGACCCTCATCGCTCCAGTGATAGACAACGTCTTTATAAACTGTGCCGTTTTCAAATGTTGCCGTTCTTGTATTAACCTTTACGGATTTTCCTTTCACGGATATCTGTTCTTTTGAGAGTGTGGAGTCGACGCTACTATCATCCGACATCACTTTAAAAGATTCCTCCGTTCTCTCGACTGTGCTCCCTATGATTGTGAGAGAGATGTTCTCACTTCGGAACAAGTGCATCACTGTATTTTCCGAAGATTCTGATTCGTTCGAGTTAAGAATATTGCTGTTTACGTACGTAACCCCCGACGGCAAGTAAGACGGGACTTTGAAAGGAAAACCTGCCAGCCTTTCAGCTTTTTCCAGCCTATTTGTCACCCTGCTGGATGTATCGCCAAACAAAGGACGCATTTTTTCGTCTTGGTTTACAGCCATCTGGAGTGAGGTAGGCTCTGCTGCGTTGGTTAACGTCACTACACTGATGGCTAACCCGCAAGCTACCGCTACAGCCGATAATTGATAGGAACCTTTTTTGAACTTTGAAATCATCTGATTCATCACACGCAAGTTCCATATCTGCCTTCATTTTGCGAATCCATAACCAGACGAGCGGATTCATCCAATGGATGGCGAGTGCGAGAGAACCAAGGAAGCTCCACAGCAAATCTTTGCGCTTGTGATGAGCGAGCTCATGCGCGAAAACGTGGTACAACTCGGCGTCTGACAACGATTGGTATACGTCCCGCGGACAATAAACCCAAGGTGAAAACAGACCAGAGATTAACGGGCCCTTCGCCAGTGTCCCTGTGTAGACGTGTATTTTCCTTTTTACCCCAAACTTCTTTCTGCAAT
Source organism: Brevibacillus sp. NPDC003359 (assembly GCF_042878995.1). NCBI lineage: Bacteria > Bacillati > Bacillota > Bacilli > Caryophanales > Paenibacillaceae > Brevibacillus > Brevibacillus sp. NPDC003359. Next base: position 985,852 of record NZ_JBIAOR010000001.1, read on the forward strand.
CATCCATGATGGATAACACTCTCTCATCCGTCACTCGCATCAAAAAGCGTTCTTTGGTGTGCATCTTGTACAGATAAGTGGATAGCCTCGCCAACAAAAAGACTACTCCGACAAGCCACACTACTGTGAGAACTTGGATATAAACTGGGTGAGAGGAAACTGCATTCATCCCTTCAACCTTACCTACTTCGGCTTGTATCTGTTTTTTCTCGTTGTCTTCTAATCCGTGTGAGACTTCTGAGATGACGACAGGAGGTTGTGTGTTTGGCGTTAGTAGTGGTTCTACGGAGAAAGAAAGCGGCTGAGTAGCCGAAATGCTGTTACTTGCCCAGAAAACCCAGGTGAAGAGGCTAAATGAACTCTCCGGTAGCACGGGAATCATGAGACGTGCCAAAACGATGAACCATAACAAATGATGTATGCGCCAGCTGATCGCTTGTCGAATCCCTTTTTTCATAGCTACCAACAAAATAGCTACCAGGCTTGCCCCCAGCGAGGCGTAGCACATCCACAAAAAAACATTCCCTAGAATATCCATTTACAGGTCCCTCATCATTGCTTTTTCTTTTGTTTTTCCGTCAGTATTTTTTGCAGCTTGTCGATTTCTTCGTTGGATAGCTGCACATCTTCGAGAAAATTTGTCATCATCGTGCCTACTGCCCCATTAAAAACACGTTTCAAAAAGGATTCGCTTTCCGCCCGTTTGCATTCAGCTTCCTGGACGAGTGGGAAATAGCGGTAGCTGCGGCCAGATTTTTCATAGCTGATTGCCTTCTTTTTGAGCAGCCTGTTCAAAAACGTGCGTACCGTTTGCTCAGTCCATTCGATATCGGCTGGTAAACGCTCAATGATTTGCTCCGCTGTCGCTGGATGATCTCGCCAGATCACCTTCATGATTTCCCACTCAGCCTCCGATATTTTCGGAATGTTGCTCATCGCGTCATCACCTCTTAGATTTACAAATGTAAATCTAAACTGCCAACCATCTTTTTCCACCCTTTCTAAAAATGATAAAAAAAGAGGCACAGTGGAAAATGAATGTCCCACTGTGCCGTTTCTTCCGTGCTATTATTGTCTGACCTTATCTGGTTGAAGCGTACCTTTTCCGTATGGATTATCGCCAATCAATACGATCTTATCATCTTCGGTGACCAGCACATGATAATGCGAGCCTGGTCCTTCAATCGCATAGTCATACAAAGAGGAAATCAGTCTAACAGGTGCAGCAACTTTTTGTTTTTTAAGCGGTTCCCACTCGTGTTCGAAGATTTGCCCATCCTTGGTTATCCGCAAACGTCCACTCAACATAGCAATTCCTTCTTCTGTTTTGGGTTCCAGCTTCACTTTGATGGCTCCTGCGTCATTCGCTTCACTTTCTGGGTAAACCTGAATCTCCAGAACCTTACCTGCGTCATCGATGGCCCAAACTGATGCGATATCCTTTGTATAACGGACAAAATACTCAGGTGCAAGCTCCCGAATTCCTTCTAAACCAGCTATCTGCGCAAATGAAGTGAACGGTTCATCATTCTTCCGTTCTGCGTACAATACTTGACCATTTTTCGTCACAGCAAAAAACGTATAAAGATTGGCATAAAGCTTGGTCACATCCGCAGCCATTTTTGAATCGATTTTGAGGGTTTCCACTTTTTGTGGGTGTAAGTTCGTGATGACATATACGCCCCCGCGTTCTGCGGAATCATAACTGAATTCCACCGTCAGGAATTGGTCATCTTCCGTACGCAGTATGAGATGCTCCTCTCCACCAACGAAATCCTTGATGCGAGAAGGCAACGCCAATGTTTCACAACTGCTAAATTCACTGGTCCACACCTGGATTTGTCCATTCTCATTCAAGGTAACGGGGGAATTCAGAATGCTATCCATTGTTTTTACTTTCTTAGGTCCTTTCACTTCATATGGCACTCGATCCACACCGAAGCTCCATACAGTACCATCATTACGTACGAAATACGGCTTATCCAGCTCTGTTACAACCTGTTTTACATCACGTAATTCGCCCAATTCTGTCCATTTGTCAAAAGTAACAGGGATTCGACCCAGCTGTCCTGTCATATTGCTGCCAAATGAATAGACGTTTCCTTTTTTGTCCAGAGCAATCACATGATCTGTGCCCGCTTGTACGTCTGTGATATCAGAAAGACCTGCTAGTTTGACAGGCTCCTCGAGCTCATTTTCCAGATTCGCACCGAGCATTCCAAGCGTATTATGTCCCCAGCCCCAAACAGTTCCGTCCGCTTTTACGATCAAGTACATTCCTTCTCCGCCAACTGCCATCCGCGTGGCACCATCTGCATGAGCGGCTCGCACTGCTTTTTCATTTTCTTTTGTGTTATAGCTATACACTTCGCCTTTTTCAGTTTGGATCAAGGCGCGATCCGTATAATCGACGGCTACCTGTTTGATTTTCCCTGGGATATCTATTACCTGTACATTTTCTGTGTTCAGCTCTCCCGATTTGCCATCGAGATAGAGCAGCTTCCCTTGATCATCTACTGCAAACAAGGAAAAAGCAGAGCTATACATGGCGCGAATATTTGAGGGCTTCGTCAGCTTCTCTGCTGCTTTCGCTCCTTTTTCCCATTTCAGTACGGTACCATCATCTTTTAGTAAAAAGAGTACGCCTTCATGAAGATCGAGCTGCTGAATGTTTTTGATTTTATCCAGACCGGCAAGTTTTTCTGGTGCTTTCTTCTCATCGATCTGCCATACTTCGCCAGCGCCCGTAAGGACATAATCCGTTGTGACTTGCTTCGCACCTTTGATCCCGTCTAGCTTGTGTGGTTCATACTTCTCGTCAGATTGATAGCCCCATTTCCACACTTGCCCACCCTCAGTGAAGGCATACGAAATACCTGGTCTCCATCCATAGCCTGCTTCATCAAAAATGATGCCTGTTGCAATGGCAGTAATCCCTTCCATGACGGGCTTATTCTCAAATGGTTTCCAGGACTTCATCGTTGTGGCCGAAGCTTCCGCTATCGAATCATTTTGACTGCAAGCCTGCAACCTCACGTCGATATTGCTGTTAGCGCCAGCAGTTGCTTCTACCTTTTGGGAAACTGTTTTCGCAGGGGATGCAGCAACGACCCCACCCGTCGTCAATAAGGAGAATACCGCGGTGTAGCTCAGCAGTGCTACCCATTTCTCTCTTTGTATCATCATGAATCTCCTCGCCATCGTTTTAATGTAAACAATTGTAAGACGCTAGCGATTCGAATTGCGTTACTGTTTTTTCGATTACTTTAACACGCTTCTCACTGTTTCAGCCCAGATATCCCTCTGATCAAGCTCAATCCCCATCAGCATGTAATTACTGATATTATCAACGACAAGTGCTAGAATATGAGCTTTTGCTATGACTCGATCAGGTGTGACAATACCTAACTCTATCCCGCGCTCCAACAATGAGGTAAAGCCCTGCAAAAAATCTTCTTGCATCACACGTAGCTTGTCACGGTACTTCTCTTTTTGGCTGACAGACAGCAGAAATTGATTGAAGACACGTAAAAAGACATAATCCTCTTCCTCGCTCGGTAATAGCTTCAACCCATTTTCGATAAGGAGTTCCACGAAATTGTCAGCTGTAAAATCCGTAACCGTGAAAAAATGAGAAAATGTATAATTTCCAAATAGTTGATCAAACAAATAATCGAGCAGCGCATCCTTTGATGCAAAGTGGTAGTAGATTGCCGGCTTCGTGATCCCTACTTCTGCAGCAATCATCGTCAGGCTCGTCTTTTCAATCCCATGCTCCGCGAATAATTGAAAGGCTGCTTCTACAATATGCTGATGTGTTTTATTATCTTTCGACATGAATAACGTCTCCTTTGGCAAATCGATCCCATACGTTTTAGCCTACTGATTGTTAGGTAAAAATGCAACCGGATACAAAAAAGAGCTTTACCATGGATTCGGCAAAGCTCCACTGTTCATTCCATCTTGCTTGTTCACTCGCGTCATCAGTAAGGCTTGGACGGATGAGACTTCTGTTCGGCTTCTTTGACAGCCGCTCCTGGATTCGTTGCGCCCATAGGTCCACCCATCCCCTGACTGTTACCGCCATTGCCCTGTGCGACTCCAGCCTTCAAGCGCTTTCCGTACTCTTCGTCACATTGAGAGAAGTATCCGAGCATTTTCTCTTGAATGCGCGGGTCACAGGAGAGGAGTGCATCCGTCAGATTGGCAATCAGGTCTTCTCGTTCCCAATCCTCCAAGAGGCGATAACGTTCTCCCGCCTGTTTGAAATCGCTGGTGCGATCAATCTTTTGACGGACGACCTTCCCTTCCACTTCTGGCTGATGATCAGGAGCTGCTTGCTTGGCTTCCTGCAAACCGCCAATCGTCGATGGCTCATAGTTAATATGCCGCTGCGTCCGATCTACTCGATACAGCATTTGACCGCCTTCCTGGTTGGTAGCTACATGCTTTTTGGGAGCGTTTACCGGAAGCTGCAAATAGTTAGCGCCAACCCGATAACGCTGCGTATCCGAGTAAGAGAAGGTCCTTCCTTGCAGTAGCTTGTCATCGGAGAAATCAAGTCCATCCACTAAAACACCTGTCCCGAAAGCTGCTTGCTCGACCTCTGCAAAATAGTTATCAGGGTTTTTGTTCAATGCCATTTTGCCTACAGGAAGAAACGGGAATTGATCTTCGGGCCATATTTTCGTTGGATCAAGGGGATCAAAATCGAGCTCAGGGTGGTCGTCATCACTCATGATCTGAACGCACATTTCCCACTCCGGATATTCTTCTCGCTCGATCGCTTCATACAAATCCTGCGTCGCATGATTGAAGTTTTTGCCTTGGATCTCTTCCGCCTGTTTTTGTGTCAGATTCTTAATTCCTTGCGCTAACGGCTGCCAATGGTATTTGACCAGGACTGCTTTTCCTTCGTTATTTACCCATTTGTACGTGTTTACGCCAGAGCCTTGCATTTGCCGATAGTTCGCTGGTATTCCCCACGGAGAGAACAAAAACGTGATCATATGCATGGCCTCAGGTGTGTTTGAGATAAAGTCAAAGATCCGTTCCACGTCTTGAATGTTTGTCACTGGATCAGGCTTGAACGCATGTACGAGATCAGGAAACTTCATCGCATCCCGAATGAAAAAAACTTTGAGGTTGTTGCCAACAAGGTCCCAGTTCCCGTCCTCTGTATAAAACTTCACTGCAAACCCGCGTGGATCGCGCAATGTCTCGGGCGAATGTGTCCCATGAATAACCGTAGAAAACCGCACAAACACAGGCGTTTTTTTCCCACGCTCCGAAAACAACTTTGCCCTCGTGTACGTAGAAATCGGCTCATTTCCTACGGTTCCATACGCTTCAAAATAGCCATGCGCTCCTGCACCACGGCTATGCACGACACGCTCAGGTGTTTTCTCCCGATCAAAATGTGTGATTTTTTCCAGAAAATCGTAATTCTCCAGAACGGTTGGCCCGCGATTCCCTACTGTTCGCAAGTTCTGGTTGTCTGTGATCGGATGGCCTTGGCGATTCGTCAGGATATTTTCTTCTGACTGGTTGATGGACTTGCTGTTGTCATCCATATGAATCCTCCCTGTCCAGTTTTTCTCATGTGTGATTCATAACCATGGTTACCGAATGAGGGATTCTTTATGCGAGAAGACTAAATGGCTTCGTAAGCAAAATCATCGTTTAAGACTGGGACAGTGGAACTTTGATTCCATTGTGCTGCAAGTGCGACATCTTCCGGATACCCCATGCTGATCAGTTCTTGGCCTGACGCACATTTTTGCAAGTAAAAGGGAATATGATCTTGGGCCGATCGAAAGGTTGCCACCGCGATTTCGGCCTCTGGTGACAAGCGATATCCCTCCAATTCGTGAAGTAAAGAACCTGCTGCAATCATGTCCTCGATAGCGGGTCGCAATGCTCCATTTCCCCACCGTTCACCACAAGCAATGACCGTTACGGTCCCTTTATGCTGCTGTATGTATCTGGCGACAGCTGGCGCATTTCGCAAGCACGCTGCGATGACCTTCGCCCCTGATTTCTTTGCCAATACGGTACAGGTCGATCCGTTTGGGGAGGGTAACACCACCCTACTTCCCATTGGTACCGTTTTCAGACAAGCAGGTGAAAGCGAAATTGGCTCTCCCCGTTTTCCAGCGAGCAGTGCTGCTTTTTGTTTGGCAAACTCCACAGCGGACGCATCCTTAATCTGATAAGGATAGACGATTCCCCCACGTCCCGTTACGATATCGACACATGTACTAAAAGAGAGCACATCAATGATGACGATCATATCCGATACGGCCCCGACGTGCTCCACTCCTTCGTAGCCCCATTCAAAGCGAGCCGTATAGTCTAATTGATTGCATACAGGCGTATCTCCCAAAACCCCCACCGTCCTCTATCAAAAATAGTTACTCGTCCCCTTACGTTCGCCGTTACAAATTCATACAAGAAACAATATCGTATTATTGTCCCACTAGTATATATCCAAATTGGAGTGATCAAGATGACGGAAAAAGAATACGAAGAGCATCATGAGCACCATGAGCATCACGAGGATCACAAGGATCACAAGCATCGCAAACCTCACAGAGAAACACTTGTAAGAACAACTGGTATTTTGCAAAATAATCTCAATGTTGCGCTTACAGCTCACCTTGACATCGTCAATCTATTCGACCGAGGCGTGGAAGTACGCGTACAAGTATTGAACTGGGGTAATGCTGTTACTCAAACAAATCCAGTCAGTACATTAGTAGACGTTACGCAAGTTCTCCCAGCAAACACTCGCACTGTATTTAATGCGGCGATACCTGCTTCCTTCCATTATGAGGTACGCCTTACTGTAGCCCGCAACAATCAAAACGTTCTTCTCACCACATACGGCCGCACCTCAATTGGCGGCGGACAAGTGGATGGCCTAACAGTGCTAGATAGCCAATTTCAGACGATTGAACTCGAAACTTGCCCGTAGTATGTTAACAAATTGGGAATAAGGAATTATGGTGTGGCGCCATAGTTCCTTATTTTCTTCCTTTATTGAACGGCTAGAAAAACCCTATCATTACCTAACAAAAAGAAACTGCCCTCGAAAGGACAGTTTCTTTTTAGCAGGAGACTTACAGTTTTACTACGTTCTCAGCTTGTGGGCCACGGTTGCCTTGAACGATGTTGAATTGAACTTTTTGACCTTCGTCCAAAGTTTTGAAACCGTCACCTTGGATTGCGCTGAAGTGAACGAATACATCGTCTCCGCCTTCTACTTGAATGAAACCGAAACCTTTTTCTGCGTTAAACCATTTTACTGTTCCGTTCGTTTGCATTAAAAAAAACCTCCAAAAATTCAATTTGAATATGCTAGTCATATTTACCGAAGCAAATAAAGCTCACATATCATGAAGGAATACCAGATCATGTGCTATGATACGCCTTCATGATATGTGAATTTTACCTACTCAGTAAATATACGAATGTCATAGGACGGAACTGCAAAATTAAAAACTAAACCTTTTGAAAACCTAAAACAATGAAAGCCCTTCCTCTCTTCCATCCTTGCGGCTCCGATGACCGCGCCAGTGTGAATCGGGGATTCAAAAATGTTATCCATCAGCATACAAACACCTCGATGAATGATTAGGTATCAATTTTTCAAGTAGCAATCTCATTCTACCATGGTTGTCCAATAAAAGCAACCGTTCACCCTTATACTGGGAAGGCGATACTCTGTTACAATAGCATTGGGAGGGATTTCATTTGCAAAATCAAACTTTGACAACGATTCAATTATCAGAAATGCTTGAAAAGAAAGTGCCTGTACTATTATTGGACGTTCGCGACGTCGAGAAATTTATCACCGGCAGCCTCGTTCACGAAAATGCATCGACCCGAAACGTTCCCTATATTCTAATGAAAGAACAGGACAAGCCATTCGATGAAGAAACCGAAAAACTTGCGCATAATGTGCAGATTGTTACCGTATGTACAACAGGTAACAAAGCTCAAAAAGCTGCCGCTCTTCTTCGTGAGCATGGTTTTCAAGCAAATGCATTGGAAGGCGGCTTAACCGCATGGAAGGAACAATCAAACGAAGCGAAATGAGCCTAATTTATCAGTGATTCTAGCTATTTGCCATATATTACTCCTTTATTTCGATTGGGATTGTCTGATATCGTTGTTCATGCCAAACGAAATAAGCCGAGACTTTCTGAAAAGGAAGTGCGGGGGACTTTTTGTGGATGAGCAATTCCACATGGGGTGAATCGCCGAATTGGCGTAGGGTTGTTTCCTCAACCCGAATCCGACAACTAACCTCGTAGGCAAAAAAAAGGAGAGATTTGTTTTATGAAACGTTTTGGTTCTGTTACAATCGCGATGACTCTTGGCCTGGGCTTGGCTTTGACAGGGTTTGCTTCTTCTGCTTCCGCAGCATCTAACTGCCCATTGAAGAACGGACAATTCCAATTCAATGCAGGTCAAAATATGGGACAATTCCAAAAAGCACCAAATGCACAACAGTTCTATAACTTTTTCCAAAAGCAAGGCTTTGTCCCTGGCCAGCCACAAGCAGTACAGCCGATGCAACCTGTTAAGCAAAGGCAAGCTACATATTTACAACTAGGATCTTTTCAACCAGCACCCGTACAACAAGCACCAGTTCAAGCTGCACCAGCGCAACCTAGCAAAACCGTCACTCAACCTGCCGCTCCAGTAAATCAAGTGGAACAAGGGAAAGCTGTTGATTTTGCTAAACAAGTCGCGGATTTGGTGAACCAAGAACGTGCAAAAGCAGGTCTCAAGCCTGTCCAAATGGATGCAGCACTGTCCAAAGTAGCATTGGCAAAAGCACAAGATATGTCTGCTAACAACTATTTTGACCACAACAGCCCAACGTACGGTTCCCCATTTGACATGATGAAGCAGTATGGCATTCAGTACTCGACTGCAGGTGAGAATATCGCCATGGGTCAACAGAGTCCACAAGAAGTTATGCAACAATGGATGAATAGTGAAGGTCACCGCCAAAACATTATGAACCCTGCGTTCACAAAAATTGGTGTAGGCTTCACAAATGGCTACTGGGTACAAGAATTTATCGGATAAAACGCATTGCATGAAACGAAAAGCCGGTGTCTCTTAATCGAGACCCGGCTTTTTCGTGTAGGCGTTATTCCTGCTGTGCTTCAGATGCCTGCTTTTTGGGGGAACAACAGCAGCTATCCTGCTCATTTACCAAAGCGACATTTTTTTGATGCATTTTTTGCTTGGTTGGGTAAGCAGATACTTGCTGCAGCTCGGCATTGACATCAGACGACTGATTCATCCGTATGGCCCCCTCGCCGTTTTTTGTGGTGCATCACTAGTATGCTCGCGGTTGTAAACGACTCATTCCTAAGGAACACTGGAAGCTCATGCAAATTAGCCTATTTGCTAATGATATGTTCAAGGTCTTTAAGGGCAGCCGCTGCTGCCGCGACAGGATCTGATTTTCCTCCAACAACCATTAAATCCCCCATGACATCTGTTTCTACCCGTATAGCTTTTGTCGTACCTGATACAGATGCAAATGGATGGGTATAATCCATTGCACAAAGCTCAACTGCTACAGAAAGCGTGCCATTCGCTTCCTTTTGGATGATTCCGATCAGCTTGGGAATCTTTGCTTGCTTTTTCCACGTCTCGATTTGTACGGATGGTATTTCGCGGATACTTGCGCGTGTGATATCGGGCAGATTTACTTGCGCGCCAAAAGCGGCGTTTGCAAGGATCGTGAGCTTCGAAGCTGTATCCCAACCATCGATATCATAAGAAGGGTCTGGTTCGGCAATCCCCATCTTCTGAGCAAGCTCGACTGCTTCCGCACAGGTGAGCCCCTCTTCCATCATTTTTGTGAGCACGAAGTTCGTCGTGCCTGTAAATATGCCTTCGACTCGTTTCACTTCACAGCCTGCCAAGTTATACTGCAATAGATCGATCGTCGGCAGAGCCGCTGCTGTTGCTCCACTAATTTTCAACGCGACGCCATGTTTTTTGGCTAGAGCGGCTAAGCCAGCATAATCGACTACAAGTGCCCCTTTTGAAATCGCGATCGCATGCATAGCATTCTCCAATGCATACCGAATATAAGTCAGACCGGGTCCTCCCTCTTTTTCAGATGGACCTGCCTCGATGAGTACATCTGCTTGAGCTGACTTGATAAAATCCAGTGCGTCCCATGATGGATTCCATGTTTGTTTTGTATGCGAATAGTCTTCCCATTTTCCTGAATCGATTCCGTTCTCATCATAGAGGCCGGAAGTTGAACGAACGACTCCCACGAGTCTGACATCCGCTTGATATTGCTCGCGGTACCGCTCCCGACGCTGCTCCAGCAGTCTAGCTACCTGCTGTCCTACTGTTCCAAAGCCTGTTAACATAATATTCCAACGCTTCATGAGTCATTCTCCTTGCTGTATATGCTCTGATTATTTCCACCATTTTTTTCTACTTTCACCCTGTATCCGGTGCATATCTTTGCGGTTCAGTTTCTTTCCTGTTTTTGCTGAGAAGAGCTCTTCCGTATGATCAATAAACAAAATTCCTTCCAAATGATCCATCTCGTGCTGAATGCACCGAGCAAGGAAATCCTCGGCTTCGATTGTCATGGTTTTTCCTTGGCGGTCCAACGTCTGAACTTTGACATAATTCGCCCTATGAACGATTCCAAAGACACCCGGTATCGAAAGACAAGCCTCTTGCCCTACCTGCTCACCTGATTTTTCAATCAACACCGGATTGATCAGTTCAATCAAGCCGCTACCGCAATCCATCACAACTAAACGTTTCGGAATGCCAATTTGGATCGCAGACAAGCCTGCACGACCTTTCGCAGCGTAAATTGTTTGGGCCATATCATCCAAAATCTTTTCAACCTGCGGAGTAATGGATGGTACTCTTTTTGAAGTTTCACGCAAGATAGGGTCACCCAGGCGAACGATTATGCGTTCTGCCATTTCCTTCTCCCTCCCGCATCACTCAGTTTTCGATTTCAAGGTAGCAAATCAGGTCCTCCCTGTCAAAAGGAACCTTGCAAAATCTGAAATATCCGGCTGGGTATGGGTGACAAATGCATGTAGATACGCTATCTTTATTGGTAAAGATAGATGTTTGTAATTGAAAAGGGAGGCTACCATGCATTCATTGGCATCAACGCTGAACGAAACCATCCAACGAGAAAACCCGCACGTGTATGAAATGCTGTCCGATATCGCCAAGCTGATTTATTTCCCAAAAGAGGGCATTCTCAGCCAGTCGGCAGAAGCGAAAACAAAAGCGAAAAAGTACAACGCAACCATCGGGATTGCACTGGAAAACGGTCAACCGATGCATCTCAAAGTCATCCAGGATAACCTATCTGCTTACCAGCCAAAAGATATTTACGAATATGCACCCCCTGCAGGAAAACCTGAGCTACGTGCAGCATGGCGTAAAAAAATGATCGAAGAACAGCCTGCACTGGCAAATCATACAATTAGTAACCCAATCGTTACAAACGCTCTGACGCATGGCCTGAGTATCGTATCGGATTTGTTCGCTGACAGTGGTGACAGTGTCATCATCCCGGACAAAAACTGGGAAAACTACGAGCTTACCTTTTCGATCCGCCGTGGTGCCGAAATGGTCTACTACCCATTGTATAACGACGAGATGAAGTTTAATGCTTCTGCTTTGCGTGATGCAATTCTCGCACAAAAAGACAAAGGCAAAGCCATCGTCGTACTCAACTTCCCGAATAACCCAACCGGCTATACACCAGGTCCAGAGGAAGGAAAACAAATCATCGCTGCACTCAAAGAAGGCGCTGAAGCCGGAATCAACATTGTCGCGGTAACAGATGACGCGTACTTCGGCTTGTTCTTCGAGGATTCGATGCACGAATCTCTCTTCGCCAGCCTGTGCAACGTTCACCCACGTATTCTGCCTGTAAAAGTAGATGGGGCTACCAAAGAAGATTATGTATGGGGCTTCCGTGTTGGCTTCATTACGTATGCTTCTCCATCCAGCGACTTGCTCAGCGCTTTGGAGCAGAAAACAATGGGAATCATCCGCGCGACTCTTTCCAGCGGATCACACCCTTCTCAAACGTTCGTTCTGCACGCAATCACTGCTCCGGACTACAAAGCTCAGAAGCAGGAGAAATTCGATATCATGAAAGGCCGCGCCAACCGTGTCAAGGAAGTGCTCGACAGCGGTAAATTTGATGATGTGTGGACCTACTATCCATTCAACTCCGGCTACTTCATGTGCCTCAAGCTAAAGACTGTCGAAGCAGAAACATTGCGCCAGCACTTGCTGGAACAGTATGGCGTCGGTACGATCGCTCTCGGTCAAACCGATTTGCGCATTGCCTTCTCTTGCATTGAAGAAGAAAACATTGCTGACCTGTTCGAATTGGTCTATAGCGGTGTGAAAGATTTGGAAAATGCATTGACCAAATAATTGTAACACGACTACCGAAAAAGCGTCTTGGCCTCGTGTCAGGGCGCTTTTCGTTTTCTTTCAAAAAAAGCCCCGGATACCCACGAGAGTGTACGCGAGGGTTTCCGAGGGTTTCCGAGGGTTTCCGAGGGTTTCCGAGGGTTTCCGAGGGTTTCCGAGGGTTTCCGAGGGTTTCCGAGGGTTTCCGAGGGTTTCCGAGGG